>CAXTOT010000011.1:0-89283 GCA_964245915.1 uncultured Lichenihabitans sp. | reverse complement strand
CTGGGCGACGATGGCAAGAAAATCGAGGAAGTTGCGCTGCTTGGCGTCGGTGAGGTGCAAGTCGCCGATGTGCGCGAAAGCGAGCACCTGGTCCGGCTCGGTTGGGTCCAGGACCTGACTTTCCTGTTCGGCCGACATCATGCCGGAGCTCCTGCCTGGGTGAGGGATGGCGCGGTCTTTGCCGACGTGCCTGCGCAGGCGGGCTTGAGGACGGAGGAAAAGCCGACCCACAGCGCGATCGAGCCGAAGGCGAAGCTGCCCAGGCTCATGAACATCGGGCCGTAGCCGATGCCTTGCGCGATCCAGCCGCCGATCGCGGGGCTGAGAGAGGCGCCGAGGCCCTGAACGGTCATCACGGCGCCCTGGCCGACATTGACTCGGCCTGTGCCGTTGAGGATGCGCGCGACCAGGCCAGGGACGGCGACGCTTTGCAGGCCGGCGCCGACGCCGTCGAGCATCTGCACGGGGTAGACCCCCCACTTGCTTATAAAATGCGCCGCGATGAGGCCCCGCAGCGGAAGCGCCAGGAACGAGATCAGCAAGACGAGCCAGTAGCCTTCCTTTTCGGCCATGCGCATGGCGATGAGCGACACGGCGATCATGACGCCTTGCGCGACGACGATGGTGATCGCCACGAAACTGGCCGGATCGCCCTGCTTTTCGGCGACGACCGCGAGGCCATAGAGCGGCAGCATGGCGCCGTTGCCGAGATGAAAGCAGGCAAGCGCGGCGGCGAGGATGAGCAGCGGCTTGCATTCCAGGAGCACCTTGAACCCGCTCGCTTTATCGCCGTCCTCGCCACCTTCTTTCATGCCCCGGGCTTCCCGGTCGTCGATCGCGCCGGCAGGGATCATCAGGACCGAGATGATGGAGACGACGCCAAAAGCGGCCGCCAGCCAGAACACGGCCGTGAGGCCGAACTTCCAGCCAAGGAATCCCGACAGGGCCGCGCCCACCATGTTGCCGGCGTGATTGAAGGCCTGATTGCGCCCGTTTTGCCCGTTGAAGCCGGCCTGGCGCACGATGCCGAGCGTGATGCCGCTCACCGCCGGGCCGATTGCAGCACCGGCAATGGCCGTGGCCACCTGCGATGCTGCTACCAGCCAGAAACTCTGCGACAACAGGATGATGGTCGAGGCGAGGACGACGCAGATGCCAGGTATGATCACGTAGAGCCGCTTGCGCGACGTGGCGTCGACGAGCGCTCCGGCAGGCGCCGTCATGAGCATGCCGGCGACGCTGCCGATGGTCATAACCGAGCCGATCAGGCCGCTTTCCCAGCCATGCGCGAGCAGGAACACGCCGAGGAACGGGCCGATCCCCGCCTGCATGTCCGCCATGAAGAAGTTGAGGGACTGCAGTGGCCAGATCGCACGGGAGGTGGCATTGCGGTTGGATTGCTGTTCGCCCACGTCAGCTCCTCCCTGGTCAAATTCGACCCCCGCCCACAAACGGATTCACTTCGCGGTCTGAAGTTCCGCGGACCACTTGGGATCGTGCGCGTCCACAGGATGGGTTTTGCGCAAGGTGCCATCCAGTTCGACGTGCAGCTCAACCAGATCGCCTGCGCTGTCGCGGCCCAGGATCTCGAAATGCTTCGGCTTGCGGCGTGGCTGGCCCAGCACCGTGAAGCCGTTCGCCTCTGCCGTCTTTAGGGCAGGCGCGGGATTGGCCTCCTCATGCTCTTCGTGAGACGGCTTCTTGGAGTGGTCGATCGCGACCGGCTTCGCACCGGCTTTGGCGACGCTGTGGACTTTCAGCTCGGACGGTTTCATCTCGCCGGTCAGTTCGACATTGTCGCCCGGCTTCAGGCGCATCTGATCCGCGCCCTTCGGTCCCAGGTCAGCGAGGTATTTGCCTGCCGCTGTCTTCAGCACGAAGCGGTGCGCGAAAATGTCGGTTACTTCGCCTTTGATGGTTGTCTGATTGTCGTGGCTCATTTTGCTCTCCATTGGTTCTGGGAAGAAAGGCCCGGACCACCCGGGCCTCTCAAGTTCGATCAGGGCTTCGGCGCGTTCGGCATGCCAGGCGCGGCCGGCATGGCCTGCAGCTTGTCGAGCATCTGCAAAGCGATGTCGGCGCACGCCTTCATCGGCTCGTCGTCGGCGCATTTGACATCCAGCGCCGTGTCTCCATTCTCGAGACGGAAATGAGCCGCGCGGGACGGCGGCGGCGGGGGCGGGCGCCGTCCCTTGGGTCCGCCAGGCGGGGGTGGGGGCGGGCCGCCGGGGCCGTCATCCATGACATCCGGGCCGCCAGGCGGAGGCGGGGGCGGCGCTTTCATGCCGGCCGCGGGCGGAGGTCCGCCGGCCGGGGCCGGGGCGGCCGCCTGCGCCAATGCCCCGCCTGTCAGGATCGCGAGGGTCAGTCCGGTGATCAAAAGTCGCTTCATGATGCTCTCTCTCGTTGTGGCGCCGATGGCGCCGGTCTCCAGCCGGCCTGTGGGCGGCATGGATTGGGGTGGTCGCTCAGTGAGGGTCCAGTTCACCCGGGCCGCCAGCCGGACCTCGCTGCGCCAGGGGTCCACGGGGAGGGCGGCCAGGTCCCAGAAGATCGTTGCGGCCGTCGCTATGCGAGACCGCCTGCGCATGGATGAAGCCGTGATCGAAGCGCCCCTGGACCGTCACGGTTTCGGACTTGGCGACCAGGGTCCCACGCTCGCCGGCGCGGCCGAGGTCGACGAGCGCGCGCCCGCTGTCGTCCTGGATGATGAACTTGTTGCCGAAGATTTCGGCCACCTGGCCTTTTACCGCGACCCCGCTCCAGTCATGCATGGCCGTGATCGGCGCCGGGGTCAGCATCACCAGGGCCGGCTGTCGGCCATGCAGGGCGACGGCGGCAACAGCACCGCCGGCCGCAAAAGCGCCGACGATGGCTGCAGCCACCACCACGCCCCGCCTGCCGTACCGGAACGGCGCGAAACGCGTTCGGGGGATCGGGGTGTCGCTGGCATTCTCTGGGCGGGACATGGGAGGGGCCTTCAATTGATATCGATTTTGTTTTCTACCTCGTCCATCCACAATGCAGCCTGAACCTGGCCGTTCAGGTTCAGTTAAGCTTCCTGATCTAGGTGAAGCGATCGCGTAAAAGCAGTGATTACATGAAAATACTACTGGTCGAAGACGACAAGACCTTGGCCGACGCCGTCGCCCGCGCGTTGCGGCAGGAGAATTTCGTCGTCGATGTCGCCCCGGACGGCGAGGACGGGCAGCATCTCGGGGATACGGGATCATACGACGCGGCCGTGCTCGATCTGGGCCTGCCCAAGGTAAATGGCATCGCCGTGCTGAAGGCGTGGCGGCAGGCTGGCCGCACCCTGCCGGTGCTGATCCTGACAGCGCGTGACGGCTGGTCGGAAAAGGTCGAGGGATTCAAGGCCGGGGCGGACGACTATCTCGTCAAGCCGTTTCGGATGGAAGAGGTTGTCATGCGGCTGCGCGCGCTGATCAGACGCGCGGCCGGCCACGCCTCACCCCTGATCGTCTGCGGGCCGCTCGCTTTCGACGCCCAGCTCGGCACCTTCACGTTCGACGGTTTGCCGCTCCGCCTGACCGCCCTCGAATGGCGGGTGCTATCCTGCCTCACCTTGAAAGTGGAGCATGTCGTCACCCGGCCCGATCTTTTGGAGCGCGTCTATGACGGCGACGCCGAGGTGGATTCCAATTCGCTCGAAGTCATCGTCGCCCGGCTACGGCGCAAGGTCGGCCACGGCCTGATCGAAACCGTACGCGGACGAGGCTACCGGCTAACCGCCGGAGCGCCGCTGTGACCAGGATGCCGAAATCGCTCAGCGGCAGGCTTTTCCTCGGCGCTTCGGTCCTGATTGTGCTCGCGCTGCTGGCCACCGGCGTCGTCATGGATTTCGCGTTGCGGCGCTTCATCCAGGGGCAGGTCGATGGCCGCCTTGACGGGCAGATCCTGAGCATCACGGACGCGCTACGCGCCGCGCCGGACGGTACTTTGCGTCTTGAGCACATCGTCGATGGCCCGCCCTTTGAGCGTTTGCTGTCCGGTTGGTACTGGGAAGTGCTGACGCCGGATCCCGTTTTAAGGTCCAAATCATTGGGGTCGGACGAGTTCGTTCTCCGCAATGCGGTAATCGAGGATCATCCGCATCCTACGGCGATCGACGGCACTGGGCCCAGGGGGGAGCCGCTGCGGGTGCGCGCCAAGCGGATTGAGCTCGGCTCGCGTACAGTGACCATAGCCGCCACGGCACCGCTGAAGGCACTTGCAGGCCCTCTGCATGAGGCGTTGACGCCTCTTATCGTCACGCTGGTCCTGCTCGCGGCAGCCCTCATGGGCGGCGTTCTTCTGCAGGTGCGACTGGGGCTGCGCCCCCTGGCTCTGCTACGCCGCGAACTGAGGGGCGTGATCGCGGGCAGGGCCGAACGCATCACTGGCCAGCAGCCTAGCGAAATTGCTCCGCTGGTCGTCGAGCTGAACACGCTGCTTGACCAGAACGCCGCCAATCTCGAGCGCGCGCGCAGGCATGTCGCCAACCTGGCGCATGGGCTGAAAACGCCGCTGGCGACCCTGGCGCTGTCGCTTGAAGAATCCGCGTGCGACCCGAGCGGCCGCCTCCAGGCGCTCGTCACCACGATGGACCGCAGAATACGGCATCATCTGACCCGGGCGCGTACCGCTGCCTTGGGCGGCGCCGAACGCTCACGCGTCCTCCTTGCCCCGAAGATCGCCGATCATGTCGCTGTGTTCGCGAAACTCTATGCCCACAAGAGTCTGGAAATCCGAGCCAATGTTGGAGAGACGGTCGCCGTGGCCTGCGAGACGCAGGACCTCGACGAGCTGCTGGGCAATTTGCTCGACAATGCCTGCAAATGGGCGCGGCACTGCGTTCTGGTCACCGTCAAACCCGAGGGAACGTGGACCGTCTTGAGCATCGAAGACGACGGACCGGGCCTTTCCGGTAACGAGACCGTCGAGATGATGCAACCGGGCAAGCGTATCGATGAAAGTGAGCCGGGCTATGGTTTCGGCTTGCCAATATCGAGGGAGTTAGCCGAATTATACGGTGGTTCCTTGACGCTTGGAGAAGCAGGAATCGGCGGACTGAAGGCAGTTGCGATCCTCCCGGCACCCCTCCGTTAGCAGGGATCGCGTCGCGAAGGACTCTCCCTGGTGATCACGAGGTCAGCAAGACTCTCAATAAAGCAGTGTAACATAAAGACGGTGTGCCGTAGTAATGGGCAGTCGGGAAAAGGGTAGTGTCACGCTGACCCCGGCCCGCATTCAGTGCATTGAACTTTGTTCAGGCAAGCGACCCGCAACCATAACCGCCCAACCGTCGAGAACTATAGCATCCGGCGCCGAATGGCGACCGCGACAGCATGCGTCTTGTTGATCGCATCCAGCTTGTCCTTCGCCGACGCGATATGCTTGCTGACTGTCGATGTCGAAATTCCCAGGATTTCGCCGATATCCGCTTCCGTCTTGCCCTCGCTCGACCAGAGCAAGCATTCGCGCTCCCGGGCTGTGACGCTGCCCGCTGCGTGGGCTGCCGACGCGTGCAGCTGCAAAAACCGTCCGACCGCGAAGTTGGCGGCAAAGCCCAACGCGGCGGCAGATTCGGGATCGAGCGGCGAGCGATCTCCACCGAAGGAGATGGCGGCGATCCGCTGGTCGAGGGTCGTGACCGGGACGACGAAACCGCCGGTCAAGCCGAAGGCCGCGGCCTCGCCGCCGACCAGCTTACGATCGGAGTCATTCGGACAGGAGGCGTAGCTTTCTGCCCAACTGAAGGGCTGCGTGTCAGCCTGCAGCCGGTGGAACACCGGATCCTTGAACAAGTAGCCGCGATCGTTGTAGCGCGCGGCCCAGCCCTCCGGTACGTGCTGGACGAGCACGAGCGGGGCGATCTCCTGTTTCGGGGTGCGGGCGCGTGGCACGAGGCCGCCGAACACCGACGCGAAGCCGAACACCTCGCCGAGTCGGATGAGCTGGCGGCCGATCTCGGCCGGGGTCTGGGCCGCGGCAATCGCGTTCACGAAGGCGAACGATCGGGAAACGTTCAAACGGTTATCCTTAGGAGGGATAGGGCAGGGTGAACCGGTCGATTGAATAGGCCGGGATCAGCGATAGCGTTAAGCGCCGATTTCAAAACGAATTCAGCGCGCTAAGAGGATTCGCATAACAAACATTATGGAACATTAAAAAGTCTTTGAGAGCCAAGCTCGCTTCTATCCTGCTGATGCCTGGTGCGAGATAGAGCTCGATCACCCAATCGTGCCCTGTGTGTGAGCCCCTTTTGAGCTCGACCGTGAGAGCCGAGGCGTCCGCGCTTTCCGCCGTGCGCCGGGAACGTCAAGCTGACGTCGCGAGACCGTCCTGAGAGGCCTTCGCGCGCAGCAGCATGCCGAACAGGTCTCGCGGTTCGTCGGGGTCGGCCAGGAGGTCGAGGTCCCGGTAGAAACCCGTGCCGGCGACCTTGGAGTGGACGTAGCGCAGCGCGGCGAAGTCCTCGATCGCGAAGCCGACGGAGTCGAAGAGCGTGAGCTGCCGCGCGTCGCGACGCCCGGGCGCACGACCCGCAACGACGCGCCAGAGTTCGTGTACCGGGTGATCCGGGGCGAGTTGCTGGATGTCGCCCTCGATCCTCGTCTGGGGAGGGTACTCGACGTAGATGTCGGCGCGGCGCAGCACGTCGGCGTGGATCTCGGTCTTGCCTGGGCAATCGCCGCCAACGCCGTTGACGTGGACGCCTGCGCCGACGTGGTTGTGGCCGAGGATCGTCGCGTTGCGCTTGTCGGCCGTCACCGTGGTGATGATCTCGGCTCCTTCCACGGCCTCCTCCACGCTGCTGGCGGCGTGGATCGTGAGACCGAGGCCTTGGAGGTTGGCGACGCATTTGCGCGTTGCGGCGGGGTCAACATCGTAGAGGCGCAGGCGGTCGACTCCGAGCAGCGCCTTGAAGGCTAGCGCCTGGAACTCCGCCTGGGCCCCGTTGCCGATCAGAGCCATGGTGCGAGCGCCCGGGGGGGCCAGGAACTTGGCCGCCATCGCCGAGGTCGCGGCGGTGCGCAGCGCCGTCAGGATGGTCATCTCGCAGAGCAGCAGCGGGTAGCCCGAGGCGACGTCGGCCAACATACCGAAGGCCGTGACGGTCTGCCGACCGGTCAAGCCGTTCTTCGGGTGTCCGTTGACGTACTTGAAGCCGTAGAGGTGCCCGTCGCTGGTGGGCATCAGCTCGATCACGCCGTCGATGCTATGGGAGGCAAGCCTCGGTGTCTTGTCGAAGGTTTCCCAGCGGCGGAAGTCCTCCTCAATCGTGTCAGCGAGTTCGACGAGGAAGCACTCGATACCGATGTGGAGCACAAGCTTCATCATGTCGTCGACGCTGACGAAGGGAACGAGGTTCAGCATGGTCAAGAGCTCCGAGTCGGGCGGTCGAGGACGCGCCGGCCCATCAGGCTCGCGGCGAGGTCGACCATCAGCAGCGCGGTGCGGCCGCGCTCGTCGAGGAAGGGGTTGAGCTCGACGAGGTCGAGGCCGCGCACGAGGCCGCTGTCGCGCAGCATCTCCATGGCGAGGTGCGCCTCGCGGAAGGTGGCGCCGCCTGGCACGGTGGTGCCGACGCCCGGCGCGATGCCGGGGTCGAGGAAGTCCACGTCGAGGCTGACGTGCAGCATGGCCCCCGCCGCCGCGGCGCGGGCCAGGAAGGCGGCAAGCGGCGCCGCGATGCCGCGCTCGTCGATCGAGCGCATGTCGTGCACCTCGACGTGGCCTTCCCCGAGGGCCCGCCGCTCGACCGGATCGACGCTGCGCAGGCCGATCATGCACACGTGGTCGGGCTTAAGCGGCACGGCTGGGCCGGGCATGTAAGAGGGGAAGCCGGGGCGGCCCGTGAGGTAGGCCATGGGCGTGCCGTGCAGGTTGCCGCTCTCCGTCGAGTCGAGCGTGTGGAGGTCGGGGTGGACGTCGAGCCACACGACCCAGAGCTCGCGCCCCTCCGCGCCGGCGCGCCGGCTCATCCCGGCGATCGTGCCGGCCGACAGGCTGTGGTCGCCGCCGAGGAAAATCGGGAAGGCGTCGCGACTGGCCGCGAAGGCGGCCTCGTCGAGCGCCGCCGTCCAGGCCGCAATCTTGGGCAGGTCGCGGACAGCGGGGTTGGGGTGGCGGAGGTCGCGCAGGGGGCCGGGCGCGACGGAGCCGCGGTCCTCCACCGCGAAGCCGAGCCCGGCCAGCGCCCCGGCCAGCCCGGCCGCCGCATAGGCGGCCGGGCCCATGCCGCATCCGGGCCGACCGGCCCGGGCCTCGACCGGAACGCCGATGAGCGCACAACTCCTGCTGTCCATGAATGGGCTCGCTCGATGGGCCGTACGCGCGACGTTCACGCGGATAGGAACTGGCGGAAGCGTTCGGACTTGCTTCCGCCGAACAGGTCCGCAGGGGAGCCTTCCGCCTCGATGACGCCCTGGTGTAGGAAGACCACCTTGTTGGACACTTCCCGCGCGAAGGCCATCTCGTGGGTCACGACGAGCATGGTGCGGCCCTCCGCCGCGAGCGCCCGCATGACGCGCAGCACCTCCCCGACGAGTTCGGGGTCGAGCGCGGAGGTGGGCTCGTCGAACAGCATCACCTTGGGCCGCTGGGCCAGGGCGCGGGCGATGGCCGCGCGTTGCTGCTGGCCACCGGACAGGTGCGCCGGGTAGCTGTGGCGCTTGTCGGCGATGCCGACCTTGGCGAGCAACTCCTCCGCCTCGGCGACGCACTCCGCGCGGGGTCGCTTCTGCACGTGGATCGGTGCCTCGATCACGTTCTCCAGGATGGTCATGTGAGACCAGAGGTTGAAGCTCTGGAAAACCATGCCGATGTGGGCCCGCATCCTCTCGACCTGGCGCCTGTCGGCAGGTCGCATTCCGTGCGACGTCCTCCTCATGCGGATGGTCTCGCCCGCGACGGCGATCTCGCCTCCGTTGGGCACCTCGAGCATGTTGATGCAGCGCAACATGGTGGACTTGCCGGAGCCGGACGAGCCCAGGATAGACATAACGTCTCCCTGATGCGCCTGCAGCGAGATGCCCTTGAGCACCTTCAAGGCTCCGTAACTCTTCCGCAGCGCGTCGATGCGGATCGCCGGCGGGGTCACGGGGTTGCGCCCGTCAGGTCCTGGCGGGTTCATTCGTCTCTCCCGGGGGGGTGGCGACCGTCGTTGGGACCAGGCGACGGCTTGGCGTCAGCCGCCGTTCGAGGATCCCTATGAGACGTGTCAGGATGAAGTTGATCGCGAGGTAGATGGCTCCGGCCACGGTGAGGACCTCTATGGCCCGGTAGGTCTCGGACACGAGCCTCACGGCGAGGCCGGTGATCTCCGTCATGGTAATGACCGACGCCAGCGCCGTGGCCTTGACCATCAGGATGATCTCGTTGCCGTAGGCGGGGAGCGCCTGGCGCAGCGCGATGGGCAGCACGACGCGTCGCATCAGGAGGAGGCTGCTCATGCCGCAGGCTCGGGCGGCCTCGACCTGCCCGTTGGGGACCGACTGCAACCCGCCGCGGATGATCTCGCTGCCGTAGGCGGCGGTGTTGAGCGTGAGGGCGATGATGGCGCACCAGTACGGTTCGCGCAGGATCGGCCACGCTAGGCTCGTCCTGATCGCAGCGAACTGGCCGAGGCCGTAGTAGAAGAGGAAGAGCTGGACTAGCAGCGGCGTGGATCGGAAGGCGAAGACGTAGGTCCGAACGAGCATGCGCAGGGGTCGGACGTTCGACAGGTCCACGAGAGCCAGGACGAACGCGAGCACCGCGCCGAGCGCCACGGAGGAGAACGCGAGCTTCAGCGCGAGGGGAACTCCGGGCAGGAGGGTGAGCAGGGTCGTGTAGAGGAATCCGACGTCCATCAGGCTGTCCTCCTCAGGCCACGGGTGACGTGACGTTCGGTGCGCCTCAGACCCCAGCCAGTGACGGAGGAGATCAGCATGTAGAGGACGGCCGCAGCGACGTAGAAGGTGAACGGCTGCCTCGTCGAGCCCGATGCCACCTGGGCCTGACGCATGATCTCCACCAGACCCGTCACCGAGATGAGCGCCGACTCCTTCAGGACGAGCTGCCAGATGTTGCCGAGGCCCGGCAACGCGTAGCGGAGCACCAATGGGGCGATGACCCGACGCAGCATGAGCGTCGGCGGCATGCCCGTGGCGATGGCGGCCTCGACCTCGCCACGCGAGGTCGATTGGTAGGCGCCCCGGAACACCTCCGTGTGGTAGGCGCCCGAGACGATGCCGATCGCCAGCGCACCGGCTAGGAAGCTGGGCAAGCCGATGAAGCCGGACGCCCCGAACAGACGTCCCACCGGCGTCAGAACCGTGCTTGACCCGAAATAGAAGAGGTAGATCACGAGTAGGTCGGGCACGCCGCGCAGCACGGTCGTGTACGCGTCGGCGAGGCCGCGGACGAACACCCCACCCGCGATCTTGGCCCATGCCCCGAACATCCCGATGGCGGCACCGAACAGGAAGCCCGTCGAGGCGACCGCGATCGTCATTCCCGTGGCGACCAGCATGGGCAAGCCCCAACCGGTCGGCCCGAAGCCGAGGATGTCGAAGGGGGTCGGGCCGCTCATCGGACCACCCCGATGCGCGGCTCGGGGGAACGGGCCGGCCGTGCCTCGGCTCGGCCGTCGGCGGAGCGGCGCGGCCGCGCTTCGCACGGTGTCGCTGGGTCGGCGAAGGGAGGCCCTTGGTCACGCACCTAGTGTGTTTCCTTCGTCGAAGCGCGGCATCGGGGGCAGGCCCGCGACGCGGGACTCGCCTGGCGGCGGGGGACTAGCTCGTCGAGCGGCCGCCCGATCGAGGCGTCCCGGTGTTGCCGAGGATCTCTCCAGCCTTCGCAGTGAGGATGGAGCGCTGGCTGATCACGATGCCGGACGCCTTCGCGCGCACCCGGTGCGGCTCCTCGTCGAGGGCTCCGAGGCGCCGGACGGCGACGAGGACGTCGCCGACCTCCACTCGCTGCCCGAGCTCGACGCGGTGCTCCACGAGCCCCGCGACCTCGCTGACCAGCATGTTGTCAGGGCCCACGTCCACGTGGAGCGCGGGGCCGCCCCCCGCCTCGGCGGGACCCGTGAGGACGTTGAAGCGCTTGAGGCCGTTCCGGACGACCCTCAACAGGTCGTCCACCACGCCGCCTCGCAGCAAGGTGGTGCCGCCTCCCTCGATCTCCACGGCGGCGATCCCAGCCGCCACGGCGGCCCCCACCAACGTGGTCGGAACGCACTCCTGGTGGGTTACGAAAGGAACGCCCAAGCCGTCCAACAAGTCCGACAGCGTGGCGGCTGAGACCGCGCTGTCGGGAGCCCGGAAGCCGAAGGCGATGAGCTCGCCCTCGTAGGTCGGGCCACCTGCGTGGACGTCGATCACCAGGTCGCATCCGCGCGCGGCGGCTTCGAACACCAGCGCCGACAGCCGTTCGGTCGACGGGCCGTCCAGTCGTCCGGGGAACGTCCGGTTCATGTTCTCGCCATCGACCGGCGAGACGCGCCTTCCTGCTCCGGACGCCGGGAAATTGGCTTCCGGGACGATGACGAGCCGGCCGGTCACATGTTCGGCGCGGGTCTCGGCCAGGAGGGCGTGCAGGCAGAGTTGCGACTCGTACTCGTCGCCGTGGACGCCCGCCACTACGAGCACGCGCGGTCCCACGCCGTTGTTGATCACGCAGATCGGCCCCCTGGCGTCGGACCCGAAGTCCCCTTGCTCCGACAGGTCGTAGATCGCCCTGCCCGGTTTCTCGAAGTCGATGGTTTCGGCCACGCGATGCTTCCTTGTTGGCGGTTGTGCCCCTGGCCCCTCTCCGCCCGAAGTCGGGACGTGGGGTCGCGCGTCGACCCGTGGTCGGGAGACAGGGGGTCGTGCGATGCCCGGACAGGCGTCTCGGCGTCGAAGCGCCGGGGTGGTCGCGGCGGCCCGGCGCCAAGAGGTAGGCCGCGTTCGGAGGGTTCGGCATGGCCCGGTCAGAACGCGTCCGGGTCCGATCCGGCGGCGACGTAAGCCGATCGCCGGTTCGCGGGGACCTCGAGGGTCGGATTTGGCCGCGGGGCGACGTCGATACGGTGCGACGACGGTTCGAACGCGCTCCGTCTCAACCGACGAGGGGGGCGTCGCGAGGGTCAGCTCGCGAAGAAGCGCGCGGGGCGGAACTCCTCCAGCATGTCCACCCGCTCGCCGGTGACCACCTCCTGCGCCACGACCTTGCCGAGCCACGGCGCGAGCGTCACTCCGCTGTGCGTGACCGCCGCATAGTACCCGGTGATGCCCGGGACCGGCCCGATGGCGCTGAGTCCATCGCCTGGGATGGCGCGCATCCCGAGACGCAGCCCTTCCGGCTCGGGCTCGCCGATGTCGGGATAGAGGAAGGCGGCGCGGGCGATCATCCGCTTGGCCGTGGGGTAGGTCTCGGCGAGGTCGCTGTCCATCTTGAACCGGGCCTCGTCGTGCTCGCTCTGCAGCATGAGGCGGCCGCCGCCGTCCGGACGGAACTGGATGCCCGAGGTGCGGACGATCCGGCGCACCCCCGACGCGGTCGGCCCCGTCGTCACCATGAGGCCGATGGTCGGGGACAACGGGAAGCTCAGACGATCGTGCCCGTGCACGTCGCTGGCCCATTGCCCGCTGCAGTTGACAACGAGGTCGGCCGCGATGCCCTCGCCATCGGCGACGGTGACGCCGGTAACGGCGTCACCGTCGAACAGGACCCCCGTCATGTTCGCCTTCTGGACGAGCGCTCCGTTGGCGCGGGCCCTGGCGACGAACTCCCCGGCCAAGGTCACCGCGTCGACCCACCCCTCGGTCGGGAAGTAGGCGATCTCGTCGGTTTCCACGGACGTCTTGGACATGGCGGGCTCCAGTTCGCGAAGCCGAGCCGCGGAGATCCAATCCGCCGGATAGCCCCATCCCTTGAGTCTATCGACCCGCTCCCTGAGCTCTCGTGCCTCCGCGGGGTCGGTGCGCCATTCGACGGAGCCACCGCCGTTGTACCAAGGCCGGCCGCCGAACTCGGCCTCGAGGTCGTCGTGGGCCTTCATGCCCATGACGTTGATCTCGTGGTAACTACGGGGGAGCTTCTCGTTGGCGTTGACCCAGGTGAAGCTGGTTCCACTGGTCCCCGCGCCGATCCGGTCGCGTTCGAGGACCGTGACCGAGAGCCCGGCGGCGGCGAGGCGGAACGCGATGGAGGCGCCGATCACCCCGGCCCCGATGACGATGACGTGCTTCATGTTGTTCAGGGCTTCGCTGCGAGATCGATACGACGAGGGGACGGACGCGGTCCGATCATCAATCCTTGGGGGTGATGTCGGCGTGGAACCACTTCTCGCTGAGCTTGCGGTTGGTCCCGTCTGCGTCGACCGCCGCGATGGCCTTGTCGAACTTGGCCCTTAGGGCGTCGTCGTCCCGGCGCAGGGCGACGTTCGTCGTCCCGCTTCCGAGCACCCCCTCCACGAAGGTCGGCCCGGCCAAGGTGGCGTTGCTCATGTCCGGCTCGGACAAGGACTTCTCCAGCACGGTCACGTTGGCCATGACGACGTCTGCGCGACCAGCCTCTAGGTCGAGGTTCTCCTCGTCTGTGGTCTTGTATTCGCGGATCTCCGCCACGCCCTTCAGGTAGGCGTTCGCGAACGCCGCGGCAGTCGACCCACCCTGGACCCCGAGCACCTTTCCCTTCAGTGCGGTCGCCAGGCCCTTGACGGCGTCCTTGGAAGCGTCGGGATTGGTGCGGAGGTTGAAGTCGGCGTGGGGCGGCAAGGCCTTGGCCAGGGGATTGTCCTTCAGCACCATGAAGGCGTTGGGCGCCTTGCTGTAGGGGATCGAGAAGGCGGCCACCTTCTGGCGATCCGGGGTCACGCTCATCGCGGCCATGATCGCATCGAACTTACCGGCGTTCAGCGCCGGCAGCATCCCATCCCAGTCCTGGGCCACGATCTCGCACTTGGCAGCCATGCGACGGCAGAGCTCCTTGGCCAAGTCGATCTCGTAGCCATCCAGCGCTCCGCTAGGCGAGCTGAAGTTCCACGGCGCGTACGCGCCTTCGGTCGCGATGCGGATGTTGTCCCACTTCTTCTCTTGTGCGAGCGCAGATCCCTGCATTAAAGTAAGGCAAGCAGCAACCAGCAGGTATTTACGTTTGAAGAAGACCGTATTCATCACGATGCCCTCGAGCGACATTTCCATGCGACATAGATCTTCGAAACGACTGACCACCAATCGACATCGGGTCGATATGCTTCTGGTGTGTCGGTTTCGATGTCCGAACATTTATCAATGTGCTATGTTTTGCAATTCATCGACTAGTTCGGTGACAAGAGCCTACCGCATCTGCAACACAATGGAGTCTATCGCGATCGCACTGGCAAATACGAAAAATTCCGCATTCCATAGGAAAACCCGATAGGCTCCGGTTGTCGCCTCCCGGGAATCCCATGAACTATCGTCAGCTGGAAGCGTTTCGGGCGGTCATGGAGGCGGGCACGGTGATCGGCGCCAGCCACCTGCTCAGCATCTCCCAACCATCCGTCAGCGCGCACGTAGCCAACCTCGAACACGCGTTGAAGATCAGGCTGTTCGTCCGACGGAAGGGACGGCTCGTGCCCACTGCGGAAGCGCTGTTGCTCCAAGTGGAGGTCAACGAAATCACGAAGGGCTTGAGACGCCTGGAACGTCTCGCGGGCGACATCCAGCAGCTCGAGGCTGGCCAGTTGACCATCGGAGCCTACCCGGCTTTGTCCAGCATCGTGCTGCCACGTTTCGTCGGCGAGTTCGCTCGGCGGCACCCGAAGGCCCGGCTGACGCTGATGCCGGAGACGTCCGTGCGCATCGCCGAGCTCGTCTCGACGCGGCAGATCGACGTCGGCCTGATCGCCATGCCCGTCATCCATCCCGCGACGACCTGCGACCTGATCTTCGAAACGGCTTCGGTGTGCGTCCTGCCGCCTGGGCACGCGCTCGAGGCCTTCGAGGACATCGACGCGACGCAGATCAGGGGGGAGACGTTCATCGCCCTCGGAAGGGAGGATGGGTCGCGCCAGGCCGTGGAGCGCAGCTTGGACGAGGCGGGGGTGCACGTGGAGGCGCGCTACGAGACGCACTTCGGCGACACGGCCTGTGCACTGGTGGCGCAGGGGCTCGGGATGTCCGTCGTCGATCCCTTCGCGGCCGAGCGCTGGGAAGGGCGCATCGCCGTCAGGCCGTTCCGACCCCGCGTCCTCAACCACGTCTACCTGACGCACAATCGGACCCACGTCTCCTCCCTCCTGCAGCAGAAGTTCGAGGGCGACATCCGGCTGTTCCTGGAAGCGTCGTTCCTGAGGTGACATAGGCCGCGGCGGCGATCACCCGAAGGGGCGGGCTCCACCAGCTGCGGGGCGGCTCCCACGCGGGCAGGGCTTCCCCGTCCTCCGGGGCGCGGGTCTCAAGCGTCAGGCAGCATCGCCACTGCCGTCACCTCGATTCTCAGCTCGGGTCCGCGAGACGAGCCTCGACGCAGGCCCTCGCCGGTGGATGCGCCGGATCCACCCAACGGTCGTAGACTCCATTCATGGCGTCGAAGTCGGCGATGTTCGCGAGGAATACGTTGACCATGAGGAGGTCGGTCCTGTCCGCGCCGTTCTCGGCGAGCAGTGCGTCCACCTGGGCGAGCACGTCGCTGGTCTGCCCCTCGATCCCGGCCTCCCAATCGTCCGCAACCTGTCCGCCGATGCGGAGCACGCCGCCGGCGGCCACGGTCTCGGACATGCGCTGCCCGACGTGACGACGTTCGATCATGTCCCCTCCCGAGATCCGCTGGCACCGTGGACGATCCTGCGCCGCGACGGACCGTGGCGACGCTGGACCCCCTTTCGAGCGCGACGTCAACGCCAAGGACGCGTTCCCGTCGACACGGGAGGCTTTCCGAAGCCGGCGCGCGTCCCGGCGTGGCTCAGGTCGTCGCGTCGCTGAGCCACGTCCGGAAGGCCAGGAGGGGCGGGTACTTGGCCCTGCGGGCGGGCCTCGCGAGATAGTAGTGCTCGGTGCTCTCGAGTTCGCCGTCGGCGATTGTCAGAAGCTCTCCGCTGGCCAGCTCGGCTGCGATCAGGAACTTCGGCAGGAGCGCGGCCCCCAACCTCGAGATGGCGGCCTGGGCCGCGGTCGCGAAGTGGTCGACCAACATGGCGTTCACGCCTTCGACCGCGACCCCCTTCGCCCGGAACCAGCGCTTCCAGGCGTCGGGGCGCGACGCGAGGTGCAGGAGG
Organism: uncultured Lichenihabitans sp.; assembly: GCA_964245915.1. Classification (GTDB taxonomy): domain Bacteria; phylum Pseudomonadota; class Alphaproteobacteria; order Rhizobiales; family Beijerinckiaceae; genus Lichenihabitans. Next base: position 73,046 of record CAXTOT010000011.1, on the reverse strand, counting down.
GGCACGGTCGCCAGGTCGGCCGGTTCGCGACAACGCCCGGCGGTGGGAAGGCCGGCGCCGAAGGCCGGCACCACCGTCTCACTCATCAGCGCCTCGAGCTCGGCGCCCTGCCATTTCGGAGTTCCGAAGTGGATGGCGGCGTGCAACGCGTCCGCCTCGAAGTCGAAGGGGGCGAGACGGGTCGTCAGGTTGATGGTAATGCCTGGATTGGCCGCGAGGAAGGCGGGGAGGCGTGGCGCGAGCCAGCGCGTGCCGAACGTGGGCAGGATGGCGAGGTTCAGCGTCCCTCCCCTCGGGTTGGGCCGGAATCCGAGCGTGGCCGTCGCGATGTGGGTCAGCGCCTCCCGGATCTCCCGGGCATAGGCCTCGCCGGCCGCCGTGAGGCGCACCGTCTGTCGCTCGCGAAGGAAGAGGTGCGAGCCGAGCAGTTCCTCGAGCGCCCTGACCTGACGGCTGACGGCGCTCTGAGTGAGATTCAGGCCCGGCCGCCGCCGTGAAGCTCTCGTGTCGGGAGGCGGCCTCGAACCCGGAGAGCAGCGACATCGAGGGGAGGAAGCGTCGTGCCAACACCTCGTTTGGCCCGACAAAAGTTGATCCCGTAAGGTCCCGGGGACAAGATCCACTTGGCGTGCAGCCCTGCCCGCTCACATGGTCCTCGTTCCCGGTACCTTTGTCATGCCGATCCGCCGGCACCACCGCTGGCTTTAGCCGATCGACTGGCGCGAGCTGTCAGCCTCGATCCGGTTCCGGCGCGCCAAGGGCCGGTGCGAGGGCTGCGGGCGGCCGCACGGGCGCTTGGTGCTCCACCTCGGCGACGGACGGTGGTGGGACGAGGAAGCTCACCGGTGGCGCGACGGCGCGGGCAGATGGGTGCGACGCCTCAAGCCACCCCACAGCGTGGTCGAGCGGACCCGCATCACCCGCGTCGTGCTGGCGACGTGCCACCGCGACCATGACCCGACCAACAACGATGCGGCGAACCTCATGGCCCTCTGCCAGCGCTGCCACATTCTCCACGACAAGCCGGAGCATCTGCGCCGCCGCCAGCTGACGTACCTCGCGCGGCGCGCGCTCGGCGACCTGTTCCTCCGGTGCGATCTTCGTCCGGAAGGCGGCCGGCTTGCCTAGCGGAAGCCGACTCGGTCCAGCGTCAGCTCGGGATCGGGGTCGATCTGCCCGCGGAGCTTCGGTCGGGGGGCGACCTCGCGCTCGCCGACCGGATCCGTGACGGCGCAGGCGAGGGTCGCTACTCGATGCTGACGTCGTCGCTGTTTGGAGCGCCTGCGAGGACCGCCATATCAGGGACCCGACGGACCTCGTGGAGGAAGGTGGGATGCGCGACGGGCCGTCGATGGACGGACTCGGCTACTGCGTCGGGGCCGAGAGGCTGTAGCGGCTCCCGAGCGAGTAGCGATTGCCGACGTAGGTGAGGTTGTTGACCGTTGCGACGGTGGCGCCGCTCCAGGTCCGCCGATGGAGCAGGAGACATGGGCCTCCGATCGGGATCCGCAACAGTCTCGACGCGTCCTCGTCGGCGGCTACGGCCGAGATGAGATGCTCGAGTTCCGTCACCGGCGTCACTCGCATCAAGTAGTCGAACGTCGTCTTGTGGGAGAAGTCCTGCTCGTCGTAGCCTGGTACCAACTCGGGATTGACGAACCTCTCCTCGAGCTGCACGGGGATCTCGTTCTCGAGATGCACGATGACGGAGTGGAACACCTTGCGTCGGTTGTTAAACTCGAATCGCTTGGCGAGATCGGGGGAGGTTATGGTCCTCTCCATTGATATCACCGTCGAGGCGTGCCGATTCCCCCGTCCCTCGATCTCTGCCGCGATGCTGTTGATCTCGAGCAGACCCGCGCGCGGCTCCGGCATCTTCACGAACGTGCCCACGCCTTGAATTCGCGTGAGGAAGCCTGCCGCGGTGAGTTCCCGAAGCGCTCGGTGTACGGTCATCCTGGAAACGCCGGTGGTCGCGACTAACTCGTGCTCGGAGGGAAGCTTGCAGTTCCGCGGCCAGGTACCGTTCGAGATGTTCCCCAAGATGTAGTCCTTGACCTTCTCGTAAAGTGGGCTTGCGGCCTCGGACAGCGTGATCATCGATGATTCCTGCATGACGGCCGTTAGCATCCGCCCTCGCCCGTCGAAGGTATCCTTGTGCATAATATGTGGCGGCCCCGGCAAGGTCCCTCCCTCCTTCGAATGGGCGTCAGATGACTGGTCCGCTCCGGTCTCCCGGCAGGATAACGGTCTTCAGACCTTGGGAAGCGCCTGCGACCAGCCGTGCGTAGGCGGCCGGGATGGATTCGATGTCCACCTCGCCGTCGGTCAGCTTCGCCAGTTGCGGGGACAGGCTCCGAAGCAGCCCGACGGCATCGGACAGCTCGTCGTCGTAGACGTGACACCCCACCAGGGACGCCTCCCTCTCGACCAGCCAGTTGGGATCGAGGTCCAGGCGCTCGTGGAAGATGCCCACGAGGGCGAGGGTGGCGCCTCGGTCGACGCAGTCCATCGCCGCGCGGAGTGCCGCGACGCTGCCGGTTGCCTCGATGGCGTGCAGCACGGGGAGTCCGCCGGAGGCCGCCCGCATGCTTGTCCGATCGAGCTGCACGAGCCGAGCTCCCGTGACGTCCCTGACCAGGGCGGCGCGGTCCGCGTTCCTGTCGCAGGTCAGGACGGGACCGTCGTGCGTGCGCGAGAGCACCAGCGAGGCGAAGCCGCCGATCGTCCCGCACCCGACGACCAGGACGGGGCAACCCGGTCTCGGTCGAAGGCGACGCACGGCATGAAGGGCCACCGCGAGCGGCTCGGCCATGACGGCGATGCGCGCCTCGAGGGAAGGGTCCACCTTGTGCAACAGCCTTGCGGGAAGCGTCACCTCCTCCGCGAAGCCTCCGTCGCACACCTCGCCGACGAAGCCGAGACGTTCGCACAGGTGTCGCCGGCCGGTCGTGCACGCCTCACATTCCCCGCACCAGTAGCGGGAATCCGCGACGACTCGGTCGCCCACCCTCAAGTTCGTCACATCCGACGCGACTTCCTCGACGGTCCCCGTCAACTCGTGTCCGGGCGTCACGGGTGTCCGAGTGATCCACTGTCCCGTCGCGAAGTTGTGAAGGTCGGAGCCGCAGATCCCCGCGGCCGACACACGAAGCCTGGCCTCGCCCAAAGATGGTCTTCCAGGAGACGCGACCGTCTCGACGCGCAGATCCCCGACGCCATGCAATCTTGCTGCCCTCACGCCTGAACTCCATCCACATGTCCGACGAGTCCGCGTCGGGTCGCCTCGATGGGCAACGCCATCCACCTGTCGTCGAGGAGGTCTCGCCCCTCGCTCCGCAACTGCTCGACGGAGTGGACACCCATCAACGCCATGGTCAGGTCGATCTCGCGGCGCAGCAACTCGATCACGTCGGCCACCCCGGTCGCTCCGCTCGCGGCGAGGCCGTAGGCGTAGGCCCTGCCGAGCAGGACCCCGTGCGCCCCGAGCGCGAGAGCCTTGACGATTTGGGAACCGCGTCGGATGCCCCCGTCGAACAGCACCTCCACGTCCCCGCCGACGGCGTCGGCGATCGCGGGCAGGACGGAGACGCTGGAGGCTGCGCCGTCCAGTTGGCGTCCTCCGTGGTTGCTGACGATGATGCCGTCGGCGCCGGCGTCGGCGGCGCGGCGGGCGTCCTCGGACGACAGGATCCCCTTGACGACGAGGCGACCCCGCCAGCGTCGACGAAGCAAACGCAGATCGCCCCACGTGAGCCCCTGCTCGATCTGGCGTGCGAGGTGACCGGCCTGTGCCAGGGCGCCCTTGCCGCACTCGGGACGACCCCTGGCGACGCCGACTTGGGGCAACCCTCCGCGAAGAACGCCCGCGCACCACCGAGGGCGCATGGCGAACTGGGCCAGCAGTCGAGGGGTGAGGCGGGTGAGGTTGCGGAAGCCGTTGCGCTCGTCTCGTTCCCTGACAGCCGTCACGGCGGTGTCGACGGTCAGCACGAGTGCCTCGGCGCGCTCCCGTTCGGCCGCCTCGATCATCGTCTCCATGAGGCCTCGGTCGCGCAGGACGTAGAGCTGCGCGTAGAGCGGGCCCGCACTCACGCGACGCACCTCGTCCAGGGAGGCGATGGAGAAGTTGGAGAGGCAGAACGGGATGCCGGCGGCCTCCGCAGCCTTGGCGCAGGCGAGTTCGCCGGCGTTCGAGAACAGGCCCGTGAATCCGACCGGTCCCAGCCCGAACGGCAGGCTGTGCGCCCTGCCGAGGAAGGTCGTCGCGAGGTCGCGGTTCCGCGCGTCCACGAGGACGCGCTGCCTGAGCGCGTACCGTTCGAAGTCCGTGACGTTGGAACGCAGCGTGGTCTCCCCGAAGGAGCCTCCGTCGATGTAGTCGAAGAATATCCTCGGCAATCTGCGACGCGCGGCATGCCGCGCGTCCTCCACGTTCACGAACCTCGAGCTCATCCCCGGCGTCCGAGGATCTCGTCCCGCATCTCCGACACGGCGTTCTCGTGGGAGCTGAAGCCTTCGTAGCGGGCGAGCTTGCGGGCGTGTGCCGCCAGTTCCGGGTACGCCTTGGAGGTCACGTAGCCGATCGACGATCTCTTCAGAAAGTCGGTCACAGAGAGCGGCCCGTAGGTGCGAGCCCACCGGCTCGTCGGTAGCACGGCGTTCGGGCCTAGCACGAAGTTGCCGAGGGTGACGGGCGTGTGGGGACCCATGAGGATCTCGGCGGCTTCGGTTATCGATCCGAGGTGCGCGAACGGCTCGGTGGACAGGATCTCGAGGTGTTCGGGAGCGTACTCGTTGACGAAGTCGTAGCTCTCCTGCAGCGACCGGGTCAGGACGATGCCGCCTCGTAGGCCCGACATCACGCCGCGGGAGAACTCGACGCGCTGCGGCGTCATGTTGGCCCAGAACCCCGGCAGCGCCGCGAGGGCCGCCTCGGCCACCTCTCGGCTGTGGGTCACGATGAACGCCGACGAGTCGGGGCCGTGCTCCGCTTCGACGAGGACGTCCAACGCCGCCAACCGACCGTCGATCGTTTCGTCGGCGAAGATCACGGCTTCGGACGGGCCCGCGGGCAGCCCGGTGTCGATGACGTCCGACAGGAGACGCTTGGCCGAGACCACCCAGGGGCTGCCGGGTCCGACGATCTTCAGCACGGGCTTGACCGTCTCCGTACCGTAGGCGACGGCCGCCACCGCCTGGGCACCCCCGCACTTGTACACGGTCGAGACGCCGGCGATGCGTGCGGCGACGAGCGTCGCCGCGTCGACGGTGCCGTCGGCCGTGGGTGGCGTGCAGATCACCACCCTCTTGACGCCGGCGAGGACGGCCGGCACGGAGGTCATCATCGTCACCGACGGGAAGGCGCCCTTGCCGCGGGGGACGTAGAGCGCCGCCGAGGTGATAGGTGTCCAGCGATCGCCCGCGAAGGCTCCGGGCCGGATCTCCTTCAACCACATTGCCTCCGGGCGCTGCTCCTCGTGGAACGACCGGATGTTGCCGATCGCGAACTCGATGGATTCGATCACGTCCTTGTCGACCTTCCTGAAGGCGTCGTCGAACTCCTCCTCGGTCGCTTGGAGGTTTTCGATTCTCACGTCGGCCTTGTCCAAGTTACGGGCGAAGCGGACGAGCGCCTCGTCGCCTTCGTTCCTCACGGCCTCGATGATCGGCTTCGCCCTTTCCATGTAGGTGGCGAGATCGGCCTCGGATCGCCTCAGCAGGGCGGCACGCGCCTCCGGCGTCATCTTGGCCAGTTCGTGGAAGCTGCAATGGTCAGCCATGGGTCGTCACCTTCGTGGTTGGGATGGGCGGCGCGCTTGGGGGCGATCTGGTCAGGCGTCGAGTTGCGCTCTGACCGAGCCTTCGCGGATCGCGGTCACGACGCGGCGTTGGAGGTCGATGAACTCGGCCGTCGCGATCATGTCTTGGTGACGAGGCCGGGCGAGGCCGACGTCGAAGCTCTGGCGGATCCGCCCCGGGCCTATGCTCATGACGACGATGCGGTCGGAGAGATACACGGCCTCCTCGACGTCATGGGTCACGAACAGCACCGTCAGTCGATGCTCCTCCCAGATGCGGGTGAGGAGCTCCTGCATCTGATGGCGGGTCAGGGCGTCCAGCGCACCGAACGGCTCGTCCATGAGGAGCATCTTCGGGCGGTACGACAGGGCCCTGGCGATCGCCACCCGCTGCTTCATGCCGCCCGACAGTTGGGCGGGATAGGCGTCGGCGAACCGTTCCAGGTTGACGAGTTCGATGTGCTGACGCGCCACGTCCCGGCACTCGGACTTCGGCAAGCCGGCAGCCTTGAGGGCGAATTCGACGTTCTGCTGCGCCGTGAGCCAAGGCAGCAGCGTGTAGGTTTGGAACACGACGCCTCGGTCGAGCCCGGGCCCGGTGATCGGCGCCCCGTCCGAGAGTAGGACGCCGTCGTCGAAGTCTTGGAGTCCGGCCACGATCGAGAGGAGGGTGCTCTTCCCGCAGCCCGAGGTCCCGACGAGCGACACGAATTCGTTGTCGGCAAGACTGAGGTCGATGTCCTGCAAGGCCTGGATGGTTCCCCTGTTGGTCGGGAACCACTTGTTGAGTGATTTGACGCGGAGCTTCGGCTCGATCATGTCAGTGCCTCGAAGCGTAACGGAAGAGCACGCGCTCCAATGCCTTCATCGCCTGATCGGTGATCAGTCCCAACAAGCCGAGGAACAGGATGTAGCCGATGATCGTCTGGGTCTGGAAATAGCGTTGGGACACGGTGATCCGGTATCCTAGTCCGGACGTCGCCGCGACGAGCTCGGCGAGCACCAGCCAAGTCCAGGCCCATCCGATGCTGATCCGAAGTGTGTCCCAGATGCCTGGAAGTGAGGAGGGTAGAACGATCCGCGTCAGTATCCTGGTCTCGGAGAGACCGAGGGTCCGGCCCAGCCCCACGAAGTCGGGGGGGACGCGCTTGACGTTGTCCATCACCATGAGGACCTGCTGGAAGAAGGTGCCGATCCAGATGATCAGGAACTTCTGTCCGTCGCTGGTGCCAGCCCAGAGGATCGTGAGCGGGACGAAGGCGACGACCGGCATGTATCGCACGAAGTCGACGAGTGGCTCGATCGACGCCTCCCAGATTCGGAAGCAGCCAATCAGGATGCCGATCGGGATCGCCATGAGAGAGGCGATGGTGAAGCCCACGAGCATCCGATAGACGCTGACGCCGGCGTCGGTCCAAAGGGTGCCGTCCGACCCGAGCTCCACCATGCGCGTCCAGACCGTGCCGGGCGCCGGGAGGAAGATCGGTTTGACCAACCCGGTCGCGGAGGCGGCCCACCAGATCATCAACAATCCGGCGAAGACCGCGACGGAGATGCAGAGGTAGGCGGGGCGGCTGATGTCCGCCCCGATCCTGAACGCCCTCCTGCGACGGCGCATCGTCATGCCTGGCGTCGCCGCCGTGGGCGGGCCCGCAGATGGGACCGAAGCGTCTGAACTGGACATTGTCGGATCCTGGTCTTCGGGCTCGCCGAGCGTTGTTTACTTGACGGCGGCGTCGACGAAGGCGGGATCGATCATCTCTTCGGCGGAGACGTCCTTGGTGAGCAGCTTCGCCTGCTTGGCGGCCTTGAGAACGTCGGCGAACGTCTTGGTCCGGAAGTCTCCCTCGAACGCCTGCTTGGCCTCGGCGACGGAGTAGTATCGAACCCCCTCGAACGCAGTCGCGAGGTCGTCGGGCGGCGAACCGACTGCGTCGGCGATGATCTTCCGGTCCTCGGCGGTGTTCGCCTTGTAATCCTTGAGGGCTGCGTCCCATGACTTGAGCATGGCGAGCACTTGGCCGGGCTTGGACTTGAGGACGTCGTCGCGGACGACGAGAACGTCGCTCACAAGACCCGGGTCCTTCCCGGCGGTGAAGACCAACTTGAGGTTTGCGTCCTGCTTCCTGGCCGCGGTGATGTAGGGCTCGTACGTGACGGCCACCGGAACGCGACCGGCGATCAACGCGCTGCCGGCGTCGGCCGCGGGCATGGGAACCGGCTTCACGTCGGCGAGGGACATGCCGTTGCTCGCCAGGGCGTAGTTGAGCAGGATGTCGCTCGTGGTCCCCTCTTCGAAGGCGACGCTCTTTCCCTTGAGGTCGGCGACGGAGTTGACGTCCTTGCCGCCGACGATCGCGTCCGCAGTGAGGCTGAAGTCGAGGAGCGTGACGATCTTCACCGGCAGACCGGCCGCCACCATGCCCATCGCGGTATGCGTGGCGATGTTGGCGGCGTCGAGCTGCCCGCTCGCCAGGGCGGCGTTGATGTCCTTGTCCTCGGTGAAGTTCACGATGTTGACGTCGCTCAGGCCCTGTTGCCCGAAGACGCCCTTCTTGGCCGCCACGTACCACTGCCCGTAACCGAGCCAAGGCTCGATTCCGATCTTGAACTGCCCCGCCTCCGGTTTTGCCGGGATGCCGTCGGCGGCCACGACGGGACCGCAGAGCGCGGCGATCCCGATCGCCCCGGACAGGGCCAGCGCCACGGCGCGGCGATTCGGAGTCAAGCGATGTACCATCTGAACGTTCCTTCGTTGGTCGCGATCACGTCGAGGATGCCACCCTGCTCGGGCGCTGGTTGCCTCAGGACACACCGTATGCCGGATTTGCGGCGAGCACCTTCGTTCGGCTTTGGCAGAAGTATGTATATACATATCTATACATATCAGAACTAGCGTTTATATTAGGCAACGATGCTGACATATTGCGCAGGACCGGCACAGTCGGCAGGCAGTAGTCGGGTTCGCAAAGCCGTCGATTGAAAGCTTCAGATCGAAGCGAGGTATCCTCCGTCGACGGCGATGCATTGGCCCGTGATGTAGGCCGACGCGTCGGAGGCGAGGAATACGGCGACGCCCCTGAGGTCGGCCATCTCCCCGAACCGAGACTGAGGGATCTTCGCTAGCATCGAGGAGCGCCAGTTGGCGTCTTCGTAAAACGCTTCGGTCATGGCCGTTTGGAAGTAGCCGGGGGCTATCGCGTTGACGCGGATCTTGAGGCACGCCCACTCGGCCGCGAGGGCTCGCGTCATGCCGAGCAGGCCGGACTTCGAGGAACCGTACGGCACCGCCCCGGGGACCCCGACTTCGGAGGTCAGCGAGCACAGGTTGATGATCGCGCCGGGCCGGGCGTCCGACTTCATCCGCGCGGCCGCGGCCTGCGCGCAGAAGAACGCCCCTTTGAGGTTCAAGTCGACGATGCGGTCCCACAAGCCCTCGTCGACGTCCAAGGAGGGTCGAACCTCCTCGACGCCCGCGTTGTTGACCAGGATGTCGAGCCGGCCGAAGCGATCCGCCGCCTCCGAGACCGCCTTCCTGCATCCGTCCACGGTGCCCGCGTCGTGCTCGATCGCCATGCTGGGAACGCCTAGGCCGTCAAGTCGGGCGACGGTCGGCTCGAGGGAGCGGACGGAGCGACTGGTCACAGCCACCGACGCCCCGGCCCTTCCGAGCGCCTCGGCGATCGATTGTCCGATGCCACGACTCGCTCCCGTTACGAGCGCGACGCGGCCGCTCAAGTCGAAGGACGACAGGTCCGACACGGTCCCCTCCTGGCTGCTGACTCCGGGCGCGGGCACCGGGACGCTTGCTTCATTGTATGTACAACTATATACATTTGTCGAGCCGGTCAAGCCGGAGGACCGTCACGGCGCGAGCTCCGACCCTTGTGGGCCGACCCCGACGGTCGCCGTTCGAAGGAACAAACCAATGTCGCGATCGTCGGATCTGGTGCGGCCCGAGTTGCTTCGGCTCGCGCCGTACAACGCGGGGCTCACCCTCGCGGAGGTCGTCGAGCGATACGCGCCGGAGCGAATCGCGAAACTGGGCTCGAACGAGAGCCCGCTGGGACCGAGCCCGAGGGTGGCGCCCACGCTGGCCAAGGCGATCGGCGACGTGCGGCTCTATCCCGATCCCGCGAGCCGCGACCTGCGGGACGCGCTTGGTGCGCGCTTCGGCTTCGACAGTCGGCGCATCATGATCGGCAATGGGTCGGAAGACCTCTTGGCGGTCCTCTCGCGGGCCACGCTCCGTGTGGGCGACCGGGTCGTCACGCCGTACCCCTCCTTTCCGCTGCACGAGGACTACGCCATCCTGATGGGGGCGTCGGTCGACCGCGTTCCCGTGCGCGACGACCTCACGATCGACGTGGCGGCTCTCGCCGCGGCCGTGAGCACGCCCTGCAAGCTGCTCATCCTGGCGAATCCCATGAACCCGGTTGGCAGCTGGCTGAGCGGTCCGCAGCTCGCCGAGGTGCTCGCCGAGGCTGGGGCCGAGACGTTGATCGTCGTCGACGAGGCGTACGCGGAGTATGCGGCCGGTCCGGACTATCCTTCCGCCACCGAACTGCTCCGCGACGTCCCCAACCGTTGGATCGTCCTGCGCACCTTCTCGAAGGCGTACGGCTTGGCCGGTCTCCGGGTCGGCTACGCCGTCTTCAGCGACAGCGAACTTTGCGCCTTGATGGACCGCGTGCGCACGCCCTTCAACGTGAACGTGGTGGCCCAAGCGGCTGCCCTCGCCGCCCTGGGAGACGACCGACACCTCGCCGACGTCGTGAGCCTCGCCACTTCCGAGCGGGCCCGGATGCACGCGTTCCTGACGGCGGTCGGCGTTCCCGTCGCGGCGTCGAAGGGCAACTTCCTGTTCTTCGGATGCGGAAGGGCCTCGACGGACTTCGCCGAGGAGCTGCTGCGGATGGGCGTCGTCGTCAAGCCGTGGAAGCAGCCCGGCTACGAGCGGTTCGCACGGGTGAGCGTCGGTTCTCCTGCCGAGAACGACCAGTTCATGGAAGCGGCCTCGGCGCTCCTCCGATCGGTGGTCTAGACGATCTTCCGGCACGGGCGTGGATTGATGTCGAGGGCGGGACTGATTCGGCGTCACGCAGAAACGCCGGTGCCCACGTCTGGTCTCGGCTTCGAGCTGCCGCCTGGTCGAGCGCGCCACACCACTGGTCAAGAGCGCGGATCGTCCGAGGTCGGAGCCTTCGTGCGGACAGCGAAAGGTGGTAACTTCGGAGTGGCTGGATCGCTGGGAGGCGAATCATGGTCTTGGAGTCTGATCTCGCCGTGTTCGGCGTGGGCCTGAGCGGCGGAGCGGCGAACGAGCTGCTGCATTGGTGGGGACTCAAGGAGAACCCGAACCTTCCGGCTTACGCGAGGAGTTGGTTCTATTGGACCGTCACCCTGGCTATGATCGTCATGGGTGGGGGCTTGGCTTGGCTTCAACTCGGTGCCCGGGCCGACGCGTTCATCGCGTTTCAGATCGGATTGGCGGCACCGATGGTACTGCAGAAGCTGATCAAGGCCGCTCCGGACCACGCCGGGGGCATGGGTGCGGCCAAGGCCGACCTTCGCGACTTCCTGAGGGGATGAGGGCTGGAACGGCGCTCACCGCCTGCGTCGGGATCTCGGCCTATCCCGAGGCAGTCCTCGCGCCCGGCGAGCGGCCTCTGAAACATCTGGCGAACGGGGCACGCCACCTGTCGCGCCTGTTCTCTCAGATGTGGCCGGACGAGGGTTCGAGGCATCTCCTCGCACTGGACGGAGACGCCACCTTGGCCCACCTTCGCGACACGATCGTCGCGCAGACCGGCCCGTTCGACATCTTCATCCTCTACCTCGCGGGCCATGGTCGAGCGGGTCAAGGCGCCTTCGAGTTCCTCTTCTTCGGCGAGGAGGCGGCCGTGGCCAGGGGGACCGCCGCGGACGTCGACGCCCTTCTCTCGACCGCTCCGGCGACGAACACGCTCCTTCTGCTGGACGCCTGCCATTCCGGTCAGTACGCGGTCGAGTCGGCCTTCTTCCGAGGGACCACGTCCGGGAGGACGAGGTTGGGCATCGCGTCGTCGATGGCGGGACAGAAGAGCTGGGAGGACGACCACTTCGAGCGCTCCCTCTTCGCCGACGCCCTCGCCAAGGCGATCACGGACGACGCGAGTGTCGCCGGACGGGCGAAGGTGGTCTCGGGCAGCTTCTTCCGGGACGTCGCCGAGGGGGTTGCCAACCATGCCTTCGGCTTCAAGGGCAGCGCCGCACAGGAGCCGATGATCTTCGGCGCGGCGAGTGACGTCCTGGAGCTCGTGACCACGGCGTCGCAAGCCTCCCGCAGGGGGTCGCTCACGACCTATCAGACCTTGCGCCGCCGGACGCGTCAGATCGGCGTGGCGGCGATGGGCGCCGCCGCGGTCGCCTGCGTCTCGACGTCGCTCGCCACCTGGCGCCCCGCGATCGGCCCGTCCGGCTTCGTCGAGTTGCGGGCCGGACCGAAGTGGCTGTCCCCCATGAACGTCGGACCGTGGGCGCGCCGCGTCGAGGCCGACGTCGCGCGGTCCGACCTCCGGGACGACGAGCTGCAGGCTGAGTTGCTCGACGAGCAGGGATTGCACGCTTGGCCGGGACTGGGCGCCGCCGACGTCAGGCGATGGGCCGACGTCTTCGTCGAAGTTTACCTCGCCCCCGATGCTGCCGCACGTTGGCGGGTGCGCCTCGGCTTCGCCGATGCCGTGGATCGCCTGACCGTCCCCGGCCATGGCTTCCCAGCGGTCCCGGCGGCGCCCCTGCCGTCCGCCACGGAGTTGGCCGCGGAAGCGCGGCTTCTCCAACCCGAGAGGCCGCCTCCCGACGTCTGGAGGATCCAGTGGGGGAACAAGGTCACCTCCGGCACGTGTGCTGGCAAGGCTCCCAACGGCGCCCCCTCCGACATGCTGGACTTCTACCTGCACCTCTCGGAGCCGATCGAGTACCGGGACTGGCTTCGTGGACTGTCGGCGACGGCGCGCGAGGACGAACGGGTCGGCTTCGCGCAGGTGGCCGACCTGGTCAGGATGTTCACCACGGCGAGCTTGGTGTCAGACGAGCAGTATCGGCGGACGCTCGGGGCACCCGGGCCCCTCACGGCCGACCGGGTGGTCGCGGGCCTCAACGAAAGTCCGAGCGGCATGGAGGTCCACGCGCTGGCGGACGTGGCCGCCGCGATCGTCGCGCGACGCAGGGCGCTCTCCCTGCCGGCCGTGACGCCTGACGAGCGTTCCGCGATCAGCGGCCTCATGGTCGGCTGTGCGGACGTCGCGGTGCACGTCCTCGCGGCGCTCGGTGACGAAGGCGCACCGGAGAAGGTGATCGCATGGGCACACGCGCGACCGAAGCAAGACCAGGGGCGCGTCGTCCTCGCCGAGCTCGCGGAGTACGGGACGCTGCCCGACGCGGAGGTCGAGCGAGTCCTCGACGGTTCGGGGTTCTCCGGTGACGCCGAAGCTCGTCGATACGCGTTCGTCTCCTCACGTGAGTGGCTCGGCGAGATAGCCGCGTCGCGCGCCCTTCCCGGCTCCGTGGTCCGCAAGTTGGTCGACTACGCCGAGGCGCGCCGAAGGGCGGGTGACGGCCGCGAGGAGCGCGAGGCGCTGCGGCTGGTGTTGGGCAACTCCGCGGTCGCGCAGTCGCAGCTCGGCGCGGCTGTCGCCTCGCTGGTTGCCAACGGAGGGGACGCCGGTCCGCTACCGCCCAGCGACTGGGATGTGGAGGTGGCCGGCCTCCTGGCACGGGCCGGCGTGCCGCTTTCGACCACGCAGCGCAGGGTGCTCGACGAGATCCTCGACGGAGTGGAACCGAAGGTCTCCTACACGGACGAGGACAAGGGGAAGTCGATGGACGCGTCTCAACTCGTCGCTGGGCTGACCTTGAGCGACCTCGTCGCGGTCTACCGTGGCGTGATAGCCGGCAAGGTGCCCCGAGACGCGTCGAAGCGGCCCGCGATCCGCGGCTTCCTGGAGACCGCGCTGGCGGACGGCATCCGCTTCGGGGTCGAGCCGGCCAAACTTGCCGATCCCACGACCGCCGCAGCCGTCCTATGGGAGAGGGAGGCCTCCGATGGCGTCGACGCGAGCTTCCTGCATCACCGCCTCGAGTGTTGCGCCACCGACCGGGCCGATCGCAGGGCCCACGCCGACGTCGCCGTCGCCGTCCTTCTTCGCATGCCGACGCGGAGGCGCAACCAGGTGATCGACGGTGTCAGGGAACAGTGGCGGAACGAGCAGGAACCGGAGGTGAAGCTCGCGCTCGCTGACGTGATCGTCCGCACCCTCGTCCGGTACGATCGCTGAGGCGCCACCCTCGACGCCGAAGGATCGAGACGGGCCTGCGATCCGGACGGACCGAACGCCCGCCCTCCGCACAGGCGCTGCGAAAGCAATCCGCCCGACCATCCCGATGGTCAGACGATCCTGGCGAAGGCGAGTCCCGACGTCCTCAAGCCAGGAGCTTCGCCATCGTCCTCGCGAACCTTCTGGCGATGCCCTGGCGGTCCCAATGCCGCCCACCCTCCACATGCTTCGTTCCCCGCGTCCAAACGCAGTCTACGAGTGCATTGCCCGCCCCGAAGATCCAGGCGTCGAGAAGCGTTGACGGTCCATGGGCGACGACGGAAGGGTGGCTGGCGTCGAGGGAGACGAGGTCGGCCGAGGCACCCACGGCGATGCCCGCGCAGAACTGGCCGAGCGCCGCGGCCCCGCCGGCCAGGGCCGCCTGGAACAGGGCGAGGCCCGTCGAGCCACCCGTCCTCGCCATCACGTTGCGCTCCTGGCGCGAGAGGCGTTGGGAGTATTCGAGCTGGCGCAACTCCCCCGCGGCTTCGACCGAGACGTTGGAGTCGCTGCCGACGCCGAACCGACCGCCTCGCCCGCAGAACTGCGAGGCGTCGAATGTCCCGTCTCCGAGGTTCGCCTCGGTGATGGGGCACAGTCCGACGACGCCGCCCCTTCGCGCCAGTCGCGACGCCTCGTCCGGCGTCATGTGGGTCGCGTGGACGAGGCACCACGCGGCGTCGACCGAAACGTTGTCGAGAAGCCATTCGACCGGTCGCGCTCCGCTCCAAGCCAGGCAGTCGGACACCTCCCTCACTTGTTCCGCGACATGGATGTGGACGGGCCCGCCGGCCGCCATGGCCACCGCGGTGCGGAGTTCGTCGGGCGAGACCGCCCGAAGGCTGTGGGGCGCGACGCCGACGTTGGAGCCCACGAGCCCTCGTAGGGCGCTCCTGCACCCCGACAGGAGGTCGGAGTATCCGTCGAGGGTCGAGACGAAGCGTCTCTGCTCGCCTCGGGCCGGAGCGCCACCGAAGCCGCCGTGGCGGTAGAGCACGGGCAGGAGGGTGAGGTTGATGCCGGTCGACTGACAGGCGGCCGCTATCCGGGCCGCCATCTCCGCGCGGTCGGCGTACCGGTTCCCGTCGACGTCGTGGTGAAGGTAGTGGAACTCTCCGACCCGGGTGAAGCCGGCCTCGAGCATCTCGACGTAGAGCTGCGCCGCCACCGCCTCGACGTCCTCCGGACGCATCGTCAGCGCGAAGCGGTACATGGTGTCCCGCCAGCTCCAGAAGCTGTCGGAGCCGGGACCGCGCGTCTCGGCGAGTCCCGACATCCCGCGCTGGAAAGCGTGCGAGTGCAGGTTCGGCAGGCCCGGCACCCCGATGGCGTGGGTCTCGCTCTCCTTCGGCCTCCCTTCGCCGATCGCCGCGATCAGCCCGTCATCGATGGCGACGTGAACGTCCTTGCGCCATCCCTCGGGGGTCAGCGCGAGATCGAAGTGGACGGTGTGCACCCGTTTGCTCCTGGTCGGAATTTGCCGCTTGCGGCTCTTTCCTCACTTGTATAGACATATATATACAACCTCAAACGTCTTGGCGAGTGCCAGGTTGCGCAACCTCCGACAGGCTCGCTGGGAAATGACTGGCAACGCCCTCTACGTACACGCACGCTTGGCGACGATGGCATCCACGGACGGAGGTCTTGGCCTCCTCGACGACGGGGCGGTCTGCGTCAGGGACGGCCGCATCGCCTTCGTGGGCCCGACCGCGGCGGCGCCGTCCGAACTGGTCGCCGCGTGCGAGCGGATCGACTGCGCGGGTCGGCTGGTCACGCCCGGGTTGATCGACTGTCACACGCACCTCGTACACGGTGGAGACAGGTCCGGCGAGTTCGAGATGCGGCTGCGCGGCGCCAGCTACGAGGACATCGCGCGCGCCGGCGGCGGGATCCGCTCGACCGTGTCGGCGACGCGGAAGGCCTCCGAGGCCGAGCTCCTAACGTCCGCGCTGGCGCGCCTCGACCGGCTGACGGCCGAGGGGGTCACGACGGTGGAGGTCAAGTCGGGGTACGGCCTCGACCTCGAGGCGGAGGCGAAGCTCCTTCGCGTGGCGCGGAGCCTCGGCCTCGAACGGGACGTCTCGGTCGTCACGACCTTCCTGGGCGCCCACGCCCTTCCTCCGGAGGCGGCCGGCGACAAAGACGCCTACGTCCGCGACGTCGCCGAACTCATGCTTCCCGCCCTCGCCTCCGCCGGGCTCGTCGACGCCGTCGACGGCTTCTGCGAGGGGATCGCCTTCTCGCCGGCGCAGATCGCGCGGGTGTTCGACGCGGCCGTGGCGCGCGGCCTGCCGGTGAAGCTCCACGCCGACCAGCTCTCGGATCTCGGTGGCGCCAAGCTCGCCGCCCGCTATGGGGCGTTGTCGGCGGACCACCTGGAGTACGCGTCCGCCGAGGGCGTCGCCGCGATGGCGGCCGCCGGCACGGTCGCCGTGCTGTTACCCGGCGCCTTCTATTTCCTTCGGGAGTCCAAGGCTCCCCCGATCAGGGACCTTCGCCGCAACGGCGTCCGCATGGCCGTGGCGACGGATTGCAATCCAGGCACGTCGCCGCTGACGTCGCTCCTGACCACGATGAACATGGCGGCGACGCTGTTCGGGATGACGGTCGAGGAGTGCCTGCTGGGCGTGACGCGGGAGGCCGCCGCCGCGCTCGGGCGCAGTGGAGAAGTCGGCACGATCGAGGTCGGCAAGGCGGGGGACCTCGCGATCTGGGACGTCGAGCAGCCCGCGGAACTCGTCTACCGCATCGGTTTCAACCCCCTCCACGCCAGGATCTGGCGCGGCAAGCAGAAGGTGGCTGCATGACTGAGCCCTACGTCCTCCATGCCGGGGAGGTCCCGCTCTCGGCTTGGCGTCGCATCTACTTCGGTGGGGGCGCCGCGCTCGACCGGAGCAGTAAGCCGCTGGTCGAGAGGGCGGCGGAGGTCATCGGCGAGATCGTGGCCAAGGGCGATCCCGTCTATGGAGTCAACACCGGCTTTGGCAAGCTCGCGAACGTGAGGATCGATGAGCCCGACCTCGTCGCCCTTCAGCGCAACATCGTGATGTCGCACTCGGCCGGCGTCGGCGAGCCGCTGCCGATCCCGATCGTGCGCCTGATCCTCGCCCTCAAGATCGCATCGCTGGCCCAAGGTGCGTCCGGCGTGCGCTGGGCCACGCTGGAGGCGCTCGACGCCTGCCTGTCGACGGACGTCGTCCCGGTGATCCCCGGACAGGGTTCTGTCGGTGCGTCGGGCGACCTGGCCCCGCTGGCCCATATGACGGCCGCCCTCATGGGCGTCGGCGAGTTCTTCGTTGACGGTGATCGCGTGCCCGCGCTCGTGGCGCTCGAACGAGCTGGGCTGGCCCCGCTGGCGTTGGGTCCGAAAGAGGGACTGGCCCTACTGAACGGCACGCAGGTGTCGACGGCACTTGCCCTCGCGGGTCTTTTCGAGGCCGAGCGCGTCCTGCAGGGCGCGCTCGTCGCTGGTGCGCTGTCGACGGATGCCGCGCGCGGATCCGACGGTCCCTTCGACGCTCGTATCCACGCGCTGCGGAGGCACAGGTCACAGAAGGACGTCGCTGAGGCGCTCCGCGGTCTGATGGCCGGCTCGGAGATCCGGCAGTCCCATCTGGTCGGCGACCCGCGCGTCCAGGATCCCTACTGCCTGCGCTGCCAGCCCCAGGTCATGGGCGCATGTCTCGAGCTGCTGCGGCAGGCCGCGGACGTCCTGGCAGTCGAGTCCAACGGCGTGTCCGACAACCCGTTGGTGTTCCCCGACACGGGGGAGGTCATCTCCGGCGGCAACTTCCATGCCGAACCGGTGGCCTTCGCGGCCGACATGATCGCGATGGCGCTGTGCGAGATCGGCTCGATGTCCGAGCGGCGCATCGCCATGCTGGTCGACCCGGCGCTGTCCGGGTTGCCCGCGTTCCTGACGCCGAAGCCCGGCTTGAACTCGGGCTTCATGATCCCGCAGGTGACGGCGGCGGCGCTGGTGTCCGAGAACAAGCAGTGTGCCTATCCCGCCAGCGTCGACTCCATCCCGACCTCGGCGAACCAGGAAGACCACGTGTCCATGGCGACGCATGGCGCCCGACGCCTGCTCGGCATGGCGCGCAACGCCGCCACCGTGATCGGGATCGAGCTCCTGGCCTCCGCCCAGGGATGCGACTTCCATCGGCCCCTCAGGTCGAGCGCGCCGCTGGAGCGGGCCCGGGCCGTCCTGCGCGAGAAGGTGACCACCCTGGAGGATGATCGCTACTTCGCGCCCGACATGCTGGAGGCGACGGCCCTTGTGACGACCGGGGCGCTCGCGGACTCCGTCGGGAGCGTCCGCCTGCCGACGTTGGCCGACGCGACGTGAGTGGGTCCGAGCCGCATCGGCTCCATGTCCGGCGTGGGGACTCGCCGCTGCTCGTGAGCCTCCCGCACACCGGCACTTGGATGCCGCCCGAGATCGAGGCCAGGATGGTCTCCCCCTGGCTCGCCCGAAAGGACGCGGACTGGTGGATCGACCGGCTCTACGACTTCGCGGGCACGCTCGGCGCCACGGTGGTCGGCACCGACGTGTCGAGGACCGTGATCGACGTGAACCGGGACCCCTCCGGCCTCTCGCTCTACCCGGGCCAGCCCACGACCGAGCTCTGCCCGACGACGACCTTCGATGGCGAGAGGCTCTACGAGCGGGGTCGCGAGCTCGACCCACGCGAGGTTCCCGAAAGGCGGTCTCGTTGGTTCGATCCCTACCACGTCGCCCTCGACGGGGAGGTGGCCCGGCTTCGGCAGAGTCATCGGAGCGTTGTGGTCTACGACTGCCACTCGATCCGTTCCTCGATCCCACGACTGTTCGGGGGGGCGGTTGCCGGTCTTCAACGTCGGCACCAACGACGGGACGACGTGCGACCCCTCGCTCTCACATGGCATCGAAGAGCTCTGTGCCGCCTCGGGGAGCAGCTACGTCCTCAACGGAAGGTTCCGAGGGGGGTACATCACTCGAAGGTTGGGCCGACCGGCCGACGGCGTCCACGCCGTCCAGATGGAACTCGCGTGCCGGGGCTACCTACAGGAACCGGAGGGCGAGGTGGGTCCGTCCGATTGGCCCCGTCCCTAACAACCGTCGTTCGCGGAGCCGATCCGCGCCACGCTCGCCGGCATCCTCGAGAGATGTCTGACCTTTGCACTCAGTCGATAGAGGCTCCGATGACCCGTCTGGACAACTCCCGTGTGATCAGAAGCCCGCACGGCCCGGAACTGTCGGCCAAGTCCTGGTTGACGGAGGCGGCGATGCGCATGCTGATGAACAACCTCGACCCTGACGTGGCCGAGAACTCGAAGGAGCTGGTGGTCTACGGGGGCATCGGCCGCGCGGCGCGCGACTGGAAGGCCTTCGATCAGATCGTGGCCTCCCTCAAGACGCTGGAGCCCGACGAGACCCTCCTGGTGCAGTCGGGCAAGCCCGTCGGCGTGTTCCGCACCCACGCCGACGCGCCGCGGGTGCTCATCGCCAACTCCAACCTCGTGCCGCGCTGGGCCACCTGGGAGCACTTCAACGAGCTCGATCGCAAGGGCCTGATGATGTACGGCCAGATGACGGCCGGATCCTGGATCTACATCGGCAGCCAGGGCATCGTTCAGGGCACCTACGAGACGTTCGTCGAGATGGGTCGCCAGCACTACGGCGGCTCGTTGGCGGGACGCTGGATCCTCACGGCGGGCTTGGGGGGCATGGGGGGCGCGCAGCCGCTTGCCGCCACCATGGCGGGCGCCTCCTGCCTCGCCGTGGAATGCCGGCCGAGTTCCATCGAGTTCCGCCTGCGCACCGGCTACGTGGACGTGCAGGCGAAGGATCTCGACGAGGCACTGGCGATGCTTGACCGCGCCAAGGCGGACGGGAAACCCGTGTCGATCGCGTTGCTCGGCAATGCCGCCGACGTGTTCCCGGAGATCTACCGCCGCGGCGTCCGGCCGGACTGCGTCACCGACCAGACATCCGCCCACGACCCCGTCAACGGCTACCTGCCCCAGGGCTGGACCCTCGCCGAGTGGGAGGACCGGCGTGCCCGCGACGCCGCCGGCGTCACGGCCGCCGCCAAACGCTCGATGGCGGGTCACGTCCGCGCCATGCTGGACTTCTACCGGGCCGGCGTGCCGACGGTCGACTACGGCAACAACATCCGCCAGATGGCGCTCGAGGAGGGGGTCGCCGACGCGTTCTCGTTCCCTGGGTTCGTACCGGCCTACATCCGCCCGCTGTTCTGCCGCGGCGTGGGGCCGTTCCGCTGGTGCGCACTCTCGGGCGACCCCGAGGACATCTTCCGCACCGACGCCAAGGTGAGGGAGCTGATGCCCCACGACGCGCATCTCCACCATTGGCTCGACATGGCGCAGAAGCGCATACACTTCCAAGGCCTGCCGGCGCGCATCTGCTGGGTGGGCCTGGGCGATCGCCACCGGCTCGGCCTCGCCTTCAACGAGATGGTTGCGAAGGGCGAGCTGAAGGCCCCCATCGTCATCGGCCGCGACCACCTCGACTCGGGCTCGGTCGCGTCGCCCAACCGCGAGACCGAGGCGATGCGCGACGGCTCGGACGCCGTGTCGGACTGGCCGTTGCTCAACGCGCTGCTGAACTGCGCGTCGGGCGCCACCTGGGTGTCGCTGCACCATGGCGGCGGCGTCGGCATGGGCTTCTCGCAGCACGCCGGCATGGTGGTGGTGGCGGACGGCACGCCCGAGGCCGCGGCTCGCATCGGCCGGGTGCTGTGGAACGACCCCGCCACCGGCGTGATGCGCCATGCCGACGCGGGCTACGACGCAGCCGTGGAATGCGCGAAGGAGAAGGGCCTCGACCTGCCCGGCATCCTGGGATGACGTCGCGCGTCATCCGACTGGCCGGCTGCCGACGTATGCCGTGGCGCAACGGGGTGGCGAGACCCTCGAGATCGCCGTGCATCCCGAGGGGGCGGGTCTCGATGAATTCGATTGGCGCGTGAGCATGGCCCTCGTGGCGTCGGGTGGCCCGTTCTCCACCTTCCCGTCGGTCGACCGGACGCTCTGCGTCCTGGAGGGGGAGGGACTCGAGCTGGGGATCGACGGTGCTCCCCCGATCCTGCTCTCTCCCGACTCGCGGCCTTTGTCGTTCCCGGCCGACGTCCGGACGGAGGCGCGCCTGGTTCAAGGCCCGGTGAGGGACCTGAACGTGATGACCAGGCGAGGCCTCTTTAACCACTCCGTCGAACGACTGGACGCCCACGACCTGTTCGAGGCGCGGGAACGCCCGCGCCTGCGTCTCGTCGTCTGCACACGTGGCGTGATCGACGCAGGAGATGGCCGCGTCGCCAGCACTGGTGACGTCCTGGTTTTCGAAGGTGCCGGCGAGCACCGCCTGGTGCCCCTACCGGGTCCGGTGACCGCCTTTTTGATCGACATCATCGAAGCGAGCCCGTCGTGACGCCTTCGAGCAGCGCCGGCACCCTCACGATAGGAATCCGACAATGACGCCCTCCGCAAGTCGTACCGCTGAGATCAGGGCTCTCGCTGGCACCGACCAGGCATCCGCCGAACGGATTTTGGTGCAGCTCTTCCTGGACCTCTTCGAGATGTCGGTCACCGATCTGCGCATCAACTACGATCAGTACAGCCTGAATTCGCTGAACGGCTTCTTCGAAGCCGACGGATCGTCGTTCTTCTTCAAGTTCCACCAGGAGGACGGCGAGGAAGGGATGTCCGGCGAGTATTATCGGGCCGAGATCCTGTCGGACGCCGGGTTACCCGTCGACCGTCCCGTCCACATGTCGACGCTGCCAGGCGAACAGGTGCTCGTTTATCGGCGGCGGAGCGACCCACGGTTCTCGGACGTGCTGCGCGAACTCGACCTGGCCGACGATCCCACGCGTCGACGCATCGCCGTCGAGGCGGAGGGGCGACTCTCCGACGAGTTGCTGGCCGTGTACCTGCGGACGCTGGCGCCTGCCACGCCCCGGCAGGTCTCGGCCGAGCCGATCAACCGCCTGTTCTACGATCGAATGGTCGACACCCAGACGGGGCGATACCCCGGAGGCCGCCTCGAGCACTTCTACGTCGGGAAGGAGTTCGAGTTTCCGGGGCTCCGCCTCACGTGGGAGGAGTTCTCGAGACTGAGGTTCGACGTCAACGGCTTGGGCTACCGGCACACCGTCGGCGAACTGTTCGACGCGGCCGCCCGACGGCTCAGGCCCGATTGCCTCGCCGATGCCGGCGGCGTCGTGGCTCACGGCGACGCCCATAACGCCAACGTCTGGTTCACCCGGGAAGGCGACGGCGCGAAGCTGTCGTTCTTCGACCCCGCTTTCGCGGGTTCTCACGTCCCTACCTTGATGGCCGAGGTCAAGGCGACCTTCCACAACGTCTTCGCCCACCCCCTCTGGCTGTACGACCCGGACGACGCGGCGAACACCTTCGAGGCATCCGCGACGCTCGACGGCGAGATTCTCCGCGTTCGCACGGACTGGGAGCTGACCCCGGTCCGACGCGACTTGCTCGACGTCAAGGCCGCCCGTCTCTGGAAGCCGCTCCTCACGGAGCTCGAGGGGCGCGGGATGCTTCCGCCGGACTGGCGGGACGTCCTTAGATCCGGCCTTTTCCTCTCCCCGACGTTGGTGATGAACCTTCGCTCCGGGGCGCGAACGCACAATCCCGTGTCATCCCTGATCGCGTTCTCGGTTGCGGTGATGGTGGGCAGTCCCCCGATCCAGGGAGCCGACATGGTCACCCGGTTCTTGGCATCCATCGCCCCGACCGCCTGAACGCCGCGGCAGGGAGCGTCCCGAAAGGATCGTCATGAACAGCGACAGGGTCATCAGGCTCGATCCCACGGACAACGTCGTCGTGGCTGTGGACGCGATCCCGATCGGGCGCTCGATCCTCGGTATCGAAGTCCGCCAGACGATCCCGCGGGGTCACAAGCTCGCGGTGTCGAAGGTGGAGAGGGGTGCGCCGGTCCTCAAGTACGGCGAGATCATCGGTTTCGCGTCCCAGGACATCGAACCAGGGCAGCACGTCCACGACCACAACGTCGTCGTGCTGCCCTTCGACCGGGACGCCGGGCCGCCCGCGGCTCATTTCGGCGGCTTCGACGTCCCAGGAGCGTCCGCGACCTTCGAGGGTTTCCGACGTGGCACCGGCACCGGTACCCGCAACTACGTCGCGATCGTAAGTTCGGTGAACTGCTCCGCATCCGTGGCGAGGCTGGCGGAGCGGCGGATCGCGAAGCTGGGGCTCCTGGATGACCACCCCGACGTCGACGGGGTCGTGGTCCTCACGCATTCGAGCGGTTGCGGTATGGCGGCCGACGGCCCGGGGTTCGAGGTCCTCCATCGCACCATCGAGGGTTACGTGCGACATCCCAACTTCGGGGCGGTCGTGATGGTGGGGCTCGGGTGTGAGGTATTCCAGATCCCTCGTTTCCAGGATCGGGCGAGGCTGTCCGAAGGTGACCTCTTCCGGACGGTGACCATCCAGCAGGCGGGAGGCAGCTGGGCCGCGGCGGAGCGCATCGTCGAGGCCGTACGGGAGGCACTTCCGATCGTTTCGACCGCACGGCGCGAGACTCGTCCCGCCTCCGAACTGATCCTGGCGATGCAATGCGGCGGCTCGGACGCATACTCCGGACTGACGGCCAACCCTGCGCTCGGGCACGCCTCGGACTTGCTCGTCGCCCAGGGCGGCACCTCGGTGCTTTCGGAGACGCCGGAGATTTATGGTGCGGAACACTTGCTCGCCCTTCGCGCCACGGATCGACGAACCGCGGACAGGCTGATGGAGCGCATTCGTTGGTGGAAGCGTTACGTCGAGTCCCATGGCGGCAACATGAACAACAATCCGTCCCCTGGGAACAAGACTGGCGGCATCACCACCATTTTGGAGAAGTCGCTCGGTGCCATCGCGAAGGCCGGGAAGGCCCCTCTGCGAGCCGTCTACGAGTTCGCCGAACCGATCGACGAGCGAGGTCTCGTCTACATGGACGGTCCCGGGTACGACCCCACGACGGCAACGGGGCAAGTCGCGAGCGGGTGCAACGTCATGTGCTTCACGACCGGACGCGGCTCTGTCTTCGGATGCAAGCCGACGCCGTCCTTGAAGCTGTCGAGCAACAGCGCGCTGGCGGAGGCCATGCCCGACGACATCGATATCGATTGTGGCGATGTCCTCGAAGGCACCCTGATCGCCCATAAGGGTGAGCAGATCTTCGCGGCGATCCTCGCAACGGCGTCGGGGTGCCGTACGAAATCCGAGGGGCTCGACCTCGGCGACATGGAGTTCGTGCCCTGGCAGCTCGGAGCCGTCATGTGACGCGTCCGACGGGGCGACCACACCCAGCCTCCAGCACGTCGGACGGCGCGGCGAGATCTCGGGCTCGCTCCTCCGGCGCATGGGGCAGCCCTACGCGGCTCCCTAGGCCGGGTGCGTTTCGTCGTGGAGGCGCGTTCGGATACGTAACGGCATCGGCTGGGGACGATGAAGAGGGAGCGAGCCGATGAAGAAGCCGATCGATCATTCCGCGATGCCTGCCTGCGGTTACGTCAAGCCCTGGGGAGCGCGGGCCGGCAGTCGCGTCACGCTTCATGCCTCCTCTTCGGATCCTGAGGCGACGGTCGGCTTGATACGCCTCGACCACCCGGTGGCGGAGGTGCCATGGGCGGTTCTACCCGGTCGGGCTCGCGTCGCCCATCGAAGCGTCACTTTGGGATCCTGGATCGAGGTGGAGGGATTGGGCCAGCAAATCGGGTCGACCTTGCGCTTGGAGTTCCTCGTCACCGCCAACGTGACGGATCGCACCCTCGTCTCATGGGGCGACCTCGCCCTGGACGTTTCTCCGGACCGCCGCCTCGCCATCAGGGTGGGGTCGGAACGTCGCCCGAGCGGAAGCACCCTGCCCGGCTCTCGCTGGCTCGTGTTGACGATGACGCTCCACGCTCACGACGTCACAGCCTGCGTGCACGACCCCTCGATCGCGAGGGACCTGTTCCGACTTCGATGCCCGACCTCTCAGCTGGGGCGCGTGTCCAAGCTCAGGTTGGGAAGCGACGGATCGAGACCGGCCGCCAACTGGCGGGTGGGTCGCGTCGCGTTCCATGAGCCTGGGCGGAAGCTCGAGTGGCGCTTCCCCACCCGTGGCCCGGTCGGCCGAGTGGCGTCGTTCGACGGCGCGGGCCCGCACCTCGAGGTGATCAACGATCCGACGTTCTCCTGCGCCTCCCTGCGCTGGGACGGCAGCTTTCACGATCCGCGCTTGGCTAGCGATCATTACGACGCGATCCATCTGCACGAGGACGACGTCGGTGCCCTCGACTGGCCCGACACCCATCACTTCGACGTGCCAGAGGACGGGGAAGGAGGCGTGTACGCCTTCAAGGTCACCACGCGGGCGGGAACCGAGGAGGTGCCGTTCTTCGTTCGACCGTCGCGGCAGCGCGCCGCGGTCGCGTTCCTGGTGCCCACGTTGACCTACGCCGCCTATTCGGACGAGGCACTCCCTCAGGAGCGCTTCGCATGGGTCTGCGACGACCGTGGGCATCGTTTCGCGCAGTCAAACGGACTGCTCAGCCTCTATGACGTGCATGCAGACGGCAGCGGGGTCAGCCTCAAGAACATCGACCATCCCAAGGCGAACCTGAGGGGCGACTACCGGTATCCACTGTCGGGGTCACCCCATCTGCTCCCCGTGGATCTTCACCTGCTCCGGTTCTGCCATTCCGAGGGCATCCCCTTCGACCTGATGACGGACGGCGACCTTCATGCCGAAGGCGTCGCCGCGCTTCGACCCTACGTCGGGCTGTTCACCGGCAGCCATCACGAGTACTGGACCGGCCCCATGCAGGACGGTTTGCGACAGTGGTTGCGCGAAGGGGGCAGTCTTGCCCATCTCGGTGGGAACGGTCTGATGTGGGTCACGGCCCATGACGGAAGCCGCGTGGAGGTGCGGCGTGGACAGAGCTTGGCGGCACGAACCTGGGATGGTCGACCAGGGGAGATCAACATGTCGCTGGACGGGCAGATCGGAGGGCTCTGGCGCGAGCGCGACCGATCGGAGTTCTCGGTCGTGGGAACCGGCATGACCATGATGGGCTTCGGTCCCGCCCGCGCCTACGACCGCCTGGCCGCGAGCGACGACCCGGAGTGGGCCTGGATCTTCGAAGGCGTGGGAGCGGGCCCGATCGGCACGACGGGACGCGTGCTCGGCGGAGCCGCGGGCTATGAGGTGGATCGCAGCGATGCGCGCCTCGGCACCCCGGAGAAGACCGTCACCTTGGCGAGAGCGACGGGCTTCGGCCCCGAGTACGAGGTCGATGGCAATGATTACTTCGCCGGAGGTCTGGATGAGCGCATGGCCGCACGTCGTGCCGACATGGTCGTCAGGCGGCACGAGGGAGGGGGGTTCGTCTTCTCCGTGGGTTCGGTGGCCTGGTGCGGTGGCCTACCCGAATCAGGCAGGGGCAACGACGTAGGCGTCGTGACGCGGAATGTCCTCCGACGCCTTGGAACCCAGGTAGATCGAGCGAACTGGCCCTGCCCGCGATGAGCGAGGGGATCGCATCGTGCGACGTTCCCGATCACACTCCGATCCGGAGCGCTCGGCCGTCGACGACCGGCGCGCCAAGCCACCCTGCCGCCTTGCTCTTCGGTCGCTCGTCGGCTGACGACCGTCGACGCCTTCGACCCGGGGCGGGCCGGTCCCGAGTAGAGGCGGATCGACTGTGATTAGACGTGGAATATTGGCTCTGGCGCGAAGTTGGTGCAGCAGGCGGCAAATCCCGAGTGACTGCAGAGGCGTAGCTGCTTCGGCCACGCAGGGCCGGATCGCATGCCGCATTGCACTGTGCTGCTGAAGCTCGTTTCGCCAGGATTGCTCGTTGACCGCCACGAGACCGGCATCGCCGGGATCATCATCGTCCACGCGCGCGCTGTGCCTTCGACGACCTGGCCATCCCGCGCCATCTGGTCCCGAAGGGCGTCCGCGACGAGCTCCCGCATCGGGGCGCTGATGTCGTTCCCGCCATGGTCCGTGCTCCACGTGACGGGAGCCCAGGGACCGCATCCCAACCCGGCCCAATCCCGAACGAGGTGGTCGACGTAGTTGCCGAGGCCCCCCCCCCAGGTCGAGGCGTCCGATGCACCTCGACATGTTGAGAACGTCCTGCGCCCGCCAGGGGATCGCGTCCGGGCCTCCGGCGATGAGGATGTACCGCGGGATGCGGGAGTCTCCAATCCCCCATGGCCGAGCTTGCCACCGACAGGTTGCGGACGTGGCGTCCGTCCGCGAAGTGGCGTCGCAGGAAGCCTCCCATGCCGTTCGGGGGATACCTGAGGATTGGCGAGTCGGGCCTCGCGGCGAGCAGCCTGCGGTACGGAGCGGCTGGATCGTCGCCGGCCGCCATCTCGGCCGAGGACGCGCCGGCGTCGACGTTCCGCCCGGTCACAGGAAGAGGGAACGGCAGGATGAGCGCTCGACGGAACTTGAGTCGACGGTCGTTCTTCCGGAAGCGGAGCAGCACCCGGAGGAGGTCCGCCCTCTTCGCCCTCCATTTCAACGCTCGCATTTGGCTCGAAGGCTTGTAGATCCCGTTCCCGCCGGCGATGGCGTCCAGGGCGACCAGCACGAGATCGAAGTGGCGATAGGAGAACGATCCGTCGTTCTTCCTCCGATCGAAGGTCACGGCGACATAGCGGTCTAGGGCACCTGCCTCGATCCATCCCTGGAGTTCCTCGTCCTCCTCGATCTGACCCTGGACGTCGTCCAAGAAGGCCCGATGCTTCTGTCTCGTGACATTCCTTCTTAGCGCGTTCAACGCGAAATCGAATCTCGTGGCCACGGCTGCCTCCCGCCCTATCAGGCTAGGCTAGAACGGGTTCCGCTGAGGCACCACCCCGTCACCGGACGGTCGCCGATTCCCGTGTCCGCAATTTAAACGATTTCCGGAATTCGACGTACCCCGCCCCTGCATGCCGGACGTCACTGGGCAGACTTGCGCCTCGGGCGATCTCTTCTCGATGATTTGCAACGACAGATCAAACTTGCGGGCGAACATGCCATACGAGAGGGCTAACTTCATACCTCCTCACACCCAGTGCGACCTTGGACCAACATCCGCGTTGTTACCGTAATTGCGAAGAGGGTAACACTGCATGCGCGCCGTCGATCACTCCTTCCGCGTCCTCTACTCGGAGCTGGCCCAACGCAGTCTGGACGCCGCCTTCTCGGCCGACTTCTCGATCGAGGGTCGCTTCGTCACCGCCGAGAGCCGCGGCCGCCGGTACTGGTACTTCGACCTCCCCGACGGCTCGGGCGGCAAGCGCCGCCGCTACGTCGGCCCCGTCTGTCAACGGCGGTCTGAATCCAGGCCAGCGCAGCGGAGTAAAACCAGGCCAGTGGATCGGGCACGCCGGTGATCTCGCCGGTGTCGGGATCGACGATCTCGGCGGTGGCCTGGTTTTGCTCCGCCCTGACCGACGCGCGCCGCCGGCCGACGGACTGCTTGAGGCGATAGCTGTCGCCGTTCATGGTCAGGATGCTGACGTGGTGGGTGAGCCTGTCGAGCAGGGCGCCTGGCTCACCAGCTCCGTGAAGGCGCGGGTCCGATCGCGCTTGCCGTCGCCGCAGATCTTGGCCACCGCGATCGTAGTTCGGCTGCATCCTTTACCAGGCTCGCATCCAGACCGTAGCCGAGCTCGGCCGCCCAAGGCGCTTGACGCGCGAGAGCAGCCCGATTGGCCTCCTCACCCTTTGGCGTCAGCACCACTAGATGCGCACGACGGTGATGGGGATTCGGTGCGAAACGGACGAGGCCGGACTGTTCCAAATCGCTGACGACCTGTCTGACCCCCTGCCGCGTCAGCCCCATATTCCGTGCAATCGACGCGATCGGGAGCGGCACCGGAGCTGCCGCGGCCACGCCGAGCACCTGCCATCGGGCACTGGTCAGGCCCAGGTCGCGAACGAGGCGATCACCCGCTGCCAGGAGGGCGCCGTTCAGCCGGAACACCGTGATTAGCAGGGTGGTCAAAGCGCTTTCGTTCAAAGGGATGAGAGGATCTGTCATTTGCGTTCTACATGTCATCATGACAGGCTATTGTCAATATGCACTTGGCTGCTCGTACGATGATCATGGCGCTTCGCCGCCGCATGCCCCGGCACTATGAAATCCTGATTAAACGAATTGTGCTTGGACGCCCGGTTTATGAGCACCAGAGTGCGCGAAAGCCTCTCGTCGCGGCCTTGATGACCCGAGAGCTCAGATCGGACTGTAAGCCTGACCATCGACTCCTCCCGCATCAACGGAGATCATGGAATCAGTATTCCTGCCGCGAGGAAATCCCGCCGAGTTGATACCAGGCGAAATCGCTCTAGGATTTCTCCTATGACCTCAGCCGATCCGCCCGATCCATGCAAGGCGGTCCTCGCCGGATGCGTACGATCATAGCCCGGCCAGTCGTTGCCCTCGCTTACAACGATCCACGATCACGCATCGTCAAGCCCAAGGTGCCGCTTCACGGGTTGCAGGATTTCAACGGCCGCCGCCGGATCAGTGGGCGCGCTATGGGGTGATCGGCAGGACCATTACCACGGGCGTATTGTCTGCGCGCTCAACTTTCACGACGATGACACTCGGCCGGGTCTAGTGCCCCCCATCCTGCCCGGTCTCATGCTCGCGGAGCGCTGGGATTGCCGGTCAACGTTCGTTATCTCCGAAAGCCTGCTGCAGTTCGCGAAGAGCTTTGGCGGCGAGCCGAACACCGTTGTCCCGCAGTTCCGAGGTGACATCAGCCATGGTCTTGAACTCATCAGTCTGCGCGGACGTGGTTGCCTCCAGCACGTCTCGAACGTTGCAGCTGTCTCCGGAATGGACCGGAGGTTCGGCGCCGAGAGTGAGGGCTTTGCGCGGCTTTGCCTGACTGGGCCCTTTAGCCTTCTGAACCACGATCGGAGCGTGGTCAGGCGGGATATCTCGCTTCGGCTTGATTTTTCGTTTCGACGCTGGGCTACTAGTCTCGGCAGGCGCTTTCCGAATGCTCTCGCTCTCCGTCACCTTCATCTGAGCCAGCTCGTCTAGCGGGTCTGCCGCTTTTGTTGCCGGAGAAGCAGGCGCGAGCACCCCGCCGATCATTTCGTCCTGCCACTCTCCCAAGATCGGTGGCGTGGGCGGGCTTCCCTTCGTCTCCTTAAACAACCGTCGATAAGGCTGATCCTGGTAGTGCCGGATCTTCGTGAGCTCGAATGACCGCGAGTTCTTGACCATCAGGATGGCCACCCGAGCCGACATCTCCCGCAGCTCAAGCGGGCTTCGAAGCCGTCGCGGCGTGTAGTGCGGCGCCCAAGCCCGCGGCGCGAAAATCCCCTCCCCCGGTCGTGCCACGGGCGTTTTGTAGACCTGCGTTGTATCCCCCAGCATCTCCGACACGAATTCCGACGTGTCGAGATCATTGATCTGGATGAACAGCTTGATCTGCGAGCCGGATACAGTCGTGACCCGCGTGTTCTTCCCGTAGAGTTCGTCGAGTTGGGCGATGTCCTGCATGACGATCGCCATGCGGAAGCCGTAGCCCGCGCTGATCGTGATCTTGGAGATCAGCGAGTCCATGCGCCCGACATGGTAGAACTCGTCGAGCATGAGCAGGACCTGGTGCGGTTCGTCCGCACCCGGGATCCGCACCATCATGAGGTCGTGGATCTGCTGGAACAGGATGCGGATCAATGGGCGGAAGATGGCGAGCTCGGCGATCGTGCAGCCGATGAAGATCGTCATGGGCTCCCGGCGCAGCTCGCGGATGTCGAAGTCCGAGGTCTCGGTGGCCGCGGCGATCAGGCCGTTGTTCCAAAGCGACATTGCCATGTTGACATTGAAGACGGCCGAGTTCCGCGTCTCGGGCTCGAGCGCGATGTACTGGTTGAAGCTGTCGGTCACCCAGGCCGGCAGGTGCGCCCGCTCGGTCTTCACGATAGCGCGAAGCACGGTCGAGATGTCCTTGCCGGTCGTGGTCATGCGGGCGACGGTCCGCATGTGCTGGGCGCCGACGATCAGGGGCGAGGCCAGCACGTAGCCGATCAGCGCCGAGAGCAGCAGCCGCCCTGCCCCGGCCCAGGTGTCGTCCGCCTTCTCCGGGATGACGAAGGAGGCTACCACCAGGCAGTCGGTAGCCATCCGCTCGTCCCGCCGTACAAAATCCAATGGATTATACCGATGGGTGTCGTTCGACCCCGGCGAGAACATGAAGACCTTGTTGCCCATCGCGGTGCGATGGTTGGCGAGCGCGTCGAAATTCTCCCGCTTGGGATCGAAGAAGACGGCCGAGCCCTGCCAAAGATATCCGTTGGGCAGCACGAAGCCGGTGCCCTTGCCCGACCGCGAGGGGCCGACCACCAGGATGTGGGCCGGCTCATCCGACCGGATGGTCGTCCCGTTCATCGTGCCGAGGACGATGCCTTGCTGGCCCGTGAGGTTTTGGCGCGCCGCATCCATCAGGCTGCCGAACCGCGCCGACCCGAACGGCATTTGGGGTCGGTTGATGAAGGTGAAGAGCGCGCCGGCCAAGCCCAGCCCGATCACCGAGGCCGCCGCGAGCCCTGCCCTGACGAGCGCTTCGGTCTGCGTCGCGCCGTAGAACAGCCGCGACCAAAAATGCTGCCAGGCGATGAGACCGAAGCCGAGCGAGCGATCGGCGTTTTGCATCCGCAACAGCGCCCAGCGCCGGGTCCCCTCCCCCGGGAAGCGGGACGGCGCCCAGCGCAGGGCGACGACGATCTCGTACGAGAGGCTCCACAGCAGCCAGAAGGCGAGAAGCCCGATGATCGTGATGGCGATTCTATGGACGACGACGCGCCGCACGGGACCCCCTCCCCCCGTTCGCCACGCCGTCGCCGGGCGTCTGGCTTGGCGCAGTTCGGCTGGCCTGCCACTCGGCCATCTTTGCAAAATGCACCGCCGAGGTGCCGCGCCACCCGCCGACCTTGGTCTGCTGGATGACGATCGGCAGGACCGCCTTGATGTAGCCGACGATCTCGTCCCGCCGGAGACCGAGGCCCGCCTGCATCACCATCAGAGCCAGTTGCTCGAAGGCGCCGGCCGGACTGTCGGCATGAACGGTCGTGATGCTGCCGGGGTGACCCGTGTTGATGGCGCGTAAGAAGGAATAGGCCTCGGCGCCGCGGATCTCGCCGAGGAAGATGCGATCTGGCCGCAGGCGCATCGAGGCCTGCAACAGCGTTTCGACGGTGACGCGGGCTTGGCCCTGGTCGCCCTTTGAGGCGACGAGGGGCAGATAATTCCGCTGCACGGGCACGACCTCGCGGGTGTCCTCGATCGTGATGATGCGCTCCTCGGCCGGAACCTCCTTCAGGATAGCATTGAGGAAGGTGGTCTTGCCCGACGAGGTGCCGCCGGACAGCAGGATCGAGTACCGGCTCACTATGGCGAGGCGGATGAAGTCCTCGATCCGCCCGGCATCCAGGTGCTCGCAGAGGCACCGATCCGTCTCCGACAGGGCGCCATCGGTGAGGGTCGAGACCTTCGCGAAGGCGCCGAGCTTGCGATAGTCGTCGAGCCGCATCTCCTTGATGACCTGCTTGCGGATGGCAAATGCCCCTCCCCCGGTCGTGGCGGGTGGCAGCACGCCCTGGAACCGCTCGCCAGTCGGCAGCGCGGCCGAGAGCAGCGGGTGCTCCTCGTTGACACTCTGCCCGGAATGGCCTGCGACGCGCTCGGTGAGGTGGCGGATCGCGGCTTCGTTCAGCTCCGGCACGGCGTGCCGTTCCATCGCGGCCTGCCCGAACCGTTCGACCCAGACCTCTCCCGGTCCGTTGGCGCATATTTCCACAACCTGGTCGTCGAGCAGCCACGGTCGGATCGGTTCCAGAGCCCTATCGAGGAAGACCGTCGGGCTTCGCACGGGCATGTTCATGCTTCAGCTCCTTCAAGGCTTCCCGAACCGGATCGGGGTAGAGGGACGAGAAATCGAGGTCGCGCCGGACGAAGACGATGATGCGCGAACCCTGGTCAAGGTAGATCGTGGGCGGGATGTTGATCGAGTTCTTCAACGCTTCCTGGGCGATGGTGGTCAGCGTCTGCGAGACGTTCTGGGCCGCGATCTGCCGCGCCTGCAGGCTGAGCTGGTTCTGTGTGCCGCTCTGCGTCGTGGTGATCAGCCCGGTGAGCGGATCGGTCGTCGTCGTGACCGTGCCGGTCCCATCATTGTTGGTCGTCTGCCCGTAGCTGCTCAGGAACTGCGAGACGCCGCCGACCAGCGACAGCATGATGGCCGAGCCGAAGCGCTCGAGATAATGGTTGTCGACGAAGCCGGCATTGCCGGCGCGGCCGAGGTCGTCGGTCCCGTTCGAGCCGAGCTGCACCGAGACGCCGTCCGAGCGCAGCAAACGCGTCCAGACCACGAAGACGCGGGTCTGCCCCTGCGCGATGCCGGACTTGTACTCGCCGACCAGGCGCGTTCCGGCTGGAATGAGGATACGCCGCCCGTCGAAAGACCAGACGTTCTCGGCCGTGACAGCCCGCACCATCCCGGGCAGGT
The DNA here is from genome assembly GCA_964245915.1 of uncultured Lichenihabitans sp. GTDB lineage: Bacteria > Pseudomonadota > Alphaproteobacteria > Rhizobiales > Beijerinckiaceae > Lichenihabitans. Next base: position 39,349 of record CAXTOT010000011.1, on the reverse strand, counting down.
CGCTCTGCAGGGCCGTCTCGAGCACACCGCGGATCATCGTGCCTTGCGCCACGAGGGCATCGATCCGGTTGTTCTTGGTCGCCTTGGCGACCTCGACGCCGGCCGCCGACACCGAGGTCAGGAAGCGATGGTTCGGGTCGTCATCGATGCCTGTAGAGCCGCGTCCGTTCTCCGCATCGGCGCTCGCCTCATTCGGCAGGGTCGCACCATCGGTGATGACCTGGGGCGCCCGAAGCCGTTCCCAGCGCCGGCGCTCCTCCTCCTGTCGTTGGCGTTCCAGCTCGGCGAGCCGACGGGCTTCGTCGTCGCCGGGAGGGGAAAGGCCGAGCGGCGGCTCGGGCGGCGGTGGTGGCGGAAGCGCGGCCGGTGGCGGCACCGGGGGCGGGAGCGGGGTCGGATCGACCGGCGCCAAGGGCGCCGGCGGGATCACGATCGTGCCCTGGTCGACCGGCGGCCGCGGCTCCCGTAGCGATGGCGCCGGGAACTGCGTCGTGGTGAACTCCTCGCGGTCCGGGGCCGTCAGGCTCTTCGGCCCGTGTCCGATCGAACCGTGGATCATCCAGGCCGCGACCGCTACGGCGCCCAAGGCGACGCCGCCCTTGAGCCAGAGCCCTAGAGCTGTCGAGCCACGGCCGACGGCGGTCGTCGCGGCAGATTCGAGTTCGAGATTGCGATAATCCTGCACGGTCGGCATGGCATCAGCCTCCGGCTTTGAGTTTCGGGGTGCCGACCCGCTGCGGCGCATAGGGCTCGAGGCCGTTCGGCTCGTGCAGGTTGGTCAGCCGGCGGTTAAAGATGCAGGTCGAGTCCTGGCCGTTGCGCAGGGTCCACTGCGGCGAGACCTTGTCGACGACGACGAAGGGTCCTTCGGTGCGGAAGTTGATCAGGCTCTCGTTGCGATCGGCATCGACGATGAAGATCGCCGGGGTCTCACCTTCGAAGCGGAACCAGGTCTTTGTCCCATCGTCGAAGACCGCGACCGGCTTGTTAGCGGAAGCGCCCTTGAAGCCGTAGTCGCTGTTCGCATTGGCGATGTTAAGGTCCTTGAGGTTAGGGTTGGCGGCGCGCTGCTTGGCAGCGGCAATCATGGCTGCGCTCGCCGCGTCATCCGGAAAGCGGAACCGCACCGCATAGATCTGCTGGCCGGGTGGCCGCGTGTTCGATCGCAGCAAAAAACTGTAGATACGCTTGTCGGTGACGACGTTGAGGTTCGACTGGGCGTTCTTGTCGACCGGCTTGACGAAGATGATGTCTCCCTTGTGATTGGGCTCGACCTTCCAGGCGAGGCTGTCGCCGAGTGCAAGAGTTTCGATCTTCTCGTCGGGCTGCAGCTCGACCATCGTCGAGGTGCCATAGGTTGCGTCGATCGCGGTGACGTTGTCCTTGTTGTAGACGACGTCGCGCACGCGCGGGTCGAGGTGGCCGGGGCGCGGCAAAGACTCGGCCAGGACCGGGGCGCTGTTGACCATCAACGCAAGTACGCCAACGCGAACACACCAGCGCATCACCGCTGCCCCACCGTACCCGGCGAGGGTGCGGTCTCCTGGTCACGTCGGTATTCAACCACCTGGAACCCGAGCGGATTGTCGAAGCGCCACTCGTTGCGCATCGGAGCGGCGGTGTAGCGGAAGCGGACCAGCGACACCCAGTTGCGGCTGATGACATCGGTCGCGGTCTTCTCGTCGGTCGAGAAGCGGACCAGCGCGGTGCGGTTGTTGGGGAAGGTCACCGACTTGATCGAGACGCTGATCTCCGCCCCGGTCCCCAGCACTTTGAGTGGGTTCTGGGGATTGGACGGTGTGTAGAGGTTTACGAGATCGCGCTCGGCATCGCCCGTCGCGAGCAGCTGCGCCAGGTCGAAATTGTCCTTCAGTGCCTTCGGATCGTAGGTCTCCCGCGCTTTCACGTAGCGGACGACATTGAAGGTCGTGACGGCTTCGTCCTGCGACAGCGGTCCCTCGGCCATCGGCCGCTTGACCTCGACGAAGCCCGTCGTCTTGTCGACGACGACCATGTAGGGCTCGTAGGTCTTGAGCGGGACGAGGAGCGCCAGGGTGCCGAGAGCGACGACCGCGACGACACTCATGACGCTCGCGACGATCCAGGCGAAGGCCCGCGAGTTGCGGTTGCGCCGCGCGATGTCGTGCTCCCAGGTGGCGCCATCGGCATAGTAGCGCGGGTCGAGGCGCTGCGGCCCGTCGATCCTGATGTCGGTCAACGTTCACTCCTTCCCCTGCCCTGGCCGGGGTTTTTGATCTGATCCGCCAGCCGCCGAAACTCCGCGGACTGCGACCAGGAGGCGGCGCGCAGGCCGACCCGAACGCGCTGTCGGGCCGCGAGCTCTTCCCGGCGCGAGATCGAGGCGGGGTTCAGCGGATTGCGGACGGCGAGCCGCGCCCGATTGGCGGCGGCACCGAGCCGGAAGCCACTGACGGTCGCGAGCACCGCCCCGATGCGCGAGCCGGAGATCGGCACGCCGCCGGCGATCGCGGCCGCGACATTGTTGATCTGGCTCAGCAGCAGCACGCCGATGATGGCGAGCAGCACCACGGGGCCGATCGTCGCCCAGCTGGCGGTCTTGGAGTTGGCGACGCCGTTCAGCGTGTCGATCGACTGCTGGATCAGCGAGACGTAAAAGGCGAGGAAGGCGTAGACGAGGACCTGGACCAGAAAATACTGCAGCAGCGCGCCGAGCCAGCCGGAAAAGAAGCGGGCGGTCGCCCCGAACAGCAGCAGGATGATGAAGATCGGGGCCAGCGCGAGCAGCAGCCACATGAAGAGCTTCGACAGGATGATCAAGAAGATCGCGAAGCCGATCAGCAGCGCCATCACGACGTAGAAGACGGCCGCGAAGATGTAGGGCCCCCAGTTGGTCAGGCCGGCGTTCTGCAAGAAGGCCTGGGTGGCGTTATTGGTCGTGTCCCACATGTTCTGCAGCGCCGATTGCACGCCGTTGACCGAGGTCAGGTTCTGGGCCGTGCCGGTGCCGTTCGCGGTGGTGACGGCATCGAGCAGCGCGTTGCCGATCGCAGAGGGCCCGTCGTTCAGAAACTTGTAGGCAAAGGTCTGGAAGTCGGCCCAGCTGGTCGCGAGCGCATAGATCAGGAAGGCCCGGAACAGCCGGAAGGCATGGTCGGTAGGACCGCCGGTCGCCGTGCCCTGCCAGATGCCGATCCCCCAGACGATGACATAAAGGGTCAGCAACAGCCCCGCGACGCCTGCGGTCCCGCCCGACGTCATCGCGTGCGAAAGCGCCTGGTAGGCGGTCGAGACGTAGTTCTCGCCGAGGTGGTCGACCGTCTGGAGAAGACTCGTGATGCTGAAGCTCGCCATCCTGTCTCAGATCCGCCGCATCGGACCGCAGGCGTCGAGCGACCGAAACGGCTCAGGGACCGGTTGAGGTGGTGAGGGCGCATAGGCGAGCGGCGTGCCACTCTCATCGGGCGAACACGGCGCCTTCAAGGGCTTGTAGGCGCAGCCGGACAGCGCGAGCGCTGCGGCCACCACGATCAGGAGGCGCCGCGTCATTTCTTCGGCTCGGCGAAGGTCATGGCCCGGGCGAGACCGCTATCCGGCGGCGCGCTGGCGGCCGCGACCGGCTTGCCCGGGGGCTTCGGCGCAGACCACAGCAGCACCGCGCCAGTGGCGACCGCGAGCACGATGGTCACCACGGCGATGACGAGAGGCTTAGGTGTCGACACGCGGGGCTCCTACTGCGTGAACTTCATGGCGCGTGCGACCGCAGACTCGGAGGCGATGCGATCGAGGTTCGCCTGGTTGGCCGCGGTCGCGGCGTTGTTCACGACCCCGTTCAGCTCGTTGATGGTCTGCCCGGTCTGGATCTGAACTTGCGTGTTCTGGTCGACGCTGCCCTTCAGGTCGGGCGCTTGGCCGATCTGCTGGCCGCCTTGCGTAAAGGCCGAGGAGCGCTTCTGGATCGCGCCTTGCGTCGAGGTGATCAGTCCCGACAGCATCGCCGCCACGTTCACCGAATTGCGATAGGCGGTGTCGACGGGGTGCGCCGCTCCCGTCGTGAGGCCCGTGATCGACTGGACGAGCTGCAGCCCGTTGATCAGCGTCGAGACGATGTTCTGTGACGCCGCGCCCATCCCGGCGAACGACAGGGCGCCGCCGGAGATGACCGATCCCAGCGAGGGCGCCTGGGCCATGGTGAACCCACTGCCGAGCGCCATCTGGGCGAGGCTGCCCTGCGCCTGCGAACTCCGGTCGCCCGTCACTGCCGCGAGCGTCTTCTGCGTGAACGTCATGATCTGCTGATCGGCGTTCAGTATCTTCTGAGTGCTGGTGGCGATCTCTTGCGCCTTCGCCAAGTTGGCGTTGTCGATGACCGGCAACAACGCACGGGCCTCGAAGGGGATGAGGACGGCACCGACGGTCAGGGTCATGGCGAGGACGCGAAGAGGCTGCATGCCGAACTCCTATCGAGTGCTGGCTTGAAGGGTTTCGAGCGCGGCCGCGAGGTCGGCCGCCATCGCAGCGGGCGGTGCCACGACGAAGACGACATTGCCGCCGTCGGTCACGCTGCTGCTCATGCAGGTTGCCGCTTCCGGCGACGAGGCGGTGCAGGTCGCACTTCGGCACGGATCGGCCGCGGTGCCCGACCCGAGTAGCCTGGTCGGACAAACACCGACTAGAGTGCTCGGCGCGGTCGTTACGGTGGTCCGCATCGCCATCGCCGCCCGGCTGGCATCGCTGGTCGCCGCGAGGTTGAGCGCATTCAGCGCCTGCACCCAAAGGTTCGCCGCGTCCGTCACGCTGTTCCAGGCGAGGCCGTTCTGCAGGCGCGCCGCCGAGTTCATGTCGAGGGCGGCCATGACGGTCGTCGCCGTTCCGACCTGCCGGCTCGCGGTCTGGAATGCGGACAGCGCCGCGGCGGTCGTCGCATGATTTGCGTCCACGCCCGCCGCGACATCGCCCGTGGATTTGAACAGGGTCTGGCTGTTCAGCGCCGCGCCCTGCGCGCCGGCCACCGTCGCCGCCGGCATGTCGGGCGCATAGGACTGGATCGTGCGGCTGCCGGCGCCGCTCTGGGGCTGCACCGTGGGATCCGTCACGCCGGCCTTCTTGCCGGTCGTGACGGCACAATGGACGCCTTGGCTGGCGTCCTTGCGCTTGCCCTCGATCGGAACGAGCTGCACGGTCGACGAGGACGTGCGCGCGTGCTGGGTCAGCTGCGCGGCATCGATGGTCGGGATGCTGGCGGCGGCGAAACCGGCCCACAAGCACGATCCGACGCACAGGATGACCGCAGGGATCCTCATGCCGTGTCCCGCCCCATGAAGATGGGCAGCCACGCCGCAGGATCGTCGCCGACCCGGGCGCGAAGCGCGTCGAGCTCGGCCACGGTCTCGGTCCGCCCCGACAGGACCTTGATGAGGTCCGGCATCCCGGTGAGGTTCAGGCGGGCGATGACGCTGTCGCGGCCGTGCTTGATCAGGAACGACCGGCTTTCCGGCACCGTGCTGCGGATCCACTCCACCTCCCGCGAGGAGAGCCGGAAGGCGCGCCCGTAGCTCTCGTCGTCGGCCTTGGGGTTGGGAAAGAAGACGTTGGTCGCGGTCTGCTCAATCAGCGTGCTCGCCGACGTGGATCGCACGATGTCGGCCGCCGATTGCGTCCCAAAACCGATGATCCCGTTCTGCTTGCGGATCGTCTTGAGCTTGTCCTTGATAAAGAAGGCGAAGACCGGATCGTCGAGGAGGCGCCAGCCCTCGTCGAGGAAGATCATCACCGGATCGCCGGTCAGCAGCTCCTCCGTGCGATGGAAGATGTACATGAGCGCCGCCGTGCGGATGACGGGATCGTCGAGCACGCGGGTCATGTCGAACCCGAAGATGCTCGAGACGGAGAACTGGTCGACCTCGTTGTTGAAGAGCCAGCCGCGCTGGTCTGGGCGCATCCAACTCTCCAACCGGGCGAGTAGATCCCCCTCCCCGGCTCGGATGCGCCCGCGCAGCAGTGTCGAGAACGCCTTCAGGGTCCGTCCCTCCGGCCCGGCTCCGAGCACGGCCTGGACGGCGTTGCGGATGACCTGCTCCTCGGACGCCGTCAGCTCGCCTCCGTTGGCGGGCCGCAGCATGAAACCGAGCAGCTGGAACAGGAACTCGCGCGTGCGCGCCGTGTCCGGCAACGACAGCGGGTTGAAGCCGGTGGGCTCGCCGGGCACCAGGATCTCGTATTGCCCGCCCATGGCGCGGATGAAAATCTCGGCGCCGCGATCCTTGTCGACGAACAGCAGTTTTGGGCGCGGCTGCACGCGCTGCGACTGCGCCGAGATGAAGGACAGGAAGACGGTTTTGCCGCTTCCGGACGGCCCGACGACCGTGAAGTTGCCGAGGTCGCGGACATGGTGGTTGTAGTAGTAGGCGGTCTGCGACGTCGTCTCGAAGATCGAGATCGCCGGCCCCCAGTGGTTCCCATCGGGCCGGCCGCTCGGATAATTGTGCAGCGACGTAAAGCCGGCGAAGTTCTTCGAGGAGATCACCGCCTTCCGGGCGATGTAGGCGAAGTTCCCGGGCAGCTGGGCCCAGAAGGCCGGCTCGCAATTGAGGTCCTCGCGCGTCCATATGACGGAGCGGCCGGTCAGCGCGGCGCCGACAACCGTGACCGCGGCGGCGACCTCACTCAGCGTCCGGCCGAGGCACATTACCGACATGTGGTGCTCGCCGTAGATCGCCTCGGAGGCGAGGAGCTCGTCCCGCGCCTCGTCGAGGTGTTCGGCGACGATGGAGCCAGCTTCGTCCGACATGTCGACCTGCCGTGACACGCGGTCGATCTGGCGCGCGGCCTCGGGTCGGTCGACGATCGCGAAGGTCTGGGTGGCGATAAAGGCGTGGGGAACGCGCAGCAGGTTGTCGAAGGAGCCCGGCCCTGTCTGGGCGGGGTACTCGCGGATCGACACCATGGCGGCAAAGCGGGTGTCGTCTGCGCCGGCACCGCGGATTTCGATGGCGTTCTTGCCGAAGAAGATGCGCTTCATGGCGAGAGCATCGGACAGCGCCATCCGCGGTAGGTGCATCGGTCGCGGCAGACCGCCATCGACGAGCTGGACCAGGAACTCGAGCGGCTCGGAGAACCAGGTGCCATCGCGGTTGACGACCCCAAGCTGCCGGGCCCCGTAGGCCGCGAGGTTTTCGCGCACGGCGGTCGCCGCATCGCGCAACTCGGTCAACGCCGTCTGCTCGGCGACGGAGTCGCCCGCCTCGTCCTTGCGGCCGAGCATCTTGGTGAGGACGGTGTCGAACGTCCCCGCCTGTCCTTGCAGCCGCCGGCGGACGATCGTCACATAGAGATCGTTGACGAACATCCTGCGCTTGGAGAGAGCCGCGTCGTAGCGCTCGTCGAGTTCGCGGCAGAGCGCATTGTCGAAGGTCGAGGCGATGAGGGGCTGCACCTCGCGCCGGACGATGTGGCTGCACAGCGCGAAGCGGGAGTTGGCGAGCGTCCGCACGACGTCGTTGCGGGCGAGCAGCCGGGCATTGACCTCGCTGATGTCGGCCGTCTCGAACGAATAGCCCTCGAGCTTCAGCACAGTCATGACGAGGCCGTCCCGGGTGCGGATGACGTGGTCGTCGACGTGCCGGGTATAGGGGATGTGGGTGCTGACGGGCCGCTCGCGTCGCGACACGGCCCCAAAAGTCAGCTCGTCGAGGAGGGCGCGCGCTACCATGCGGACGAGCCCTCAGGCGCAATAGCTGTCGGCTGCCCAGACCCCGCGCGAGCGGGGCGGGCAGCGGGTGGTCTTGACGAAGAGGATTTCGAAGATCCGATCGTCCCGCAGCGTCATCACGTAGCCGAACAGATGCAGCGGGATCGCGACCAGCAGCATGAACAGGTTATGGGACAGCAGGAAGCAGACCGACGACGCCACGCCGTTGAACATGAAATACATGTACGGCACGCCCATCAGGGTCGGCGCCCGGGTGAGCGCCCTGACGAGCGGGGTGATCAGCGGCTCCTCGAGATCGCGATCCGTCATTGGCCGACCGCCGACTGGAAGAACTGGACGATCTGGGCCGAGCCGAACACCAGCACGATCCCAAAAATCACGCTGCCGGCGATGCCCCAGGTCAGGCGACCCGACCAGGCGAAGAACCCGCAGGCGATCACGGCCAGGGTCGCGAGAGCGGTGGCGATCGACCCGGTCAGGGTCGAGACCAGCGTGGTGAGCGTCGACTGGACCGGCTGCAGGGACCCGCTCGATTGCGCACGTGCGCCGCTCGCACTGAGCAGCAGGACGGCCGCGCGACCCAGCAGGCGGGAGACGGGAAATCGCATCAACTCTGACCTTTCAATCGACATGCATGACGAAGCCGTCGCTCCAAGGCGGAGCGGCAGTTAGCTTGGATGAGGAGTTCTCGGCATCGGGCGCTGGCGCGATCTCGACGATGCCTGGCGCGCTCGCGGCCGCCATGACGGCCGGACCTCTGGCTGTCGGCGCGGTCGCCGGCCAGGCGTAGAAATCGTTGATGACGTCGGCGACGAACCGGACGGTCTCGGGGAACGGCGGCACGCCCCGGCTCTTGAGCAGAGCCTCTTCGCCCGCGTTGTAGGCGGCCAGGATGAAGAAGGGATTTTTGTAGCGCTCGTGCAGCATGCGCAGGAGCCGGATGCCGCCCCGCACGTTGCCGGCGGGATCGCAGAGGTCGACGCCAAAACGCCGGGCCGTCTCGGGCATCAGCTGCATCAGGCCGTAGGCGCCCTTGTCGGAAAGCGCGGTCGACTTGTAGTGGCTCTCGATTTTCGCCACGGACATCACGAAGTCGGGGAAGAACCTCTCTTCTGCCGCGACACGAGCGACGAGTGTCTTGGCAGTGTCGGGCGCGAGCGGGACGGCGTTGGTGCAAGGCTCCGTGACCGCTCTGCCGACGGTCTCGGGTTGAGCCGCTGCCGCCGACAGTGGAACGACACGGCCGCTGGCATCGACCGAGGCCTGGATGGGCGACGCGGCGCGAGCGGGGCTTAGGCCCGTCATCGCCTGTGTTGCCGCCAAGGCGACGCCCACCACCAAACAAGCCCGCATGTGCCCTCCCGATCGATTCGGTATGGACATTAAAATATATATTAGTAATTTGGCAACGATTGAATGTCGGCTTCGCGCAGAGGGCGTCACGTAAAGCGAATGAGGTTTTTGAGACCGTGGCTGACGCGCAACAGATTATGGTTTGGCGTGCTCCGGCCTGAGATGCGCATCTTCTCGCATGCGCTTCTCGCCGGCAGCTTGTTGGCGGCCGCACCCGCGGTTTCGCAGCCGGCTGCTCCGACTTGGGCTCCCGTCCCCGCTTCAGCGATCTACCTGACGGGCGACAGCTGGACGGATCGTGGCGTGACCTACCGCCTCTACGGCGTGCAGTCCTGCCTGCGTGGCACGGCCTTCACCAACGCGCACGGGCAGAAACGTGATTGCGGCGAAGCCTCGCTCGCCATGCTGGTCGCCCTGGTCCGCGACCTTCGCCCGCAGTGTTCCGCCGCTGTCCAGACGCCGTCCTCGAGCAGCGTCTTCGTCTTCTGCATCGCGCAGCCGACCACCGGCGCCGGCGCGGGTTCACGCCTCGATCTGGGGACAGCGCTGATCGCCACCGGCTTCGCCTTCGCGGCGTTGCAACCCGACGGCCAGCCGGTTCATGCGCCATACGCCGTCGCGGAACAGGTCGCCCGAAAGAGCTGCGCGGGGCTCTGGGCCTTTGCCGACCTTCCCGATCCCAACGCCATCATTCTGCGCACGCTCAAGGAACGGAGGGCCTCGGCGGCCGCTGGCGTTCCGGCAGTCACCCTATCCGCCGTTCCACCCCGCTGAAGTCCCACAAGAGGAGAGCCCACCATGCGAACCACGAACCTGTTCATCCTTCGCGGCCGGGTCGGCCAGGCGCCCAAAGCCTCCGGCAAGGCCGCCAAGGTCAATGTGGCGACCGATCGGTTTCGGACCGATGCCGAGGGCAAGCGGCAGGAGGAGACCGACTGGGTGACGGTGACCCTTCTCAACGAGAAGGTCGCCGCCTGGGCCCTCGCCAACGTGCGTAAGGGGGACGGCGTCTACGCCGAATGCCGTGTCGCCGACGGCTCCTACAAGAAGGACGGCGAGACCGTCTACACGACCGACATCATCGCCAACGCCTTCCACAAGCTCGACCTCGGTGCGCGGGACGATGCTGAAGCGTGAGACCGGCGCCGTGATCGCCATCGCCCTTTCTTTAGCGGCAGCCGATGCTGGTGAACCCCAGCCTGCGCCGGCTCCATCGAGCCTCTATCAACCCGGAAGCGCTGCACAGGCGACGCCGCTCCGCGTCGAGGTCCTGGACGGCACGCGCTTCCGGGACATCGAGACGGGCACCGTCTATCGCCTCTACGGCATCGCGACGTGCCTGCCCGGTCAGGTCGCCCGTCTTGGACGTCAGCCCTGGGCTTGCGGCACCATGGCGACGGCCTGGCTGGTCACCGCGACGCTCGGAAAATGGCTGTCCTGCGCAACGCTGCAGGACGAGGCGGGCGAGCGACTGGCCCGCTGCGCGTCCGCCGACCATCCCGATCTCGCGGGCGTCATGGTCCGGGACGGCATCGCCGTGACCCTGCCGCCGACGGAGCGGGACCCGATCATCCGCGCCTATGTCTCGGCCGAGCGGGACGCACGAAAAGCCTATCGCGGCTTGTGGGCCAGCAGTTTCGAAATGCCCTGGGACTACCGCGTCCGCCTCGCCCATGGCGACAGTTCTGGGCCGAAAGCCAAGGCGAACCCATGAGGCGCTCGGTCTTGATGCTTCCGGCCTTGCTCGCCCTGGCGGCTTGCGCTCCCGCGGCGCCTCCGTCCGTCACGATCGCCGAAATCCCGACTCACGAGCCGCTCTACACGCCGGACCGCGTCGTGCCGGGCCGGCTCGAATATGCGCCCGACCGGACGACCTTTGCGCCGATCCTGACCGAGCGGGTCCCCTACCCCAGCCAGGCCGAGGCGAACGACGCGTATCGCCGCCTCGTCGCGGTTGATCCTGCCGTTCGCCGTGCCCCGGTCTCTATCTGGCTGTTCGGTTGCAAGCCGGGGGGGCTCGATGCGCAGACGGCACGTGTCGTCCGGCTCCGTGGCACGGTCGTTCATTGTGCGACCGACGTCCTCGATGGGAGCGGCCGGCGCATCGACCGCGAGACGGTCAACTTTGCCTACGACGGCGCCGCTTGGGTGATGCAGCCGGTGGACCCGCCGAGATCACCGGTGCCGTGGCGGGATCGGGAAGGGTCGCCGAAGGATCCCTGGAGCTGGGTACCGGGGCGCGATCGCTATGAGTAGATGGATCCATCGACGGTTCGCACGTAAGTCGTACATCAGACTAGATGTTGGTTTGTTCTGTATGATGCTCGAGTTGGCGCTTGCGCGTCAGGCACTCGCGCAAATACCGACGCCGGATCCGGCGGCATGGCGGCCCATGGCCTATGCCGATCTGCAGCGACCCGACCCCGCGACCGACACCTATGCAGATATCTGGAAAGACGCCATCGAGCGCAACAACCGGGCCTACGCTGACCGCGGGGATCATCGGTTCGTCGACGGCAATGCGCCGGTGACGGAGGCGCATTTCGTGATCTGGAGCGCCCGGAAGTCCGTCGTGCTCAGCGTCCTCGATACGGTGACCGGATGCACCCTCAAGGCCGTGCGCGTTGCCGCTCATGCCACGATCAGGATGTGCCCCTTGCGGCTGGCGATCTACGAGGGCGCCCTCGTCCATACGATGGATGGGGGGCTCGGATGCTACCTAGAGCTTGCTCAGCCGACGGCAGGCGAAGTCGCCGACCCCAACCGAGCGGCGGCCTACGCCTCCTATGACCCCGCGACCAGAACCGTCCACACCGGCTTCGTGGTCGATCACGAAGCGGTCGAGGGATGCTCGCAAAACATTCCCCTACCCCCGTCATGAGCGTCGTCGAGCGTAGCCGCGCCCATTGCGCCTGGCCGCGAAAGCATCTTCAGCTTGAGGAACCCGCATGCGTCGTCTGTATCTGATCTCCGCTCTCATGGGTCTCGGCGCGCCGGGGTGGGCTATGGCGCAGGCTGCCGGTCCGGCCTGGCAGCCGATGTCGTTCCACGATTTCCAGGTGCCCTCCGCGACCGATCCGCTGCAGATCCTGATCTGGCCGGACGTGATCCGCGAGGCGAACGCCTACGTGACCACCGAGCTCAAGCGGTCGCTCGACGGCAAGAATGCCCGCGTCACCGCCCTCTCGTCTTCCTACAAGGACGGAAGCCACACCATCATCGTCAGTATCGCCCTCTCGCGTCAGTGTGACAGCGGCGCCAACGACAAGGGTGCGGAAATCGAGCCCTCCACCTGCCCGGTGCGCGTCGCGGTGCTCGACGGCGGCAAGCTCCTGTCGATCAAGACGGCGACCGGATGCTACGCCGATCATGCCGATCCCGATCTGCCTGCCAAGAACCGGGCCGACGACACGTTCACGCGCTTCGATCCGGCGTCTGGCACCGTCGCCCTTCGGACGGTCGTGGGTGGCAAGACCGTCCCGAGCTGCACCTTCACGGTGTCGATCAAGTGAGGATTACGTCCAGCGCTGTGCGACGCGGTCGCTTCATTGCGGCGATCGGCATGGTTCTTTTGCCCATCGTCCTTCCCGGTGGCGCACCGGTTGCGGCGGCGGGCGCGCAATATTGCGAGCGCACCAACTATTCCGCGCAGGAGATCACGGACGCCGTCCAGAACTCCAGCCTGCGCGATGATCTCAAGAGCACGTCCTGCTCGCTCGGCGGCCTCGGCCGCTTCGAGTCCGGCGGCAACAAGGGGGTCTACAACGGCAGCTGCTGCACCGGCATCTTCCAGCTCAACAATGCCAATATCCAGAAATATGCCGGCACGGACCGGGCCGGCTATGGCTGCGAGTCGTTGCAGCAGCAGGTGAACGCCTGGGCGAACCTCACCAACGACGGCTACAACTCATCGGCCGTGCGCCAGCTGGCCTCCATGTCGACCTTCGATGGCCAGCAGGTCGACGCCAGCCTGATTGCCGCCTGTATCCAGCTCGGGACCGGCAACTGCCAGAAGATGGTCGATTCCGGCAAGTGCTCGGGCTTCTCGGACATCAACGGCACGACCATCTGCGGCATGGCGAGGAACGCGCGGAGCCTGGCCGATCCGGGTTGCCAGAACGGCCAGGGAACATGTGGACCCGCGGGGCCCGGCGACTACCCGACCACGACGGGCATCGCCGCAAACCCGCCAAGCGCCGCATCGGCCTCCATCATCGTGTCGCCGTCGGACGTGTAGTTTGAGCTCTCGTCCAGGCGTCACGTCGTACCATCGGTGTCCGGCAGGATATTCTCCCGAAACACCGCAAGCTGCACGGCCGTCGCGTCCGATAGGTCTCCACCGCGATAATGCGCGTGGACAAGCGCCCAGAACACGACGTCGTCGGACCTCCCGGCGAAGAGCGCTTTCTGCAGGATGCGGCTGATCAGGACCACGGCGCGGATCGGCTGGTAGCGCGCGTGTAGCGCCTCGGCGACAAGTCTCGCCTCTCGCATGCGGATCAATGCACCAACTCCATGACGCCGCGGCTCAGGCAGCCGCGCTGTGCGGGACGGCCGGCTCGAGCACCGGTCGAGCGCTGCCGCGAGCCTGGCGGATCGTCTCGAGGGTCTCGGTGGTGAACGACATCCGCAGGGCCACCACCTCGTCCCGGCCGATGCGCTTCGGGAATCCCAGCGGACGCACGAAGAACCGCAGCTGCATCGCGATCACCATCAGGCGCCAGTCGATGGCGACCGTGACCGTATCGACGCGGTGGGCCATGCCCCATTCGACGACGCCCTGCGCGAGTTCGAGAAAGGCGCCATTGGCCCGCGGCCGGACTTCGCGGTGGCCGGGAGCGATGCAGAACCGCGTCCACTCGAAGATCTTTGGGCCGCGCGGCGGCTTCGACCTGCAGAGATCGCCCAGGACGTCCGTCAGCAGATGCGGCCGGGTCGTGGGCAGCAGCCGCTGGTAGCCGACGATCTCGTCGCCGCACAGGCAGACCTGATGGATGGCATGCGCATCGTCGAACCGGTCATGCTCGCGCTCGTCGGGCTGGCGGAGATCCTCCCAACCCTTCTCGTCGACGAAAACGGCATGACGGAAGCGAAACACCCGATCCATCAGCTCCTGATGCGAGCCGACTTCGGAACCGTGAATGACCTTGAGCATGAATACCTCCTCGACGTGCTGTCCAGGAGGAAAGGACCACAGGGATGCAACCTGCCGTATGGGTAGAAATGCCCACCGGCCTGTGGCGAAACGGCAGCTGCCTTGAAGGGTGAAGGCCAGTCAGAAAGTCTCAGCAATGGACATTGGTGGTCCCAGCGGCGTCCGGAGAATGTAGCCGCGTTTGGATTTGCGTTTCAGCCAGGTATCGAGCTCCACTCTGGCGGCGTCATCATCCTGATAGAGATCCAGGCGCCGACGGCAGCTCACGCCGATCCGACCCCACTCCCGGACCAGGGCCGTGTCGCCGAAAAGTGTCGGCTCGACGGTCAGCACATAGTAGCGCGCCATGTTGCTGGCTGCCTCGATGCGATCGAGGACGAGCAGCTGAACGGAGACGGCGGAACCCAACGGCACTTCTGACATGCTGCAGAGTCTCGCCGCGCAGCAACATCGTCCAACGCAAAGATTGAATCAGTCCGGCCGCTCCGATTCGCATCGCTGATGGGTTTCAACACACATTTCCAAAGGCGGGGGCAGCAGATCGATCGGTCGGGGTAAGGGTCGCACGCGGGTCCGGCGCTCCCAGCACCGGTTAGCCACCCCGCGCTCTTTGGCGCATCTCCTTGGTCTCAGTCACGGCCTGGCGATCAACCCGCGAGGGGTCCGCTATGCCAGCATGCGGCCACTCCGGCTTCGCGTCGAGGTGATCGCGACCGCGACTGAGACGCTTCGGGCGCCTGTCGAGCGGGGGATGGCCCCCGCCGCAGACGGGAGCCGGACCGATGTCGCAGAAACTTTCCCTCGCACAACAGCACGCCTGGAGCCTCGCCAAGACTCTGATGGTTTGCATCACGCTGTTCCGAGCCGAGTGCGGTTACGGTGTCGTGACCTCGGACGAATTCGATGGCGATGCCAGCTCGATTTTCTTTGATTATGATCCGTTCGAGATTATGGACAGTTGAGGGTATCCGACCGGCGATAAGCCTATGCGCCGGTCGAACCCTTCCGAACGGCTGCGGGTAACCGCCTATACGTAGGGCTTGGCAGAGGTGCAGGAATGGCGAGCAAGGTCGTAGCTATAACCGGCGCGAGCAGCGGCATGGGCGAGGCGACCGCGATCTACCTAGCGGCGCAAGGGGCCAAGGTCGTTCTCGGCGCGCGCGGCGAAGAGCGTCTTTCAGCGCTGGCTGACCGCATCACGAGCGAGGGCGGCGACGCCGCATACGCCACGACCGACGTCACTAAGCGCAATGACCTGACCAGGTTGGTGGCGCTGGCGCGGGATCGGTTCGGACGGCTCGACGTGCTGATCAGCAATGCTGGCGCCATGCCGATTGGGCCGATCGACGACCTTGCGGTCGACGACTGGGAGCAGATGGTCGATGTGAACATCAAGGGACTGCTGTTCGGCATCGCCGCCGCGCTGCCCGTGTTCCGCGAGCAGGGAACGGGCCACTTCATCAACATCGCCTCCACCGCAGCGCGCAAGACGACTCCGAACCAGACCATCTACTCGGGCACCAAAGCGGCGGTTCTGGCGATCTCGGATGGTCTTCGCCAGGAGCTTGCGGGCGAGTTGCGCGTCACCGTGATCACGCCCGCTTCGATGCGAAGATGGTGGAAATCTGGGGGTTGTCGCGGGGCACGCGCGATCATCGCTGCCGGATCATGCGGCGCTTCCTTCGGGTGCAGTTCGGGACTGGGCCGGTAGTGCTCGCTTCGATCAGAGCCTCGTCCGTGCGCAGCTTCGTTCTCGGTGAGCCTGGTTGGAGTGCGAGCACGATCCGCGTGATGGGCGGCGCCGTCCGGTGCTGGCTGCGCTACCGCGAGTGGCACGGCGACAAGGTCGCCGATGCAACGTGCCGTGCCGCGCCCCGCCTACTGGCGGCAGACATCTCTGCCCGATGCTCTGTCGCATGGCGAGCTGCTTAAGCTCTTCGCGTCGTTCGACCGGCCCTGTCCGTCACGACGGCGCGGCTATGCCATGGTCCGCTGCCTGGCCGATCTGGGACTACGGTGCAGCGAGGTCGTCGGCTTGCGCCTCGACGACATCGACTGGAAGGCGGGCACCGTCCAGATAGCGGCTGGCAAGGCGCGCCGCGCCGACGTGCTGCCGCTGCCGGCGGCTACGGGCGCGGCGATCGCCGACTATCTCCTGCACGAGCGGCCGAAGGCGTCCGGGTAGCGCCCATGAAGGCCATTCATCGGTTTGATCACCGTTCCTGAAAGCGGACGTTCGTTTTGCGCGCGAAGCGCACAAATTTGCACGGCCAAACCGGCTCAACGAAATCAGAAGCTTCGTTTGTGCGGATCTCCCGTCCGAAATGGCCCTAACGGGTACGCCAGGGTATCGACGGACGGGCAGATACTCGATGCGCAGTTCGCCATGTTGAAGGTGGCCAGAACCGCACTCTTCGACGAGAAGATCAGCGGCGCGACCTCTTCGCGGCGCTTTGGGAGACGGTCATCATGACCGCGGCCTCGGGCGCGATCAGCCTCGTGCTCGGGCTGCCTCTCGGAGTCGTTCTCGTGAACACGGCACCGGGCGGACTCTGGGCCAGCCCGTCGCTCAACAGGGCATCGGGGCGGCGGTGAACGCCTTCCGCTCGCTCCCCTTCATCATCCTCCTGGTTGCCCTGATCCCGCTGACGCGGCTCATCGTCGGCACGTCGATCGGCACGGCTGCCGCCATCGTGCCGCTTTCGATCGCGGCGATCCCCTATTATGCGCTGGTCGCTGAGGTCGCGCTGCGGGAGGTCGACCGCGGGCTCGTCGAGGCGGTGCGGGCCATGGGCGGCGGGCACATGACCATCATCCGCGACGTTCTCGTCCCCGAGGCCCTGCCGAGCCTGATCTCCGGCTTCACGGTGACACTGGTTCTTTTCGTCGGCGCCTCCGCCATGGCCGGCACTGTCGGCGCCGGCGGGCTCGGCGACCTCGCGATCCGCTACGAATACCAGCGCTTCAACACGCCGGTCATGGTGGCAGTCATCGTCGTCCTGATCGCGCTCGTCGCGCTGATCCAGACGGCCGGCGACCGTCTCGCCCGCCCGCGCTGACCACCGCTGGAGCCAAGGGCGCTGGCGAAGTCACCGCAGTGTCGTCGAAGCCGCCACGCCGCGAGCTGGACGAAGGTCCGGTTTCGGGCGCGGCGGTCCTGCCCTCGAACGATAATGAAGGGCGCATCTTGGCCATTCGCCAAGTTCCCGGTCCTCAAGGCTAGGCGATCGGCCACTCGGAGCATCAGAACTAGATGCGCCGCTGGCGCGCGCCTCGGGACAGCATGGAGACTGGTGCGGCGCAACGTCGTTGACGGACCGCGTCTCCCAATCGATGATGATGTCCAACCCAAGCAATCGGATGAAGGATGACCGAGCGGCGAGCCTGCGTGACGGGAGGGAGCCGGGGGATCGGGCGGGCCGTAGCTGCCGCGCTAACCCAGGCGGGCCACACCGTGACGGTGTTGGGCCGCACCCAGAAGACCCTCGATGCGGTCGTCGCGGCGGGCCATGCCGCGGTCGGCATCGCGCTCGATGTTGGGGACCTCGACCTCTTGGGCGCCACCGTGGCACAAGGGCGCTTCGACGTCCTGGTGAACAATGCCGGGGGCGCCGAGACGGCCGCCTTTCTCAAAACCGATCGGGCCGCCTTCCGACGTTTGTTCGAGCTCAATGCGATGAGCGCCGTCGAGGCGAGCCGCGCCGCCTTGCCCTTCATGATCGAGCAGAAATTCGGCCGCATCGTCAACGTGGCCTCGACGGCTGGGCTGAAGGGTTACCCCTACGTGTCGGCCTATGGGGCGGCCAAACACGCCATGGTGGGACTGACCAAGGCATTGGCCATGGAGTTCGCCAGGACCGGCGTCACGGTGAATGCCATCTGTCCCGGCTACACGGACACCGACCTTGTCTCCGAAAGCCTTGAGAGGATCGTTGCCCGATCTCAGAGAAGCCCCGAGGAGGCCCGGGCCCATTTCGAAGCGGCAAATCCGATGGGCCGCCTGATGCGGCCCGACGAGGTGGCGCAGGCGGTGGTTTGGCTCGCGCATCCCTTGTCGGGCGGCGTGACTGGCCAGTGCGTCGTGGTGGCCGGAGGCGAATTGTGACCTTGGAGGCGAACGAACCCATCTGGATCGACGCCGAAAAAAGGCTCGCCGGAGCCCCGCTTAAGGACATAGTCGAGTAGCGGCTTTGACTTTGGGCTTCTCCCCTACACAGCATTGATCGAAAGGGGGATCCGGAGCAAGCTGAGGTCGGACCATCCGCGGCCGAAACGTCAAAGTCAGCGTCAATTCTACCGGCGAAGTGACGGCCGTCGAATGCGTGATCGACAACCGCGACATCAGACGGAAACCGGTGCTACTCCAGCGCCGCTTGTAGGTCTTCCACATGATCCCGGAGGCCGGGCCTACGCTGAAATGGCCCAGCAGACCAATTGGTTGGCAACACCTGCAATGACCTCCCGCAAGGTGAGATCGAGCACCTCCGGTAATGTGCCGGCCTGGCCGATGGCGCCCTGCAAGGCTCTTGCTCGAAATCATTTTACATCTAAAGTATCTCGTAGCCTGTGCCCTCGGCGTGCCGGCGACCTGACCTACCAGCGATCTCCCGGAGTCGCCGATGAACCACGCCTTTGAGATCGCCAACAGACAGGCCTCCGCCGCTTTGCCGCGGGACGATCCCTTCTCAACGACGAACAGAGGATGGAAGACAAGCAGGATGGCTACGCTTCGCCCCCTCCCTGGCTTAGTCCCCGCGTTGATCAGTCCGTCTTGAGGACAAGAACTGTCGCTCGACGCGCGATGGCGCACGTGTGGCGCGCGTCGCGGACGACCGCAACGTATAGAGCGCCGATTGAAGCGCTGCCTCACGGCCGGAAACTCAAGACGGTGAAAATCGACCAGGGGAATCACGATGTGCGGGCGCTCCAACGCGGCCGAGCGCAAAAGGGGGCTTCGGGCTTTTTTCGACCCGAACAGGAAGGAAAGCGGCAATGAAGATCATCGTGATCGGCGGCGGTCCGGGCGGCCTTTACTTCGCTCTGCTGACCAAGAAAGCTCGGCCTCACTGGGTCATTTCAGTCTATGAGCAAAACACTGCGGACGACACGTTCGGCTTCGGGGTCGTTTTTTCGGACGATACGCTCGACGAATTCCTGTCCCGCGACCCCGACTCCTATGAGCGAATCCGTGACAGCTTCGCCTATTGGGACGATGTGGCGATTCACTACCGCGGGGAGGAGATCCGCTGCGCCGGCAACGGGTTCTGCGGCACCTCGCGAATACATCTGCTGCAGGCGCTGCAGGGCCGCTGCCGCGACGTCGGCGTGGAACTCCACTTCGGCCTGCGGGTCGACCCGGCGGAGCTGAAGACCCGCTTCCCTGACGCAGACATCGTCGTCGCTGCGGACGGCATCAACTCGCCGATCCGGGAGTATTTCCGGGACGCCTTCATGCCGACCGTCGCGATCAAGTCGAACCGGTTCTGCTGGATGGGCTCGACGCGGCCCATGGGCGAGTTCAACTACTTCTTCCGGGAAACCCCGCATGGCGTCATCTGCGCCCACACCTACCAATACGAGCCAAACCGGTCGACCTGGGTGTTCGAGATGGACGAGCTCTGCTGGCAGGGCCACGGCTTCTCGGACGCCGATGAGGAGACGTCCCGCGACCATCTGGCGGTGATCTTCGCCGTCGAGTTGGCCGGCCATCCCCTTCTGCTGAACCGCTCGCTCTGGCGGCGTTTCCCTCGCATCTTCTGCGAGAACTGGTCCCATGAAAACATCGTCATCCTGGGCGACGCGAAGGCCTCGGCGCATTATTCGATCGGCTCGGGGACCAAGCTCGCGATGGAATGCGGCATCGCGCTGTCGGATGCCGTACTGGCCCATGCGGACGAAAGCGTTGCAGCGGCCTTCGCGGCCTACGAGAACGCTCGGCGCGTGCCTTGCCAGGTGGTGCAGCACAATGCCGACGTCTCGCTGGCCTGGTTCGAGCACATGAGCCGCTCCTTCGACATGGAGCCGATGCAGTTCGCCATGACGGTGATGTGCAGAGCGAAGTCGGTCACCTATGACAATCTCGCGCTGCGCGATCCCGGCTTCGTCGAACGGGCCGATACGGAATTTTACGAGCGGCTGTATCGCGAAGCGGGCGACGACTACCGCACGAGCCGGCCGACGCCGATGTTCACCCGATTCCGCTTGCGCGACCTGACGCTCCCCAACCGGGTCGTGATGGCGCCGATGGCGCAATATCGCGCCGACGAGAGCGGGAACCTTACCGATTGGCACTTCGTCCATTACGCCAGCCACGCCATGGGCGGCGTCGGGCTGCTCTTCGCCGAGATGACCTGCACGGCCCCGGAGGCTCGAATCACGCCGGGCTGCCCAGGATTATGGACCGACACCCATGAGTCGCAATGGCGCCGTATCGTCGACTTCGTCCACACCCATTCCAAGGCGAAGGTCGCCATGCAGCTCGGCCATGCGGGGCGCAAGGGCTCTACGCAGGTGGGCTGGGGCAAGCCGGACTACCCGCTCCAGGATGCCGAGGCCAACTGGCCGCTGGTGTCGGCCTCGGCGATGGCCTGGCACGAAGGCACGAGCCAAGTGCCGCGCGAACTCGACCGGGCCGGCATGGACCGCGTGATCGCGGATTTCGTCCAGGCCACCCGGCGCGCCGACCGCGCCGGCTTCGACCTTCTCGAACTGCACTGCGCCCACGGCTACCTGTTGGCCTCCTTCCTGTCGCCGCTCACCAACCGGCGTACGGATCAATATGGCGGCACGATCGCAAACCGGCTGCGCTTCCCGCTCGACGTGTTCGCCGCGATGCGGGCCGCATGGCCGGACCGCAAGCCCATGTCGGTGCGCATCTCGGCGGCCGACTGGCTCGAGGGCGGCATCAGTGAGGCGGACGTCTTCTCCATTGCCCAGGCCTTCGGTGAGGCAGGCTGCGACCTGATCGACGTGTCGGCCGGCCAGACGGTGCCGAACCAGAAGCCGGTCTACGGTCGCATGTTCCAGGTGCAGTTCGCCGAGGCGGTGCGCAACGTGCCGAAGATGGCAACGATGACGGTCGGCGCCATTACCGAGCCCGCGCAGGTCAACACGATCCTGCATACCCGCCGGGCCGATCTGGTGGCGCTTGGCCGCCCCCATCTGTGGAACCCCTATTTCACACACCAGGCGGAAGCATGGTACGGCACCCGCAACCAGGCTTGGCCGGAACCCTATTGGCCTGGTCGCAACCAGGCCCATACCGAGGCTGCCAAAACGCGGGACAAGCAGATCGCTCTGCAGAAGAAGGCCCGGCCCTCCAAGCACGAGCGGGCGTGACATCATCGCTCTTGCGTTGCACTCGGGGACTCCTCGAATGCGACCCGCCCCAAAACGTGGGGCGAAGCGACAATCCTTGACCACAAAACATCGCCCAACGGGTTCGGCCGCCACTGGCACTCGCCAGTCTGCAGGAGGATCGCCTCGTCCCAGGCTCCGGAGATCTCAGTAGATGCCGGTGTCCTTCGCCACCCGCCTGTACGCGGCACCGGCCGTGAATCCACCGTCGATCACGAAATCCTCGCCGGTGATGAAGCTCGCCGCATCGGAGGCAAGGAAGAGCACCAATTCGGCGATCTCCTCGGGGGTGCCGCTGCGGCCCATCGGCGTCATCGCGATCATCGGTCCGAGATGCGGGCTCGCTTTGTTCAGGCCCGTCACAACCAAGCCGGGACAGATGGCGTTGACACGGATGTTCTTTTCCGCGAGTTCCATTGCGGCCGAGCGGGTCAGTCCGCGCAAGCCCCATTTGCTGGCCGTATAGGCAGGGTCGTAGTGGCCGGAAAAGCCGCTGTTCGATGAAATGTTGACGATGGCGCCATGGCTGCCTTTTGCCATGAGGTCGACGACGGCCTGGATACCGAGGAAGGCGCCCGTGAGGTTCACCCTGAGCACGCGCTCCCAGGCTTCGAGCGGCGTCTGCGCGACCGTGGTGCGATTGATGATGCCGGCATTGTTGACGAGAATGTCGAGCCGGCCTTTCCAAGCGCGGCAAGTTTCGACCGCCGCAGCCCAATCGTCGGGATCGCAGACATCAAGGTGGAGGAACCGCGCCTCGTGTCCTTGCTCCCGCAGGCTCTGTGCCCAGGCAGACCCGTCAGCGTCGAGGACGTCGCCGATCAGCACGGCGGCGCCGCAGGTCGCAAGCAGCGCGGCTTCCGCAGCGCCTTGACCGCGTCCGCCGCCGGTAACGAGGGCGACCCGGCCATCAACCCGGCGCGCCGGGCTCACGGCTGCGGCTCGATCTTGCGCTGGGGCTGGCTGCCGAGCCCTTGGATGCGGAGCGTCGCTGGGTCAGCCGCCGCGAGCCACGTCAGGTTCTCGGGCGCGAGCGCCGCTCCACCCCTGTCGGGAACGTGACCGGAGAAGTCGCGGAGCTTGCCGCAGGCATCGAGCAGACCGGGCTTTTCGGTGCCGGGGCTGCTGTGTCTCAAACGCTTCATGGTGGACCACTCTGAGCTCAGCGCGCGGGCGGCGTATAGCCCGACAGCACCTCATCGGGTACGTCGGGCAGGTTGACCACGATGTTGTCGGGCGTCCGGGCGGTCAGCCAGACCAGGTCCTTGATGGTCGACATGTTGACCTCGACATGGGGCATCATCGGCGGCACAAAGACGAAATCGCCTTCGGTAATGTCGATGAACTCGGAATAGTTCTCGCCCCAGTAAATCCGGCCGGCTCCCTTCAGCACATAGCCGCCCGTCTCGGCCTCGCCGTGGTGATGAGGCACTGAGCGGTAGCCCGGCTCGTTCGACACCTTGCCGAACCAAATCTTGGTCGCCGGGGTATGTTGCGGGCTTACGCCTGAAATGCGTACTGCGCCCCCGGACTGGCCGGTGCCGCGGTGTTCCTGGTCGCGGCGGGTGACGACGGGCTTGACGTCGGAAGGCATGCTTCTTTCCTCCTCGGACATTGTCGCGTTTCTGATCGGGTCGGGTTCAGCATCTTCTTCTCAGCGCGGCACCACGGCTGTCGCCACGATCTCGATCTTGGCGCGGTCCTCCATCAGCGAGACGACCTGGACAGCGGCCATGGGTGGAAAATGCCGGCCGATGACGGCGCGGTAACGCCGGCCGATCTCGTTCAGGTTATCGCGGTAGGCATCGCGATCGGTGAAATACCAAGTCATCTGGATGATGTGCTCAGGCTTGGCGCCCCCGGTTTCCAGCACCGTGACGATGTTCCGCAGCGCCTGCTCGACCTGATCGACGAAATCGTCGGAGTGGAACTCGCAGCTCGCGTCCCACCCGACCTGACCGCCGACCTGCAGAATGCACCCTTCGGCCAGGATGCCGTTCGCATAGCCGACAGGCTTGGGCCAGCCTTCGGGCTGGAGGATCTCGTGAGTCATGGGCTCGGGTCCAGATAGCGGGACAGGCCGGCGCGCACGTCGTCCGGCCATGGATGAGATTTGTGGGTTTCCAGCGAGGTCGCGACGATGCACTGCTTCACGGTCCAGATCGTGTCACCGCGCACGCTGACCACGGTCTCGAGGTCCAGTGAGGTGCGTCCGATGGTTCGGACGTGCACGGCAAAATCGAGCACGTCGCCATAGGTGGAGGGCCGCTGAAATTCGACGTGGAGCGTCACGGTCGGCAGGCCCATGTGGCGTTCGAACATCAGCTCTCGCCAACTGACGCCGAACGAGGCGAACATGGCTTCGTTCACGTCCACCAGCATGGAGAAATAGGCGGGGTGATAGGCAATCCCGCTGAGGTCGCAGTCGCCGAAGCGAAGCGGCTTGGAAAGAGTAAAGGGCATGGATGATCCCTGATCCGGCCATTACGGAGCCGCCAGATCCCGATATCGGCTTGTGATCCTCGGGTGCTGGGCAACACGCATAACGCGCCTCCCTACCGAATGCTTTAAATGTGAATTATTTATGCGCGAGACTGCTTGTCAAGGGATCTCAGGCGGCAGGACAGGAGCAAGCGGGTCCGGGCGTCGTCGGGGTCGGCCAGACCGGCCACCATATCGAAGTGATGACGGCCGGGCTCGATCTCATTGCTGGTCCTCGTACCGAAGCCGAGCCGGATGTGGCGAGAAGCGTTGAGCGCAGCCCCTCCAGAGATGCAAGGAGCGCGGCACCTCCGGCAGGCCTCGGCATCGTCGAACCGGAGCGTTCCATCGAGCCCAGTTCTATGCAGCGGGCGGAGATGATTGACCCGGAGATCGACCACGTGACGCAGGCGGGCGGGGAATGGTGCCGTTCGCGGACGAGTGAGCATGCGACGAGGTGAACGGCCGATCGGCTCCTCGGACCCGCGGCCGATACGGGTGCGCGTTACGGCTTCGCCGCTCCGTCGTTTCCCGTCGCTTGCCGCAGGACGCCCTTCAGTTCGCCGAGCGCGGCCAAGAGCGCCGTGCGACGGGCCGAGCCCAAACCTCCCAGCATGTCGGCCAGCCAGCCGCCGTGGGCCTCAGCCATGTGCGCAAAGGCGGCACGTCCCGACTTCGTCAAGCTGACACGGGTGGCGCGGCGATCATCCCGGTCGGTGACACGACGCACGAAGCCTTCCTGCACAAGGCGCTCCACGAGTCCCGTGACGTTGCCGTTTGACACCATCAGGCGACGCGACACCTCGCTCAGGCGAAGGCCCTCGGTCGATCGCTCCAATTGCGCCAAGAGGTCGAAACGCGGGAGCGTCATATCGAACTCTTTACGCAGCCGACGACGGATCTCGGTCTCGACGAGATTGGCGCAAGTGAGGAGCCGAAGCCAGAGCCGCACCTCCTCCCGGTGCGTCTGCGGGTGTTCGTCGACCTTTGATTCCGCATCCAAGGACGCTCGGTCCAACATGCTCACCTCGCGTCCGGCCCTGTTTGTACTGCTCTCGCCGAGGAACAGCTTTTCCGCCGCCACGGCAAGTCCCGCTCCCGATAGAGAGCGGTTTGACGCGGAGGACGGCGGGACCCCTCTGCCGGCCGGATTGCCGCCACTTCAATGGCAACGGGACCGCGGCCGAACCACCGCCATCGCGTCAGGCTTTGCACCGTGCCGCGTTTCCATACAGGCGGGCCGCTGGGTGCCGCAGGCTTCAACAGAATCACTTGGAGGGTCTCGGCCCGCTCGACGAGCCGAAGGCAAGCGCATCCACGTTTCCGTTCCAGATCAACAGACCCGGAGGACAGTACGCGCCGGTCCATATCCCACCGATGGATGACGGGTTCATGCTGCTGTCCGTGCGGTCTTCTGGCTCGCGATCGGCGAAACTCGCCGAACCCTTTCAAAGCTTGGGTTACCGAACGGAACCGCCGAGGTGCCGCACATTTCGGCGCCTCATAGGTCGACCTCATGCTGCACGAGGCCGTCACTTGACCGCTTGCGAACCGCCAAGGGCATATGCTTTAACTCTAAAATAAATGCTGAGCGCTGGCGCGATTAACGCCATGTCGAGGGGATGCGTCGATCGCATCTCGCCCCGTTCTCAAGGGAAAGGCCTGCGTCATGCTGGGACAGAGCGGCCACGTCGACACCTTTGCCCGCGACAACCTTCCGCCATTCGATGAATGGCCGACCATCGAGCTCGGCGCTTTCCAATATCCCGAATGGCTGAACGCCGCGGTCGAATTGACCGACCGCATGGTCGAGCGCGGCTTCGGTGACCGGATCGCGCTGATCGGCAACGGCCGGCAGCGGAGCTACCGCGAACTCGCGGACTGGACGAACCGCATCGCTCATGCGCTCGTCGACGACCTCGGCGTCTGCCCTGGCAACCGTATGCTGATCCGTTCAGGCAACAATCCGGCCATGGTGGCGTGCTGGCTCGCGGCCACCAAGGTCGGCGCCATCGCGGTCAACACGATGCCGATGTTGCGGGCCGGCGAGCTTGCCAAGATCGTCGACAAAGCCGAGATCGGGCTTGCGCTTTGCGACGCACGCCTGCTTCCCGAAATCGAGGCCGTCGCAGCCGATAGCCGCTTTCTGCGCCGCGTTGTGGCTTTCGACGGAACGGCTGCGCATGATGCAGAACTCGACCGTTTGGCGATCGGCAAGCCGACCCGCTTCGAACCGCCTCCCTTGGGCCGCGATGACGTTGCGCTTCTGAGCTTCACCTCAGGTTCGACCGGCGTGCCCAAGGCCACGATGCATTTTCATCGCGACCTCCTGATCATCGCCGACGCCTATGCCAAGGAGGTGCTGAAGGTGACTCCCGCGGACATCTTCGCCGGGTCGCCGCCGCTGGCCTTCACGTTCGGGCTCGGGGGCCTCGCGATCTTCCCGCTGCGCTTCGGTGCCGCGGCCGTCCTCATCGAGGAAGCGACGCCGCAGAAGCTCGTGGACGTTATCCGCGAGCACGGCGTGACCATTTCATTCACGGCGCCGACGGCCTACCGCGCCATGCTGGCGGCCTCCGCGGCGCCGCAGGATTTCGCCTCGCTCCGCATCGCGGTCTCGGCCGGCGAGACGCTGCCGGCCGCCGTCTTCGAGGAATGGACGGCCGCGACCGGCACGCCGATCCTTGATGGCATCGGCGGCACCGAAATGTTGCACATCTTCATTTCCAACCGCCTAGGCGAAGCGCGGCCGGGCTGCACCGGTCGCCCCCTGTCGGGCTACGAGGCCAGGATCGTTGACGAAAACATGCAGGAGGTAGCGCCCGGCACGGTCGGACGGCTCGCGGTGCGCGGCCCGCTCGGCTGCCGCTACCTGGCCGACGCGCGCCAGCGCGAAATGGTCCAGGACGGGTGGAATCTCACGGGAGACGCCTTCGTTCAGGACCAGGACGGCTTCTTCCACTTCGCGTCGCGGACCGACGACATGATCGTGTCGGCCGGCTACAACATCGCCGGGCCGGAGGTCGAGGCCGCGCTGCTGAAGCATCCCGCAGTGCGCGAATGTGCGGTGATCGGGCGCGAGGATCTCACGCGCGGCTGCATAGTCGAAGCGCACGTGGTGCTGGCACCGGGTGCCACGGGAGACGAAGCCATGGTCCAGAGGCTGCAGGACCACGTCAAGGCGACCATCGCGCCCTACAAATACCCCCGCTCGGTGGTTTTCGCCGAGGCGCTTCCCAAGACCGAATCGGGGAAGGTCCAGCGCTTCCGCCTTCGCTCCGAGCCCATCGCTCAAGTCTCGATCGATACGGCGACCTCAGCGCCGCCTTCGTAGGCGGCGTCTCCCAGCATCCTGACGCCATCATCCCGACCATGCGATCTATCCGAATGTCGGATCGCCGGTCGAGACACCCCGATCGGCGAGCGTCCGCGATGTGGTCCTGAGAGTTGCTCGCTCTCCGTGGAGCCAAGCCGCCGGCAGAGGTCTGTCGGCGCACCAGGCATCCAGCCGTCCGCCCGGTGCTACTGCACCAAGCGTGGCGCGCCCACATCGGCACCCGATGCATCTAGCCCGTACGATACGAGGATTTGTGCCAACTGGCCGTCTTTGTGAAGTTGCTCGATGGTGTCACTGAGCGCCTTACCGAAGTCCGGGTTGGACTTGTTGAAAACGATCGCCGCCTGCGCGGCCTGAATGGAGGCCTGGACGCGCTGATCGGGTTCGGCAATCTTGATTTGGATGCCGGCGTAGCCCCCTCGCTTCTGCGCGAACACGCCGGTCGAATAACCGTCCACCCCGATATCGACACGTCCCGCCGCAAGGTCCTGAGCAAGCGCCACCGGGTTCGGATACAGCGTCAGGTTTGCGCCGAGCAGAGCTTGAAGCTCAGCCACCCACAGGAACCCCGAAATCGTGCCGACCTTCTTGCCGATCAGGGACTGAATCGTTTGCTCCCCGGTCTTCGAATAGATCCCCATCTGATCGAGATAGATCGGATAGGACAGCCCCATGACCTTCTCTCGCGAGGCCGTCCGATACCAGTCGCCGATGGCAACATCCGACTTTCCCGACAGGACGTATTGGATCGTGGCAGAGGGATCGACGACGACCGACACCACGTCCAGACAATTGGCCGCCGCGAACCGCTTGACGATGTCACTGTCGACACCGGTGATGCCACCGCCCGATTGTCCGGATGCAAACGGAGGATACTCGTATAAGGCGACGGTCAGCTTGCCCGCAGCGATCGTCTTGACGTCGTTGGCAGGCTTGCACGACTGTGCATGGGCTACCGTCAGGCCGAACACTGAAAGCATTGCCGGAAGCACGAAAGCCCTCAAGATCGATGTCATCTTCATGTCCTTTGCTGCGTTACAGGCCAGGGGCGGCCGATAAGACTCGGCGGATCATCGTGCATGCTGGCCAAGCCGACGCTCAAACAGCGAAGCGACGGCGGTTGCGGGGATACAGATCAAGGCGTAGAGTATCGCCGCCAAGGCAAGAATTGGCAGGTAACGGAACGTTGTATTGCCGACGATATAGGCCTGGCTCACCAGTTCCGGGAGCGCTATGGCAAAACACAGTGACGATGCCTGAAACATCAGTATCGAGTAACCGAATAACGGGGGTACTGCGATAAGCAGACCTTGCGGAACGATGACGTAGCGAAGGGCATCCCACCGTGTCAGGCCGATCGACGCCGCCGCCTCTTTCTGGCCGAGAGGAACGGCATCGAGGCCGGCGCGGATGATCTCGCTAGTGTAGGCCCCGGTGCACAAGGCGAGCGCCAGGCTTGCCGAAACGAAGGATGGAAACGTGATTCCGACACTCGGAAGTCCGAAATACGTGAACTGCAGCAAGATGAGCGCAGGTGTTCCCCGCCCGATCTCGACGACGATGAGAAAGACGCAACGAAGAGATCTGCTCTTCGACTGGACGCCAAGTCCCAGCACCAAGCCGAGCGGGAAGCCGACGACGAGGCAGACCGCCGTGACGGCGAGTCCTGTTCGCAAGCCGCCCAGCAGCGTCGGCAACCACGTCCACCAGAACGTAAGCAGCTCGCTCATCGCGCGACCCGCGCCTGCAGCTTCGAGTCGGCCCAGCGGGTCATCCAGGCGACAGGCAGGCCGATCCCGATGTAGAGGAGACCCGACATCGCGTAGATATCCAGGCTGTGGAACGTCCGCTGCGACGTGTTGTAGGCTTGGAAGGCGATCTCCTGCACGCCGATTGTCGATGCGGTGGCGGTGTCCTTTAGCAATCCCATCGCATAGGTCGCTCCCGACGGGAGTGCCACGCGCAGGAGCTGCGGTCCGATCACATCGAACAGACGGTGCCGGCCCGACAGGCTCAATGCGAAAGCGGCTTCGGCCTGTCCGGGGTGGATCGCAGACAGGGCGCCACGGTAGATCTCGGCCATATTGGCGGACGTGATGAGACCAAGCCCGATGCAGGCTGCCTGAAACGGCGTTAGCCCCGCGACGTCGGAGCCCAATCCGAAGAAGATAAAGAAAAGCCAAACAATCGGGGGCACCGAGCGCAGCACGAGGATATAGGTCCGTGCGACTAGGCGAAAGGCGCCGACCGGCGAAACGTTCAGCGCGCAGACGGCCATGCCGAGCGCCGCCCCCGTGGTAAAGGCGCTGACGGTCAGGGCGATCGTCCACGGGATGCCCCGCGCGATGGCGGAGAGGATGTCCCAGCTCATCGATCCTTGACCGCGTTTAAAAATGCCTTGGCGCGATCGCAGATCGGGTTCCGCATGACTCGTGCACTGGGCCCTTGCTCGATGATGCGCCCGTCAGCCATTACGATCACGCGGCTTCGACCCATCACGCGTTGCTGGGCCAGGCTGACGTTGCGGAGCACAGTCATGTGAGGAAAGAGGTTGAAGGACTGGAAGACCATCCCGACGGACCGGCGCAACAGCATCAACTCGCTCCGCGATGCCTCCCGTCCCGCTTCCAACGACGCGTCAGCAAGGACCACGCGGCCAGACGTCGGTGGCTCCAGCTGGTTGATGCATCGCAAAAGCGTACTCTTGCCGGACCCGCTCGGCCCGATGATCGCCACAACCTCGCCGTAGGCAACCGACATGTTGACGTCGTTCAAGGCCTCGAAGGCGCCATATCGTTTGTGAACCGCATCCAGACGCAAGAGCATCTTGGCCGGTGCGACTTCGTTGGCCTCGCTGGGCGGTTCGACGATCCTCGGGATCATCCGTCCGCCCGGCTTCCCGCAGCGACCGTCTTCACGGCACTGGCTTCGTCAACAAGTCCGTTCGATACTTGCATCGATTGTCCTCCAGGACTGACGTTTGCTTCCGCAATTTCCTCTGGACAGTATTGGTGCACGCAGAGTGTTTGAGATCGCAGATCGGCGGCAAGGACCGGAAACCCGGAAACCGGTGAGCCACTTCGCGTTGCTCCCCCATCTCCAATCGCACCTGCATCCACAGTTCAGGGGCGTGGAGGGATATCGAGGCCACGCTGAACGGCGGGCCGGGCCAGACCTCGTTCCAGCCACCCCGGCACATGCGTGAGGCTGTCGAACGCCACAAGCTCCCGTGCGCCGTAGAAGCCGACGAGATTGCGTATCCACCCGAACAGGGAAATATCGGCAATCGTATAGTCGTTGCCCATGATCCATTGGCGTCCGGCCAGACGTAACTCCAAGACGTCGAGAAGCCACCGCGACTCGGTGACGTAGCGGTCCAAAGGCCGCTTATCTTCGATTGCGCGACCGGCGAACTTATTGAA
The DNA here is from genome assembly GCA_964245915.1 of uncultured Lichenihabitans sp. Lineage (GTDB taxonomy): Bacteria > Pseudomonadota > Alphaproteobacteria > Rhizobiales > Beijerinckiaceae > Lichenihabitans. Next base: position 8,555 of record CAXTOT010000011.1, on the reverse strand, counting down.
GTAGCCGACCTGGCCGAACATCGGCCCGACCGCCGCCATCTGGAAGAAGACCCACTGGATCGTCTCGTACCGGAGCGCCGGCTGCGCGGGCAGAAGTTGCCCCGTCTTTTCCGCGAGGTAGAGCAGTATGGCTCCGGACTCGAACAGGCCGATCGGCAGCCCCTCCGGCCCTTGCGGATCGATGATCGCGGGGATCTTGCCGTTCGGATTGAGCGCCAGGAATTCCGGTGTCCAACTCTCGTTCTTGAGGATGTCGACGACGTGTGCCTCGTAGGGCAGGCCGATCTCTTCCAGCGTGATCGAAACCTTGACCCCGTTCGGGGTTGGAAAAGAATAGAGTTGAAGCCGGTCTGGATACTTTGGCGGCCAATGCTGCGCGACAGCGAAATCAGAGAGCGTTCTCATCTTCAAACCACTGGGGCAGTCGGTTCACGGGAGCCCGCCGGGTGGCGAACGCCGGGAGTGTCTGCGCGAGCGGAGGCGCGTGGAAGAACCAGTCTGACCGTTGTCGTTGAACCACACGACGGGCGCCTTGCATGTCGGTGTCGGCGCGGCTTCTAATCCACGTCCCCGCGGTGGCGTCGTGCAGCCGTCGGACCGGATCGGCACCGTGAATTTGTTGCATATTCTTTGTAGCTCGCGAGGAACGTCTTCGGAAAGCACTCGACTGTCCGCTCTCATCGTCCGCTGTCTCGTGGATCGGAACCCGGGCACGACAATCATTGAGCGGGATCTGGCCTCCAATCCGCCGCGTCATGTGGACGAGGAATTTGCGCAGGCGCTGGTCGGCAGGGAGTCGATTATGGCGAGGGTGGCTGCCCTGCGTTCCCTCGACTACTCCGAAACATTGATCGCCGAACTAGAGACCGCGGCCATGGTCGTGATCGGGACACCGATCCATAACTTCACGGTTCCCTCCGTCCTGAAGGCCTGGATTGACCACGTCGTGCGCGCGCGAAGGACATTCGGCTACTCCGGCAAGCAAAAAGTCGGGCTTCTCCCGGACCGACCCGTGTTCGTTGCGATCGCCTCGGGCGGGGTGCATGCCGGTGATCAGGCATCGCAGCCGGACTTCCTGACACCGTATCTCAAGGCCATCCTGGGCACGATCGGCTTGCATGATCTCGCCTTCTTCCGCATGCAGGGCTTGGCGCGAGGCGAGACTGCGATCGAGAACGCAAGGTCGGAGGTCCAAGCCGCTCTTCGAACCCACTTCGCTCGGCCTGACCCGGGCTGACGTCGGCGCCGGCGGGTCGGACGGATGTCGCGTCGGTCCAAGACCGCGGCGGTGGCGCATCTGCTGCCGGGGGAGGAGCCGGGAGACGGCCTCGCGCGGTCTGGACGTGACGGCCGCGACCCTGACGGGGTGGCGGGATAGCTTTGGTGCGGGCGAGGCTAGCCTGGCCCGGGTCTGCGAACCGCACCACGGCTTCCAAGCATCGTCGTCACTGGGATGGGCCATCGCGGGCCCATCGCCCCGTCTTGTTGTGACTTTTCCGCCATGGTATTTGAGGACGATGGCAGTTTTCGATCAACGAGTACTGGCGGCATCGCTGCACCAGAGCCGTGCGCGTTAAACGCCTGCCGGTCAACATGGCTTTGACCGCCGGTCTCCCGATGGCGCGCCAGGTCGCCAACGCCCTCGCCCAGGCCATCGTGCGCGGCCAGCTCGTCCCTGGAGAGCCCGTCCCGTCGTCCAGAGACTTGGCCATGCAGTTCAAGGTGGCTCGTAATACCGTCCTCAGCGCCCTCGCGATGCTGTCGGACGACAACCTCATCGAAACCCGGCCGGGTATCGGTTCGTTCGTGAAGGGCAAGAAAGCCGCGGAACGTGGCGAGAGCGCCAGGCCGGCGCTGCCGTTTCGCATCACGGAATGGAGCCGACGCTTGCCGGCCGCCGCAAGCGTCATCGAGCAGGCTGGCACGCCGCGGTTCGACTTTCGGCCAGGTCTGCCCGATCTTCGCACGATTCCATTCGACGAGTGGCGCCGCACCGCCGCGCGAAAGCTCCGGACCCTCCGCTCACAGGTCGGCTGTTACGGAGACCCTGCCGGCGATACGGCGCTCCGCACCGAGGTCGCCCGCTACATCGCGCGATCGCGCGGCGTCAGGTGCCGGGCCGAGGACGTCATCATCACCTCCGGCGCGCAACAGGCCTTCGATCTGATCGCCCGCGTTCTCGTCGAGCAGGGCGCAGCGGTGGCGTTCGAGGATCCGGGTTACGCACCGGCGGCCCAGGTCTTCGCCGCGGCCGGTGCCAGACTGTGTCCCGTCCCCGTCGATGAGGAGGGGCTGGACGCTGACCAGATCCCGAGTGGCGTCTCCCTGGCCTACGTGACGCCATCGCACCAGTATCCGCTCGGCGTGGCCATGTCCCAGACGCGCCGGTCCGCCCTCCTCGCCTGGGCGGTCCGCAATGATGCCGTCATCGTCGAGGACGACTACGACAGCGAGTTCCAGTATGCGTCCGCGGCACCGCCGGCGCTCCAGGCCGCGGACACCGCAGCCCGCGTCATCTATGTCGGCACCTTTTCCAAGAACCTCATGCCCGGTATCCGTCTGGGATATCTCGTTGCGCCGGAGGCGCTGAACCGTACCTTCATCACGGCCAGGTGGCTCCTCGATCGTCACTCCGACAACGTCTCGCAGGCGGTCTTGGCCGAGTTCATGGCCAGCGGCCAGTTTGGCCGGCACGTGACCCGCATGCGTGCGATCTACGCGGAGCGCAACGCCTGCCTGGCCCATTTCGGTGCCGGCATGAAACAGCATGGCGCACGGCTGTTGCCGAACATCGCCGGCCTGCACGCCTGCGCACTGCTTCGGACGGACGTCAACGAGGCCGCCGTGATCGATGCCGCCCTCCACGCCGGTGTCGGCCTGTATAGCCTGCGCAGTAATTACTTGGCGGGACGGGGCAGCCCAGGCTTGATCTTCGGGTTCGGCAACCTCGACGTGGGCGCGATCCAGCAGGCGATGGCTCGGCTTCTGCCCCTCCTCGCCCGCGCTTGACCGCGGGATGCAGGAGAGGTGTCCAGCCGGCGCAACGCGCGCAGGCCAGGCGGGGCCGTCGGCTCAATGTGTATAGTGATACCGGTCCTTTTGACGCTCCGTCGTTCGCGCGATTGTGCTCGCTTGTAGACGCCAGAGGCGACCATGGCATACGACGATCAGAACGTAGTCGAGGTGACCCCGCGAACGAAGGTCCGCCGCTTTCCACCGCGCGGGCATTACGACAAACGCACCATCTGGGGCATCCTCGACAAGGCGGTCATCGCGCACGTCGGCTTCAGCAAGGACGAGACGCCGGCCATGCTGCCGATGGTCTTCTTTCGGAAAGGCGACCACGTCTACTTCCATGGGGCGCATAAGAACCGGATGTTCGGCTCGTTCACGAGCGATCCCGAAGTGTGCTTCACCGCGACCGTGATCGACGGCTTCGTGGCGGCGCGCGCAGCGCTGCACCACTCGATGAATTACCGTAGCGTCATCATCTACGGCACGGTCGAACAGGTCGACGACCCGGCCGAGAAGCTGGAGGCGCTGAAGGGCTTGATCGAGCGCTTCTATCCGAACCGCTGGGACAAGATTCGCCGCCCGTCCGAGAGCGAGTTCTCCCGCGTAAGCGTCTTTCGCCTGCCGATCCGGGAGGCTTCGGCCAAGATCCGCAACGCCTTCCCGGCGCCCGTGCCCGACGAGATGGACATGACTGTCTGGGCCGGCGTCGTGCCGATCGAGACACGGATCGGCGTGCCCGTGCTCGATGCCCACTCGAACCCGGATACCACGCTCAACCAGGATTTCTCCCGGATCGCCGGGATCCTGCGTCCGTCGGACGATGCCAACAAGCCGACGCCCCGGGTGGTGGAGGTCTACCCGCCTGCCTCGGCAGATGAAGCGCCTCCCGCAATGGATGAAGCGCCTGCCGCGGTCCTCGCGCAGGCGGCCCCGGCCGCAGCGCTGCAGCCGGCGGTCCTCGCGCCCGCCGCGGCCACGACGGTCGGCCTGACATTCACCCTCGCGGACGGATCGAGCCAAGTCGTGCGCGCCAAGGTGGGGATGAGCGTGATGGAAGCGGCGACCGCTGCCGGCGTGCCCGGCATCGTCGCGGAGTGTGGCGGCTCCATGGCGTGCGCCACCTGTCACGTCTACGTCGATCCGTCATGGGCGAGCCGCATGCCTCCGGCCTCGGTTGGCGAGGAGGGCATGCTGGACTTTGTCGAAGGCGGCCGGCGGGACGGCAGCCGCCTGTCGTGCCAGATGACGGTCGACAAGACGATGGATGGCTTTCAAGCCAGCGTCCCCTCAGGGCAGCGTTAGCCCGGTGGCGGTTCGGCCAGGCGGCCGCCGATGAACGCGCGTCGAGTCGTCGTGGTGGGAGCCAGCCACGGCGGCGTCCAGCTCGCCGCGAGCCTGCGCAGCGACGGCTTCGACGGGACGATTACCCTGATCGAGCGCGAGGCCGGCCTGCCCTATCAGCGGCCGCCGTTGTCGAAGGCCTTCCTGAAAGACACGGAAGCCGAGCCCCCGCCGCTCCGTCCTCTCAGCTTTTATGAAACGAATAGAGTCACGTTACTGGCAGGGTTGTCCGTTACGGCGATTGAGCGCGACCAGAAGCTGGTCCGGACATCGGACGGCGCGGACCACCCTTTCGACCACCTTGTCTTGGCCTGCGGCAGCCGCAACGTCGTGCCGCGCATCCCGGGCATCGGATCGATCGGGATCCACCGATTGCGCACGCGCGGTGACGCGGTGGCCCTTCGCGCCGTTCTGGCACGGGCCCGTCAGGTCGCCGTGATCGGCGGCGGCTTCATCGGACTGGAGTTCGCCGCCGTCGCGTGCAGGCTCGGGCTCGGCGTGACGGTGATCGAGGCCGCGAACCGACTGATGGCGAGAGTGGTCTCGGCGGACATTTCGCGCATCTACCTGGATCTGCATCGCGAAAGCGGGGTGACGGTGTTGCTCGGCGTGCCCGTTGCCGAAGTGATCGATGACGGTGCCGGCCGGGCAACCGGCGTGCGCCTGGCCGACGGCCGGACCGTCGAAGCCGACGCCGTGCTCGTGGCAGCAGGCGTCTCGCCCGAGACAGAGCTCGCGGAAGCTGGGGGTCTGGCTCTCGACAACGGCATCGCTGTCGATGGCCTGCTGATGACGAGCGATCCAGCCATCTCGGCCATCGGCGATTGCGCGTCGTTTCCTGCCGCCGGCACAGGTCGCCGCATTCGCCTGGAGTCTGTCCAAGCGGCGAGCGATCAGGCGCGCACGGTCTCGCAACGCCTGACCGGAAGCCCCGCGGAGTACAACGCCACGCCCTGGTTCTGGAGTGACCAGGGCCCGTTCAAATTGCAGATCGCTGGATTGACGACGGGAACCAACGCGGCCGTCACAACAAAGTCGGCGCAGAATCAGACCGTCGTGTTCTGCTTTACGGACGGTTTCCTAACAGCCGTCGAAACCATCAACGCCCCCGGGGAGCACATGGCGGCACGCAAGCTCCTGTCATCCGGTAGGCTTGTGTCGTTTGACCAGCTGGAGCGTGAGGCATTCGATATGCGAAAATGCGGCGCTCAGGGCGGACGGTGATCGGGACGGACGGAGCGCATAGCGCGGCTCATACGACCGGTCCGGTCTGGTTGCCACCGACGTCGTCCAGGCGTCACGGCGTCGCGACGGGACTCCCATAGGTGTCAATAAGCGCCGAAGGTTGACCCCGCAAAATTTCGGTCTATCGTCTTCAAATCAAGAGGATTTCGGTCATTTTGGTGGGGTCATTGTCAGCGCCGATTTTGACCCCACCTGAAATGAGATTTTGAACTCATCAATAAGTTGGCCGAGAACCAAAAAGGGGTCAACTTTCGGCGCTTATTCACACCCCTCCTTGCCGACCCCCAGACGCCGACCAGTGGCAATCCGCATGGCGATATGACGATCGTCGAGTTCTTCGACTACAACTGCCCGCATTGCATCCGGTCGCAGCCGGAATTTGAGAAGCTCGTCGCCACGGATTATGGGATCCGCCTCGTCAATAACGACTGGCCGATCTTTGGCGCCGGGTCGATCGCGGCGGCTCGCACCGCTCTGGCGGCGACGTGGCAGGGCCAATACGAAGCCGTCCATCACGCGCTACTCGAGGACCCGTTTCGGAAGGCGAGCGCCGGCCAGATCCACAGCATCGCCGAGAAGGCCGGCGCCGACCCCGTGAGGCTAGATGTTTAGTCCCGGCATTTGCTGGAGCGGATTGAGGGTGAAGCGGTCTGGCTCGGTTGTCCAGCGTTTGCAGATAAACTCGTAGGGCGGGAGGTACATGAGGCCGGCGCCGCGCGCTCGGATCGCCGTCTCGACGCCGCTCACCTTATGGGCCGGCAGGTTGTCCATCACGACGACATCGCCTTCATTGACCGCCGGGGCAAGGAATTGCTCGACATAGGCCCGGAAGGCTGGGCCATTCATCGGGGCGTCGAGCACCAAAGGCGCGATGATGCCGGTCGATCGCAGGCCGGCGACGAAAGTCGTGGTTTTCCAGTGACCCCAAGGCGTGGTGTCGATCGCCCGCTCGCTCGTCGGGGACCAACCATAGCGCCGGATCATATTGGTCGAGGCCCCGGTCTCGTCGAGGAAGACAAAGCGCGCCGGGTCCATGTAGCGCTGCCAGATCTTCCAGCGCTGGCGGTGGCGCGCCACGTCGGGGCGCTCCTGCTCGGCGGCCTTCACGGTCTTTTATGGAATGGCCCGCCCCTCATCACCCAGTCGTAAGGTCGGTTGGGAACACGAGGGAGAGAGATCATGGCTGAGCCGACTGTCGCGGTGTTGGGGATCGACCTGGGCAAGAACAGCTGCAGCGTCGCGGGGTTAGATGAGACGGGACGTGTTGTACTGCGCCGGCGGCTGACGCGAGTCGGTGTCGTTCGGCTGGCGTCAGAGTTGCCTGCCTGCGTCATGGCGTTGGAGGCCTGCTGCGGCGCCCACCACCTCGGCCGAGTTCTGCGCGGACACGGTCACGAGGTCCGGCTGATGTCGCCCGAGTACGTTCAGCCCTATGTGAAGGCGCAGAAGAACGACGAGCGCGATGCCGAGGCGATCGCCGAAGCTGCGACCCGCCCCACGATGCGCTTCGTCGACCTTAAAAGCGAGGCGCAGCTCGACATGCAGATCCTGCACGGGGCCAGGACGCGCCTTGTCACCGATCGAACGGCGCTGATCAACCAGCTGCGCGCCTTGCTGCTGGAGCGCGGCATCATCGTCGCTCAGGGCCGACAACGGCTCGAGAAGCATCTCGTGCTCATGCTGGACGATGGAGCAGTACCCCCGAACACGTTGAGCCCGCGGACGCTCGTGCTGATCGAGGACATGCGACAGGAGTGGCGCGAGTTGGACCGCCGCATTGCCGCCCTCACGGCGGAGTTCCTGGCGCGGGCCCGCGAAGACCAGGCCGCACGACGGCTTACCACGATCCCCGGCTTCGGCGTTCTCAACGCCACCGCCCTCGTCGCCGCGGTCGGCACGGCCGAGACGTTCCACAGAGCCCGGGACTTGGCGGCTTGGCTCGGCTTAGTGCCACGACAGGCAACGACGGGCGGAAAACCCCGGCTTCTCGGCATCACCAAGCGAGGCAACACTTATCTGCGGACCTTGCTGATCCATGGGGCACGGGCTCCACTGCCGTCGCTCTCGACGAGTGCCACGCCGATGGGCGAGTGGCTGCGCGGTCTCACGGCGCGGGCGCACAAGAACAAGGTCGTGGTGGCGCTGGCCGGAAAGCTGGCGCGGATCGCCTGGGCGGTTCTCCGGTCAGGCGAAAGCTACACGGCCGGCAGCACGGCTGTGACGGCCTGACGAGATCGACCGATCGCAGCGGCCCGGTTGCGGTTCGGTCCACGATGTCTGTGGGCGGTGGACGCGAGATGGCCTGACGGTTGATCCGGCGCTTTGGAAGCCTGGCACAAAAAATGGCGCATGGACGCCGTGTCTTTTATGAGGCCCAGGGCGCGCGGAACTCCATCTTGGCCGAGGTCAGACCTCGAGACCGGATACGTTGGCGCAGACCGGTCAGATCACCTCGCACAAATCGCTTGCAGACGGGGCGGGCCATACGTTTTATGCGACAGGCCGAGGCGGCGCAGGGTGCTCCAGATCGTCGAGATGTGACCCGCCTCAATTCCGCGCTCGCCTAGGGCCACCTTCAGTTCCACCAGCGTGATCCCGGGCCTGGCGGCGATCAACTCCCGCAGCAGAGCGTCATGCCGATCCAGTAAGGGACGCCGATAGCCGCCAATCTTGGCCGGTGCGGTGCTGCCCGCCGCCCGCACCCGCTGCATCAGCTTGATGGCCGACGAGGCGCTCACCTCGAAACGAGCCGCCGCGGCCCGGATCGAACTCCCCGCCGCAACGGCCCGAACGATCCGCAGACGAAGGTCCTGTGACAATGCTGCTGTCATGGCAAAGCCTCATGCGCTCGCCCCCAGCACTCTGAATCAAATCTCCTGATTCGGTGCAACGCCGAATTGCTCTAGAGCCTGAACCCAATCAGGTGCTTGCGATGGCGTCGCGAGTCAGATTCT
>CAXTOT010000010.1:0-91328 GCA_964245915.1 uncultured Lichenihabitans sp. | reverse complement strand
GATGCGCGCGGGCCGCTGGACCTGGCCCGACCCGGCCCCCATCGTGTTTCCCGCGCAGCCCGCCTGGTTTCGCGACAACCGCGATTTTCCCAAGCTCGCCGACGGTTTGAGGCGCGCGGGCTTTGCGGCCGAGGAGGTCGGCGAGATCCTCGGCGGCAACTGGTATCGCTTCATGGGGGAGGCATTCCGGCCCGCCGGTTCCGATCGCGAGGCCGCACGATGATTTCCGGCGGTGATCACCTGGCGCGGCCCGTGCCGCAGATTGCGCTCCGTCCGCCCGAGACCGTCATGCGGCTCGACCGGCTGGGCTCCATGCATGCGACGCGGCTGAGCTTCGCGCGCGCCATGCTGCGCCGTGTCGAACAGGAGGGCTGGCGCGTCACGCGCCCCGTGTGGAGCATCGACCGCGAGGGCTTCGGCCATGCGGTCTACCGCGTCGACACGCCCCGGCGATGCTACAGCCTCGTGGCTTTCTCGCAGGCCCTGGCGCCGGAGCGGCGCACCGACCGGGTCATCGCCGAAGCCTGGGACACCAGCTACGCGCTTTACGACGGCCTGCCGAATGCCGCCGCCATCGCGCGGCTCGGCGTGCAGGTCCCCCTGCAGGAAGCCGGCCGCTTCACCGAAACCGAGCTGATCCTGTCGCGCGCCAACAGAAGCGTCCGCTTGTTCGATGCGGTCGTGGCGACGCTTGCCGAGGGCCGGCAGCCCGAAGCCGCCATGCTCGACGCCGTCGGCTATCTGATGCGGACCACGGCCGTCTACGGCAACGGCAAGTTCGGAATCGCGGATCGCGACCTCCTGGCGGGCCGTCCCGAATTCGCCGGCCCGTTCCGGGCCGAGATGTTGACCGTCTGGCTCATCCGGGCTTTTACGGTCGATCTAGCGGATCATTGCGCGGCCGCTCTGGCGCCCGCGCGGGCGGTGCGGCTGGCGCCCGGCCTGCGGCGGCGTCTCGGCGTCGGCAATTCAACCGGGCTCGGTATGGCGCCCTTTCTGGTCCGTCATCCCACGCTCGTGAACGCCTGGATCACAGCACGGGAGACGGCGCTTGCCCGCGTCCGCTCGCTTGCCTCGGTCGAGACGTCGGCCTGGGATGACTTTGTCCGCCTCCTCGACGAGGCGCGCCGTGAGACGGCGGAGTGGCATACGGGCGACGCCGTCCAGGCGGCGCGGATCGCGACCTTGCGGGCAGACCTCGATCGTCTAGCGGCGCATGTGGGAGGACTCGGGCCCGCCGAGCGGTCGTGGGGCCACGTCTTCCGCTGGGCCGAGGCGCATCTCGGCCTGGAGGCCCAGGAATACACGGTCGGACTGCTGATCGAGCCGCATGGCGCCCTGGTGGACGATCTCGCCGAGGCGATGAGCGCCGACGAGCGCCGTGGCACCACCATCGACGGAACGGTGCCTTGTGGCGCCCTGAGCCGCACGATCGAACGGAGCTACGGCTGGGCGCTGGCCACCGCCTACGACACGCCCGCCGCGCAGGCCCGATTCTGGTATGTTTCGGCCGAAAAGCTCGAGCCGCGCTTGGGCGAGCGCTGGGGCGAGATGGGGGCGGAGCTCGAACAGCCGCTCGCCTTCGCGCGCGACGTGGCTTTGCTGCATCGCGCGCTGGCGGCAGTTCCCGGCGAAACCCTCGTGGCGCAATTCCTGGTCGACATTCCTGGCCAGCGCCATGTCGTGCGACGCGTGCAGATCGCGGCCCGCTTTCCCTATGCCGAGATCCGGGGCAACCTCATCGATGCCGCGATGCGGCCCATCGACCTGCTGCGCTGCAAGCTGGCCTTCTTCGGGGCGACGCGGTTCGATCCGCGCTCGGACCGCTGGCTGCGCATCAGCCTGTTCCGCAACGCGCCCTTTCCCGACGAGGTGGCGCGCCCGACCATCGCGGCTGCGGTTCCGTGTTGAACCGAGACGACATGGTGGTGTCGCTGAACGAAGTCGAGGCGCTCTGCGCCAAGGCGGCGCGCGGGGCGGGCTGCGGGTGGGGCGTCGCCGACGACATCGCCCGCGCGGCCCGATGGATGGCTGAGCGGCAGCTCGATTGGAGCGCTCCACTGTCGAGGCTGCTCGGTGCGCCGAGGCTCGCGGACCACCTCCGGCCGGTTTTCCATGTCGCCGACCTTCTTCCCGGAGCGAGCCCCGGCGACACGTGGCGCCTGGAGGGCTGCGAGCCGGTCTGGACCATGGCGATCCTGTCGGTGGCGCTGCACGCAGGCACATTGACGCTGGACCTTGCCTGGGACGGCGGCGACGCCCGCCTGAAGCCGGGCGGCGGCGTCGGCGCGCAGACGCCCTGGCCGGCCTTCGAGGCGCTCGGGCCGCGCTCGGTCGACATCACGGCAAGGGCAGGGGCGCCGGCCCTCGATCATGTCATCGCGGCGACGGCCCGGCGCAGGCCGGTGCCCCGCGCGGCGTGGGATGCCCTCGAGACCGTTGCGGCGCGCACCTATGTCGCGGCCTCGCCCCAGTCCCGCAACGCGGGGGCCGGGGGCGCGCGCGTCGACGCGGAGTAGACCAAGGGGCTGATCACAGTCGCTCTTGGCGGCGCTCCGAAAATCTTGATTTACGAGCGACCTCGCGTTTCCCCACCCGTCTTGAAGCTTTGCGGCCGCGCACCCGCGGGAAGCACCCGCCCGCAACCCACAAGATTGCAGGTTCCAGATCGCATGATAGCATCCACGCCGGAGCCCCATTCAACATGTAACTGGGCCTCCAATTCAAACGAGGAGGGAGACGATGACCGACACTTCTATCCCGTATAGTGACTTGATGGGGATTTCAGAACAAAGGATCATGCTTTTAGATCCGCGCGACGGTAATCCGCGCGCTGAAAAGCCGGTCGCGGAGACCGAATGCGAGATAACTTTTGCCGACGAAGAGAGTTTGCAAAAATGCGTGGCAGCGTTGCGCGAGTCTGACGAAGAGCTAAAAAAACGCCCAGATGCAATGAAACTTTGGGAGTGGGACAAGACGTACCGTCTCGGTATGAAAATCATATTTGGTGTAATTTGGTACGATAAGGATTTTTTTGATTCGAGGAGAGATGCATATCGAAGTTCTTCGCACGTAGGGTACTATAAAAAGTTTGGTGCCAGTCCTGACGATTTCAAAGTTACACACTTTGTGTTTGGGAAATGATGGCCTTGCTACGCCGCTATTATGGCAAGAAGCTATCCGGATAAATTACGCCGTTGCCATCGGTCAAATCGCGAGGTCGGCTAAATGATCCAAATTATTCGGATTTTGGGCGAGGTCGTTCCGCTTGATGGGCACGTCATCGCAGACGTGAATGACCCTTTATTCAAGGGATAGCGGCGCTTAGCCGGTCCACGTCTCGCCCACCCCAAGCTGCACGATGCGGGCGTGCAGGTCGGCGTCGACCGCGACCGTGCCGCGTTCCCGGGCGGCTCTGCGGAAGGCGGCTTTCCGGGCGCCGGGGAGGCGGGCGCCCGGCGAGTCGCCAAAAACCTCGCGCAGGCGGTCGATCCGGTCCGCGAAAACGCTGCCGGAACTCGATTGCGCGTCGATCGCGATGAAAAACTGGCCGGTGCGGGGCGGCCCGCCCACCGGTCCCGAAAAAGGGCTCGCATCGGCCCCGAGGGTGGCACCCGCGGCCGCGGCGGCCAGCAGTTCGACGAACAGCGCGAGCCCGACACCCTTGTAACCGCCGAGCGGCGCCATCGTGCCTTTCAGGGCGAGCGCGGGATCCGTGGTCGGTGCGCCCTCGGGGTCGAGGGCCCAACCCAAAGGAATGGGCTGCCCCTCCCGGGCGCGTTTCATCACCTCGCTCTTGGCCACGACGCTGGCGCTCTGATCGATGGAGAGCGCGATCCCGCCGTCCCGGTCGGGCACCGCGATGGCAAAGGGATTGGTGCCCACCACGGCGCGGCGTCCGCCGGACGGCGCGATGGAGGCCGGCGCGTTGGTGAATCCGATGCCGATCAGCCCCGCGGCGGCGAGCTTGTCGGTATGGAAGCCAAGCAGGCCGCAATTGTAGGAATTGCGCACCGCGAGCGCCGCGATGCCCATCTCCCGGGCCAGCGGGATCAGGCGGTCGAAGCCCGCCGCAATGGCCGGATGGGCAAAACCGGTCCCCGCGTCGGCCACCAGGAGCGCGGGCTTGGCGAGTTCGACGTGCGGGATAGCGCGCCCGTCGACTTTGCCGACCCGGACGTGTTCGCAATAGATCGGCACGTAGAGTAGCCCGTGCGACGGCATCCCGCAAAATTCCGCCGCGGCCGTGGCCTCGGCGACCGGGCGCGCGTTGTCGGGCGCGGTGCCGCTCGCTTCGAGCGCCTGCCGCGTGGCGCGGACGATCTCGGCTTCGGTCAGGGAAACCGTTGCCACGGTCAGTTCTGCTCGACGGCTTGTTTGGTGATGGTCAGGAAACAATGGACATAGTCCATCCCGTGACCCTCGGGCGATGCCGCCACCTCGGCCCGGTAGGCGTCGTAGAAGCCATCGATGATGGCTTGGCGCTCGTCCAGGCCGCGCGCGGGGTCGAGCGCGCTGAAGAAGGTGCTTTCGGTCCAGGACCGCAGGGTCGGCACATAGGCTTGTGCGAAGGCTTCGGCATCGCCGTGCTGGCGGAACGCGGCGGCATAGGGGCATCCCGTGACGCGCGTCGAGACATGATCCAGCCGGAGGCCTGCGCGCCATACCGGCGAGGCCCGATCCTCGAACGGCGCCGCGAATTCGCCGACCGTGCGATAGAACTGCTGCAGCGTTCCGGCCCGATATTCGGCGTCGGTGATGGCGCCGGCTTTCACCAGATTACGCCAATGCTTGGCGAAAGTGTCGAACATGTCGACCCCGCCGGTACTCCCGAGGTGTCGGCCCTGCTCGTCCTCGCAGAAGTTGGCGAGCACGAGTTTGCCGCCCGGTACGAGCTCGCGCGCCCGGGCGAGCAGGATGGCGCTCCAGTCTATCCGGGCTTGTTCGCGGTAGGGGGCGCGCTCGGCTTGCGTGGCCCCCACCGCCTGCACGTGATCCGCGATGACGCCCGGCCGGGTGCTCAGCCAGTGCATCGCGGTGGCCGAGAAGCCGAACGATAGCGTGTCGTCGGGAAAGATTTGACGGTGGAAGCTGGTCCCGCTCGCGAAGGTGTAGAGGTTCGGTTCGCTCCCCAGGGGCGAGGGTTCCGCATCGCCCAGCAGCCCGTGCAGGCGGCGGAACAGCACCGAAAAATCGTTATGCGGCAGATCCGTATAGGTGAGCGTCATCGCGATCTGCGGATTGGCGGACCGCACGCTCGCGACGACGCGCTTCATGAGGTCGAGCGAGGTACCGCCATCCGCGGCGCCGAAATCCGCGATCGCGAAGGTCGGTCGCTGCGATAGATCCATGGTGGCGAGCGCGTCGATCGCCAGCTCACCGGCGGCGTCGATCACCGTCTTGGCCCCGATCGTGTTGTCGCTGTAGTAGCCGGCGCCGCGCATCGCGATGAGAGGTCCTGCCGTCGCCATGGTCATCGATCCCCTTCCTGCTTCGCATCGACCGCATCAGGCCGGACGCGGTGATCGGGCGAGCTTACGGGGTGGCTTGCGGTTCGTTCAAGGGCCAGCCGGTTTAGAGGCCGCGCCCGTCAGCCGTTCTCGGCACGCGCATAGGAGATGATCGAGAGAAAACGGATCGGCAGTTGGCGCAATTCCTCCGGGCCGTGGGGGGCGTCCGCGTCGAAGAACAGGCTGTCGCCCGGCCGCATCGTGTAGAGCCGGTCGGCGTGCCGGTACACGACTTCGCCCTCGAGCATGTAGAGGAACTCCAGCCCGGAATGCTGGAACAGCGGGAACACCTCCGACTCCGCCGTCAGCGTGATCATGTAGGGTTCGACCACGACGCGCGAGGTCCGATCCCCGGTATGTCCGAGCAGCTGGTACTGGTGGCCGTTTCGGGTGCCACGTCGTTCGATCGCCAACCCCTCGCCGGCTTTCACGAAGACGGCGCCGCGCTGCTCCTCGTAGCGCCGGAAAAAGGCCGTGACAGGAACCCCCAGGGCCCGCGACAAGGCCTGCAGCGTCGTCAGCGATGGCGAGATGACGCCGTTTTCGATCTTCGACAACATGCCGCCCGACAGGCTCGCGGCCGCCGCGAGATCTGAAACCGTGATTCCGAGCTTGGTGCGAAAGGCGTGCACCTCGCGCCCGATCGCGACCTCGAGGAGATTGTCGCGCGCCCCGCTGGTCGCATGCGGGTCCTGGCTGAGATCCGAACCAGCTTGCGACGACTCTCCGAGGGATGCGGCCGCGTCGGTATTCACGAAGGCGGCCGACCTCTTACGAACCAGATTGCCCGGAGACGCCTCCGAGGTCCGTTGACGCAAGACCGGCGGTCGACCTCTGCGCATCTTGCTTGGCAACCTGTGAAACGAACGAGTCGAGCCCGATGAGGCCGCCACCAAATTCCGCGGCGGCATCGAGCAGGCACGCTAACAGGTAGGCTGCGGAGGCGCTATCGGCGAGCAGGTGGAAGACCGGTGTCGCCCCGCAATCCGCCCGGACCACGATCGCGTTGAGGCGTGCGACGCTGGTTTGCGCGATGGCGCGATCGGGGAAGACGCGAAGGCGGAGATCCACGCCGCAGAGCTTGGCGAACATGTCCGGTGCCGCCGGCCCGGCCAACGCCAGCCAGGCGTGGCTGTCGCGGCGCGGCACCGGATAGGTGTGCTCCTCGTCGTCGATGGACCACGACGCCTCCAGCTCCGACAGTTTCGCGCCCCTGCCGTCGAGCGCGCCGAGCAGCAGTACCTCGCCCAATCCGAGGACGAGGCACAAGCCACCGTCCGGCTGGCGGAACGCCCGATTAGGCTGGGGCTCAACGACGATATTCCGGGCTTCCATGGCCGGCATGGTGCCGCGTCCCTTGAAGCCGAGTCGCGGGAGCGGCGACAGGTCGGCGATGGCGAGGGCATCGATCGTCTCGCGTCCCTCGATCCGGCGAACGACAGCCACGTCATCGAGGCTGCCCCAAGCGGCGCTCTCGGGAAACGCCCGCCGAAGGGGCGAGCGACGGGCAAATCGCGTGGGGTCCACCATGCCTCACATCTCCTGCCGCTCGTTGCCCGGGTCATAGAAGGGGGTTGTGACGACCTCGGCCTCGATCATCGCGCCCTTGTCGATCCGAATGGCGAAGCGGGTTCCCGGTGCCGCCATGTCGGTCGGCAGGTAGGCGAGCCCGACAACGCGTCCGAGGGTCGGCGAGCGGATGGCGGACGTCACCCGGCCCGCGATGGCGCCCTCGCGAATGACGAGATGGCATTCCTTGGGGCAGGTCGCATCGGGATTCGGCAAGGCGAAGCCGACGAGGCGGCGCGCAACGCCCTTGGCGACCTGCATGTCCATGGCGCGTTTGCCCACGAAAAAGGGTTTGGCCTTTGCGATGGCCCATTCCATCCCGGCTTCCACCGGATTGGTCAGGCCGTCGGTATCCTGGCCGATGATGATGTGGCCCTTCTCCAAGCGCAGCACACGCTGCGCCTCGACCCCGAAGGGCGCGATGCCGAAGGGCTCACCGGCTGTCAGCAGCGTGTCCCACAAGGCCTCGCCCAAGCCGGACGGGCAGTGGATCTCGAAGCCGAGTTCTCCCACGAAGCCGGCCCGAAGCATGCGGACCGGCATGCCGGCGAGGTGACCTTGGCGCACCCCCATATAGCGGAAAGCCGCAGGGGAGAGATCGATGTCGGTGGCCAGCGTCGACAGCACATCGCGCGAGCGAGACCCTGCGATGTTCACAGCCGCATAGGCGGCCGTGACATTGGCGATGTCGACATCCATGCGCCATTGCTGGTTCCACCAGGACATCTGGCGATAGACGGCGTCGACCCCGCTGGTCGTGGCGGTCACGTAGAAATGCCTCTCGTGAAGCCGGCACGCGACCCCGTCGTCGATCACGACCCCCGTCTGGTCCGTCATCAGGGCGTAGCGCGCGCGGCCCACCGGCTGCTTGGCATGGGATCCGGTGTACATGCGCTCGAGGAAGGCTGCGGCGTCGGGGCCGCGGATATCGATCCCGCCCAGCGTCGAGACGTCGATCAGTCCGACACCGTTCCTCACCGTGCGGACCTCGCGATCGATCGCGATGGCGGCCTCCGCATTGCTGCCGTAATGGGCGGGACGCAGCCATAAGCCGGCCGGCATCATCCGGGCGCCGAGCTCCAGGTGCCGGCCATGCATGGGGGTGAGGCGCGTCGGTTCGAAGCCGCGCCCCGCCATATGGGCGAATTTCTCCGGCACGAGCGGGGGGCGGAACGTGGTGGTGCCGACCTGTTCGATGCTGCGGCCGGTCTGCTTCGCCACGATCCGGATGGTGTTCAGATTGGCGTGCCGTCCCTGGCTCGGACCGAAGCCGGCAGTGGAGTAGCGCTTGACGAGCTGGATGTCGTCGTAGCCGTCCTTGACCGAGTTGACGATGTCGCGGGTCTGCAGATCCTCGTCGAAATCGACGAAGTCCTTGCCGTGTCGCGACGGGGTGATGGGCCAGGGAAGGGTAATGGCCGCCGCCCCGATGTCGGGGCTCTCTGCGTCGGCGAGCTCGACGTCGTGGCCGAGCGCGGCCGCCGCGGCGCGGCTCCCGATCCCTCGGGCATGGCCGCTCACCGCCTCGTCCGACCAGATGCCGGCAGCCGAGCCGGTCAGGCCGAGCCCTGGCGGCAGATCCCGGGCGCGATGCATGGCGATGGCCGGATCATAGGTCACCTTGGCGCCAGCGTGACTCGCCAGATTGAGAGCCGGCGTGTAGCCGACGCTCATCACAGCGAGGTCGCAGGCGACCCACTCGGGACTGCCGCGCCGCGTCGCGTCGGGGGCCGCCGCGACCGCCACCGCCTGCACACGCGGATTCCCCCGGCTGTCGACCAGCGTCGCACCGGGAATGACACGCACGCCACGTGCGCGCACGGCCTCGACCTCCGCCCCTTCCCGGGCCGGGGAGCTATCGACGATCGCGGCGACCGCGACACCGGCATCGAGCAGATCCAGCGCGGCCTGATAGCCAAACCGGTTTGCGGTGGCCACGACCGCTCGCGTGCCCGGTTTCACGCCGTAGAGGCGGAGTAGCCGCTGCGCCGCGTCGGCGAACATGATGCCGGGCCGGTCGTTGTTGGCGAAGACGAGCGGCTGGTCGAAACCGCCGGTGGCCAGCACGACCCGCTTGGCCCTGACCTTGTAGAGACGATTGCCCTTGAGCGCCGACGCCCAGTTGTCGGCGAACAGGCCGCTCACCGTGGTGTCGGTGAAGACGCGCAGGTTCGGTGTGGCCTCGGCCCGGGCGACCAGCATCACCCGCCGGTCTTCGGCCGTCTGCCGGCTCGCGCCGATGCGGCCGAACAGCAGCGAGCCGCCGAGCGCTCGCCATTCGTCCATGAGGATGGTGTCGGCCCCGGTCTCCGCGGCCGCGATGGCGGTCTCGAGACCCGCCGGGCCGCCACCCACGACGAGCACGTCGCAGAACAGATAGGCCTTGTCGTAGGCTCCGTGCGGCGCCTTGGGGTCGAGCCTGCCGAGACCCGCGAGGGCGCGGATCGGCTTTTCGAAGCGCATCCAGGCCCCGAGCGGGCGATAGAACGTCTTGTAGTAGAAGCCGACCGGCAGGAATCGTGAGAAGAGCCCGAGCACGGAGAACAGGTCGCGGTCGAGCGAACCCAATCTGTTGACCGACCGAACGTCCATTCCGGGCGCGATGGGGTGCCGGTCGCCGCGCACGTTCGGCTCCGCGCCAACCTGGACCAGGCTGTTGACGTCGTGCCCCGCCATGGTGAGGGCCCCGCGCGGACGGTGGTATTTGAACGAGCGCGACAGCACGGCGCGGCCTTCCGCCAGAAGCGCGCTGGCGATCATATCGCCCTCGAAACCGTAGTAGCGCCGCCCATCGAAGCTGAACGTCACGGGCTTGCTGCGGTCGAGGAGGAGGCCCCAACCCGCGCCGTCGAGGCGGGCGCTCATGCTTCACCGCCGGTTGATACAGCGGCCTGCGCCTCGGCGTCGGCGCGGCCGCCGGGGCCGTGACCCGCGAAATAGGCCTCCACAGTCGTGGTCCAGAGAATGTCGTCGGACAGTGTGTTGCGGCGAGCGATGAACCAGGTGTTGCTCGGGGCGTGGAGCCACCATTCGTCCACCTCGCCCGCAATATTGTCTTCGAGGAAAAGGTGCTCGGCCCATTCCGGGTCCGAGCAGGTGGCGGGATCGACGGCGGGACGTACGTCGCCGCCCCAAACGAATTCGGAGATGTTGCGGGGCCCGTTCAAGGGGCAGTGCATGATCTTCATGATGGCCGGTCCCGGATGCTCAGTGGCCCACCGAGGCCGCGCCCTTCTCGCCGACGAGGTCGAACGAGCGGAAGCGGCCCAGCGCGAAGGGCTTTAGAAGATCGGGCTGGCGCCCGGTCGCCACGCATTCGGCCATACGGAAGCCGCACACCGGCGTCGCCTTGAAGCCCCAGGTGCCCCAGCCGGAGTCGATGTAGTAGTTCTCGATGGGCGTGAGCCCCATGACGGGCGAGAAATCCGGCGTCATGTCGGCGATTCCGGCCCATTGTCGCAGGATGCGCAGTTCCGCCATGAAGGGGAACAACTCCAGCATGTGGGCCATCAGCCCTTCCTTGAAGTCGAGCGTCGAGCGGGACGAATAAAGCCCGTATGGGTCGGTCGCCCCGCCCATGACCATCTCGCCACGGGCAGATTGCGAGATGTAGACGTGCAGGGACCCCGAAACGACGATCTGGTCGAGGATCGGCTTGACGGGTTCGGACACGCAAGCCTGCAGTGGGATGGTCTTGATGGGCAGGCGAAGCCCCGCGAGCTTGGCGACCCGGCTCGACGAGCCCGCCACCGCCTGGACGACCTTGCCGGCGTGGATCGTGCCGCGATTGGTTTCGACGCCCCGGACCTTGCCGCCCTCGACCAGGATGCCGGTGACCTCGGTGCCCGTGTGGACCTCGACGCCCCGCTTCATCGCCTCCTTGGCGTAACCCCAGGCGACCGCGTCGTGGCGTGCGATCGCGCCGGGCGGATGGTACAGCGCGCCGAGAATGGGATAGCGCACCGCCTCGGACATGTTCATCACGGGACAAAGGCGCGCCACCTCGTCGGCGTCGATCACCTCGGAGTCGACGCCGAGATGCTTGTTGACCTCGGCCCGCCAGCGCGCGGTGCGCAGGGCGGCGTCGGTGTGCGCCAGCGTGAAATGCCCGCGCTCGGAATACATGATGTTGATGTCGAGCTCGATCGACAGGCCGCGAAACAGCTCCACGGATTCCTTGTAGAACGCGACCCCTTCGGGCGTCAGGTAGTTCGAGCGGATGATGGTGGTGTTGCGCGCCGTGTTGCCGCCCGCGAGCCAGGATCGGTCGAGCACCGCGATATCGGTGATGCCGTGCTTGGAGGCGAGGTAATAGGCCGTGGCGAGGCCGTGACCACCGGCCCCGATGATCACGACATCGTAGCTGCGTTTCCGCTCCGGCGCCCAAAGAAGGTGAGGTGCGTCGGGGTGGCTCGACCGCAATCCGTATTTGAGCAGCGCTATCGGCAAGGGGGAATCCGGTGTTTTCGTGGCTAGCGGAAGCGACACGATATGGCCCCGACCTATAGCGGCAAAGTTCTCTGTAAGAAACATTTTTTCTTGCCAACGATGGCGCGTATGGCTACCCAGAAGAGGGGAACACGGTCGGGACAGGCGGGACCACAATGTGCGGGATTGTTGGACTGTTCATCAAGGACAAGTCTTTGGAACCCACGCTAGGGCATCTTTTGTCCGGCATGTTGACCACCATGGGCGATCGCGGCCCCGACAGTGCGGGCTTTGCGGTCTATGGCGCATCCCAGGACGGCCTGACCAAGATCACGGTACAGTCCCCCAACTCGGACGTTGCCTTCGCGGGGCTCGCCGCAGCGGTGGCCGCCGCCATCGGGGCCGAGGTCGCGTTCGAGCGGAGGAGCACCCACGCGAGGCTGCCGCGGCCCGGTCCGTGATCCGGTCCGCGCATCCGGACGTGCGGATCATGGCTACCGGGGATGTCATCGAGATCTACAAGGAGGTGGGCTATCCCACCGATGTCGCCGAGCGCTTCGGCCTCGAGGCCATGGGCGGAACGCACGGCATCGGCCATACCCGGATGGCGACGGAATCTGCCGTCACAACGCTCGGCGCCCATCCGTTCTCGACCGGGGCGGACCAGTGCCTCGTGCACAATGGTTCCCTGTCCAATCACAACAACCTGCGCCGCGAACTGAAGCGCTACGGCATGACGTTCGAGACGGAGAACGACTCGGAAGTCGCGGCCGCCTATCTGACGACGCAGATGAACAAGGGTTTGAGTCTCGGGCAGGCGCTGGAGAGCAGCCTGAAGGACCTCGACGGCTTCTATACCTTCGTGGTGGGGACCAAGAGCGGGTTTGGTGTGCTGCGTGATCCGATCGCCTGCAAACCCGCCGTGCTGGCCGAGACCCAGCAATATGTGGCGTTCGGGTCGGAGTATCGGGCCTTCACCGGACTTCCCGGCATCGAGGCCGCTCGGGTTTGGGAACCCGAACCCGCGACCGTCTACTTCTGGGAGCGCTGAGCGATGCCGACCGTTGATCTGTCGACGACAGCGCTCCGTGAACTCAACCAGGCCCTCCACGACCAAATGCCCGGAACCAACGAGACGTTCTGGGAGATCGTCAATCCGCGCGGATCCCACGCGGTGGCGGTCGGGGTCAATGCAGCAATCGCGATCGAGATCAAGGGCAGCGTCGGTTACTACTGTGCCGGCATGAACCGCGAGGCGAGGATTACCATCCACGGATCGGCGGGACCGGGCGTTGCCGAGAACATGATGTCCGGCCAGGTCATCGTGAAGGGTGATGCCAGCCAATATGCGGGCGCGACCGGCAGGGGGGGATTGCTGGTCATCGAAGGCAATGCGTCCTCGCGTTGCGGCATCTCGATGAAGGGCGTCGACATCGTGGTTCGGGGCAGTATCGGCCACATGTCAGCCTTCATGGCGCAGGCCGGCAACCTCGTCGTCTGCGGCGATGCGGGCGACGCGCTTGGCGACTCGATCTACGAGGCCCGCCTGTTCGTGCGTGGGTCGGTCAAAAGCCTTGGAGCGGACTGCATCGAGAAGGAGATGCGCCCCGAACATACAGCGCTCGTTGCGGCCCTGCTCGACCGCGCCGGCATCACGAATGCGCGGCCCTCGCAGTTCAGGCGCTACGGTTCGGCACGGAAATTGTACAACTTCAGCGTCGATCACGCCGACGCCTACGGCTGAGAGAAGCGGCCGGGCCGTCCGGCCGTTGCCACCATCCGTCATCCGACCGGCGGGGGCATCCGCATCGCTCCGTTTCTCTCATCTCGTTCGGTTCTCATGTCCTACACCAACCCGCCCACCGTGCCGCGCAAATCCGCGACCTTCGACGACTACACGTTGTCGGAGATCCGCCGGGCCGCCACGACGGGGATCTACGACATTCGCGGGGGCGGGTCGAAGCGCCGCCTGCCGCATTTTGAAGACCTGCTGTTTTTGGGCGCCTCGATGTCCCGCTACCCGCTCGAGGGTTACCGCGAGCGCTGCGGGACCGAGGTGGTGCTCGGCGGACGTTTCGCCAAGAAACCGCTCGAGCTCAAGATCCCGATCACCATCGCGGGCATGAGCTTCGGCTCGCTCTCGGCAAATGCCAAGGAGGCGCTCGGGCGCGGCGCAAGCGCGGCCGGTACCTCGACCACGACCGGCGACGGCGGCATGTCGAGCGAAGAACGCGGGCAATCGCGATTGCTGGTCTATCAATATCTGCCCTCCCGTTATGGCATGAACCCCGAGGATCTCAACAAGGCCGACGCCATCGAGGTGGTGGTCGGGCAGGGCGCCAAGCCGGGCGGCGGCGGCATGTTGCTCGGGCAGAAGATCACCGATCGCGTCGCTACCATGCGCACGCTTCCCAAGGGCATCGACCAGCGTTCCGCCTGCCGCCATCCCGATTGGACCGGCCCCGACGATCTCGAGATCAAGATCCTCGAATTGCGTGAACTGACCGATTGGCAGAAGCCCATCTTCATCAAGGTCGGCGGCGCCCGGCCCTATTACGACGTGGCCCTGGCCGCCAAGGCGGGAGCCGATGTCGTCGTCGTCGATGGGATGCAGGGCGGCACGGCTGCCACGCAGGACGTGTTCATCGAGAATGTCGGGATGCCGACCTTGGCCTGCCTGCGGCCGGCCGTTCAGGCGCTGCAGGAACTCGGGCTGCACCGCAAGGTCCAGCTCATCGTCTCGGGCGGCATCCGCAACGGCGCCGATGTCGCCAAGGCGCTGGCGCTTGGTGCCGATGCGGTCTCGATCGGCACGGCCGCCCTCGTGGCGCTCGGCGACAACGACCCCCAATACGAAGCGGAGTATCAGGCGCTGGGTACGACGGCCGGCGCCTACGACGATTGGCACGAGGGCAGGGATCCGGCCGGCATCACGACCCAGGATCCGGAATTGATGAAGCGGCTCGATCCCGTGCTCGCGGGGCGGCGCCTTGCCAACTACCTGAAGGTCATGACGCTGGAAGCGCAGACGATCGCGCGCGCCTGCGGCAAGAACCACCTGCACAACCTCGAACCCGAGGATCTATGCGCGCTGACGCTCGAAGCGGCCGCCATGGCCCGCGTACCGCTGGCGGGCACCAACTGGATTCCCGGACAGGGCGGCTTCTAGCCGCCCTTCTTTTTGCGTCCGACCCGACACCACGGAGACCACCCTTGTCACAGGATCTGGCCAGCTTCGCGAAAGAAAACGGCGTCCGCTACTTCATGATCTCCTATACCGACCTGTTCGGGGCGCAGCGCGCCAAATTGGTCCCGGCGGCCGCGATTGCCGACATGCAAAGGGATGGGGCGGGCTTCGCGGGATTCGCGACTTGGCTGGACATGACGCCGGCCCACCCCGACCTGTTCGCGGTTCCCGACGCTTCGGCCGTCGTGCAACTGCCGTGGCGTCGCGAGGTGGCCTGGGTCGCGGCGGACTGCGTCATGGACAACGAACACCTCGTCCAGGCGCCGCGCGTCGTGCTGAAGACCATGGTGGCCGACGCGGCGGCTGAAGGGCTGCATGTCAAGACCGGGGTCGAGGCGGAATTCTTCCTGATCGATGCCGACGGCGGGACCATTTCGGATCCCAAGGATAACGCCAGCAAGCCCTGCTACGACCAGCAGGCGCTGATGCGGCGCTACGATGTGATCGCCGAAATTTGCGACTACATGCTGGAACTCGGCTGGCACCCCTATCAGAACGACCACGAGGATGCGAACGGCCAGTTCGAGATGAACTGGGCCTTCGACGATGCGCTGGTAACGGCGGACCGGCACTCGTTCTTCAAGTTCATGGTGCGGTCCGTGGCCGAGAAGCACGGGCTGCGCGCCACCTTCATGCCGAAACCCTTTCCGACCCTCACGGGGTCGGGCTGCCATGCTCATATTTCGGTGTGGAGCAAGGACGGCTCGACCAATGCCTTTCATGACGAGGGCGACGAAATGGGCCTGTCGCAGCAGGGTTATCATTTCCTTGGCGGCATCATGAAACATGCCGAAGCGCTCGCCGCCATCACCAACCCGACCGTCAACAGTTACAAGCGCATCAACGCGCCGCGCACGGTGTCGGGCGCCACCTGGTCGCCCAATAGCGTTACATGGACGGGCAACAACCGCACCCACATGGTCCGGGTGCCCGGCAAGGGGCGGTTCGAACTGCGCCTGCCCGACGGCGCCGCCAACCCCTATCTGCTTCAGGCCGTCATCATCGCGGCCGGTCTCGACGGCGTGCGCTGCAAGGCCGATCCCGGCAAGCGCTACGACATCGACATGTACCAGCTCGGCCATACGGTCACGGACGCGCCGAAACTGCCCTTGAACCTGCTCGATGCCCTGCGGGCCTTCGAGCGGGACGAAAGCCTTAAGGCGGCGCTGGGGACGGATTTCTCGGCCGCCTACCTCAAGCTCAAATATGCCGAATGGGCGAGCTTCATGTCGCATTTCACCCAATGGGAACGCGACAACACGCTGGATATATGATCCTTTTACAGGACGGAAACCTCGATGTCGTCGTATCGATTGACCCTGTAGACCACGTAGGAAATGAGCCACGCGACGATGAAGATGCCGACGATCATGTAGCCCAGAACGCCGAAATTGTCGTTGAGCGAGCCAATGGCGCCCCAGAATCCGCCGCCTCCAGACAATCCCAGTTGGTCGCCGATGAGGTTGAGCGCCTCGAGTCCGCCCACCACGACCGCGACGACGACCGAGACCGCCGTGATGGTGAGGTTATAGTAGAGTTTGCGGATCGGCTTGATGAAAGCCCAGCCATAAGCGCCAAGCATCAGGATGCTATCCGTCGTGTCGATCAGCGTCATGCCGGCCGTGAACAGCGCCGGGAACACCATGATCGACCAGATCGACAGGCCCTGCGAGGCCTGGGTGGCGGAAATTCCCAAAAGGCCGACCTCTGTCGCGGTGTCGAAACCCAGGCCGAACAGAACACCCAGGGGATACATCTGCCAACTGCGCTCGATCACCCGGAAAAACCGGCGGAACAGGCGGCCGAGCAGCCCACGGTTGGACAGCACGAGATCAAGGTCTTCCTCGACGAACCGGCCGCCCCGCTTGACCGTCTGAAACGTGCGATAGATCGAAACCAGGACCAAAATGTTCGCGAACGCGATGGCAAACAGGAACAGGGCGGAGACCACCGTTCCGATCACACCCCCGACACTCTTGAACGTGTCGAAACGGGTTTGAAGAACGGTCGCGGTCGCGGCGATCACGATCGAAAGCCCGACCACGACGGTCGAATGGCCCAGCGAAAAGAACAAGCCGACCGAGAGGGGCCGCTTGCCATCCTGCATCAGCTTGCGCGTCACGTTGTCGATTGCCGCGATATGGTCGGCGTCGAAGGCGTGCCGCAGGCCGAAGCTGTAGGCGAGCATCGCGGTTCCGAGCAGAACGGGAAAATCATGCAAAGCTACGATCGCCCAGATCCAAGCCGCTATATTGACCGAGACCAGAGTGGCGTAGATGCCGATAATCTTGCCGCGGAGGTTTTCGCGTCCGTCATTGAACAGTGTCGAGAGCACGTCAGCTAGCAACAGCGAGCTCGGCAGGGTGCCGCTTCCCAACGCCAAGCTCCTGCCGATAGCGCTCGAAGCAGCGGCGACCGCATTCCAGCCGCATCAACGCGCCCTCCGCGATCGCGGTCGCGACGCGCGGGTTGCCCTCCACGAGCGGGTAGATGGCTTCGGCGTTCCAGGCGAGCGAGTGTTTCACGTCGAGGATGGAGTGGAGGTCGAAATAGTGCCGATCGCCGGTCGGAACGCCAAGGCGCTTGAGGCCGGCCGCAACGGCAGCGGCCCGATCGGGCGCCGTCATCTCGATGACGCCGAGCGCGCCCACGGATTGATAGGCGTAACGGCGGTTGGCCGCGAGCCCCGCCATGGTGTTGGCGAGCGCCAGCGATTCCCAGACCGTCGTCTCCACCTCAGGATTCAGGCCGAGCCGATGGGCGAGGTTTTCGAGCAGCGGTCCGTGCATGCCCTTGGGCTTGCCGCGGCCCATCTCGTCCCAGTAGTTTCGCGCGAGCTCCAGCTTGGGCCGGGTGGGCAGTTTCACTTGGGTCAGCGCCGTCAGATCCTCGAATCCGGCCTCGCCCGCGACTTCCTGGGTCAAAAACCACTTCATCTCGGCCATGCTGGCGCTCTTGGCCAGCCAAGGAAACAGCTCGTCGTTCTGGCCAGGGCCGCTTTGCTTGAGGTGCTCGAACCACTGACCGAACGCGCGAGGGTCGGTCGGTGCTTCGGCCGCGCGGGAGCGGATCCCCTCGCGTTCCCGATCGAGGAATTCGCCTTCGAGGCGGGCCATGTTGGTGTGCTCGATCAGATCGAGGCGCCAGTCGCCGTCGGGGAGCGCAGGGTTGAACCGCTTGGCGTTGAAGACCGTCAGCAATCGTTGCAGATCCCGGTCTGAGCTTGGATCGTGCTGGTTCGCTCGGTTCGAACGATCATCCATAGGCTAGTCTTCTCTGGTTACGGTCAGAACGAGGGCCGCGATACGGTCGGCCTGCGCATACGTCCCGGCTTCGAGTTCCTCGCCGAAGACGTCGGGGTCCACCTCAACGTATGACCAGCGGTGCGCGGTTCCCGCGAGAAACGTTTCCGCAGCGTTCCGAAATCCATCGATCCCGTCAACGATGGCCGAGCCGGTGTAAAGCAGCAGCGTTCCGCCGCGCGAAAGCCTGGCGACGGCAGCCTTCAGAATGGCCACGGACAAGCCTTCGCCCAGGTGGCCACCACCATGCCGGTAGGCCCGCGCGGCGTGATCGACGAGATAGGGCGGATTGGAGACGATCAAATCGAACCATCCGTCCGTGCCCGTCAGGATGTCGCTCCCATGGACCTCGGCGTTTGGGACCGCGTTAAGCGCGGCATTGATCCTCGAAAAGCGCAGCGCTTGTTCGTTGATGTCGACCATCAGCACTTGCGCGTCCGGCTCCGCCTTGGCGATGACGATGCCGCCCGGTCCCGCGCCGCACCCGATGTCAACCGCTCGAGCGATCGGTTTTTGGTTCCCAGCGAGATGCGCCCCGATCGCGCTCGCGAAACGATAGGTGTCGGGGCCGAAGAAGACCGAGTTGGGCGACAAGGTGGGATAGGCCGAGTGAAAAAACAGCTGCTGCCCGATCGACGACACGCGGACCGTACTGCGCCAGCCACCCTCCACGCCGTCGAGGACGCCCGCCTCCTGCATGAGGCTCACCATCGGACTTGGCAGCAGGCCAGCCTCAAAGGGACGGCTCCAGCCGAACACGCCGGCCAAATCCTTTGCGCAAAGGTTGCTCGGCCGCGCGTTGACCCTCGCGTGCGTCAGCGGCGTGACCGTGGTGAAGTGGTATCCGACCTTATTCAGCGCGCCGCCCAATTCGACTAAAGCCATGTCCTGAGAAGAAAAGCTTGGTTCGATGTCTTTCTCCGGCATGCTGTCGCTTTCAGTTCGGCGTCCAACCGTCGCCCAGCGGCTTGAATCGCGTTGTTTAGCTTAGCACCAGACGAGGTGAAGCGCTTGGGGCGGCATTCGTGAAAGCTGGGGTCATCGGCCTCGGACCATGGGTCGGGTCATCGCGAGGATCTCGACCGGGGTCGTCGAGCCGAACGGGTTCTACCCACGACGGAAACGGAAGCATTCCGAGCCTGTCGAGCGAGATCGGCTCTCATGAAGTGGGACTCTACGCACTAGCACCTTGCTGCAAAGCGATATTTTCGCGCCTGCCGCCATTATGCGCATGGAATAATGCAACTTTGTTGGCTTCAGCTGGTTACAATTACAAGTTTTCATCCATAAAGCGCAGCCAATTGCACTCGCGGCTCACGGATTCAGCCATGAAGATATTTCAGCTTTGCACAATCGTTACGGGCCTATTGGGCTCGGGGCTGTCGGCTTCCGCGGCTCCGGATATTTATCACGTAACCGATCAGGAGCGGGCCGCGTGTCAGGGCGACGCCGTCAACCTGTGCAGTGGTGCTTATCCGGACGAAGGCAGGCTTCTTTCGTGTATGAAGCAGAACAGAACTTTATTGAGCCAATCTTGCCGTCCGGTGTTCGAAGCGGGGCTTCGCGTTCGTCACCTCAATTAGCAGCAAGCCGTTGAGCACGACCCTTGTTTGCGATCCTGCGCGCGGCGGCCGCGCGACTGTGCCCGCCCGGCCGCTCCGCCGCTCCATATTACTGTGCGCCGCAGAGGCGATCGATCGTATCCGAAACATTGATGCCCACCACCACCAGGTCCCGCGCGATCGGCAGCCCCGGTTGCAAGGTGATGTAGCTTTTGGGATTGCCGACCCGGCTCTCAATGGTCGACATCCAGCGGCCGTCGCTCAGTTTGTGGAACATCGAGCAGTTAGCTTTCGGCTCTGGCGCCGCTTGAGCGCCGCCAACGCCCACCACCGCCACCGCCACCACCACAAACCCCATCAATCGTTTCATGTCTGATCCCAACCGGTTTACCTGAGCTTCCGCTAGGCAATCCTTATGCCGCGAAAAGGCGCTCCGTCGATCTCGATCTGCTGCCAATTTGCCGGCGGCACAACGAACGGCCGACCGCGTTGCCGCGGCGCATCAGACCGGCACCCTTAACGTTGACTACACTGTTTGGTGTCTTTTTGATCTGATCCTCGCAACGTTGGACGCGGACCGAGTGTCGGAAACATCCTTGAGCCGCTATTTTCGGCCGAGCCTCGTGGCGGCTTGCCTTGCGGCTGCCTTGGGCACGGCCGGCTGCGCGAGCGAGCCAACAACGCTCAGTGCCAGTTTCACGCCCGACTGCGGCCTATCCTGCAATCTGTCGCGATTGTCGGGGGCCGGCACCGCTGCCCCACCCTTCACCCCGCCATCACCGGAACCGCCCAAGAAAGGCGTTCATCGGCGGCCCCACAAGGTCGATGCCGTGCGTTCCGCCGAGGCTCGATCGGCCTCGCCCCGCCCGCGGTCGAAGCCCGCGCCCGGCTTGCCGGCTGACCAGTCCGATGCCGCGCGGGCAAGTCCGACCCAAACGGTCATCACCCCCATTCCCGGCAGCGTTTCCATCAAGCCCTATACGTTCCAGCCCTAATCAGGCGCGCGAGCTACGGCGCAACAGATCACCCTTCGCGGGAGATCCTTTGCCGGTTCATTTCACCAGCACGGGCGTACGGCGATGCCGTGTGGCGCACTCATAGGCGTAAGCATAGGCCAGCAGATCCGCCTCGCTCCATTGCGGCCCGACGAAGATCAGGCAGAACGGTGCCCCGGACGCGTAGTAACCTGCCGGCATGGTGACGCCGGGTAGGCCGGCGATGTTGATTTCGCTCACGGTGGTCTCGTGGATCGGCTCCGTCCCATGGAGCGGGGGCAGGGCGTCGCTCATCTGCGGGAACACCAGGGCATCCAGTCGCTCTCTCGTGAACACGGCGTTGAAAATCTCGAGATAAGCCTCTTTCACGGCAATGAAATCCGACAGGTCCGGTGGCCGCGAAGGGTCGGCACGGCACGCGGCAAATTGCGGAAGGTTGGGCATGAAGCTGAGCACCCCGCCTGGGCCGAAGGCATTTTCCTTGGAGGTGGCGGCCGCGAATTGCGCGAAGCTTTTGAGCGCCACACCCGGTCCCATCCGCTCGAGGTATTTGGTGAGGTCGTAGGGCACGGACTCGAGGCCGCGTGCATCGAAACCGCCGATGGGCGGCGTCGGCTGGCGCAGATCCGCGAAGCCGGACCCGAGGAAAGGGTCTTCGACCAGCACGGCACCCTGCGCCTCAAGTTCGCGCTTGGCGCGCTGGTAGAGAGCCGTTGTTTCCGCCGACAAGGGAAGGTCGCGCCAGCCCGGGCCGTAGAGGCCGATCCTTTTGCCGCGCAGCGCCTCCGGGGAGAGCCGCGACGCATAACCGCCTTTCGGCCTGTGGCCCACGCCCGCGATGGTTTTGGGGTCTTCTGCCGTGTAGCCGGCCAGGACGTCGAGCGTCAGCGCGGCATCCCGTACGCAACGCGCGATGGGACCCACCACGTCGCGGTTGCCGGAGAGCGGCATGACGCCGGCATTGGGCACTAGGGCGAAGGTCGGCTTGATGCCCACGAGCGCTTGCGCCGAGGCGGGGTTCTGGATCGAGCCGCCGGTCTCCTCGGCAAGACCTAGCACGGCCAGACTGGCCGCGACCGCCGTCGCGGTGCCGGCGCTGCTGGCGCCCGGCACGAAGTCGCGTCCGGCTGCGTTGTAGGTCGGCCCCGCCCAACTGTCGTTGGCGTGGGTGCCCGAGGCGCTGAGCACGGGAACGTTCGTCTTGCCCAGAATCACGGCACCGGCGGCGCGCATCCTCGCCACCACGGGGGAGTCGGTGCCCGGCATGAGGTCCACCCCGCCCGTCTTGCCGTAGAGCAACGACCATCCGCCCGTGGTGGGAAAGCCCACCATGTCCATAGGGTCCTTGACCACGACGGGCACGCCGGCCAGCGGGCCGAGCTTTTCGCCCCTGGCACGGCGCTCGTCGATTGCGCGTGCATCCGCCAGCGCCTCCGGATTTAAGAAGATGATCGCGTTGTAGTGCGGGTTGTAGGTGGCGATGCGGTTCAAAAATGCCTGCGTCAGCGCCGCGGAGGTCGTGGTGCCGTCGGCAAAGGCGGCCTGGATCTTCTCCACGGTCAGTTCGACTGGATCGATCGCCGCCGAGCCTAGGGGCGGTGCTGCTTCGCTCATACGAGAACCCCTCTGTCGCGATCGGACCGCCAGCCCGTCCGAGCGGCCTCTGCGACGACGGCGCTTGCAAGCGGGATGCCGGACGTCGCGTGGCGCGTCGGTGCCCCGGCCCCCCGCCCAAAGCTCGGGCGCTTGTTCTATCGGCCCCATCGCGGGGCAAAGGCCGACCCGTCAATGAACTCCAATCCCCCGGCACTGTTCAGCGTGTGCAGCCGGCGGCCGGGCCATTGCGGGCCAGGGGTCAGGATCGTCTCCACGGTTTGTCGGTAGCCTTCGGGGTCGAGCTGGAGCACGCGGGCGATGCCGAGAGCCGCGCCGTAGCCCTGCCGGCAGTCCTGCACCGGGCGCAGAAGTTTGCCCTCGCGGTGGACCATTCGGCCCGCGGGCCGCGCCGAGGCGATATCGATCAGCACGGGATTTTTCGGATGGGCCGTCCAGGGCCCGCGGAAATCGGGCGCCCGCCAAAGGTGAAGGGCATCGGAAAAGGCGCCGCCCCCGTCACGCACCGTGGCGAACAGCCACCAGGCTCCGTCATGCTCGACCAGGGTCGCGTCGCTCGCGGTGACGCCGGACAGCAATGTCGCTTCCTTGACCCAACCAGCCGGGAAGGCCGTGGCCCGGAACAGGTCCACGGTTCCGGCGCTGCCGCTTTCGGGGATCATCCAGAACGCCCCCTCCCGCTCGAACACGAACGGATAGGAGAGATGGCCCGGCTGCTCCAGCACCGGGATGGGGCGGCCGATCGGCCCATCGGGGCCGAAAGCAACCGCCGAGATGATGCCCTTGCCGAGCCGATGCGCAAAATCCTCGACGAAAAGGGTGACCTGTCCGTCGTGCACGATGGGAAAGGGATCGGCATAGAAGCGTTGAGCGTCGTCGGGCAGGTCATGCCAGCCCGTGTCGGGATGGTGGCGGAGATCGAGCAGATCTGGTCCATCCATTCGGCGCCATCCCGTGCGCCAATGGGGGGCGTTGTAGGCGAGGTAATAGAGCCGCTGGAGGATTCGGCGCGCGACCCGCTTGGCCGTCAGCACGGCGAGTTCCGCTGGGGCGAGCCGGCGCGGACCGGAAGGTCCCGTGCCCTCGCCTGGCAGAGTCGGCAGGATTGCGGTGCCTGCACCCGAGACTGCGGCGAGAATCAGGGTTGAGGTTCGGGCCAAAAAGTCCTCGAAGGAGGCGAGCGCGACGCCCGCATATTCGGTGCCCAGCCGGCCGGCCGCCAGGACGGTCCCGCTCTCGACGATCTCGGCGGTGGGCGTGCGGCGATCCAGCAACGACCCAAGCAGGGCGGTCTCGCCCGCCAGCCCGTCGAAGGTCAGCGTCCAAACGCGGCCACCGCCCGGTTCCACATCGCCGATGA
Source organism: uncultured Lichenihabitans sp. (assembly GCA_964245915.1). Classification (GTDB taxonomy): domain Bacteria; phylum Pseudomonadota; class Alphaproteobacteria; order Rhizobiales; family Beijerinckiaceae; genus Lichenihabitans. Next base: position 67,741 of record CAXTOT010000010.1, on the reverse strand, counting down.
GGTCCAGGATCAAGTCGGCGGGTGGCGGGGCGAGATGAACGAAGCCATCCAGATCGGAACGCGGCACGTGGGCGGCCAGTCCCGACCGCGGCAGACCATGGATCAGGCTTTCAAGCTCGAAAAGAAGATTGGCCGCGTCCGGGAGTTGAGTGGTTCCGGGAGCGGGGTCCACGTCGACGGTTAGCCCCGGCTTTTCCGCCAGGCGGCCGAGAAGGTCGAGGTGCCAGCGCCGCACGTGGCGTCCGTCCAGTCGCACGCGCAACAGCATCGTTGAATCCCAAGAGTACGGCCGCGCCCACGGCTACATACCCGAGGAGTAAAGGGCTGTCCTTCGTCGAGCAATATGTCTTCGATCGGAGACACCGAGGGAGTCGGATCGAACCCGCGCACGCATCGCTCCACGAGCGGTCCGGTGCTGTTTGTGGGATCACTTATTAATCAATCCCCGAGATAAATCAAAGGGTGAGCGCGGCCAGACCTCCTCGGCCGCGCAGCTTCGCACGCTTGAGTTCGTCGAATGGCAGGCCTGGTCACGACAGCGTTTCAGCCTGATCAATCGGAAGACGCTCGCTCCGTCGCGACGCCTGGCACCCAGGGCGACGGTACCGTCCAAGTCGCGGACCTGCGGCGTATTCTTTGGCATCGACGCAAGTGGGTTCTCGGCACATGCCTGCTGCTCACCGCCTTGGCGTTGCTCTATGGCCTGCTCACCCCCAAGCTTTACACCGCGACCGCCCAAGTCTTGGTCGATCCGCGCGACCGGCAGGTGGTCAACAACGACATCAATTCCAACGCGATGGCGCCTGACGGCGGGGTGACGCATGCGGAAAGTCAGACCAGCGTCGTCCAGTCCACCGGCGTGCTGCAGCGGGCGATCGCGGCCACCAATCTGACCAATGACCCTGAATTCAACCGCCCGGCCGGCTTTGCCGCGATCAGCGCCTTGACGGGACTGTTTGGGGGGCATTCGGCCGGAACGCCGGGCGACGCCGAAATCGCAACCCTGAATGCGCTGCGCCGCAGCCTCACCGTCAAGCGCGCCGACAAGGTGCTGGTGATCGATGTGGGGGTGACGGCCAGAAGCCCCGAAAAGGCGGCCCGTTTGGCCAATGCCATCGTGGATGCCTATCTGGCCGACCAGGCCGGCGCGCGCGCCCAGGCCGCGGACGAGGCGTCGAACGCTCTGACGGCACGGCTGGCCGAACAAGCCAAGCGCGTCCGCGACGCGGAGAATGCGATCGAACGCTACAGGGCTGAGAACAACCTCGTGGTTTCCACGGGCCAACTCGTCAGCGAGCAGCAGCTGACCGATGTCAGCAACCAGCTCTCGGCGGCTCAAAACCGCGTCGCGACCCTCAAAGCGCAGGTCGATCAGATCCAGAAGCAACGTCGTGGGGGCGGCGCTTCCCCCGACGACACCACGGAGGCGATGCAGTCCACCGTCGTCTCCAAGCTGCGCGAACAGGAAAGCGCGCTGGTTCAGCGCGATGCCGACCTCGAAACCCAGCTCGGTCCGCGCCATCCGGCGATCGCGGCGGTGCGCGTCGAATTGAGCAAGATCCGCCAGTCGATCAATACGGAGCTCGACCGTGTCGCGAAAGCGGTGCGGTCCGACTACGACAGGGCCGTGGCCAGCGAAGTCGGACTTTCCGCCAAGCTCGACGGTCTCAAGCGCCAGACCCTTTCGAACGACCAGGCCTCGGTTCGTCTGCGCGAATTGCAACGCGAGCTCGAAGCCGTTCGATCGGTCTATGCGAACTATCTCGTCCGTGCCCAGGAGACGCGGGAGCAGGCCAACGTCGACAGCACCAACGCCCGGATCATCTCGCGTGCATTGCCGCCACAGCAGAAGAGCTGGCCGCCGCTCGGCCTGTTGCTGGCGGGCGCGATCGGGGCCGGGCTCGGGCTCGGGGCCGGGACCGCACTGATCGCCGAATATGTTTCGCCCACGGTGCTTTCGGCTGGTCAGGCGGAACTCGTGACAGGGGCGCCAGTGATCGGCATCCTGCCCGCCGGCAGGCGTCCCGCCCCGAGGCGCCGCCTGTTCGGTCGCAAGCAGCCGGAACCCGAAGGCTATGCCGCGGTCGGCCTCAACGGGCAGAATAGGGGTTCACGAACCGAGGACGCGGTGGGCCTGGTGCTGCGCCGGCTGTTCGACATGGATTCCGGATCGCGCGACCCCAACGTCGTGCGCAGCGTGCTACTGACCTCGAGCCCGGAAGATGGAGCCGAGCGGAACAGAGCTGCCCAACTCCTGGCGGCCGCCGCCGCCCTGCGCGGCGAACGCGTCCTGTTGATCGACGCCAATGTCGCCCATGACCAGGAAACCTCCGTGGCGGGGTTGCTCGAGGTCTTGCGTGGGGAGCGCTCCTTCGAGTCCGTCCTGCACTTTCAGGCGGGGGCTCGATGGGCCATCATGGGCAAGGGGCGGCAAAAGGCCAGCTTCCATGAGAGCGCGGGGCGGAGCTTCGCCAAACGCATGCTGGTCGAAGCGCGGCGTCAGTTCGACCTCGTGGTGGTGAATGGTGGTGCGGTGGCCGAGAACCTCAAGGCCGCCCCCCTGGTGGCGAGCGTTCAGGATCTGCTGCTCGTCGCGCGTCTCACCGCCACACCGGAGCGCGATCTTGCGGCGACCGCGCAGGTGCTGAACGTCATGGGGCGCTCCGTCACCGCGGTTCTGCTCGTCGACCCCGCGGCGCGAGCCTGAGATGCCGACCATAGGGGCCGGTGCCGGCTATCCGGGCTTGCGCCAGTCTCGGGCCGAGCCACTGGATTGGGTGACGCAGCTCGGACTTCCCGTGTCGGTCGCCATCCTCTTCGGCGTTTCCGGCGGCATGCTGTGGGATCTCGGCTACAATTATGACGGGCTTACCGGGAGCGCGGCCACCAAAATTCACCCATTCACGTACATGGTCGTCATTCTGTTTGTTTGCAGAGCGATCGGCTATGGCAATCCGGTCGGCTACATCGTGCATGTCGCGCATAGCCGGCCCGCGGCAGTTTTGATGGGCCTCGCTGCCCTGTTGTTGCTTGTCGTGACGATCGCCCGCAAGGGGACCGGCATGGCGGGTCTCATCGACACCTTTGTGGGGCCGGCCTTGCTGGTCGTCTTGCTGGCCGATGCCAAAGAACGGGCCATGGCCAGGATCGCAACCCTGCTGCATGTGCTCATGACCGTGAACGCCCTGATGGCGCTCGGCGAGTTCGTCACCAAGGTTCAGCTGTTTCCCTACCGCTTCGACGGCGAGATTTTTCCAATCGAGACCCGATCCACGGCGTTGCAAGGCCATCCTTTGGTGAATTCCTTGGTCACGGCTTGCTATCTGCTAGCCCTGCTGACCGGCGGTCGATCTCTACCCATCGGATCGAAAGCCTTGATGATCGGGCTGCAGAGCGTGGCGATGGTGACGTTCGGGGGTCGCTCCGGCTTGGTGGTCGTGCTGCTGTTCGGCGGCGCCTACGCGGTTTTCGCGCTATTTCGGTCCCTGAGGAGCGGGCGGGTGTCCCTGGTCGGGGCCGCGGCCGCGCTCATGCTGCTGGCCCTGGCTCCAGTGGCGATCGGCGCCGCCGGCGCCACCGGCTTTTTCGACATCCTTCTTGGACGGTTTGCCTCTGACGGCGGCAGCGCCAACGCCCGTGTGGAGATGCTGGATCTGTTCGACAACATCCCGCTGCGCGACCTCATTGTCGGTCCCGATATCGACCTCGTCGCGAGCCTGCGCCGCATCAATGGTCTCGAGTTGGGGATCGAAAATCCGATCATCCGCATGACGCTCTACCAAGGCGCGTTCCTGACGCTTATCCTGGCGATCGCCCTGGGGCTTTTCCTTTACGAGCTGACGCGCGACCGCGAACCGGGAACGTGGCTGCCGATGGTCGGCCTCCTCATCCTGCTGAACACCTCGGAAAGCATTGCGGACAAGACGACCCTGCTCGCCAAATTCGCGGTCATCATCTTGTGTCTCTACAGACCATCGCGCCGTCGTGAGACAAAAGTGACGATCAGTCGGGCGGCATGGTCAGCCCCAGCGCCTCGATGATGGAGGGATCGAGCGCGCGGGTGGTGTCATCCATCATGCCCATGCCACCGAACAGATCCCACAAGGCCCAGGGAAATCCGAAAGACTCGGCGCTCCGCCGCACATCGCGAATGTAACGCGCGCGATCGGCCGCGCCTGCCGCGACATAATTCGCGTCGGAACGCAGCGCCCCGAATTCACCCAGCAGGATGCGATCGGCCGCAATGCCGTGGCGCGCGCCCCAACCTGCGACCTTGCCAAGATATCCGTCGATGAAGGGTCGATCGGGCTCTGCATCGAAATAGACCTTCAGCACCCGTTCGGTTTCGTCGAACGCCGCGCGTTTGGCCTCCGGCGACCTCGCCGTGTCCTGCGCCATGCGGGCCCGAACGGCGGCAAGGGTGCGGTCGAGCGAACCCGCCGAGGCCGGCCATGGGACGGCGTTCAGCGAGCGATAGACCGGCTCGCGCATCCAGGGCGCGCCCTGGTGACTGAACAGGTAAGGCTCGTAGAAGTGAAAGGTGAACAGAAGGGGGGCCAGCGCCGCCAGAGGTGCCGGATCGAGCGCGTCGAGCCCGCTCACCATACTGCCGCAGCTTCCTGTAGCGACCAGCGTCACTCCAGCTGCGGCCTCTCGGGCGGTAGTCAAAAGCGCTTGCTGAACCTCCAGCCAGACCGGTGAGGCGCAGTCTTGCGGCGGTTCGTTGACGGGCTCCAGCACCAAGCGGGAAGGGTCGAGCTTGCCAAGCCGGCCTGCGATGTCACCCACCAAGGCGCGATAGGCCGGGAACTCGACCGCCGCGAGGCTGGAGACCATCTGCTGCGAATTCCAGTAATGGGTCGCATCATTGGCCTGGATGTTGACCACGACGGTCAGTTCCGCCGCGTTGGCGGTAGCTACCGCGGCCAAGAGGCGGTCGAGCAGCATCGCACGCTGACTTGGGGTGCCGGCCAGGAAGGGACCCGGATCGACCGGAATACGAATGAAATCCAGTCCTGCCCGGCGCAGGCGGAGCAAGTCGCGCGATGTCGGCACCGTGCGGTCGAGCTCGAACGGCGGCCAAGCGTAATCGGTGCGTGGCGCCGGAAACTCGCGCGTCAGCGCAAACCAAGGCCAGGTATTGACACCGCGCCGCAACGTGGGGCGGCCCGTTCGGGCACCCGCTCGGGAGCTGCTGGCGCCCACGGCCGTCAGCGCCACAGCACCGCGCACGAGGTCCCGACGGGACGGGTTCAAGGCTGCCGGCTCGCGGCCGGCATCGCGTGCCGCTCGGGCGTGGCGATCGTAGGCTCGAAGAAGGCTCGAGCCTCGCGTTCATAGGCCAGAAGAATGTCACGCCAGCGGAACACCGCGCTGGCCCGGAGCCTGGCTGCCGCGCCGCAGCGCTCAACCAGGGCGTCTTCGTTCAACATCGCCTCGATACAGCGGTCGCAACCCGCCGCATCCGCGAAGAACACGCCGGCATCCCCTGCGGTCCAGCGATTATACGGATTGTCATGGGCCATGACGGCATTGCCGGCCCACAAGGCCTCGACCAAGGATGGATTTGTGCCGCCGACCCTATGGCCGTGAACGTAGGCGCGGGCATGAAAGCGCAGCGGCTGTATGGTGCCGGCATCATAGATGGCGCCTGGAAACATCACTTCCCCGCTGGCGGCCGCCCGGATCCGGCGATGATAGGGGTTGCCGTCGTCGAGCTTGCCGACGACCACGAGCTTGGCATTGCGTGCGCGGCGGGAGAAAGCTTCGACCACGGGCAGGATGCTGTTGTCCGGCTCGATCCGAGCGATGGACAAGAGATAGCGACCGGGGGTCAGACCGAGCGCCCGCACGGCCGTCTCGGGCGCCGACGGCACAGGCACGCCGCCATAGGGGATCATCACGGTCGCGCCGCGAGGGCGCCGGCTCGCCAGATGGTTCGCAATGACCGGGTGATCGGCCACGAGGCGATGTGACGTCCACGCCGCGATCCATTCGTTGATCCAGAACCAGGCACGGACCGGGCGGCTCCATTTGTCGCGGCGCCATTCGATCCCGTCCATATTGGTGATGATCTTGCGCCCCTTGAGCCGCAAGTAGGGCAGGAAAACCGCGCTGTTGTAACCGAGGACGAGGCAGACACCGGGTCGCGTCGCCGCATCGCGCACGCAATGCCAGTCGAACTCCACGGTTCCTCGGGGCCCGGTCGAGGCGACTTGCACCTGGATACGTTCGACGCCCCGCCACATATCGCTTCGCACGCGCTGGTCCACGGCACTCACGTCCGTCTGGCAGTAGACCCCGACATGCCAGCCGCGTTCCACGAGGAACAAAGCCAGCTGTTCGGCGAAGGTCTCGAAGCCGCCGTGCGCTGCAGGGATGCCCCGTATTCCCAAAATGAGAATGGAAGGCTTTGCGTCCGCCATTTCAACTTCCAGTGTTGGCCGCAAGTGTACTAAAACGAAACATCGAGAACTTGCTTGCTGCAGCGGCAGCGATTATTGGGCCGGGCACAAGTCTTGCTGCCAACTGGTCCATGTGCTGTGAGCGAACAATAACCGGTAGGACCGATGCGGATCGCCTGCGTTCATCAAGGGTATGAGCTTTATGGATCCGACCGGAGTTTTGTGGAGAGTGTAGCGGCGCTCCGCGCAGCCCACCCGACGGCCCACATCGAGGTCGTGCTGCCGCGACACGGCCCGATCGTCTCCATGCTGGAGGGTGTCGCCAGCAGCGTCGTGTTCGAACCGATTTGGGTGCTGCGGCGCCAGGCGCTATCGCGATTGGCAACGGTGGGGTTGGCGCGCCTTCCCGCGGCGCTTGGCCGGGCCGCCAAACGGTTCAGGGAGAGCGATCTCGTCTACATCAACACCTCCGTGATCGCCGACTACGCGCTGGCGGCGCGCTTCTTCCCCGGCAAGGCCCTGCTGCACATCCACGAAATTCCGGAGGGCTCCACCCGATCGATCCTTCGCGGGCTGGTGCTTTGGAGCCGCGCCGAGATCATCTTCAATTCCCTGGCCACGCGTGCGGCTTTCGCGCTGCCGCCCGGGACGCGAACTCACGTCATCTATAACGGTGTGGCGGGCCCTGCCGTGCCTGAGCCGTCGACCTATGACGGGGCGCGGCCGCTGCGCGTGCTGATGCTCGGCCGCATCAGCCGGATCAAAGGACAAGAGATTCTGCTGGACGCGCTGGCGGCGCTTCCAGCGGAGGTTCGGGCGCGCTTCGACGTGCGGATCGTGGGCGGCGCTTTCGAAAGCGAGGAGCGCGAGCGAGCCCTGTCGACTTTGGTTGAGGCGTTGGATCTATCAGGCAGCGTTAGCCTGGCGCCCTTCCTGTCCGACCCCTCGCCGCTCTACCGCTGGGCCGACATCGTGGTGGTGCCATCGCGCCGGCCGGAATCCCTGGGGCGCGTTGCCATCGAGGCGATGGCGTTCGGGCGCCCAGTTCTGGCTTCCGCAATCGGTGGCCTGATGGAGGTCGTCGAGGACGGGCGGACGGGCTGGCTCGTTCCGCCCGGCGACGCGGCCGCCTTGGCGGCGAAACTGCGCACCATCGTGGACGATCCCGCGGCCTGGCGCGGTTTTGCGGCTGCCGGACGCGCGCGCTATGAAGCCGTCTTCAGCGACGTCATGGCGGCGGCCGCGATCGCTGCGGTTGCAAACGCCAAGCTCGGTCGGTCGGCGCCAAGTCCGGCGGGATGCAGGGCCGCTCCTTTAACGGCCGAAGCACCATGAAGCGCACGGATCTCACCGCCATTGCAAGGCGCCTCGCCTTGATGATCGGCGGCGAAGCCATGCAGAGCGGCTTCCATTTCGCGCTGAACATCCTGTTGGTCCACATGCTGTCGGCCCAGGACTACGGCGTCTTCGCCATCGTGATGGTGATCGGTGGATTGAGTCTCACCTACATCCGCTCCCTCACCGCCATGCCGGCCAGCATCTGGATCGGGCAAAGCCGCACGAAAAGCGCCGCCGATATTTTCGAAGTCACGTTTGGGTCCGGCGCGACCCTGCTTTCGACGCTGATCGGTCTCGGCGTGGCGATCCTGCTGCATCTTTGGCTCGGCACGGGCGCGATCGCGGGCGGATGCTTCATTGGTCTTTGGTCGATGCGAAGCCACCTGCGGACGGCCTTTTTCGCGCTCGGGCGCCAAAAGGTGGTCAGTTTTGGGGATCTCGCCTTCACGCTCTCTGGTGTGGGCCTGACGGGTGTCGCCCTGTGGATGCGCGGGGATCTGCTGCAAGAGGTCCTTCTGGTCCTGGCGGCCGCGAACGGACTCGGCATCGTCGTGATGCTGTCGTTGGCGCGCCGCCCGGTGCGCGTCAGCTTTGGTCGAGGCGTGTGGCGGCGCTATCGTCGCCTGCGGGGTCAGCTCGGCTGGTCGGGCGTCAGCGTCACCATGGGGAACCTGCAGGCCCAGGGCATGGCGCTGTTGGTCGCGGCCATTGCCGGACCGGCGGGTTATGCCCCGATCGCGGCCGTGCTGGTCCTGTTCGTGCCGCTGCGCGTTGGCGCCGCCGCGCTCGTCAACATGGTGCAGCCGGAACTATCAGGGCTGCTGGCGCGTGGCGAGATCGACAAGGTTTGGCGCCGCACTAAGGTATGGTCGGCCATCATGGCGGCCGGCGGCATCATCTACGGCGCCGGAATGATCGCGCTACTGCCGTTCATCAAGTCGCAAGCCTTCGTGGGTACGCCGATCTATCTGCTCGGCTTCTTGGCTTGGGCCATCTATACCGTATCGATGCTCTATGTGATGCCGCGCGCCGTGCTCGAAATCCTGAGCGCCTTCCGCACCTTGGCCTTCATCGCCGCAGCCGCGGCAGTGGTCGGAATGGGCACGGTCGGCGTGATCCTGCATATGGCGCCCCCCGCTTGGTCGCTGGCCGGTGCCGCGATCTCGGAGACAATCGTTCTCGTCGCCTCCTGGCTGGTCGTTCGCCGCAGGCTGATGTCCATGTCCGAGGGCGCCGACCGTCAGCTGTTCGGCTTCAAGCGCCGGCACCTTGGAGGGACCGAGCCTTACGGTTCCCCGTTCCACTCCTGATCGGGCCCATGGACAGTCTCAAGGCAGAGCGACAATTGGCGACGAGCGTCAAAGCCAGCGGGGCCGTTCGACCCGTCCGCTGCCGCGCGATTCGCGATTCCGACATCGATGCCGTCGTCGACCTGCTGACCGAGGGATTCGCGGGTCGTTCGAAACAATATTGGCGCAAGGGCATCGAGCGTCACCTCGCCAAGCCCTTGCCCGAAGATCTTCCGCGTCTTGGACATCTCATCGAGTCCGAAGAGGGCATCGTCGGGGTCCTGCTGGCACTTTATTCCACGAGGGAAAAGGACGGCCGATCATCGGTTCGATGCAATTTGTCGAGCTGGTACGTGAAGCCCGGCTTTCGCGGCTATGCGGCTATGCTCGACAACGTGGCCATGCGCCGCAAGGACGTCACCTACTTCAATATATCGGCCGTTCGCAGGACCTGGCCGATGCAGGAGGCCCGCGGCTTTCAGCGATATTGCCGCGGCTCCTTTTTGGCTTTGCCGCTGCTGAGCCCGCCTCGTCCAAACGTTCGCGTCCGTGACGCAACAAAGGCCGAGGTCCTCGATGGTCTACCGGAAGACGAGGCCCGCATCCTGGCGGATCACGCGCGCTATGGCTGCCTCTGTCTGGTCGGAACGGACCAGCAGGGAACGGAGCCCTTCATCTTCATCCGGCGTCCCATGGAGTCGATCAGGCAAAGGCTCGGATGGAGCCCGGTTACCTATTTCCAACTTGTCTATTGCCGGTCGACGGCGGAATTGCCGCGCTTCGCGCACGCCATCGGCAGACATCTGATCCGCCACCACTTGATGCCCTGGATCGTGGTGGACGCGATCGAACCCATCTCGGGGATCCCGGGCCGGTTCATCGAGGGGTGGGGTACCAAATTCTGCCGCGGACCGGTTGCCATGGCCAATGGCGATCTGGCCTATAGTGAACTGGTGCTGTTCGGCAGCTGAACGCAAACGCCAGGAGCAGTGAAGTGGAGTTCTGCCCTACTGATGCAACTCCTAGGGCTGCCCCTGACGTGCCAACGTGTAGCGCTGCTACGCCGCAGCCCGCTTAATAAGCTACAGAGATCGTCGCAGCGATTTGAATAGGTGGCTCCATGGTGAACCTCCGTTCCAAAGTCTTACCGACCTCGATCGATAGGCTGCAAACCTGCAGCGGCACTAGATTTTGCTCATTCGGACATGCTGTCAACGGATATCTGCGTTGGCCCCGAACGGGCGGCGACCCAGCCACGCCGGTCAGGCCGCGGCCTCGACGGCGGGGCGTTCGGCCGTGCCGATCAGCGGCAGGACCTTTTCGGCGAGCAGCACCATGGAGCGGCGCGCCAGGTCCCGATCCGCCCAATCATGGCCGGCATAGAGCATGGTGCCGAAGTCCCCGACCTCTTCCCGGAACGCCATCAACTCGTCGGCCACCTTGTCGGGCGTGCCGTAAGTGATGAGGTTGTCGCAGATGAAATCGAGCGTGACGGCATCATCGGGCATGTCGCGACTGGTCTTGAACAACTCGATCCGGCCCGCTCGCTTCATCTTGGTCAGCATCTGGCTGTAGTAGAACCGATAGGGGCTGTTGGGCGCCGTCACATAGGCGCGCGCGGTCGCCATGTCGTCGGCCACGAAGACGCTGCGCGCCACGCGCCAGTTTGCCGGATCGGCTGCGCGCCCGCCGCGCTCGCAGCCCTCGACATATTTCGGCCAATGACTTTTCACCCAGACCGGCATGAGGAAGTTGGCCGAGATCGGGTCCCAACCGCGCGCCGCCGCCTCGGTCACCCCTTTTGAGAAGGGCGCCACCGCCGTGACCACGATCGGCGGATGCGGCCGTTGCAGGGGTTTTGGCAAGATGCCCTGGCCGATATCGGCGAGCAGTGTGCGCTCGGTCGATACCGTCCAGTACTTGCCCGTGATGTTGTAGGGGGGGTCGCGCGTCCAGATCTCGAGGATGGTGTTGATGGACTCCAAGAACATGGCCGGTCGATCGGCCTGGAGATTGCCGAACACCTCGGCGTCGGAGATCAGGCCGCCCGGGCTGATGCCGAAGATGAAACGCCCGTCCAGCAGATGGTCGAGCATGGCGATATTGGCCGCGACCGCGACCGGGTGCGTGTTGGGCAGGTTCACCGTGCCGGTGCCGAGTTTCATCCGCCGCGTCTTGTCGATCAGCGTCGCGATGAAGAGCATGCAGGAGGTGATGTTCTCGGCCTGGTCGGTCGCATGCTCGCCGCAATAGCCCTCGACGAAGCCGAGCTCGTCGGCGAGCACGAAGGCTTCGGTGTCCTCCCGCAGGCACTGGCGCCAGTCCTTGCCCAGCGGGTGAATCGGCATGGTGAAAAAGCCGAGTTTCATGCAAATGCCCTCACGCCAAACATCAGGTGATGCTCCGATTTTGGGGCCCTCGGCACCTCTCGTGAAATGATAAGAACTGGGCTAACCAATCCGCTTTCCTAATGGGCCGCTTAGTCGGCGGTCCAGCCGCCATCGACCAGCATGGCCGAGCCGGTCATCAGCGCCGAGGCGTCGGAGGCTAGGAATACGATCGCGCCGGTCAGATCCTGTACGGTGCCGAGGCGGCCGAGCTTGATCTTCGCCACGACGCTGTCGCGGAACACGGGATCCTCGAAATAGGGCCGCGTCATCGGGGTCTCGATGAAGGTCGGGCAGAGCGTATTGACCCGGATGCCGTGCGGCCCGAGTTCGACCGCCATCGCCTTGGTCAACCCTTCCAGCGCATGTTTCGAAGCGCAGTAGATCGACCGGTTCCCCCCCCCGACATGGCCCATCTGGGACGACATGTTGATGATCGATCCCGGCCTGCCTGCCGCGAGAAGCCGACGGACCACCGCTTGGGCGGCGAAGAAGGCGGCCCGCATGTTGAGCTCCATGACGGCATCGAAATCCGCCGGCGTGACGTCGACGAAGGGTTTTGGCCGGTTGGTGCCGGCATTGTTGACGAATATCTCGAATGGTTCGGCAGCCCCGATCGCGGCCGCGAAGGCCGCCAGATGGGTGACGTCGACCGCAAGCGCCACCGCTTGGCCGCCGGAGGCGCGGATGGCCTCCGCGGCCGCCGCGATCTCGCCGGGAGTCCGCGCCGCGAGCGTCACATGGGCGCCGGCTTCCGCCAGCGCCTGGGCGGCCGCAAGCCCGATGCCGCGTCCGGCCCCGGTGACGAGCGCGCGCCGCCCCTCGAGACGGAAGGAGGGCAGGACGGAGCCAATTGGGAGCGACATGGCGCTACTCGGCCGCGGTGGCATAGGGGACGTTGCGGCCGCCGTAGCGGCGCAGCCGGATGTTGGCCTGCTCGGCATGGCCGGCAAAGCCCTCCAGCATGCACAGCCGCGAGCAATATTCCCCGATCAGCGTAGAGGCCGCGTCGGTCAGCACCTTCTGGTAGGTCACGGTTTTCAGGAACTTGCCAACCCAAAGCCCACCCGTGTAGCGCGCCGCCTTCTTGGTCGGCAGCGTGTGGTTGGTGCCGATCACCTTGTCGCCATAGGCGACATTGGTGCGCGGCCCGAGGAACAACGCGCCGTAATTGGTCATATTGGCCAGGAAATAGTCCGGGTCGTGGGTCATCACCTGAACGTGTTCGGAGGCTATGCGATCGGCCTCCCGCACCATCTCGGCATCGTCGGCGCAGACGATGACCTCGCCGTAGTCGTCCCAGGCCTGCCGCGCTACGGGGCCGGTGGGCAGGATGGCGAGCAGGCGCTCGATTTCGGCCATGGTGGCGCGGGCGAGCTTGGCCGAAGTGGTGAGCAGGATGGCGGGCGAATTCGGGCCGTGCTCGGCTTGGCCGAGCAGGTCGGTGGCGCAGATCTCGCCGTCTACGCTGTCGTCCGCGATCACCAACGTCTCGGTCGGACCGGCGAAAAGGTCGATGCCGACGCGTCCGAACAACTGGCGCTTGGCTTCGGCCACGAAGGCATTGCCGGGACCCACCAGCATATCGACCGAGGCGATCGTCTCGGTGCCGAGCGCCATGGCGCCGATCGCCTGCACGCCGCCCAGGCAATAGATCACGTCGGCCCCGGCGAGGTGCTGAGCCGCCACGATGGCGGGTGCGGGTTTGCCTTGGAAGGGCGGCGCGCAGGTCGTGATCTGCGGCACGCCCGCCACCTTGGCGGTCACGACCGACATATGGGCCGAGGCCAAGAGCGGATATTTTCCGCCGGGCACGTAGCAGCCGACCGAGTTGATCGGGATGTTCTTGTGGCCGAGGATCACGCCCGGCAGCGTCTCGACTTCGATATCCTGCATGGCGGCGCGCTGGTGCTGGGCGAAGTTGCGCACCTGCTCCTGCGCGAATTTGATGTCCTCGATGTCGCGCGGCCGCAGCTCGGCCAGGCAGGCGCGAATCTCGGCGTCGGTCAGGCGGTAGTCGCTGCGGTCCCAGCCATCGAATTTCACCGAAAGCGCGCGCACCGCCGCATCGCCTCGGCGCTCGATATCGGCCAGGATGCCCTCGACCGTATGGCGGATCTTCGCGTCATCCTCCGCCTTGGCGCCGGCGTCGCGGCCCCGTTTCAGCACCTCAGCCATATTGTTCTCCATCGTCGGATCGATGAGCCTGGCTCGCGGTTGGGCGCGAGGCCGTGGCCCGGATTCCTGTCGCATTTCATCGAGAGATCGGCGCTGCGCATCGATCTAGACCGAGCAGTACCGCTCCTTGATCTCCTCGTTGTCCCGGAGCATGGCCGCGGCGGCTTGGTGGACGATCGCGCCTTGGTCGAGCACATAGGCGCGGTCGGCAATGTCGAGGGCGAGCGAAACGTTCTGCTCCACCAGCAGCATCGTGGTGCCGGCATCGCGGAGCCGGGCGAAGAGGTCGAACATCTCGTCGACCAGAACCGGCATGATGCCCTCGGAAGGCTCGTCCAGCATGATCAGCTTGGGTTCGGCCATCATGGCGCGGGCGATCGCCAGCATCTGCTGCTCACCACCCGACATCGTGACCGCAATCTGATCGAGACGCTCGGCGAGACGCGGAAAGATCTCCGCCATCTTGGCGATCGCCTCGGCCTCGCGCTTCCTGTTGGCCGCCGCGACAAGCCCGAGGCGCAGGTTCTCGCGGACCGTAAGGCCCGCCACGATCCGGCGTTCCTCGGGCACATAGGCGAGCCCGGATCGGAAGCGGGCCTGAGCCGGACGCGGCAGCAGATCCTCGCCCTCGAAAACCACGCGCCCCTTGACCTTGGGCAGCAGCCCCATGACGGATTTCAGTGTCGTGGTCTTGCCGGCGCCGTTGCGACCGATCAGGCAGACGATCTCGCCTCGGCCGACATCGATGTCGATGCCCTGGAGAACATGGCTCGCGCCGTACCAGGCCTGCAGGTTTTCGATGCGCAGCATCGCGGCGCCGGGATCGGGCCGGTTGTTGGCGGAGCTGGGCCTGTCATGGGTCATCACCATGCTCAATGCTCCCGCTGCCCGAGGTAGACGCGCTTCACCGTTTCGTTGCGGCGGATCTCGTCCGGCGTGCCTTCGGCCAGCAACTCGCCGTGGTGGAGCACGAGCAGGCGGTCGCTGATCCCCATCACGAGCTTCATCTTGTGCTCCACAAGGATCACGGTCCGCTCGGAGGCGAGGCGGAGGATCAGGTCCATCATGGTGCGGGTTTCCTCGGGGCTCATCCCGGCGGTCGGCTCGTCGAGCAGCAGTAGGCGGGGGCGGCTCGCCAGCGCCATGCCGATCTCCAGCGCGCGTTGCTCGCCATGAGCTAGGAGGCCTGCGGGATGGTGGCGCCGGTGCGAGAGGCCGACGAGGCGGAGCAATTCGCCCGCCTCGTCGACAAGCTCGGCCAATCGATCGCGGCTGCGCCATATGTCGAAGCGGGAGACCAATGCCTGCCGTGCGACACGGACGTTTTCCAGCGTCGAAAGACGCGGAAACACGTTGGTGATCTGGAACGATTTGGCGATGCCGAGATGGGCGAAGCGGTGTTGCGCGAGGCCGGTCACGTCGCGACCCTCGAAGGTGATCCTGCCGCTGCTCGGCGCAAAGGCGCCCGAGAGCAGGTTGAAGAACGTGCTCTTGCCGGCGCCGTTCGGCCCGATGATCGAGGTCAGCGCGCCAAGGCGGAACTCAGCCGAGACGTTTTTCAGCGCCACGAACTTGCCAAAGCTTCGGCCGACGCCATCCGCGTGGAGGATGACGGCGTCCGGGCTGGTTTGCAGGCCCACGCTCATCGCCGCCTCCATCCGATGAGACTGCCCCAGATGCCGCGTGGGAAGAACAGCACGCAGGCCACGAAAACCGCGCCGACCACGAGCTGCCAATGGACGGTCCAGACCGACACCACATTTTCGAGCAGGAGGTAGATGGCGGCCCCGATGAACGGGCCAAAAAACGTGCCCATCCCGCCTAGCAGGCACATCATGACGGCAAGGCCCGACATTTCGATCGACATGGTCTCGATCGGCACGATCGACAGATGCAGGGCCTGCAAAGCGCCCGCGAGGCCGCAAAAGGCGCCCGACAGCACGAAGGCGACGAGCCGTGTCAGCGTCACGTCGAAACCGGACGCACGGGCCCGCGACTCGTTCTCGCGCACGGCTTCGATCGCGGCCCCGAACGGCGAAGCGAGGATGCGGGATAGTGCGAACAGCGCCGCGATCACGAAGGCCGCCATCACGTAATAGCGGGTCAAAGGGTCGACGAAATCGAGATGAAGCCCGAAGACATTGATCGGCCCGAGGCCGGGCAAACGCAGGCCGTTCTCGCCCCCGGTCCAATCGGCCGCTTGATAGAAGACGTAATAGACGCATTGGGCGAGCGCGAGCGTCACCATGGAAAAGTAGATGCCGCGCGTGCGAATGGCGATCACGCCCATCAGGGCCGCCATGGCGACCCCGCTCGCGGTGCCGATCAGGATTGCCAGCCACCACGGTAGGCCGAACGAAGCGAACGCAATCCCGCAGAGATAAGCGCCTGCCCCGAACAGGGCCGAATGGCCGAAGGACAGGATGCCGAGATAGCCAAACAGCAGATTGAAGCCGAGCGCGTAGAGCCCGTAGATCAGGATGTTGATGGCGAGCGCGTGAAACGGCATCAGCAGCGGAAACACCAGCAGGAAGGCCGTCGCCAGAAGGAACCGATGCCGCGTCGCGAGCGCAAGCCACCCCAGCTTGCCGGCGGAACGGGGTGCATCGACCGTGACGGCGCCCGTCATCATCTAGCTCATCAATCCGGCGCGGCCGAACAGGCCTTGCGGGCGGACCAGGAGCACGACCGCCATCAGAGCGAAGATCGACACCTTCGCCATCTCGGGGGCGACCAGCGACGTCATGCTGACCACGACCCCGACCAGGAGTCCGGCCACGACGGCGCCCATGAGCGATCCCATCCCGCCCACGACCGTTACGACGAAAGCTTCGGCCAGGACGGTCGACCCCATCTCGGGGCTGACACCCTGCAGCGGGGCCGCCATCAGCCCGGCCACCGCCGCGATAGCGGTGCCGAGGCCGAACACGATGAGCCAAACCTTGGCGACGTCGACCCCGAGGATGCGCACGATCTGCGGGTCGCGGGCGCCGGCCCGAATGATCAGGCCGAAGCTCGTCTTCTCCAGAAGCAGCCAGAGCGCCAGCAGGATCACGGCCGTCACCGCCATGACGAACAGGCGATAAAGCGGAAAATAGCCGATCCCGATGTCGACGGCGCCCTGCAAAGCCTCGGGCATATCGAAAGGCAACCCCGTCTTGCCGAACGCGATGCGCACGAGCTCGATCAGCACATAGCCCAAGCCGAAGGTGAGGAGCAGCGGCTCGTCGATGCCGCGGCCGTAGAGCGGCCGGATCAGGGTGCGTTCGACCGCAAGTCCGAGCGTGCCGACCACAACGGGCACGACCAAGAGGCACAGCCAGAAGCTGCCGCCGAGCGAGAGGACGTAATAGCCCACATAGGCTCCCAGCACGTAGAAGGCGCCGTGGGCGAAATTGACCACCGTCAACATGCCGAAGATCAGCGACAAGCCGATGGCGAGCAGCACGTAGACGGCCCCGAGCGCCAGCCCGGTGAAGAGTTGGAGCGCGACGAGGTTCCAGGTCAGGCCCGCTAGCATGGTGGCCTCGCGGCCCGGGGCGCCGCCGGCGCCTCAACCATGCCCGAGTTCCTGACAGCTCCGAAGGTTGGCCTCGTTGGGCGCGTCCGTCGAGATCACGCTGAAGACGTCCTCGGGGCTCTGCATGTCCTTCGACTTGGACTCGATGATGAACACCGACTGGACCGACTGGTGGTCGCAGGTGCGGTAGTATTGCGGGCCCTTGTAGAAGTCGTATTTGAGCGCCTCCAGGGCATCGACGACCTTTTCGGTCTCGACCGTCCCGGCATTTTTGGCCGCCGTGAGCACCGTCCTGATGCCGCCATAGGCCATCGAGCCGTAATCGGTCGGGACTTGGCCGCCATGCTGCTTGCGGAAACGGTCGTTGAAGGCCTTGGCGGAGGGGATCGTGTCCTCGAGGCGCCAGTAATACGAGGTGCCGCCCAGTACGCCCTCGAAGGCCTGCGCGCCGCCGCCGATCCGCGCGGTGTAGAGCAGGACCGGCGTGATGATTTTGGTGGTCCGCTTCAAGCCGAAATCATTGGCCTGCTTGACCGCGATCTGCTGGTCGCGGCCGAAATTGCACAGGCAGAGGATGTCGGGTTTCATGGCCTGGATGCGCGGCAGCAGGGTCGAGAAATCCGTGGTGCCGAGCGGGTGGCGGATATCGGCCAACGTCTCGACCCCGAGGCCTTGTCCCACGGCCTGGAAGCCGCGCACCATCTCCTGGCCATAGGCGTAGTCGGCCGTCAGATAGACGACCTTCTTGCCGAACCGCCCGAACGCATAGCGGCCGACCGCCCCGGCCGTGAGATGCGGGTTCAGCGCCTCGTGGAAGGTGTAGCGGCTGAAGTCCTTCTTCTCGTTGATCGCATCGGACTGGCTGATCGAATTGAAGATGACCTTGCGCTCGCGAGTGATGTTGTTGATCGCGAGCTGTACGGAGGCCGAGAGACTGCCGACAATGAAATTGACCTTGTCGTTCTCGATGAGTTCCAGCGTGCGTGTCGCGGCCTCGCCGGGGTTGAGCTTGTCGTCGCGCACCAGGAGTTCGGCCATGCGCCCGTTCAGCCCGCCGGCCTCGTTGAACTCGGCGATCGCCACCTCGGCGGCGCGGACCTGGTTCTGCGCTTCGGCGCCGTAAGGGCCGGTCAGTGGCGTCGGAAAGCCGACCCTGATCGGCGTCTCCTGGGCGCGCAGCAGGTTGATCCTGAACGGCATGGCGGCGAGCGCCACCCCGGCGGCCCCGACCTTCAGGGCTTTGCGCCGGCTGACCCGATCTGGTTGCCTCTCATCGCTCATGGGTTCCTCCCGACTTTCGTGGACGCCCGGTCTGCCGCCGGCTGGTTTCGACACTGTGGTCTGCGCGTTGGGCCGTAAAGCAAAATTAGCTGACGGGCGCCATCCCGCAGCATCATGGTTCAGACCCGTCCCAAGGCCCGCAACACCCGCTCGGGGGTCATCGGGATGGAGGTAAGGGTCGCGGCAAACGGCGCGAGCGCGTCGTTCACCGCATTCATCACCGCAGCGGCCGCCCCGGCGGTGCCGGCCTCGCCCGCCCCCTTGGCGCCGAGCTCGGATTCGGCGGTCGGGGTCGAGACGTGACCCACCTCGATGTCGGGCATTTCGACCGACATCGGCACGAGATAGTCCGCCATATTGCCGTTCTGGAGCTGCCCGTTGGCGTCGTAGAGGCAATGTTCGTAGAGCGCGGGCCCGAGCCCCTGGACGACCCCGCCACGCACCTGCTCGTCGACGAGTTGCGGGTTGAGGATCGTGCCGCAATCCTCGACCACCCAATGTTTCAGCAGCTTGATGAAGCCGGTCTCGACATCGACCTCGATCCAGGAGCCCTGGATGCCGTTGGTGAAGGCGAAGGGGTAGTCCTTGGGAACGTAGTGCCGGGTGACGACGAATTCCGGCTGGATGCCGGGGGGTAGCGCGTCGGGCCGAAAATAGCAGATGCGCGCCACCTCATCGAGCGGCATGCGCTCGCGCCCGGAGTCGCGGTCGACCACGATGCCGGCCCGGATGTCGAGGTCCTGCGGCTTGGATTGCAGGATCGCGCCCGCCACATCGAGCACGTTGCCGCGCAAAGCCTTGCCGGCCTGCCAGGCCGCCTCGCCCCCGATGCCGGCCGCGCGCGACGCCCAGGTGCCGCCGCCATAGGGCGTATGGTCGGTGTCGCCGGTCATGACGCGGATGCGATCGAGCGGCATGCCGAAAGCGGTGGCCAGCACTTGCGCGGTCACGGCCTCGGCGCCCTGTCCCTGCTCGGTGACGCTCGAATGGCAGATCAGCGCGCCGCCGGGGTCGAGCTTCACGGTCACGCCATCCTGGGACGAGATGCGGGCGCCGCCGACCCCGTAGAAGGCGGCACTCGGATTGGTGACCTCGATGAAGCTCGCGATGCCGATGCCGCGATGGATTCCCCGCGCCCGCAATGCCGCCTGCTCGGCCCGCAACGCATCGTAGTCCATCATGGCCAGCAGCTTCGCCATGGCGGCTTCGTGCGACAGTTTTTCGAAGCGCATCCCCGCCGAGGAAAGGCACGGATAGGCATCGTCCCGGATGATGTTCATGCGACGGATCGCGACCGCATCCATCCCGATCGTCCGCGCCGCAAGATCGACCAGCCCTTCGGTCACCGAACATGCGATGGGATGGCCCACCGCGCGATATTGGCAGGTCAGATTCTTGTTCTGGAACACGACGCGCGCCCGAGCCCGATAGTTAAGCACCGCATATTGGCCACCGGTGAAGTTGACCACCTGGTTGGCTTCGATGGCGCTGGTGCGCGGATACATCGAATAGGGTCCGATGCCGGTTAGGTCGTCGATCTCGAAGGCGGTGATGCGGCCGTCGGCCATGACCCCGACGCGTCCGTTGACGCGATGGTCGCGCGCGTGGATGTCGGTGACGAAGCTTTCCAGCCGGTCGGCCACGTATTTGACCGGACGACGCAGCATCTTGGACAGAGCCGCGGTCGCCATCTCGTCGGCATAGACATGCACCTTGATGCCGAAAGAGCCCCCGACATCCTTGCAGACCACCCGGACCTGATGCTCCGGAAGGTCCAGGTGCTTGGCCAGCACGTTCTGGATCATATGGGGCGCCTGAGTGCCCTGATAGACCGTGAGCCGCCCGTCGCCCGGGTTGTAGTCGGCGAGGCATGCCCGGGGTTCCAGGGTGACGCCGGTATGCCGGCCGAACCCGAAGGTGGCGGCAACGACATGATCCGAGGCCGCGAAAGCCGCGTCGACGTCGCCCGCCGCGTAGAGCCGTTCCCAGGCGAGATTGTCGCCGAGCTCGGGATGGATCACGGGTGTGTCCGGATCGAGCGCCGTCTCCATGTCGGCCACGACGGGCAGGTCCTCGTAGTCGACGGCGACTAGTTCGGCTGCGTCCTCGGCCTCGGCCCGGCTGCGGGCCACCACGGCCGCCACGGCTTCCCCCTGCCAGCAGGCGCGGTCGATCGCGATCGGATATTGCGGCGCGGACTTCAGCCCCTTGAGGTGGGTCAAGACCCCGACCCACGGGGTGCACACCTTGGCGAGCTCCGGCCCGGTGACGACCGCGAGGACGCCTGGGGCGGCTTTCGCGGCGCTGGCCTCGATGCCTAAGATGCGCGCATGGGCATAAGGCGAGCGCACGAAGGCGACGTGGCCCATGCGCGGCAGCACCATGTCGCTGACATATTGCCCACGGCCCTGGAGGAGCCGTGCCAGATTCGGCCGCGGCACCGAACGGCCGATGTAGCTGTTGGGGCGATCGAGCGGCGAGAGGCCGGCCGGGGCTTCGTCGAGGATCTGGCTCATGTTGGCCCCGCTGCGGCCTGCCGGGCTTTGGCCGTTGCCTCGATGGCATCCACGATAGCGTGGTAGCCGGTGCAGCGGCAGTAATTCCCCGACAGGTGTTCGCGAATTTCGTCGCGGCTGGGGTTCGGTTGGTGCCGCAGCAGATCCTGCGCGGTGACGATCATGCCGGGGGTGCAGTAGCCGCATTGCAGCGCGTTGCGGGTGCGGAACGCCTCCTGCAGGTCGGCGACTTCCCCCGAATCGGACAGACCCTCGATGGTCTCGACGCGCGCGTCCTGGCATTGCACCGCCAACGTGAGACAGGCCCGCACGATGATGCCGTCGAGGCGCACCGTGCAGGCGCCGCAAACGCCGTATTCGCAGCCGAGATGGGTGCCGGTGAGGCCGCATCCCTCACGCAGAACGTCGCCGAGATGCTGCCGGGGGTCGACGCGGAGCTCCATGGGCTCGCCGTTGACGATGAAGGAGAGGATGCGCTGGTTCACGCCGAAGCCCTCCCGGATTCGGTGAACGCGATGTCGGGCATCAGGATCGCGACGGCCCGGCGCAGCAGCGTGCGCGCGAGATGCATCCGGACGGACGCGGTGATCTGCAGGTCGTCCTGCGGCTCGAGATCTTGCTCGAGCGCCGCGCTGGCGCGCGTCAGCGCGGCTTCATCGAGCGTGGCGCCAACCAGCTGCTCCGCCGCATGGCGGGCGACCAGTGGATGCGGGCCGGCCGCGAAAAAGACCGGCCGAAGCGCCACGAAGGCCGTGCCGGCCACCACCGCACGGCACGCGATGCCGACCAGGGCGTAGTCGCCCGAGCGGCGCGATAGTTCGAGGAAGGCGTGGCGCTGGCCTTCGACGGCGGCCGGGATTTCCAAAGCAACCAGGATCTCGTCGTCCCGGGCCGCGGTCTCATAGATGCCGGTGAAGAAGTGCTCGGCGCCGACGCGCCGCTCACCGCCCGCGCTGGCCAGCACCATCTCGGCTTCGAGCGCCACCATGCAGGCTGGCAGTTCGGATGCGGGATCGGCATGCATGAGATTGCCGCCGATCGTGCCGCGATTGCGGATCGCGGGATGGGCGACATGGCGCACGGCGTCGGACAGCAGCGGCGCATGCGCCCGGATCACCTCCGAGCGCTCGATCTCGACGTGCCGCGTGAGCGCCCCGAGCCGCAGTCCACCGGCCACGATCGAAACGCCCCGCAGTTCCGCGACCCCGTTCAAGTCGATCAACACCTCGGGCGCCATCAAGCGCAGGTTCAGGGCCGGCACCAGGCTCTGCCCTCCAGCCAGGAGTTTCGCGCCCTCGCCGTATCGGGCCATGGCGGCCAGGGCTTCCGCCAGCGTGGCAACCGGATGATACGCGAAGGCGGCCGCCTTCACTTGATGGCAAGCGGGTTGATGGGGGAACCCGTGCCGCCCGTGATGACGAGCGGTGGGCCGCAGAAGAAGAATTCGTAGATGCCATCCGAAGCGCAGCTCTCGGCAAGCTGCTTGACGTAAAACATCTCACCCATGGTGAGGCCGATCGCCGGGATCACCACCCAGTGCCAGGGCTGCTGAACCTCGGTGGTCTCGTTGGGACGCACCTCGACCCCCCAGGTATCGGAACAGATGGCCGCGATCTGCCTGCCGTGCGACCAGTAGCAGTTCTCGAATTTCACCCCCGGCGCGTCGCCACCCGCATAGCCGCCCCACTTCTGCTCGTGCAGGCAGCGTTCCATCTGGCCAGTGCGGACGATGACGAAATCGCCGCGGCGGATTTCGACGCCCTGCGCCTTGGCGGTGGCATCAAGCTCATCGTTCGAGATGCCGTAGCCGTCCGCCAGCCAGTCGACGCCCCTGAAACGCGCCACGTCGAGCAGCACGCCGCGTCCCACCATCTTGGCGCGGGTATGCTCGATGCCGAGTTCCTGAACACCGCCGCCATCGACCAGCCTGGCGTCGAGGTCGTTGTACATCTTGTCGTCGAGGAAGATGTGGCCGAGCGAATCCCAGTGCGTCGCGGCCTGGACGGGCATGTTCAGCGCATCGTCGGCGAAGCGCAGCTTGTTGGTCTTGTCGAAACGTCCCGCGATCGCATCCGTGCCGGTGGCCAGCATGGTGTGAATGGGGTTCCAGCGGCCGCCGAACAGACCCGTCTGCGGGCCCTTGTTGTCGAGTGGGATGCCCATTGCGAACACCTCGCCCTTGCGCACGAGCTTGGCGGCGGCCGCGATCATCTCGGGCGTGATATGGTTGAGCGTCCCGATGCGGTCGCCAAGTCCCCAGCGGCCCCAATTCTTGAGCTTTTCGGCGGCTTCGTAGATGGCGGCCTTGCTCACCTCGATGTTCATGCGCGTCCTCGATCGTTTCTTTTGCTTGACGTCGTCCCGTCGCCACGAGGCGGCACTTCGATGGTTGACGGCCGTTTGCAGAAGCGGTTCTCTTGTTGAGCGGATAATAAATAACGCGGACCGTCGGTCAAGCGGGATGCCGGCGATGACCGCGTCGCGCGGTCGTTCGAAAGGGTCGTAAGGCATTGAGCAACCTGGACGGGGAAGAGATGGCCACGACGCGCATCCTCACCATCAACGGCGCCGCCCGCGCGGTCGCGGCTTGCGAAGACACGCCGCTGCTTGCCGTTCTGCGCAACGAATTGGGGCTGATGTCGGCCCGCTTCGGTTGCGGCCACGAGCAATGCGGGGCCTGCATGGTGCTCCTGGACGGGGTGCCGGTCTATGCCTGCACGCTGCCGGTGGCTTCGGTCGGGAGCCGCGCGATCACGACCGTGGAGGGGCTCGGAAGCGCACAAGCCCCGCATCCCATCCAGGCCGCGATCCTCGACGAGCAGGCCGGGCAATGCGGCTATTGCCTGTCCGGCATCCAGATCTCTGCCGCGGCCCTGCTGGCACGCAACCCCACCCCGACGCGCCAGGAGATCAACGCGGCACTCGATCCGCATCTGTGCCGCTGCGGCGCGCATGGCCGCATCGTGCGCGCGGTCGAGCGGGCTGCCGCCGCGATGCGCGCGGGAGCCACCGCATGATCCCGAACACGCTGCCCCAGAGTCTGTCCGACAATCCGCGCCTCGATCAGTGGATCGCGTTCGAGTCCGACAGAAAAGTGGCCCTGAAACCCGGCAAGGTCGAGATCGGCCAGGGTATCCTGACCGCCTTGCGGCAGATCGCGGCCGAGGAACTCGACCTCGAACCGTCCCAGTTGAGGGTCATGGCCGCCAACACGGCGCTGTCGCCCGACGAGGGCGTCACCTCGGGCTCGATGTCGGTGGAGAACTCGGGGGCCGCGATCCGGCTCGTCTGCGCCGAGGTGCGCGCCCGCATGGTCGAGGGCGCGGCCGCCCGGCTCGGGCTCGCTGCCGAGACGCTGACGATCGAAGGGGGCAGCTTTCTTGCGGACGGTGAGGCCACGGGCCTCGATTACTGGTCGATGGCGGCTACGGTCGACCTTGCGGTCGCGGCCACGGGTTCGGCGCCGACCAAGAAGGCGTCGGAATACCGCGTCGTCGGCCGCAGCGAGCCGCGGCTGGACCTGCCCGAAAAAGTGTTCGGGGCGCCCTTCGTGCACGATCTTCGCTTGCCCGGGATGGCGCATGCCCGCGTGCTGCACCGGCCGTGGAAGAATGCCCATCTCGCAAGCTCCGACGATGTGCTGCTCAAGGTCGCCGGGGCGGGTGTCGAGGTGGTCCGCGACGGCGATTTCATCGCCTTCCTATCCAGCGACGAGACTGTGGCGGCGGCGGCGTTGGGCCGCGCCTGGGAGAAGCTCGCCTGGGAGGGCGGGGAGCCACTCCGGCCGGAGCATCAGGAGGCCGCCTGGCTGGCCGAGCAGCCGACGCGCGACCGGCAGATCGGCCCCGTCGCGCAGCCGGATCCGTCGGCGGTCTTTCGGCTGAAGGCACGCTACTCCCGCCCCTATATCGCGCACGGCTCGATCGGCCCCTCCTGCGCGGTGGCTCGGTTCACCGATGGGCGGCTTGATGTCTGGAGCCATTCGCAAGGGGTGGTGCCGCTGCGCGCGTCGATCGCCCGCGTGCTCGGCCTCGCCCTCGACCGGGTCGTGGTGCATCACCGCCAAGGCGCGGGCTGCTACGGCCACAACGGCGCCGACGATGTCGCGTTCGACGCCGCGCTGGTGGCTGTGCGCCGACCCGGAGTGCCCATCCGGGTGCTGTGGATGCGCGAGGACGAAATGGCGGCCTCGCCGTTCGGTGCCGCCATGGTGGTCGAGATCGAGGCCGGTTGCGATGCGGACGGGCGCCCGCTCGATTGGGCCCTCGATCTGTGGAGCCCGGTCCACAGCACACGCCCAGGCACCAATGGCGGGGTCTATCTGCTTTCGGCGGGTGCGCTGGCCGAACCCTGGTCGAACCCCGAGGCCATGGATATCCCGGACGAGCGCGGCGGCGGCGCGACCCGCAACGCGATCGCGCTCTACGATCTGCCCCCGCAGAGCGTGAGGCACCGGCTCGTCGCGGAACCGCCCGTGCGCACCTCGGCGATGCGTGGGCTCGGCACCCTCGCCAACGCCTTCGCGATCGAAAGCTTCGTGGATGAACTGGCCCTGCAGGCCGGCCGCGATCCGTTGGCCTATCGCCTGTCCATGATGTCCGACCCGCGCGCCCGGCGCGTGATGGAGCGTGTGGCCGCCTTGGCGGGCTGGACACCCGGCCTCGAGGCTGCGACGGGCAACGGACGCGGCATGGCGTTCAGCCGCTACAAGAACCGCGCCGCCTATGCGGCGATCGTGGCGGAGGTGGAGGTCGACGAGGAGGTGCGGGTGCGCCGCGTCTGGGCCGCCGTGGATGCCGGGCTCGTGATCAACCCGGACGGAGCCATCAACCAGATCGAGGGAGGCATCATCCAGGCGGTGAGCTGGACCTTGAAGGAGCAGGTGCTTTTCGCGGAAGGGCGGGTCGCCACCGCGACCTGGGACCGTTACCCGATCCTGCGGTTCTCCGACGTGCCCGAGATCACCATCGACCTGATCGGCCAGCAAAGCGATCCGTCGCTCGGGATGGGCGAGGTGGTGCTCGGCCCGACCGCGGCCGCCATCGGCAATGCGCTCGCCCATGCCCTTGGCGTGCGGGTCCGCGACCTGCCGCTGACGCGCGAGCGCGTCATGGCCGCCATGGGGTGAGTTCCCAGGGCGGAGGCGTCGCGAGCCAGTCGGCTTCGCGACGGCCAGTCAGGGAACCGGCCTGCTGGGCGGCTCGAGGCGCACGAAATCGGGGATCGGCAAGGGCGCATTGGCGCTGTCCAGGAACTCGACCGTGGAAAACACGAGCTCGCTGTCGCCGATGTTTTCGAGATCGTGGATCTTGTACTCCCCAGCTCCGTAGGAGGCGTGTTGCGTCTCCCCGGCGTAGTATGAAGTCTCGTAGGTGGCGCCGTCCTCGTGGTTGGAACGGGCGCGACCGGCATTGAGCGCCGTCCAGAAATAGTCGAGAACGTGTTTATGCAAGCCGATCCGCTGGCCGGGCGCGAGCCGGATCACCCACACGCGCACGCGGTCGGTTTCGGAGACGAGTTCGGTGCCGACACAACCATTGTCCTGTGCGCGGGCGAGTTCCGCGCGGAGGTGGTCGGGCAAAGTGTCGTTCGCGACCCTCGAGCCGGGTGTCATGGTCAGGCTCACGGCAACCTCCCTCGCCTCAAAGCTTATTTAGCACTTGATCATCACGTTCTGCGGTGTCAAGGCATCGTCGATGCGCTCGTCTCGTAAGCATCGCAGAACAGGTTCGCGATCATGAAGCTGGCGGAGCCTCCAGCCGCAAAGAAGGTCTTTCGGCGCTTGGCTCCGGGCGATCGGCGGCGGCAGATCATCGAGGCCGCCATCGGTTACTTCTCCGAGGTCGGGTTCGATGGAGCGACGCGGGCGCTTGCCGAACGGCTCGGCGTCACGCAGCCGCTCATCTATCGCTATTTCCCCTCCAAGGACGAACTGATCAAGGCCGTCTACGAGGAGGTCTATACCGGCCGCTGGCGGGAGGAATGGCTCGACCTTCTCGGCCAGCGCGACCGGCCGTTGCGCGACCGGCTGATCGCGTTCTACGAGCGCTACACGGCCGTGATCTTCCAGCGCGAGTGGATGCGCATCTATCTCTTCTCCGGCCTCCGTGGCCTCGACATCAACCGCTGGTGGATCGCGTTTTTGGAGGATCACGTTCTGGTGCGGGTCTGCACCGAACTGCGCCACGATCTCGGGCTTCCACCGACCGAGGTGGTGCCGGTCACGGCGGCCGAGCTTGAACGATACTGGCTGTTCCACGGCGGCATCTTCTACTTCGGCATGCGCGACAACGTCTATCACGTGACGCCCCGCGTCGACTTGCGAACCTTCATCGAACTGTCGATCGACAGCTTTCTCGACGGCTACCCCGCAGCCGTCACGGCCGCCTTCGCCAGAGAAAACCAAGCGCGCGCTTGATCCGGTCGCGGTGGTCGTTTATCGATCGATAAACATC
Source organism: uncultured Lichenihabitans sp. (assembly GCA_964245915.1). Classification (GTDB taxonomy): domain Bacteria; phylum Pseudomonadota; class Alphaproteobacteria; order Rhizobiales; family Beijerinckiaceae; genus Lichenihabitans. Next base: position 40,373 of record CAXTOT010000010.1, on the reverse strand, counting down.
CTGGGGTGCGATATGGGCAGTGAACGGTCGCGGCGGGCTTTGATCGTCGGGGGATCGATGAGCGGGCTGTTCGCCGCCGTGAGACTGCTGCGCGATGGCTGGGACGTGCATGTTTTCGAGCGTTCGCCGGTCGCGTTGTCGGGTCGGGGCGCCGGCATCATCACGCAGCCGCAGATTCGCGACACGCTGCTGGCTCTAGGCCTGGAGGCGGCCGGCGATCTCGGGGTCGACGTCAGCCGGCGTCAGACGCTGGACCGGGAGGGTCGCGTGCTGGCGACCACGAACCGCCCGCAGCTCGCCACCTCTTGGAACCGGCTGTTCGAGGTTCTGCGCGTGGGATTTCCGAGCGAGCGCTACCATCTCGGCCGGGATTTCGTGGGCCTCGACCAGGACGGCGGCGGCGTGACGGCGCGTTTTGCGGACGGCAGCCAAATGCGGGGCGATATCCTGATCGGCGCCGACGGCTTTCGCTCGAGCGTGCGGCGCCTATTCGTGCCGGAGGTCGAGCCGCTTTATGCCGGTTATGTGGCCTGGCGCGGGCTCGTGGAGGAGGCGAGCTTTCCGGCGCAGACCCATCGCGACATATTCGGTTATTTCAGCTTCGGCTTGGCGGCGAACGAGCAGATCCTCGGCTATCCGGTCGCGGGGCATGCCAACGATTCCCGGCCGGGCCACCGACGCTACAATTTCGTGTGGTATCGGCCCGCCGAGGAGACCACGGAGCTCGCGCATCTTCTCACGGACGAGACGGGTCATCGGCACCAGATCTCGATCCCGCCTCCGTTGATCGCGCGTGCGGTCGTGGCGGAGATGCGCGCCCACGCGGACGTGGTCTTCGCGCCGCAATTCCGCGAGGTGATCCGATTGACCGAGCAACCCTTCCTGCAACCGATCTACGATCTCGAGTCACCGCGGATGACGTTCGGCCGGGTGGCGCTGATCGGCGATGCGGCCTTCGTGGCCCGCCCGCATGTCGGGGCCGGGACCGCCAAGGCGGCCGACGACGCCGTGGGTCTCGCGTCCGCGCTGGCCGTGGAGTCGGAGATCGACACGGCACTCGAGCGCTTCAACGCCGAACGGCTGGCCATGGATCGCCGCATCGTGGCGCAGGGCCGCCATCTCGGCTCCTACATGAAGCGCGATTTCGCCACCGAGGCCGAGCGGATCGAGGCCGAACGGCACCGGTCGCCCGAGGCCGTGATGGCCGAGACCGCCTTGCTCACCTTCCTCGACACCTGACCGCTCATTTCGGCCGCACCACCGCGCGCCCGGATCAGAGACCCAACAGGCGTTTGGCATTGCCGCCGCAGATCGCCGCGATCGCGGGCCCGTCCAGTTTCGAGGCGACGACATGGCCGACGGGATCGTAATCGGCCATGTCGAAGGGGTAGTCGGTCCCCATCAGCACGTGATCGACTCCGAACAGGTCGACGAGGTTTTCCAGCTGGCCCGGCGTGAACACGACTGAATCGACATAGATCCGCTTGAGATAGCTGGTCGGCGGGTTGGGCAGATCGCCCTCGCAATCCGAGCGTGCGCCCCAGGCATGATCGATCCGGCCCCAATAGCCGCCGAGATAGCCGCCGCCGTGCACGGCCAGAAGCTTGAGATTGGGGTGCCGTTCGAGCACGCCGTCGAAGATGAGGTAGTGCAAGGCGAGCGTGGTCTCGAGCGGATTGCCGATCACGTTGTTGAAGTAGAAGCGCTCGAAGCGCTTGCCTTCGGTGAAACCGTTGGGGTGGATCACCACGAGCGCGCCGAGCGCTTCCGCCCGCTTCCAGAACGGCGCGTAAGCCGGGTCGGACAGTTCGTTCCCTGCGATGCTGGTGAGGATCTGCACGCCCTTGAACCCGAGCTGCGTGACGCAGCGTTCGAGTTCCCTGACGGCCTCGTCGGCGTCCTGCATCGGCACAGTGCCGAGCGCCACGAAGCGGTCCGGCTTGCGGCCGACGAATTCCTTCAGGCCGTCGTTCACGATCCGCGAGGCCTCGACCGCGATGTCGAGTGGCACGGTATAATAGCATTGGGCCGGCGACGGCATGATGAGCTGCATGTCGAGCCCCATGGCGTCGAGGTCGCGCAACCGGTTGTCGAGATCGAACAGGCGGGTCTTGAGGTCGCCGTCCTGCTTGGCGTTGACGGCCCGGGTCTCGGGCGATTGCCAGCGGGCCAGCGGAATGGTGGCGGGATCCAGATGGGGTTGCGCCAGCGCGGCCGCGGCCGCCACCCCGAGATGGGCGTGAATGTCGAAGGTCAGGCTCTTGGGGCGGAATTGGCGTCCCGGCTTGTCGTGCTCGCGGGCTCGGGTCGGCTCGTATTTGTTCCAGATCTCGGCCATGGGGTTCCGCGCTCCTTTGCGGCTGCGATGTCGGGGTCGATGAAGGGGGCTCGCAAATGCGCGCTCTCGAGGTCAGAAAACCCCAAGATGCTGCGTGATGACCGTGGCGTCGGCCGTGAGCTGGGCCGGGGTGCCGCTGAACACCACCGTGCCGGTGTTGATGATCGCGACATCGTCCGCGAGGTCGAGCGCGAGCTTGATGTTTTGCTCGACCAGGACGATCGAGAGCCCCTGTCCCTTGAGCTGGGCGATGATGCGCTCGACCTCGGCGACAATCTGCGGTGCGAGGCCCTCGGAGGGTTCGTCCATCAGCAAGACGCGGGGATTGGTCACCAGCGCACGGCCGATTGCCAGCATCTGCTGCTCGCCCCCCGACATGAGGCCGGCATATTGCGATTTGCGCTCGCGCAGCCGCGGAAACATGTCGAAGATGGTCTCGATCGACCAGGACGCGGCGGCTTCGCGGCGCGGCTTGCGGGCCGCCACCGCGAGATTCTCGCGCACCGTCAGGCTGCGGAAGATCCGTCGGCCCTGCGGCACGAGCGCGATCCGATGCGCCGCCATGACTTCGGGCGCGCAGCGCGTGATCGGCTGACCGAACACCTCGATCGTGCCGTCGCGCATCTTCACGAGGCCCATGGTGGCGTTCAAGCAGGTCGACTTGCCGGCGCCGTTGCGCCCGAGCAGGCCCAGCAGCCGACCTTCGTCGAGAGCGAGCGTCACGCCATGCAGTACATGGCTGTCGCCGTAAAAGGCCTGGACGCCCGCCAGGCTGAGGGCCTTAAGCGCCAAGATAGACCTCCCGGGTGCGCGGATCGGCCACGACATCGGCGCGGCAGCCCTCCACGATCACCTCGCCGAAGTTCAGCAGGGTGATGCGATCCGCGAAGTCGAGCGCGACATCCATGTCGTGTTCGATCATCAACATGGTCACGTCGCGCGGGATGCCGGCGAGGAGCCGGGCGATGTCGTGCCGCTCCTGGGTGGACAGGCCGGCAAAAGGCTCGTCGAGCAGCAGCACTTTGGGGTTTTGCGCGAGCGCCATGGCGATCTCGATGCGTCTGCGCTCGCCATAGGAGGTTTCGGCGAGCGGCCGGTGTTTGAGATGGCTGAGACCGACCTTTGCCAACGCGGTCTCGGCGCGTTCGATCAAGGCGCCTTGGCGGTCGAGCGCGATGAACGGGTTCCAGCGCAGCCGCGATAGCCCCAGCAGCGCCAGCGTGACGTTGCGCAGGATCGTATCGCGGCCGAACAGCGTGATGATCTGATAGGTGCGCGCGAGCCCGAGATGCGCCCGGGCCCGGCTTGGCGCCCGCGTGATGTCCTGGCCGAACAGCGAGACCGTGCCGCTCGTGGGTCGCAGGTCGCCCGTGATCTGATTGAACAGCGTGGTCTTGCCGGCCCCGTTCGGCCCGATGATCAGGCGGCGCTCGCCCGGCTCGACCTTCAGGCTGACATTGCGCGTGACGCGCAGGCCGCCGAACGCCTTGCAGAGGTCGTGGACCACGAGCGCGCTCATCGGCCCGTCCCATCCTGGATCTGCAGTTTGGTGGGCGCCTTCAGCGCGGACCTTCCGCGCAGCGCCCGCAGTCCCGTGCGCACCAGCCGTGCGGTTCCCGGAACCAGGCCCTCAGGCATGAAGCTGATGATGAGCACGAAGATGATGCCGAGCACCATGTTCCAGCGTTCGACATAGGCGCTGACGACGTTCTTCATGATGACCACGATGGCGGCCCCCACCACCGGTCCGGCGAGCGTCGCGGTGCCGCCCGAGATGACCATCAGCAGCACCTCCGCCGAGGTCTGCAGCGCCATGACCTGCGGGCTGATGAACTGGTTGTAATAGACGAACAACAGCCCCGCGATTGCGGTCCAGAAGCCCGAGAACACGAAGGCGAGGAAGCGGATCACCCAGACATTGAAGCCGAGCGCCGTCATCCGGCGCGGCTGATCGCGGGCGCCGCGTACGCTCGCCCCGAACGGCGAGCGGACGAAAGCCGCCATGGTGGCGAGGCAGGCCAGAAAGACCAGCAAGGTCGCCCAGTAGAAGGCGGCTGGATCGGCCAAGCTGACGCCTAACGGCGCCGGCCTGCTCGACACGTTCACGCCGTTGTCGCCGTTGGTGAGGCTGGCCCAACGATAAGCGAGACCCCACAGGATCTGCCCAAGCGCGAGCGTGATCATCAAGAAGCCGATACCGGCCGCGCGCAACGCCAGCACGGCGAACAGCGCCGAGACCAGTACCGTCATCACGATGGCGGCCAGGATCGCGACGAGGTGTCCCTGCCCGGAGGCAAGCAGCAGGCCGACCGTATAGCCGGATACGCCGAATAGGCCCGCATGGCCCAGGGAGGTGAGCCCGCCATAACCGACCAGCACGTTCAGCCCGAGCGCGAAGACCGCCCAGAACAGGATCTGGGTGGCGATGTTCACGTAATAGGGGTTGGCGACCCACACGGGCAGCGTAGCCAGCGCGACAAGGCCGATCAGCAGGGCAATGCCGCGAATGGCTTTTAGCGTCATAGGGCTACCCGTCCCAGCAATCCCTGCGGCCTGAGCAGCAAGACCAGCAGCATCGGCAGGAACAGGATCACATAGGAGAGGTCCGGAAACATGGCCTGTCCGAAGTTGTACAGGAATCCGATGACGAAGCTGCCGAGATGCGCGCCGAGCAGGCTGCCGGCGCCGCCCAGGATCACGACGATCAGGGCGAGCGGCAGCATGTCGGCGTCGAGGCCGGGATAGACCGAAAGATACGGCGCCCCGATCACCCCCGCGAAAGCCGCAAGTCCGGCACCCAGGCAAAACACCAGGGTGAACAGGCGCGACACCTGGATGCCCATGACGCGCGCCATGGGGGCGTCGTCGACGCCGGCCCGGATCATGGCGCCGAGCCGCGATCGATCAATCAGCAACCACAGCGCGGCCGCCACCAAGACGGCCAGCCCGACGATCGCCAGCCGATAGATCGGAAAGAAGATGCCGAGCGCCCGGACGCCGCCCTGCAACTGCGCGGGGGTCGCGGGCTGAATCGGATCGCCGGTCCAGATCATCAGGCAGAGGTCCGCCACGATGAAGGACATGCCCAGTGTGAGCAGCACCTGGGCCAGTTCCTGGCCGGCCAGCCGTCGCAGCAGCACCCGCTCGATCAGGCCGCCCACCACCACCATGACGGCCGTACTGATGAGCGCCGCGATCCAGAAATTATAGCCGCGCTGGATCAAACTGGCCCCGATATAGCCGCCCAGCATGAAAAACGAGCCATGCATGAGGTTTGGGATGCGCATCAGCCCGAAGATCAGGGAGAAGCCGGCGGACAACAGGAATAGCAATCCGCCTAGACTGAGACTGTTGACGGCAAGGAGAGACCAGATAGCCATCGTGGAGATGTTCGCCCTTGCTGCGCTTACTGTAGGTTTTTAGCCGGCGGATAATCACGCGAATAGACCGGCTGCTTGAGGAACTCGTCCGGATTGTAGGTCCAGAACTGGCTGACTTTGTCATATGTCTTGATCGTGGTGTTGACGAGCTTGCCGTCCTTGCGCTCGCAACGGCGGACGAAGACATTGCCCACCACGTTGCCGAACTTGTCGAAGGTGAACGGCCCGCGCGGCGTGTCGGTCAGGGCAACGCCCTTCAAAGCTTCGGCGAGCGCCTTTTTGTCGTCGGACTTGCCTTCGAGTTTCTGCAGCGCAGCCTCGACGCATTGGCCGGCAATGTACATGCCGGCCGAATAGGCGCCCGGGACCACTTCGTAGTCCTTCGCCATCGCGGCGACGAAGCGTTTGTTGGAATCCGACCCGTAATCGGCCGTGTAGAAAGTCGCCGACATGGCGCCGATCGCCTCGTCGCCGAAACTCTTCAGCAGAGCATCGTCGAAGGCCGTCCAGCCACCCGTCACTGGGATCTTGCCCTTGAGACCAAGATCCGCATAGGCGCGCAGGAATTTCAGCGGGTTCGAGCCGGCAAAGCCCGTAAAGATTCCGTCCACATCGCCGATCTGGGCGATGAAGGGGGTGAAGTCGGGCGCGTTCAGGGGCGGCCACAACTTGCGGACGACCTTGCCGCCTTCTTCCTCGAATACCCGCTGGAAGGCGCCGACCTGCTCGTGCCCGAAGGCGAAATCCTCGGAAATGGTCGCCATCCGGCTGAGCTTCATCTCCTTGGCGGCATAGTCGCCCATCACGTGCGAGCACTGGCCTGAGCTCGCGGCGGGCCGGATCACGAAGGGGTTGACGTGGCGTTGAGTGACGTCCTCGGCCGCCGCGAGGCTGATCAGCGGAATTTGTTGGGTCCGCACGTAGTCGGTAATGGCCAGCAATTCGAAGGCCGCGAGCGGGCCCAGGATGACGTCGACCTTGCTGCGCTCAACGAGTTCCTGTGCCTTGGTCTTGGCCCCGGCCGGATTGCCGCCCGTATCGGCCGTCACCACCTCGACGGTGCGACCCGCGAGCATGTGGTTCTTTTCCTTGAGGAAGGTCGTCAGGCCCTGTTCCATCTGCAGGCCGCCGGTCGCGAGCGGACCCGTCTTGACCGTGAGAAGGCCGATGCGGAACGGCGCGGCTTGGGCGCGAAGGATCGACGGCATGGCAACGATGGCGCTCGAGGCGAGGGCACCGGTTAGGACCGAACGGCGGGTCGTCATTGTTTCCTCCTGGCGTTTCTCGGCGCTGTTGGCGCGCCTTTCTCGTCGTGTCATTGACCGTCGTGGTGCAGCTTAGGGGTAGCACCCGAAAGAGCGCTCGGCCGCGTTCCTCCCGATCAACTTCGACGACAGGTTAGAAGTCGGCCGGCAACGAACGAAATTATTTAACTGCGCCAATCTGATCAGATTGCCTAATGGCCTGCCCACGCGACAGCTGGCGGTCATAGCCTGAGCGGGCCTCGATGACCCGGCACACCGCCGCAGTGTCCATGGTGGCGAGACCCTGCGCCATGGCCTGGTCATAGACCGCCTCGCAGGCCGAGAAGACCGGCGTTTCGACGCCGAGTTCAGCCGCGAAACGGCCGATGACGTCCATGTCCTTCTGCCAGACCGACACCTTCATGGTGGCGGGTTCGTAGACATCGTCCGCCATCATCGGGGCACGCAGCTCGAAAATGCGCGAATTGCCGACGCCGGCCCGGACCAGCTTCACCATCTGCTGCGGATCGAGGCCGGCCTTCATGCCGAGCACCATGGCTTCGGCGGAGGCCACATTGTGGATCGCGACCAGCAGGTTGGCGACGAGCTTCATGCGGGTGCCATTGCCGAACGCACCAAGGTCGTGGGCCTCACGGGAAAAGTCGGCGAAGAGCGGCATGAGTCTAGCCACCGCCTCCTTGTCGCCGCTCGCATAGACGACGAGGTCCTTGGTTTGCGCCTGGGCCCCAGTGCCGGAGATCGGACAATCGAGCCCCACATGGCCAGCCTCGGACAGGATTCGCTCGAAGGTGAGTTTGTCCTCGAGCGCAAGCGTGCTTGCCTCGGCCACGATGCGCGGCTCAAAGGTGGCGGCCGCGATCGCGGTTGCGGTTTCGACCGCGGCCTTTGGGCTCGGCAGACTGGTGATGATGAAAGGCACGCGCCCGACAAGGTCCGCGACGTCGCTCGCCAGCGAGACCCCGAATCCGGCCGCCTCGGCGCGCCGCTCGTGGCTGAGATCGAAGCCGACCACGTCCCATCCGGCCGCGGCCAGATTGCGCGCGAAGGCGCCGCCCATGATGCCGAGGCCGAAGATCCCAACCTTGCCCTTCATCGCGACTCCCTTCGATCATCGCGGTCCAATGGGGGCGATGATCCGTATTGGCTTGTTCTTGACCCCATGCTAGCGCTTTTTATCGAAAGATAAATAGGGAGCCCCGAAATGCGTATCGGAATCGCTGGGCTCGGGAAGATGGGTCACGCCATCGCCGAGCGTCTTCACGAAGTGGGCCACACGCTGGTGCTCTGGAACAGGTCGCCGGGGAAGCTGCAGGACCTCGTGGCCTCGGGAGCCGTCGCGGCCGCAAGTCCGGCCGATCTCGTGGGCCAAGCCGATGTGATCATCACCATGCTGACCGACGCGGCCGCGCTCGATGCGGTCTACCACGGGCCGGACGGTCTGCTGTCGGCCCCGCTCGCGGGCAAGCTCGTCATCGACATGAGCACGGTGCAGCCCGAGACCGAGATCGCCATCGCGGCGGCCGTGGCGGCCCACGCCGCGGCTTTCGTCGAATGCCCGGTCGGGGGCACGGTCGGACCGGCGCGCGCCGGCAAGCTGATCGGGCTTGTCGGCGGGACGCAGGAGGATGTCGCCCGCGCCAAGCCGATCCTGGAATCCTTGTGCCGCCGGATCGAACATGTCGGGCCGGTCGGGGCCGGGGCGAGCATGAAGCTCGCGATCAATCTGCCGCTGCTCGTCTTCTATCAGGCCCTCGGCGAGGCGATGACGCTCTGCGGCCACCTCGATCTCGACCCGGCTTGGGTGATCGAGTTCTTCGCCGATACCTCGGGCGGTGCCAATGTCCTGAAGGTCCGTGGCGGCGCGATCGCCGAAGCCCTCAAGGGTGGCCATCCGACGCCGACCTTCGACATCGCGTCGGTCCGAAAAGACCTGCGCACCATGGTGGCCGAAGCCAAGACTCTGGGCACGAGCCTGCCGCTCGCCGAACGCGCGCTCGCGGTCTACGACGAAGCCGCGAAAGCGGGCTGGGATACGCGAGACGGCGCAAGCCTGCCGTCCTATTGGCCCAAGCGCGTTTCTGCCACGTGAGCGCCAGCGGGCGGCCAGGTCCTCACGGGCCGCCCGATCAGGCCTCGGTCGGAAATGGATCGGCGCTGCCCTCGGGCAGCGGCACCTCGAAGGCCTTGATGGTCATCGAGATCAGGCCGTAATAGCCCAGGATGCCGACGAGATCGACGACGCCGCGCTGTCCCAGCGCCGCAGCGGCGGCCGCATAGGCGGCGTCCGACACCCGGCGGTCGCGCAGGAGTTCGGACGCAAACGCGTAGACGGCCTGCTCGTCGGGTTTTGTCAGCGGGGGCTCCCGTCCGAGCCTGATGGCCTCGACGGCTTCGGGATCGAGCCCGGCCTCGACGGCGATCGGGGCATGCACGGCCCATTCGAAGCCGGCCCGCCAATGCGCGCCGGTCGTGACGATCGCGAGTTCCGACAGGCGCTTGGGCAAGCTCGTGCCGTAGCGGCAGAAGGCACCCAAGGCCTGGGCCTTGTCGGCCAATTCCGGGCTGTTGACCCAGACCCGCAGCGGCCCCTGAACGACGCCGCGGGGTCCCGACTTGATGGCGTCGTAGACGCGGCGCTGCTCGGAGGACAACGTCGCGGGATCGATGTCGGCAAGCCGGCCCATTGTGGTCTCACGAAGTCGGAGGAGCTCAGCCGGCGACCGCGACCGGCGCATTGGTGGCGGCCGAGCGGCAGACCGCCTCGAGCACCGCGGCATTGCCGATCTTCTGCTCGTCCGTGAAGGGGTAGGGGGCGCCACTCTCGGCGGCCCGCGCGAAGGTTTCGAGGCCGGTTCGCACGGTGTCGCTCCAGTCGAAGTCGCGGCTGTGACGGCCGCCATCCCGGTACTGGGTCGTGAACGTCGTGGGGCCGGGCGTATCGGGATGGGTGTGGTTGCGGATCTCGATCCAACCCTCCGAGCCGAAGATGGTCAGCCCGATATAGAGCGGGGTCACCAGGATCGCATTGATGTAGCCGGTCGCCCCCGAGGCGAAGCGCATCAGCACCGAAATCACGTCACCGGTGTGGCGATAGGCGACCCGGCTCGTCGTCGCGGCGAAGACCTCGGTGATGGGTCCGAACAGGTCGAGATAAAGGTCGGTGAGGTGAATCCCCATCGCGGTCATGCCGGCCGCGGGCGCATCCTTGGGCGAGGCGCGCCAATCGCCCTCCGGCACATTGGCGAGCTTGTCGTGGCTGAAATTCGCCTCGACATGCATGATGGTCCCGAGCGCGCCCTCGCGCACGAGGCGCCGGGCCTCGCCTATGGCGGCCTCGTAGCGGCGCTCATGGCCGATGCCGAGCATCACCCCCGCGCGGCGGCACGCCTCGACCGAGGCCGCGGCATCGGCGCGGTTGAGACCGAGCGGCTTTTCGCAGAACACGTGTTTGCCCGCGGCCGCGACGGCGCGAACCTGTTCGGTATGCAGGGCATGCGGGGTCGCCAGGATTACGGCATCGATGCCGGGGTCGCGCAAAACCGTCGACAGGTCGGACGCAAAGCCGACGCCATGCTCGGCCGCAAAGGCGGCCCGCGACGGATCGGTCTCGACGGCGGTCACGATCCGCAACGCGTCGGACTCCTTCATCCTGCGGATGATGTGCTGGCCCCACCAGCCCAGCCCCACCACGGCGGCATTGATCATCCATCACTCCCAAATGTCGTCTTGATCGGCATCGCTCAGTCGTCGTCGGGAAGCGGCAGATGCGTGCCATAGCGGCCGCCCGCGAAGATCAGCGGCTCGCCGTCGCGGTAATGGGCCCGGATGACCCGGCCGATGAAGATGATGTGGTCGCCGCCATCGATGGTGGTTTCGGTGCGGCATTCGAAGATCGCGAGGCTCGCGCCCAGCATCGGGCAGCCGCCAAGACCGGCGTTGAACTCCATCTGGTCGAACTTGTCGCGCCGGGGCGTCGCGAAATGACGCGAGGCCTCGCTCTGATCGCTCGACAGCACGTTGACGACGAAATGGCCGGCGCCTTTGAAACCCTCGATCGAGGGCGAGGCCAAGCGCAGGCTCCACAGGACGAGCGGCGGATCGAGCGAGACGGCCGAGAAGGAATTTGCGGTCAGCCCTTCGTATTTGCCGTCGGGCGTGCGGGTCGTGATGACCGTCACGCCGGTGGCAAACCGCCCGAGCGCCTGCCGCAGCAGGCGCGGGTCCGACGTCTCGTCATCGAGCGGGAGGGACAGCATCGTCATACCCCATGGCTAGACCCTGTTTTAACCCGCGAAAAATGATAGTTTCTTCTCCAGCACATAATAAAAACGGATGAGGAAGCGTGGTCGGAACCCTGCAGGACATTCGACTGTTCGTCGCCGCCTACGAGGAGCGTTCCTTCACGGCCGCCGGTCTGCGCGAGAACGCCACGCAATCGGGCGTCTCGCAGCACATTCGCAAGCTCGAAGAGCGCTTCCAGATCAGTCTGTTCACGCGTGACAAGGGGCGCATGATCCCGACGCCGGCCGGCGACAGCTATTACCGCGGCTCCCTGGAGGTTTTGCGCGCCCACGACGCCGCCACCAAGATGGCCCTGGCCTATGCGGGCGGCTTGGACGGCGAGGTGGTGGTGGGGCTCATGCCGACCATGACGCGCTGCGTTCTGGCCCCCGCGCTGGCCCGCTTCACGGACGCGCATCCCAATGCCGCGATCCGCATCGTCGAGGGCTATAGCGCCAATCTGACCAAGCTCGTCCAGAGTGCCGAACTCGATTTTGCCATCGTGCCCGCGACCGCCGGCATCGCCGGAATCAAGACCCGCCACTTTCTCAGGACGCCCGAGGTGCTGGTCGGCGCCCGCAGCCATAACGCGCGTCGGAGCCTCGAACCGGTCCGCGCCGCCGATCTCGGCCCGCTCCGGCTGGTGGCACCCGGCCGGATCAACACACGGCGGCTCACGATCGAGAGCTATTTCGGCTCGAACGGCGTGAAGATCGAGCGGCTGATCGAGCTCGATGCGATGCTCGGCACGCTCGATCTCGTGGGCCGCTCGGACTGGGTCACGGTCCTGCCCGGCATCATGATGGCGGGCGATTCCGAGCCCGACAGCCTCGTCATCAACCCCCTCATGGAGCCCGCCCTGACGCTCGATCTCATCCTGATCGAGCCGGGACGGCGGGCCATCTCGCCGGTCGCGGGGGCTTTTTTGACCTTGCTCGAGGAAGAGAGCCTTCGTCTCAACGATCGCTGGGCCTTTCTCGAGGAACCAGCCACGCCGGCGTGATCGGCTGGTGTTCGAGGCGCGTAGTCGCTCAGGGCGGCCTGCCGAGCGCGGCTGGGATCGGCACGGGTCGCTGGGGCGGGTGGATTCGGCTGGAGCCGCCACCATCCTTGACGGCCCGCCGCATTCGGCGTTTGATACGTGTTAGGACGCCTCCTAAGACGTCTTAATACAAGAAGGGGCGGCCAAAATGGCCGGTACGGAGGGAACATTGGCTCAAACCATCGAGGGGCTTTTGCGCGCGGCGGCCGACGAGGCCCTAGAAAGCCGAACTCAACAGGAGTCGAAGGCTTTGCCGGTTTCGCGATCCCGCCAGATGGTGCGCTCGATCGACGGCTTTCAAGCGTCATGAAATCCCTCAATAAAGAAAAGGCCTGGGGAGAATTCGCCGTTGAGCGGTCCGAAAAGGAAGTCCAGGCCATGAACCCGGCCGCGGAGCCGCTCGTCGTCATCGATGGCGCCGAAGTCCGTTACGGCGCCCTCAAAGTTCTGAGTGGCGTTCATCTCAAGGTCGGCAAGACAGAGGTTGTCAGCATCGTTGGTCCGTCCGGCTGCGGCAAGACGACCTTGCTGCGCTGCATCGCGGGTCTGACCTTACTGGCCGATGGCGAGATCCGCATCGACGGGACGGTCGTCGAAAAACCGCTGCCCAGCGTCTCGATGGTGTTCCAGAATTTTGGACTGTTCCCTTGGAAAAACCTCTGGAACAACATCGCCTACGGCCTGAAGCTGCGGGGCGCGCCCCGCTCCGAGATCGAGCACCGGGTCAACCAAGCCATCGAACTCGTTGGGCTCTCCCGCTTCGAGAAGTCGTATCCGCATCAGCTCTCGGGCGGAATGCAGCAACGCGCGGGACTGGCCAGAGCCCTCGTCATGGATCCCAAGCTTCTGCTGATGGATGAGCCCTTCAGCGCCATTGATGCGCAGACCCGCGAGCAGCTTCAGTTCGAAATGCTGCGCATCTGGGACAGTCGGCCGACCGCCATGATCTTCGTCACCCACGCCATCGACGAAGCCGTGCTGATGGGTGACACGATCGTGGTGCTCGGGGGCCGTCCGGCCGCCATTCGGGCGGTGCGCAAGGTCGACCTGCCGCGTCCGCGTGACCGCAGCGTCATCTTGAGCCCAGCATTCATCAGCCTGCGCGAGCAGGTCTGGCATGATCTGTTCGACCGATAAACAAGAACTAAGATCCAAGGGAGGAAACAATGACAGCAACGAACCGAGCCGGAAGCTGGCCGAGGATGTCTTTACTGGGTGCCGCCGCGGTCGCGGCTCTCACCTTCATGGTTCCGGGCGGCGCGATGGCGGCCGACCCGATGAAGATCACGGTCTCGGCGGTCGGGCGCCCACCCATCTTCTCGAACATGTTCGTCGATGTCGCGGACACGATGGGCTATTTCAAAGCGGCCGGCCTGGACGTGAACATGCGCTGGTTCCAGAAGGCCACCGACACCGCCAAGGCGATCCTCATCGGCGATGCCGATGTCGGCTGGACGGCATCCGCGCCGGGTCTCAACATGATCGCATCGGGTGCGCCGGTCGTGGCGATCGCCGGGATGCCCATTCAGGACTGGATCGTTGCGTCCGACGAGCCGGACGTCAAAACCTGCAAGGACCTGAAGGGCAAGGTGGTGGCCACCGACGGCATCAACGCCGCCCGCTATCTCTTCTTGGGCGCGGTGGCCGAAACCTGCGGTCTGCAGTTGTCGGACCTCAAGCCGATCGATCTTGCCAATCAGTCGCTGGTCAAAGCCGGGATTGCGGGGCAGGTCCATGCCGGCGTGTTTCACGTCGATGAACTGGCCCAGATCGAGGTTGCGACCGGCAAGAAATGGAACCAGATCGAGGCGCCCGCGACCATCACCAAGGGGTTGCACTATGGCATGATCCTCACCACCAAGAAGGAGATCGCTGACAATCGGGAGGGCCTGCTGCGCTTTCTCGAGGTCTGGATCCGCACCCAGAAGATGATGTCGAGCAAGCTGCCGGACGACAAGGCCAAGTTCGCTTCCATTGTGGTTGCCGCCAGCCAGATGGACCCGAAGGTCGCGGCAACCACGATCGATGGTCTCCAGGCAATCGGCTATTGGGTCAATAACGACGGGTTGGACGAGGCTCAGATGATGAGTCAGGTGGGTCAACTGACCAAGATCGGAACCATCAAGCCCGAGAACAAGCCGAGCTTCGACAAGATCGTCGACAAGTCGCTCTACGCAGAAGCTTTGAAGCGTGTTGGGTCCAACTAAATTGATGAACTCATCTTTGGCGCGCGGCATCGAGGCGCAAAACGACGCGCCGCGCCGGATGGCGACGAAACAAGCGGCACGCGAGCGGCGCCTGCAGCGATTTAGGTCGTCCAACGAGCCGTTGATCAAGGCGGTCTGCTACGCGTCGAGCATTCTGTTGCTGATCGGCGTGTGGCAGGCCTTCGGTCACAGCTTTGGGATCTTGTTCGTCCCGTTCACCACAACCATGGTGCGGCTTTGGGAAATGCTCTACGGCGGCCCCCTGCTGCCCGCGCTTTGGGTTTCCGGTCAACTTTACCTGGTGACGCTGGGAATTTCGATCGTGGTCGGGGTTTCGGTCGGGCTCATCTTGGCTCGCATGAAATTGATCTCCGCCGCGTTCGAACCCTACGTTTACATCCTCTACGCGATGCCGACCATTTCTCTCGTGCCCTTCGTGTCGGTGACGCTCGGCTTCGACTTCTGGCCGCAGGTGCTGGTTGCCGTCTTGATCGCCATCTTCCCTATCCTGCTCGGGGTGATGCAAGGCGCGCGAAGTATTCCGCCCAAATATCTCGACGTCGCCGCGATGTTCGGCTCGAACGAGGGGCAGCTTTGGCGAGACGTCATCCTGCCTTACGTGGTGCCCTATGCGATGTCGGGCATCAAGCAGTCGATCGCGCTGTCGATGGCGGGCACGCTCGTGGCCGAGTTCTTTCTCAATCCTGACGGCATCGCGGCCGTCCTGTTGCAGGGCACCACCATCATCGACTCGGCCTCCGTGCTGGCCGTCACGGTTTTCGTGGCCGCGATCGCGGTCGTGCTGGTCAGCGTCGGCGAGTTGATCGAACGGAGATTGGTCGGATGGAATACGGCGGTCGGGTGAAGTCCGCGGCAGCCAGGCGGGCGGGAACGGCGAGCCGCGATCGCTTGCTCGAGCGGATCGCGCCGATCGTTGCGGGGATCGCGATCCTCGCGCTTTGGGAATTTTACGTGCGGACCCGGCTGCCGGAATTTGTCGCAAAGCCGAGCGGGATCGCGATGGCCATGCCATCCACCTTGGCGAGCGAGTCGTTCTGGTCAGCCGCTTTGATGAGTTTTGCCTCGATCGTCGAGGGCGTCGCGATCGGTTCGTTCTTTGGCATCATCATCGGGGTCGCCATGGGACGCGTTCGCGAGGTGAACTGGTTCATGTCGATCTATATCCGGGCGCTTTATTCGTTGCCCTTGGTGGCGCTGGTCCCGGTCGTCATTCTCCTGGTGGGGTTTCAGCCGGCGGCGCGGTTGATCATCGTCGCGATCTCGGCCTTTCTGCCGGTCGTCGTCACCACCGCGGACGGAACGCGCTCGATTCCCAAGGAATATTTGGAGGTCGGCCGGATGTTCGGCGCGCGGACACGCCACGTCTGGCTCGGGATCGCGTTGCCGACCGCCATGCCGCACATCGTGGCCGGGATCGAAATGGGCTTTGCCCGCGGGATCACCAACGCGATCGCGGTCGAGGTGCTGGCCAGCATCCCGGGAATGGGGACATCCGTCTTCGAGAAATCCGCTCAGCTCAACGAGAACGCGTCCTTCGTCTATGTGCTCGCCCTCGCGATTTTCGCTATCATGATCCGCTCGCTCATGATCCGCGCTCGCCGCCAACTCGCGCCCTGGTACACCGGGTAATCCGATGCATCGGCGCTGGTTGTCCGAGAGGAAGATCCGACAGACTGGCCAGAGATTGACCCCCGTTTCGAGACGTCTTAAGACGACATGGTCGTCGTGCGGCGAGAATGAGCGGCGGGGGTCGGCTCGCAAGACAGAGGAACAACCGCTGTGCTGACGTCAATCAATCCAGCAACCGGCGAACGCATCGCGGAAATGCCGATCGCGACGGCCGCGATGATCGAGGGTGCGCTCGAGAAGGCCCACGTGGCGCAGCGTGCCTGGGGCCGCTCGTCGAATGCCGCTCGGCGCGAACTCCTGACCGCCATGGCGGCGACGCTCAGAAAAAGGGCCCCCGAACTGGCCGCCATGATCACGGCCGAGATGGGCAAGCCGCTCGCCGAAGCGCGGGCCGAGATCGAGAAATGCGCGGTCTGCTGCCAATATTATGGCGATCACGTCGACGCGTTTCTCGCCGGCGAGGCGGTCGAGAGCAATGCCGCCAAGAGCTACGTGGTCCTGGACCCGCTTGGCGTGGTGCTCGCCATCATGCCGTGGAACTATCCGTTCTGGCAGCTCGTGCGCTTCGCGGCTCCCGCTCTGGCGGCCGGCAATGGCATCGCTCTAAAACACGCCTCGAACGTGCAGCAATGCGCGGAAGCTTTCATCGACGTGGTGCGGGAGGCCGGCGCGCCGGCCGGCCTTGCCTGCAATCTGCGCATCGCATCCGGCACCGTGGCCTCCCTGATCGACGATCGCAGGATCGCCGCCGTTACCCTGACGGGCTCGACGGAGGTCGGCAGCATGGTGGCGGCCCAAGCGGGCCGCTCTCTCAAGAAGCAGGTCCTGGAACTCGGCGGGTCCGACCCGTTCATCGTTCTCGACGATGCCGATGTCGAGGCGGCCGCCAAGGTCGCGGTCAAGGCCCGGTTTCAGAATACCGGGCAGAGCTGCATCGCGGCCAAACGATTCATCGTTCAGTCCGGCATCGCGGAGGCCTTCGTCGAAGCCTTCTGCCGTCTGGCCGGAGAACTCGTAGTCGGCGATCCGACCGAGCCGAGCACCACCATCGGTCCGATGGCCCGCGACGGATTTCGCGACGACCTCGAACGGCAGATCGAGGCTTCGGTCGCGGCTGGCGCCGAACTTCGGCTCGGCGGCCGGCGCATCGACGGCCGGGGCTATTTCTTCGCGCCGACGGTTCTCGACCGCGTGACCCCCGAAATGGCGGTGTTCAAGGAGGAAACCTTCGGTCCGGTGGCGGCCATCATCCGGGTCGATACGGTCGACGAGGCCATCCGGCTCGCCAATGCGACGGAGTTTGGTCTTGGCGCCGCGTTGTGGACGCGGGATCTCGACCGCGCCGCCGATCTGGTCCGCCAGATCGAGGCCGGCGCCGTGTTCGTCAATGGGCTGGTGGCCTCGGACCCGCGGCTTCCGTTCGGCGGCATCAAGCGGTCGGGCTATGGGCGCGAACTCAGCCTGTATGGGCTGCGCGAATTCACCAACGTCAAGACCGTGTGGATCGGTCCCGCGCAGGCCTCATGACGCCGGCCTTTGGAGAAAGCAGATGATGGCGACCAGAGGTGAAGGACAAGGCGAGCCTCCCCGCGGCGGCGTGGTTCGGGCCGCCGATCAGCCCGTTGCCGATAGAGGCAACGGCAACCGGACGACGCCGCTGATCGGGCCGGCGAGCGGGGCCACCCAATTCGTCAACGGAATCACCGACATCGCGCCCGGCCAGGCCATCAAGGAACACTATCACAATTGCGAGGAGAGCATCCTGATCCTCGCGGGAAATGCCATCGCGGTCATCGACGGCGTCGAAACACCGCTGCAGGCGCCGGATGCTTCCTGGGTGGCGGCCGGGGTCCGCCATTATTTCAAGAATGCTTCGGCGAGCGAGCCCCTCCGCATCTTCTGGACCTATGCGTCACCCGAGGCGACCCGCACGGACGCCGCGACGGGCGAGACCAGGACGATCGCGGCCGAACATCGCAAGCTCGTCACACGCTAAAGCCTTTTGGATCGAACCATGCCCCCTCAGATCATCGATTTTCATGCCCATTTGATCCCCCCCAAGCTGGTGGAAACCCTGCTGCGGCGTGGCCGGGATTTTGGGGTCGAGGTCGGGGGCAGCGCGGCGGCGCCCACGGTTCGCCTCGATGGCTCGTCCTGGACCAAGCCGATCCCGCTGCAACTCACCCGCATCGACGAGCGCATCGAGACCCTGGACCGCCAGGGCATCGACATGCAGGTCATGGCGTCGTGGATCGATTTTTCCGGCTACACCATGCCGGTGGACGCCGGCATCAGGTTCTCGGAGCTGCAGAACGAACTTATCGCCGAAGTGGTGGCGAGCAAACCCGACCGCCTCATGGGCGCCGCCACGGTGCCGATGCAGAGCCCGAAACAGGCCGTCAAGGTCCTGGAGCGGGCCACGCGCGAGCTGAACTTCCGCTCGGTTCAGATCGCCACCTATTTCGGCGGCGACCGCTTTCTCGACGATCCGACGCTCGACCCGTTCTGGGAAGCCGCGGAAGCCATGGGCGTGCTGCTCTACTTCCATCCCTATGACGAGACGCCCCCCAACGGCACCAAGGACTATTTCCTGCACAATATCGTCAACTATCCTCTACAGACCGCCATCGCGATCCCGCGCATGATTTTTGGCGGCGTGTTCCACCGCTTTCCGAAACTCAAGGTCTGTTTCCCACACGGGGGCGGTTACTTGCCTTATCAGTTCGGGCGCATTCGTCGGGCCGCCGTGGTCCGGCCGGAGACGAAGGTGCATGGCTATTCGGGTGATCCGCTCGATCTCATGAAGACGTTCTACTTCGATACCATCGTCCACAACCCGGCTTCCCTGCGCTACCTCGCCGAAATGGTGGGCGCCGACCGGCTGGTGATGGGATCCGACTATCCGTTCGACATGAACGATCCCGATCCCGTCGCCAGCGTCAAGGCGGGGATCGATCCCGAGCATCAAGCCTCGGTGCTTGGGGGACTGGCTTTGGAGCTCCTCGAGCTTCGCCAGCCAGCCGCCCGGGCCATCGCGGCCCAATAAATCACGCCGAAACGGCAGGGAGACGACGTTCATGAAGCCGCATCACAAGATCGAGGGCGACGGGCCGTGGGTGACCCTCGCCCATTCGCTGGCGTCCGACCTCACCCTGCTCGACGCGCAGGCGACCCTTCTTGCCAAGACCCATCGGGTCCTGAGCTTCGACGTCCGCGGGCATGGCGGGAGCGAGGCGCCCGCAGGCCCTTACACCATGAAGGGCCTTGCCGACGATGTGCAGTCCCTGTTCGACGACCTTGGGATCACGAGGACGGCCTGGGTCGGGGTTTCGCTCGGCGGCATGATCGGAATGACGCATGCGCTCCACCATCCCGGGACGATCGACAGGCTCATCGTCGCCGATACCACCGCCGGCTATCCGGCCGCCGCGCATTCGGGTTGGCGCGACCGCATCGCGACGGTGCGTGAGAAGGGCACCGCGGCGGTCGTCGATGGAACCTTGTCGCGCTGGTTCACGCCCCAGTTCCGCGAGAAGGAGCCGGCGTTGATGAAGCATTTTGCCGCCATCATCGCGGCGACCCCTGCCAATGGATTCGTGGGCTGCTGCGAAGCGATCCTCGGCTACGACATCGCGGCGGACCTGTCGAAGATCGCATGTCCGACCCTCGTCATGGTGGGCGCTGACGACCAGGCAACGCCGCCCGCCATGGCACACGCCCTGGCCGATGGCATCCCCGGAGCCGCGCTCGACGTGATCCCTTCGGCCGCCCACCAAGCCTGCATCGAGCAGCCCGAACACTTCAACGACGCCGTGACAAGGTTCCTGGCCAATGCGCGATGACATGAGCTTGGCGTCGGCCACGGCCGAGGCACGTCCCGTAGCGCCCGAAACGGCGGCACCGTCGTTCGGACGTCTTGCGCTTCATACCTGGACGCTGGACACCACCCCGCTGCCGGTCGCGCTCGATGCGGCCAAAAAGGCCGGCTATGACGCGGTGGAACTGCGCTGGACGGACTTCAAGCGCTGCTTCGAAGCCGGAATGAGCAATCAGGCCGTGCTCGACATCATTCGGGAAAGCGGCATCAAGGTCGGTGTTCTCGGGGTCGAATACGGCTGGATCTTTGCCACCGGGGAGGAGAGTCGCCGGCTGTTCGGCGTCTTTCGCCAGACCTGCGAAAACGCGGTCGCGCTCGGTTGCGACATGATCATGAGCGCACCGGGCCCGCTGACCGGAACCGTCAAGCAGGCCATCGCCAATTTCAGGTCGGCCGGCGATCTTGCGGCGGAGTATGGTCTGCGGCTCGCCTTCGAATTCAATTCGCAGCACGACGTCATCAACTCGCTGAATGTGCAACGCGAGATCGTGTCCGGGGCCGGCAAGCCGAACTGCGGGCTTCTGCTCGACGCCTACCATCTGGCGCGGAGTGGCGCTGGTGGTCGAGGTTTTGAGGCGGTTCCCGGCAAGGACATATTCGTCTTCCAGTTCAGCGACTTGCCCGAACATCCGGTGACCGGCGTGAAGCGGCCGACCGATCGTCTGCCCCCCGGCCAAGGCACGGTGCGCTGGAACGAGGTTTTCGGGCTGCTGGCCGAGAAGCGATACACGGGATATCTGAGCTACGAGGCCCCCAATCCCGTGCTTTGGGACCGCTCGCCCTATGAGGTGGCGGCAGAGGGCGTGCGGGAGACCCGCAAACTCCTGCAATCCGCTTTGGCCGCAAAAGCTTGAGCGGCCGGGCCCGGCGCAAGTCCGTTCGGTGACATCACCCGTCGCCCCAAGGCGACGCACCAAGTTCGATCGATGCTGGAGTAGTTCGATGTCAGTCCTTCAAGGCTCTCTGCGCGGCGTGGCGGCCACCGATGATCCATTGTTCGTCGGACTGTTCAACCCCGCGATCACCACAATTCCGGACACGGTGAAGGCGCAACGCTACATGAGCAGCGTGGCGCCTGCCGCGGCTTCGCAAGGCAAATGGATCGAGCAGCCGCGCCTGCCGGTGCCGGTCGGCGAGATGGGCGTGATCGCCTGCTCGGGAAAGATCCACATCATTGGCGGCTATGCCCGCGGCCGGGTGGATGGCGATTACCATCAGGTGCTCGATCCCGCGACCGGCGTCTGGTCGTTCAAGGCCCCGCTGCCGTTCCCCTGCAACCATATCGCGCTCGCCGCGATCGGGACGCGCATCTATGCCTTCGGCGGGTTCATCGAGCAGAATCGCTGCCCGCATTCGAAATGCTTCGTCTACGATACCGAAGCCGACGAATGGCAACCGATCGCGGGTCTCGGACGCCCGAGGGGCGCGGCATCGGCGGTCGTGGTGGACGGACGCATCCACCTGCTCGGGGGCCGTGACGTGCGTTCAGTGGAATGGCACGAGATCTACGATCCGCAGAGCAACAGATACGAGATCCTTGCCGGCATGCGCGGCTCGACGGTAACACAGCCCTTCGTGGGTCAGCGCGATCACATGGGGGTCGTGGCGGTCGGGAGCGTGATCTATGCGATCGGCGGCCGCATGGACAGCTATGATTTCAATACCGGACTCAATGCCGCCTACGACCTCAAGACCGACAACTGGACCTTCAGGGCACCGCTTCCGACCCCGCGCAGCGGTCCGTCGGCCGCTTTCCACAAGGATCGCATCATCGTGTTCGGCGGCGAGTCGACCGGCCGCGTCTACGGCACCAACGAGGCCTATGACCCGGCTACGGACAAGTGGGAGGCGCTGGCCCCCATGGCCTTGCCGCGCCACGGGCTGCATGGCGCCACGGTGGCGGTGATCGGCGACCTGATCCACGTGCCCGGCGGAGGACCGGTGCCTGGGGGCAGCATCCAGGGCGCCTATCACGACGCCTTCACGCTGGTTTGAGCGCCGCAGGGCGCGATGAACTTCCGGGGCTTCCGATGATGGCACAGGGCGGTAGTACCTGCCGTCCCAAGCTGCTGGCGCCGCCGGGGGCCTGCGACACCCACGTGCATATCTTCGAGCCCGCCTTGCTGGCGGCGCTTGGCGGCGCCACGAAACCTCCGGCGGCCTCTCTCGCGGCCTATCGGCTCGAGCGTGACAGACTAGGCTTGACCCGCAGCGTCATCGTCCAACCCACAGCGTTTCGCTTCGACAACACCGGCACGCTCCAGGCGCTTGCGGCGCTTGGGGACACGGCCAGGGCGGTCGTGATCGTCGAGCGCGACACGACCGTCGGCGAGATGCGCCGGATGGCGGAGCTTGGGGTCCGTGGCGTGCGTTTCCACCTGCTGCGGAGCGGCCTCCTCGAATGGGAGGACCTGGAGACGATGGCGCCAAAGATCGCCGAGGTGGGCTGGCACTGCCAGGTGCAGTTCGACGGACGCCAGTTCCCGGATCGCGCCCCGATGCTGGCGCGCCTGCCGGGAACGCTCGTCATCGACCACATCGGCAAGTTCCTCGAGCCGGTGAGGGTCGACGACCCCGCATTCACCGCAATGCTAGGCCTCCTCGAAAACGGCCGCACCTATGTGAAACTCTGCGCGCCCTATGAGGTGTCGAAGACCGGTGCGCCCGACTACGCCGATGTCGCACCCCTGGCCAAGAGCTTGGCCAAGGCGGCGCCGGATCGAATGTTGTGGGCCAGCAACTGGCCGCATCAAAGCACACCGGTGGACCGGCGTTCGGATGATGCAGCATTGTTGGATTTGTTATTGGATTGGGTTCCGGACGAAACCGAGCGGCGCAAGGTCCTCGTCGACAATCCCGCCCGACTCTATGGCTTTGCTCCCGCAATGCCGGCCTGAGCACGGCAGGCGAACGAACGCTACCGAGCTTCGCGCTTTGTCCCGTCGCGTTACTGCGCGCTGCCGTTGGGGGCCTCGCGTTCGAGATGACGGCGAAAGCTGAACCGGTCCGCCTTGTAGAAGGTTCGCGAACATTCGATCGGCAAGCCGTCCTCGGTGCTAACCACCCGCTCGACCAGGACCAGGGGATGATCGACGGCAACGCCAAGCATGTCGGCGCGGAAATCGTCAGCAACGATGACCTCGATGGTTTCCTCGGCGCTGGTCAGACGCAGGCCAAAATTCGCCTCCAGGGTGCTGACGATGGGCTGGTGCATGTCGGCGCTGAGCAGGTCAGGGACCCGGTTCACCGGGACGTAAGTGGTGCGAAAAGCGACCCGTTCGCCGTCCGCCGTGAGAACTTTGCGGATCTTGAACACGGATTCCTCGGGCTCGACCCCGAGTTTCGCGCCGATCCACTCGGGGATCGGGACGGTTTCCGTGCTGTAGACAGCGACGTTGGCGAGGTCGCTGGCGTCGAACCCGCTCAAAAGGAAATGCTGCGGTTCGGACAGTGTTTCGGCGAGGCGCGCCAAACGCACGAAGGTTCCCCGCCCTTGTCGCCGCACGAGCATCCCCTCGTCGACCAAAGACGTGATGGCTTGGCGCACGGTCACGCGCGATAGACCATAAGCCTCGCAAAGCTGCGTTTCCGAAGGGATCTGGGCTCCCGGACGAATGTCGAAAGTACTAAAACTCTTGAGCGCGTGTTTCAGCTGAAGCCAGAGTGGTGTGCTGACGTCGCGTCGGATCGGACGCTTTTCCCAGATCTCCATCTTGCCCCAGTCCCGTGTGTCCCCGGCACAAGGGCCCGGTGCCGTTCGCAATAAAGCGCGTACCGGCAAAACAGGCTCCTCGGGTCGTCTTTCAAAAGTCAGCTCTCTATCTCCTATCAACCGGCCCGATGCAGCGAAAGGCTGCTTCGTTCTTGCGCGTGATGGGGTGGGGCTGAGACCACAAAGGCGAGCGGCGGCATAGCGGCGCGGCCATGCCGGGTCGCGGCTCAATCGATGCGCGTCGGCCTGGACATGAGGGCGCAATCAGCCCGCGGTAACCGACCACCGGACCCGCTGAATCCCGTCCGTGATGTCGGGACACAGCAGGAGGGCGTTTCGGGCTAGCTCAGCAGGTCTCCGGCGTAGCCTCGCACTTGTTGTAGCGCTGCATCGAGCTACGTCGTCACAAAGTGGGGCTTTTTGCGTGGGCGGACGTTCAACGTCGGCCCCTGCTCGGCCGGATTGCGTCCAACTTCGTCGTTCAGGGATATGACTGCCGTACCCAAATGCGGTTATCGATTCAGGCAGCTCGGTTGCGATCCGGCGCGATCGAGCGCTTTACTCATCGAACGAATCATGGGCGTCAACCGCTGCGCCCGGCCGAAGGCAACGCCCTAAGTCCATCAACGTGAAACGAAACGTTTCGGAAGCTTCGCCACCGCGTTGAGGTCATAGCCAGAGATTAAATCCAGCTTTTGATTGTGTCGTTTTGGTTTGTCACGGCGTGCCTTCGGTGCGAGCCGTTGCGGTTTGACCTGGCTCTCGGCTGGTCAATAGTTGAACCCGGGCCTGCGGTGATCCCTGTCGACAGTGGCGGCGGTGTGAATGGCGTTCTTTACCGCCGCCGTCATGAGCTCGATGCTCATCGACGGCATCTCGACGAACGGATAGGCCTGCTTCGCCACATAGGACGGATGAGCCGGCACGTGGATGAAGCCGGCGCGCGTCGCCATGCGCTTCACGGCGATGAGGTGCAGCACCGTGTACATCATCTGGTTGCACAGATAGGTCGAGGGCGAGTTCGAGACCTTGGCCGGGATCCCGGCCGCGCGAAGCTCGTCCGCGATGGCCTTGACCGGCAGGGTGGCCAAATGGCCGGCGGGGCCCGCCTCAAACACCGGCTGGCCGCCATGCTGGGTCCCGACATTGTCGGCGATTGGAAAATCCATCACATTGGCGGCGATACGCTCGACCGCGACGACGGAGAGCCCTGGCGCCACGCCAAGGCTGATCCAGAGGTCGGGCTTGAGTTCGTCGAGCTTGGCGCTCGTGATGGCCGCGAGTTGCCCCGAGTCGACCGGCATCTCGATCGTGGTGAGCTCGCCTTCAATGTCGTTGGCGGCGCGGAGTTGGGCCAGCACGTCGAGCGTCGGGTTCTCGGTGCCATGCGCGAAGGGCTCGAACCCCGTCACGACGATCTTGAGGGAATGGGTCATCGCGGTCCTCCTTGAGCTTCGGGCCCGTTGAGATAACAAGCCGCCTTGTGGTCGGGCGCCACATCGATGAGGGCCGGCCGCGCCTTGTCGCAGGGTTCGAAACGCTTTGGGCAGCGAGGCTCGAATGGACAAGCGTTCGGCTTCACGGCCCCGACAGCATCGCCCTCGATCTGTCCGAGGTCGGCCACCCGCATGCGGCGCGGGTCCGCGATCGGGATCGCCCCGAGCAGCGCGGCCGCATAGGGGTGGCGCGGCGCGCGACACACCGCATCGGCGGGCCCGATCTCGACGATCTGCCCGAGATACATTACGGCCACCCGGTCGCAGATCCGCTTGATCACGCCGAGATCGTGCGAGATGAAGATATACGACAGACCGAACTGCTGCTGCAGGTCGAGGATAAGCCGCAGGATCTGGGCTCGGATCGACACGTCGAGCGCCGACACGGCCTCGTCGAACACGATGATGTCGGGCTTTAGCATCAGGGCGCGCGCGATGGCGATGCGCTGGCACTGTCCGCCGGAAAACTCGTGCGGATAGCGGTCCTCGTGTTCGGCCCGCAAACCCACGAGCCCGAGCAGCCGCCTTGCTTCGGCGGCGCGGCTCGCAGCCGTGCCGAGTCCCTGCAGCCGCATGGGTTCGGCGATGTTGGCCCCGACCGTCATGCGCGGGTTGAGCGACGACAACGCGTCCTGAAACACGATCTGGATGCGCCGCCGCATCGCGCGCTTCTGGCGCTCCGGCGCATGGGTGAAGTCGACGCCATCGAGGCGCACCTGACCGGCATCGGGCTCGAGCAACGATAGGACGAGACGCGACAAGGTCGACTTGCCGCATCCGCTCTCGCCCACGAGCCCTAGGGTTTCGCCCCGCCGCAGCGTAAAACCGACCTCGGCGACCGCCTTGACGGCGCTTCCCTTGGCGTTATGGACGCCGAAGGATTTCGTCAGCCCGTCGACCTCGAGGAGCGTGTCGGCCATCGAGGTATCAGACATGGCCCCGCTCCTGTTCGACCAGGATGCAGGCCGCCTCATGGGTGGCCGAAATGGCCCGCAGCGGCTGGTCCTGCCGGCGGCAGATGTCCTGCACGGAAGGGCACCGCGGTGCGAAGCGGCAGCCCACCGGCGGGTGCCGCAAGTCCGGTGCGCTGCCGCCGATGGGCTGCAGCGGCACGCTTTTGTCGTCCTCGATCCCCGCCACGCAGGCTAGCAGGGCCTTGGTGTAGGGGTGGCGTGGATCGTGAAACAGCGTGTCGACGTCGGCACGCTCGACGATGCGGCCGGCATACATGACCAGAACCTCGTCGGCCATGCTGGCCACGACGCCGAGATCATGCGTGATGAGGAGAAGCGATGCGCCCATCTCCTGCTGCAGATCGTGCAGCAGCCGCAGGATCCTGGCCTGCACGGTCACGTCCAGCGCGGTGGTCGGCTCGTCGGCGATGATGATGCCGGGCGAACAGCTGATCGCCGCCGCAATGAGGACCCGCTGCCGCATACCGCCGCTGAAATGATGCGGATAATCGCGGATTCTCCGCGCCCCGTCCGCCACGCCGACGCGGGTCAAGAGTTCGACCGCGTTGCGGTCTGCATCTGCGCGCGACATGGGCCGGTGCGCCTGGAGCGTTTCGGTGATCTGCTGCCCGATCGTGAGCGCCGGGTTCAACGATGTGAGCGGGTCCTGAAAGATCATGCCGATCGCGGCGCCGCGCACCTGCTCCATCTCGCGCTCGCTCAGGTCGAGCAGGTTGCGGCCTTCGAGCATCACCGACCCGGAGATGATGCGCCCAGGCGGCTCGATGAGGCGCATCAGCGAGAGGGCGGTGGCCGACTTGCCGCATCCGGATTCGCCGACGAGCGCGGAGGTCCGGCCCGGCCGCAGGGTCAAGCTGACGCCGTCCACCACAGTGGCGCCGGCGCGGTCGCCGCCGAAGCGCGTGCGCAGGTTTTCGACGGCGAGGCTGGCAAACGCGCTCAACGCCGGATCGTCCGCGGATCGAGGGCGTCTCGAATGCCGTCGCCGAGAAAGTTGAAGGCCAGCGAGACTAGAAGGATGGCGCACCCCGGGAGGATGGTGACATGCGGCGCCCGGCGCAGCACGACGCGGCCCTCCGCCACCATGGCGCCCCAATCCGCGGTTGGCGGCTGCACGCCGAGGCCGAGGAAGCTGAGGCCCGATCCGACCACGATCATCAGCCCCATCAGGGTCGTGGCATACACAACCACGGGGGAGAAAACGTTCGGCAGCACGTAGCGCAGCATGATGGTCGAGCGCGTTCCGCCTGCCGCCCGCGCCGCCTCGATGAAAGGCATCGGCACGATGCCTTCGGTCGCGGTGCGGGCCAGACGGGCGAAATAGGGAATCAGCACCACGGTAATGGCGATGATCTCGGTCAGCACCCCGGGTCGCATCGATCCGGCGATGGCGATCGCCAGCAGCACCATCGGAAAGGCGAAGACGACGTCGAGGCAGCGCATGATGACCTGGTCGACGAGTCCGCGCGCATAGCCTGCCACAAGGCCGAGCCCCAGACCGATCGCGCCCGCAGTCACCGTCGGCACGATTCCGATCAGCAGGGACACGCGTCCGCCGAACAGAAGGCGTGCCAGCATGTCCCGACCCTGCTGATCCGTCCCGAGCAGATGCCCGGCCGTCCCCATCGGGGCATAGCGGGCGAGGTTGTCGGCGTCGTCAGGGCCGACACCGGCCAGGATGGGGGCGAAGACCACGGCGGCCACGAGCATGGCGAGCAGGGCGGCCGATACCAGGGCGCCGCGATCCCGTGCAAAGGATTTCAGACGCCAGAACCGCGCGCCAGAGCCGTGGCCGTCGAGCCGAGAGGCGTTGATCGAGGTCGAGGCATCAAGACCGCTCATGCTTCGCGTAATCGTGGATCGAGAGCGGCGTTGATCAGGTCGACCGCGATATTGGCCAACACGAATGCGAGCGCGATCAGCAATGTCGTGGCCTGGATGACGGGAAGGTCGCGCGCCGTGATGCTGTCGTAGAGTAGGGCGCCGAGGCCCGGCCAGGCGAACACCACTTCGGTCAACAGGGCGCCGCCGAGGAGATAGCCGAGTTGCAGCCCCGTGATGGTGATCACCGGCGGCAAGGCATTGAGGATCACGTGGCGACGGATCAGGGTGGCGCGCGACAAACCCTTGGCCCGCGCGACGCGCACGTGCGGCTTCGCCAAGGCTTCGATGACGCTGGATCGCACGATGCGGGCCATGATGGCGGCGGGGCCGAGCGCGGTCGTGACAGCCGGCAGGACGAGGTGGCGGAGGACGTCGAGCGCTCCGCCGCTGCCCGCCATGTCTTGCATGCCGGACACCGGCAGCCAGCGCAGCTGAATGGCGAAGAGCAACACGAGGACTAGCCCGAGCCAAAAAGGCGGCGAACTGCCGGCGAGCAGGGCGGCCGACATGCTGAGGCGATCGAACAGCGAGTGGGCGCGCAAGGCCGCGAACAGCCCCACCGTGTAGCCGATCACCACCGCGAGGAGCAGACTGCCGAAGGTAAGGATAAGGGTATTCAAGAACCGCGGCAGCACCAAAGTGGTCACGGGGAGTTGCGTCGCGATCGACGTGCCGAAATTCCCCGACAGCGTACGGGCGAACCAGGCAAAATATTGCAGCGGCAGGGGCTGGTCGAGGCCCAGCGTGTGCCGCAGCTCGATCCGCGCCGCCTCGGAGGCCTGCGGGCCGAGCAAGACGGTTGCGGCGTCGCCGGGCGCCAACTGAATCAACATGAAGATCACAATCGACACGCCGATGATCACGGGCACCACCGCGACGAGCCGTCGTGCGATGAAGGCGCCCATCCGGCCCCCGGACGCTACTCGACCGAAACGGTCGAAAGGTCGAACCAATCCTCCGGCGGGTTTACGAACCCCTTCACCTTGGACGACAGCAGGATCGGCTCCAGGTCATCGTCGATCGGCACGAAGGCCGCGTCGTCGACGATGATGCGGTTGACCTTCTGATAGATATCCTTTGCGGCGGCCGGGTCGCGCGTCACGATAGCCTGGTCGAGAAGTTTGTCGACCTGGTGATTGCAATAGTACCCCGAGTTGATGCCGCCGGGGGGCGCAGCATCGCAGCGGCTGACCACGCCGATCCAGGCCGGGGTCGACATGCCCCACCCGATCTCGTTCATGGCCACATCGGCCGGCATGCCGCCGGCCCATTTCCCAAGGTAGGTGACCCACTCGTATTTGCGCAGCTCGACGTCGATACCGACTTTTTTGAGATCACGCTGGATCCAGGTCTCGACGAGTTCGCCCGTGCCGTATTGCGGCAGCTCGAACACGAGCTTGAGGTCCTTCGCGCCCGCTTCGGCCAGAAGCTTCTTCGCGCCTTCCGGATCGTAGGCATAGCCCTTGAAGTTCGGGTCATAGGCGTCTGTGCCGGGTGACAGCATGCCGTATTCCGGCCGGGCGGTGCCGTGCATGATCTCCTTCGTTATGCCGGCCCGGTCGATGGCCATGTTGATGGCCTTGCGCACGCGGATATCCTGCAACGCCGGATTCTTGAAGTTGAGGTGCATGTAGTTGATATAGGGGGCGTTGCTGTTAGTCGACAGCACGAAACCTTCGCCGACGAGCCGATCGATCTCGTCCCAAGGCGGCGTTGTGATCATCTGGACTTCGTTGTTCTCGAGCGCGTTGACGCGCGTCGCCGGGTCTTGCAGGGGGCGGAAGATCACGCGATCGAGTTTGGCTTTCACGCCCCAGTAATCGTCGTTGCGGTCGAGCACGGTCTTGACGCCCTGGTCGCGCTGAACGAACCGGAACGGCCCGGTCCCCACCGGATGCAGCGCGACGCCGTCGTTGCCGTACTGCTTGACCGAGGCTGGGCTGATCATCAGCGGCTGGCCATAGCTCTGAAGTCCCTGGCGCAGCCACTGGTAGTTCGGCGCCGTCAGCGTGATCTTGACCGTCATCGGGTCGACCACGTCGACGCTCTTGATCCACTTGGTATAGGCGATCACGAACGCCTTGGCCTTCTTGTAGAAGTCCGGCGAGCTTTCGTTCCAGAAACGGTCGAAGTTGAACTTGACCGCCGTCGCATCAAAGGGCGTTCCGTCTTGGAATTTCACACCGTCCCTAAGGTGAAACGTATAGACGAGGCCGTCGTCGGAGATGTCCCAAGACTTGGCGAGACCCGGGATGATCGGCGGCGTCGGCTCGTTGGGTTTCGTCAAGTCCTCTTTCACGAGCCCTTCGAAGATCTGATACGTAATCTGATAGGTGCTCCAGCCGCCCGTCGCATGCGGATCAAGCGTATCAGTTTCGGCCGGCATGCCCCAGATCAAGGTCCCGGCCGCTTGAGCGCGCCCGAAGCCGAGTGCCGTGGTGATCAGCGCCGTCGCGGCGAGTGCGAGCGACAAGGCAAGTCGACGTAGAACCAAGACGCCCTCCACAATCGCCGAGCGGAATTACCGCCCGGATCCATTCAGCTCTGCACGACGCGTGCCGTTGGGCCTGGCACTCAGGAGTCGTCCTGCACCGCCCAGGCCGATTCATCAACGAAATGTCGGTAAATCGTCAAGATCGAAACGGTGGGCAATCATGCCCGGCTATGCGCCAGATTGGCGTTGGGTTATGCAGGTCAGAGCGAGGCGGCGGCTCGAGCGGCCTGATCGTAGTGGCCGGACAGGACACGCATCTGGGCCGCGATCCTGGACAGGGCCGCTTGATCGAGACCCATGGCGGCGACGGAGCGAACCAGGAGAGCTTCGCGGATCTGGTGATAGCGTCGGCACGTGTCCTCCCCCACCTCGGTGGTCGCGATCACCTTCTCCTTGCCCTGCATACGGGTCGTGACCAGTTTGAGCCGTGCGAGCTTCTTGATGGCGTAGTTCACCACGTGCGTGTCCTCGATGTTGAGAACGAGGCAGATGTCTGCCATCCGCTTGGGCTTGCCGCGATGGAATGTCGTATGCAGGACGAGGACGTCGACGGGCGACAGTTCAGGCACGCCGGCGGCCGCCATGCAGCGGACCATCCACCGCTCGAACGCATGGGACAGCATGATGGCGCCGAACTCGAATTCCGACAGTGCCGGGATCGCACCTGCGGCCAGATGGGCCGACGACACTACCGGTGCATCGAATAGCGTCGCTTTGTCGGCCATGCCCCGATCCCTGATATGAAAATTGACGTTTAGGGGGAGAAGGCTCAGCAGTCCATATCACCATCTTATCGATAATTTATCGACCCGACGGCGAGCGAGCGCCAGGAGCACGGCCCTATGGGCAGCATGGCTTTTGCTTGAAATCGTCAGCGGTCGACTTCAGCCCGACGACAAGGCGCGACATGACAATCGAGACCTACCGGATCAAGTCACAGCCATACTACCGTGCCTCGGGAGGCGAGATCGAGCTGTTCGAGGCGGCCTATCAGGACCGCCTGCCGGTCATGCTCAAAGGTCCGACTGGGTGCGGCAAGACCCGTTTCGTCGAACATATGGCCTGGCGCCTCGGCAAGCCGCTCGTCACCGTGGCGGCCCACGAGGATATGACGGCCGCCGACCTCGCCGGCCGCTTCCTTCTCGCGCCCGAGGGGACCGTCTGGCATGACGGGCCGTTGACGCTCTCCGTGCGGCAGGGCGCCATCTGCTACCTCGACGAGATCGTGGAGGCCCGGCAGGACACCACAGTGGTGATCCATCCGCTCACCGATGCGCGGCGCGTGCTGCCGCTCGACAAGCGCAACGAACTCGTCGAGGCGCATCCCGACTTCCAGCTCACGATCTCCTACAACCCCGGCTATCAGAGCGCCGTAAAAGACCTCAAGGAATCGACCAAGCAGCGCTTCGTGGCGATCGACTTCCACTACCCGCCGGCCGCCATCGAAGCCGAGATCATCGCGCGCGAGGCGCGGACCGAGGTTAGCCTTGCGGCCTTGCTGGTCGCGGTGGGCGAACGGTCGCGCAACCTGCAGGGCCACGGGCTCGACGAGGGCGCGTCGACCCGCATGCTCATCCACACGGCACGCCTCATCGGAAACGGCGTGCCTGTCGTCGCCGCCATGCAATCGGGCATCGTGCTGCCCATCACGGACGATCGCGACGTCCGGGAAGCTCTCACGGCTGCGATCGCGGCCTGCATCGCGTGACCCTGATCGCCATTCGTCCTGCTGCGATGCCCGGCGTGCCTGCCCGGGCGCTGGATCGGCTCGACGCCATGGCGCGCCGCAGGCCCATCCTGCAGGCCCCGTTCCGGGCCGCCATCGCGCGCCATGCGCGGGCAGCCGAGGCCGACCTCGACGCCTGGGCCGAGGCCGTACTTGGGCTCGCCAACATCAACGCGGGCGCCACGGCGCTGCTCGCCCTATTGCGACTTACCGCGGTCGCGGCGCCCCGGCCCGACGCCTTGTCGCGTCTCGCCGGCGCGGCTACGGTCGGCGCCGAGATCTGCCGGTGGGCCGGGTCGGGGGCGGTGCGGGCGACCCTCGAGGCGCGGCTCGCCCTCGGCACCCTGTTCCAGGCGATGACAGCCGGCGAGGAGGCCGCCTGGTGGCGAGCCCTCGGGCATCTGGCCCACGAGGCGCCCGATTGCGTGCCGGCCCTGGCCGAATCCAGCGGGCGATTACTGGCCCGATGCGGCATTGCCCATGTCGACGAGTTCGTGTCGATCGGGCTTCGCTCCGGCGCGGACAAGCTCAAACGTCAGGCATTTTTCGCTCTTGAATCCGCCGACGCCCGCCGGGTGGTCGACAGACTGGCCGGACAGGTCACCTTCACCAGCATGCAGGGCCAGCTTCGCGCCTATGTGGCGGCGCTGTGGGGGAAGCCCTATCCGGTGCGGGACCTGCCGGCACCGGAGAACGACGATCGGGCCCGACGCACGGCGGTGTCGTCCGGCATCATCCTCGTGCCCGACGTGTTCCGGGGCGTGCTCTCTGCGGACGCGCCAAGCCTCTACCGGGCCAGCGTGGCGCATGCCTCGGCCCACCTCACGTTCGGTGGACGGCCCTTCGATCCCGGCAGCCTCAAGCCCATCCAGATCGTGCTGGTCGGGCTGATCGAGGATGCCCGGATCGAGGCGCTCGCGATGGCGCGCCTGCCGGGTCTGCGTGCCCTATGGGCGCCATTCCACACGGTGGAGCGTTCGCATCTCAAGACCGCCGCGATGATCCTCGAGCGGCTCGCCCGCGGGCTGTTCGATCCGGCCTATGCCGAAGATGACGGCATCGTGAAGAAGGGGCGCGCCCTCTTTGCGGCGGAACCCGACCTCGCCGATCCCGACCTGTCGCGCCGCATCGGCAGTCTGCTCGGCAACGACATGGGCCAGATGCGGATCCAGTTCAACGCCAAGCAGCACGTGATCGAGCCCGCCTACCGCGACGACAACCTCGGCCTTTGGACGCTGCCGCCCCCGCCAGCCGATGCGGCACTGCACGATGTCGAGGTCGCGGTCCAATCGGCCCGCGTCGAGCGCCGGCCCGACTCCTGCGATGACCCAGAGCCGCAAAATCCGGAGGCGGGCGAGGTCATGGGCCGGGCCCGACCGATGGCCTCGCCCGCCGAGCGCGGCGTTGCGATCGCGCTTTATCCCGAATGGGATCGGGCCGCCGGGCTGGAGTGGCCCGATTGGGCGACCGTGCGTGATGTGGAGCCACGTCATGGCGCGCCGGGTGCGATCGACGACGCGCTCGCCCGCGAGCTCGGCCTTCAGCGGCGGGTCGAGCGGCTCGTCCGCAACGCCCGCATCGGGCGGCCGACCCGCCTACGTCGGCAGCCCGACGGCCTCGATCTCGACGTCGATGCGGCCATCGATGCCATGACGGCTCTCCGAAGCGGCGAGCTGCCCGAGGATCGCATCCACACCCGCAAGGTGCTGCGGAGCCGCGATCTCGCGGTTCTCGTGCTGATCGACACGTCGGAATCGACGCGCGATCGCGTGCCGGCCGCAAACGCGCCGGTGATCGCGGTCGAGCGCCTTGCCGTGGCGATCCTGGCGAAGGCCATGGGCCAGCTTGGCGATCGCTTTGCGCTCCGCGCCTTCTGTTCGAACGGCCGGGACGAGGTGCGCATCGTGCGCGTGAAGGATTTCGATCGGGCCTTCGACGACGAAGCCAAGGCACGCCTCGCGGGACTGGAACCCGGCTATTCGACCCGGCTCGGGACGGCGTTGCGTCACGCGGGCGCCGAACTCGACGGCCTCGCGGCGACCCGGCGCATCGTGATCGCGCTCACCGACGGCGCGCCCGCCGACATCGATGTCACCGATCCGGCCGACCTCGTAGAGGATGCCCGCCGCGCGGTGCTCGGCCTCTACAACCGCGGCATCGACGTCTTCGGGATCACGCTCGATCCCTCCGGCCAGGGCGCGGGCGGAGCCGTCTTCGGCCGCTCCAACCACATGCCGGTTCGCCGCATCGAGGAATTGCCGAGCCGCTTGTCCGAGCTCTATTTCCGCATCGCCCGTCGATAGGCTCTATCGACGGGCTGGCGGTGCCCCGTATGCGGCCTCGAACGCCGCCCCCAGGACCACGTCGGTTCCTCGCGCCAGGTGTCCCCCATCGCGCGCCAGGAGGCGCACGCCGATGCCTGCGTCGTTCGGCAGCGGCGTTCCCGCACCAAGAACTCCGAACCCGTCGAGCTTTTGCTCGATCCATGCCACATCGAGGCGCTCGGCCGCCCGCCCCAGGATCATCACCGTGCCCATCGCGCGGTGCGGCCCCAGGGGCGAGCCTCCACCCATGAACGAGCCGCCATCGATCGCGCCGGCGTCTTCGACCAGCGGCGTGCCGTCGGGGCGAGCGATGCGGCACCGGGTCGAGACCGCGGTGAAGGGGCCGCCATCCCCGGCCGGATCATGCGTGGCAAACCCCTCCGCTATTATCGCGATCGCGTCCGCCACGAGGGTGATTTCCGTCGACACCGACAACGTGGTGCCCGGAAAGAGAATGTAGGGGTCAGTGGCCAGTGTGAGAACCGCGCCCGTTGCCGCTTCAAGCCGTGTTTGCACCGAGATGGCCTGACCTGCGGCATGCACCACGGTGGCGGCTTGGCTTCGTACCGTCGCCAGGGCACCGGGCCCGGCGGCGATGTCCAGCACCAGACGATCACCCCGATAAAGCCCGCCCGAGGCCGATTGCAGGAT
Organism: uncultured Lichenihabitans sp.; assembly: GCA_964245915.1. GTDB lineage: Bacteria > Pseudomonadota > Alphaproteobacteria > Rhizobiales > Beijerinckiaceae > Lichenihabitans. Next base: position 5,072 of record CAXTOT010000010.1, on the reverse strand, counting down.
CAGGGTCGCATGCTCGGGCCGCAGGGGGTCGAGCGCATGCGGCCGCGTGATGTGGAACGGATAGGGTACGTGCTGGCGCTTGAGAAAGGTGCGGCCACCGCCGCTGGCGAATTGCAGGACCGCCTCGATGGCGCCTTCGCGCTTAACCGGCGCGAGCGTCAGGTCCAGCATCAGCCCGAAAACAGCACGGCGCGCGCGATCGCATCGGCCACCGCCGCGACGCCCTCGCCGCGGCGCAGGCTGGTGGCGATGATCGGCCGTCCGCCGCGCACTACATCCGCCTCTTCCAGCATGCGCGGCAGGTCGACGCCGACATGCGGCGCAAGGTCGGTCTTGTTGACGACGAGGAGATCGCAGCGCAGCAGGCCCGGACCGCGCTTGCGCGGAATGTCGTCGCCGCCCGCGACGTCGATCACGAAGATCCACCAGTCCACGAGATCGAGCGAGAAGGTCGAGGCGAGGTTGTCGCCACCGGATTCGAAGATGATGAGCTGCAGTCCCGGGTAGCGCAGCTCGAGATCATCGCCGGCCGCGATGTTGAGCGTCGGGTCCTCGCGGATGACAGTGTGCGGGCAGGCGCCAGCTTCCACGGCAGAGACCCGCGCGGGGTCGATCAGCCCCGAACGCCGGATCCGCTCGGCATCCTCGTGCGTGACGAGGTCGTTTGTCACCACCGCGAGATCGATGCCCCGAGCGTGCAGCACGGGAATTAGCCGCTCGATGAGAGCGGTCTTGCCGGAGCCGACCGGGCCGCCGATGCCGATACGTGCCGCCGTCATCGCAGCATGTAGCGTTGCGCCAGCGGCAGGCTGGACGATGGTTCGCAGGTGGCGAGCGTGCCGTCGACGAAGACATCGAAGGTCTGCGGGTCGACGCGGATGTGGGGCAGCGCGTCGTTCCACAGCATGTCGGCCTTGCGCAGCCCCCGGGTGCCGCTCGCGGGCAGCAAGGCTTTGGTGAGGCCGAGTGCGCCACCGAGGCCGGCCGCGATGGCCAGGGGGTGGACGAAGCAGGCGGAGAGCGCGGGCGCGGCGCGGCCGTAGGCCCCCCATTGCGGTCGCAGCAAAACCGGCTCGCACGACATCAGCGAGGCCGCGGAATCCCCCATGGCGCCCCAGGCGATGAAGCCGCCCTTGATCACCAGCTCCGGCTTGATGCCGAAGAAGGCCGGGCGCCAGATCACGATGTCGGCCATCTTGCCGTCTTCGAGCGAGCCGACATGGTCGGCAATGCCGAACGTCCGGGCGGCATTGATGGTATATTTGGCGATGTAGCGCCGGATGCGGGCATTGTCGCCCCGGCCGGGCTGCTCCTCGGGCAGCGCACCGCGCTGGTCCTTCATCTTGGAGGCGAGCTGCCACGTCCTGCAGACCACCTCGTGGATACGTCCCATGCCTTGGCTGTCCGAGCCCAGCATGGAGATCGCGCCGAGATCGTGCAGCACGTCCTCGGCCGCGATGGTCTGCGGCCGAATGCGGCTTTCGGCAAAAGCGACGTCTTCGGGCAGGGCCGGATTGAGGTGATGGCACACCATCGTCATGTCGAGGTGTTCGTCGAACGTGTTCACCGTATAGGGGTTGGTCGGATTGGTCGACGAGGGCAGGCAATTGCCAAGGCCGGCGACCCGGATGATGTCGGGCGCGTGTCCGCCGCCGGCGCCTTCGGTGTGGTACATGTGGATGGTGCGGTCGCCGATGGCGGCCAGCGTGTCTTCCAAAAAGCCGCTCTCGTTCAGCGTGTCGGTATGAATCTGCACTTGGAAGTCGAGCTCGTCGGCGACCTTGAGGCAGCAGTCGATGGCGGCCGGCATCGATCCCCAGTCCTCATGCAGCTTCAGACCCAGGCAGCCCGTCTCCATCTGCTCGACCAGGGAGGCCGGCCTGTGCGAGTTGCCGCGCCCCAAAAACCCGAAATTGATCGGCCACGCCTCGGCGGCCTGGAGCATCTTGCCTGTGTTGAACGGGCCGCCGGAATCGATGCCCACCGTGATCGGCCCCAGCGAGCCACCCAGCATCGTCGTGATGCCCGACGCAATGGCGTGGTCGCACAAACCCGCCGAGTCGAAGTGGACGTGCACGTCGATGGCCCCCGCGGTCGCGATCAGCCCCTCGCAGTCGCGCACCGTGGTGCCTTGCGAGACGATCAGGCGGGGATCGACACCATCCATGACGGCCGGGTTGCCGGCCTTGCCGAAGCCGACGATGCGGCCGTCCTTGATGCCGAGGTCGCCTTTGACGACCCCCAGCACGGCATCGATCACGACCACGTTGCAGAGCAGAAAGTCGAGCGCGCCGGCGGCGCTCGTGACTCCAGGCGCGAGACCCGCGCCGTCGCGCAGCGTCTTGCCGCCGCCATGCAGGCACTCGTCGCCGTAGACGGTGAAATCCTTTTCGACGATGGCCACGAGCGAGGTGTCGGCAAGGCGGAAGCCGTCGCCCACCGTGGGGCCGTAGAGTTCCGCATAGGCACGGCGGGTGAGGCTTGCCATCTTCAGGCTCCCTTGAAGCCGGCCACGCGGGCGCGCACCAGCGCGGCGTCCCGGGCTATTTCGCTATCAGGCGCCCCGTCGCTCAGGCCATGGAATCCCGTGACCTCGCGCCGACCGCCGAACGGAACGAGAGTCACTTGTTTGCTCTGGCCGGGTTCGAAGCGCACGGCGGTGCCGGCGGGAATATCGAGGCGCAGGCCGAAGGCGGCGGCGCGGTCGAAGGAGACCGCCTTGTTGACCTCGAAGAAATGGTAGTGGGAGCCGATCTGTACCGGCCGGTCGCCCGTATTCACGGCCTCGATCGTGATGCGGGGCCTTCCTGCGTTGAGCTCGATCTCGCCCTCGCCCACGACGAGCGCGCCGGGTTCGAGGACATCGGCCGCCCCGCCCTCCACCGGCCGGATCGGTTCGTGCACCGTGACGAGCTTGGTGCCGTCGGGAAACACACCCTCGACCTGCAGGATCGGGATCATCGCGGGCACGCCCGGCATGACATCCTCGGCGGACAGGATCGTGGAGCCAAAGCCCATAAGATCGGCGACCGAGCGGCCGTCCCGCGCGCCCTCCAGGATCTCGTCGGTGATCAGCGCGACCGCCTCCGGGTGGTTCAGCTTACAGCCTCGGGCGTGTCGCTTGCGGGCGAGTTCCGCGGCCGTGAAGATCGTGAGCCGCTCCAATTCCGTGGGCGTTAGAAGCATGGGCCGAGACCTCAGTTCGAGAACAGGCGCAGAGGCGAGCGGGCATGCCGCACGGCCGCGATGTCCAGCCAGGGCGTCATGCTGGGGAAGCGCAGCGGCGAGCCGGGATCGAAGGCCACGCCAGCGCTCTCGACGATCAGCTCGAAGCAATCGGCCAGCGCCCCCTGCGCTTCGATGGCGCCCACGCTGCCCAGACGCACGGCCGCGTTCACCAGGCCAGCCGCGACCGTGTAGGCGGAAGCCATGACGGCGGCTTCTTCGCCGAGCCCGCATCGCCGCCAAAGCCAACCCTGCACCACGGGCAGATGACCGAGCGCCGTTTCGGCTGCGATCGCGGCCCGCAGCTCGGCCGCCCCCGACGTGCCGAGACGCGCATGCGAGATGAGCAGCGCCGTGCCCTGGCGGCGCGAGCCGATGCGGAGCGGTTCGGGGATCGTGGCTGCCTCGAAAGCCCGGTCGATGGCGCCGATCCTGGCGATGTCGTCGGCGTGGAAGGCGTGCATGAGCGCCACCCGGTCGGCCGTCGCCCAGCGGAACCGCAGCGTCGTGGCCAGCACGGCGCCAAGCTTGTCGCGGTCGAGCGGCGGGTCGAGGGCGGCGGCCCCTTCGAGGCCGTTGGAGAAAGCGAAGCTGCCGCTCGGAAACGCGGAATCGCTCTGCCACAACGTCGCGAGCAGGGCCCGCATCACCCCTCCTCGACCACCGAGGGGGTGACGCGGCGGTCGGTGATCAGGGCCCCGAGCCGGACAAGGTAATCGTCGACCTGCGCTTCCAGCGCGACCAGCATCGCTTCGCCCTGGAAGCGGACGCGCCAGTGAAGGTTTCCTGCCTGATAGCCGAGCTCCACCGCGTCGGCGATGGAGCGGGGTTGCAGACGGAGCCAGTGCTGGCTGTCGACCCGGACCACGAGCGCCCGCCCGGTGTCGAGCAGCAGCACCGCTCCGTCGTAGAGCACTTGGTCTCGAGGAAGCGCAACCGCGACCTCCTCGCCCCCCGTGGAGATGGCGCGGAAGCGCCGCCGCGCGAGGTCAGAGGCCGAGAGCGTGAGATGATCGATCTGGCCGTGATGGTCGAGGTCGTGCAACGCGCTCGCCAGCGCAGGATCGAGTCGGCTCCCCAGAACACGTTCGATGAGCAGCATCGCCAAGGACCTTGCTGGAGACAGGAACGATCGTCGGACGAGCGGATCCTCGACGACCCGGACGCCCCTCGATCGTCAGCGCATCGTGGAGATCAGCGGTGTGTCGCCGTTTTCTTGTTCGGGATACCCTCCATGGGGGCTTCATCGGTCCCGACCGTGTCGCGGGTTATCTTTTCGACCATCTCGCGGGTCGCATCCGGGTCGGTCACCCACTTGGTATAAAATTCGAAGGGGTTGGCGGCCGTGCCCTTGTCGCCCTCGCCGGAGTTGATCATGCCGGTGTAGCCGCGGTGCAGAAGCTTGAAGAGGTGGTTCTCGGACTGGCCATGCTTGCGACTGTCGCGGATCAGGAACTTCGACAACTGGGCATATTGGATGCCCATCTCCTCCGGCCCCGTCTCGCCCAGCGTGCGCCCGTCGAAGCCAATGAGCGCGGAATGGCCGAAATAAGTGTAGACGCCGTCAAAGCCCGACGCGTTGGCGACGGCCACGTAGCAGTTGTTGCTCCAGGCCATCGCCTTGGACATGGTGATCTGCTGCTCCTTGGCCGGGTACATGTAGCCCTGGCAGCGGACGATGAGCTCGGCACCGCGCATCGCGCAGTCACGCCAGATCTCGGGATAGTTGCCGTCATCGCAGATGATCAGGCTGACCTTCATGCCCTTCGGGCCGTCCGACACATAGGTGCAATTGCCGGGATACCAGCCCTCGATCGGCACCCAGGGCATGATCTTGCGGTATTTCT
>CAXTOT010000009.1:0-92161 GCA_964245915.1 uncultured Lichenihabitans sp. | reverse complement strand
GAACCAGACGCCCCGGGGAATCCCCACGATTCCCGCTAATCTCATCCCGCTCTAGCATTCGGGGCTATTGCCATCGGCGTTTTCGCCATCGGAAGGCTGTCGGTCCGTCGAGCGCGCTTCGGTACATTGGTCATAGATCGGCTTATCGTCCGCGAGCTGGATCTGCCTCGCTAGACTAGCTGGATCATTCAGAAGGGGCTGGTATTTTCCGCTGGCGACACCTGTGGCACTTCGACGACGGAAATCATCCGGGTCCGCTACCAGGACGAGGGCCGCGTGATCAAAAGTCCCGTGCTGATGTTCGATATCGATCAACTCGATCCGAAGATTGAGACATTGAGCAAATAAAATGAGCGCTTCTACGTCTGATCATCTTAGAGCTACCAGAAAGGTGCGTCGGTCGCATCCTTTTTACATCGTCTCAACTGACATGAGAAAGAACCCTGTTGGGTTAGTTTTTGAGAATGAGGCGGAGCTGCAGCCAGTTGGACGTCCATTTTTTCCGCCGCTCGATCAACGAGAACGAGGCTTCTCGAAACATCCTAATCAACTTCGTCCTATTTTCAGACACCTGCGTAAGCTAGGGCGCAAGCCGCTAGATTTTGAAGACTTTGCTGGTTATTTGCTGATCTCCGACCACGCGAAGCATATTTTTGAGCAAATCGATCCGGCTGCGTTCGAGTTTTGGGGTTGCGATATCATCTTCGACGAGACGTTGCAGGTCAAATATTGGCTTTGCGATGTGTTGCGTATCATAGATTGTTTAGACGAGGAACACTCTGACGTCCAAGTTATGCAGAGCGGCCGAAAGCTATACTATCTCGGTGGTTCCCAAAAACTGACCTTCAAAGGCGACGTGATTGGTACGGCTCACGTTTTCCGCATGGCTCATGCTGAGCAGACGATCATATGCGACGATACCTTCAGAAAAGCCTGCAAGGCGGCGGGGGTCAAAGGAATGATGTTTCTTGATACCATAACTAAGCAGGAACAGTAGATATAGACGTTGGGGGAAGTTATGGCGAGTGAGTTTCAGTTACATCATGTTGCTACTCGTTTTACTTTCCGCAGCGTACCTCAGATAGGGAAAGTTCTAGGTAATAGCTTTGCGGTCAATGCTGCTGAAAATCTAATCCCATTGGTTGTCGACGCTTTCTCGGCTGACCAGACAAACTCATCGCCTCACAACGGGCCGACCCTCTCGTCATATCAGGCAGGGATGACTGCGTTTTTCAGTGTGCTTGTCAATACGAGGACGTTTGCTCGAGCAGCATTTGGTGATCAGGGGGCCCTCGCCGCGGTTTTGAATGAAGCGACGCGTTTCCGAAACATCGCCACCGTTGCTTTGATAAACGGGCCATCTTTATGTGCGAGTTACACAAATTCTCTATCGAGAGTTGCGGCAAATAATTCTAATAGTGAATTATCCGAATTACAGACTTCCTCAGGTTAGAACAAAGTCGCTCGATCCTGAATTTGCGAACCCGATACCGGAAGGCCTCCCGGCTGCTCCGTCCTTCGACCCCCCCTGGTTTCACGCCTGCGCCTGCGCTCCATCGGTGCCTGGTTTCACACCGGCGCCCTGCGCACGAGCACGATGCCCTGAAGGTCTGACCGAGCGCGCCAGCGGTACGGGCGACGGTCAGCCTGTCACTCCCACCGTCATTGAAACCGGACGTTCGCTGAGCGAATTGGTCGACTCGCCGTTTCGCCGGCCGCGATCTCGATGATCTCCGCGGTGATTTCCTCCTGCCGGACGATCCGTTGGGTGGCCCGCAAGGTGGACAACTGGTGCTCGATCTGGGTGCGGGCGGCCGCCATGGCTGCCATGCGCGTTTCGTTCTCGGCCGCGAAGGCGTGGAGCGCCGCCTGGCACAATTGCGCATGCAGATGATCGGCGGAGAGGTCTCGGAGCAGGGCCGTGGGCGTCAGGTTCAGGAGCGGGGCGTTGGCGCTCAAGGTGCGGGGATAGGCCGTAAGATCGAAGGGGAATAGCCGGCGGCGCTTGATCTGCACGGGTTGTCCGGGTAACCATTGGCTGAAAATGGCGTCGAGCCTGTCGGTCGCTCCCGTCGCAATCCGGGCATAGAGCGCCTCGGCGATCCCATCGGCGAGTTTCGGAATCCCGGGGGAATGGGACGGCATGGCGCTCGTCCAACCCGGCTTGAGGCCGCGCTCGGCCGCGACCGCGATCCCCCTCGTGCCGATCAGGAACAGCTCGGACGCGGTGAGATCGGCCCCGACGGCGTCGAGCACGCGTTCGCTGAAGGCGCCGGCAAAGCCCTCCTCGGCGCAGAACAGCACCAGCGCCGGACGCTTAAAGGGAGCCACCGTTTCGGCGCTCGAGGAAGGCACCATGGCGAGAACCCGCCCAATGGCGGTTGCGATCGTGGCCGCATAGCCGTCGACCGCGGCCAGTTGATTGCGAGCCTGCTGGGCGCGGGCCGCCGCTATGCCTCGCATCGCGTTCACGACGGCGCCAAGCTGTTCGATGCCATGGAGGCGCGCGTTGATGTCGGCGAGGCGTTCGGTCACGACGGCTTGGCGGGCTTCGCCGGTGGGGGTGGGGCAAGGGCTTTGGCATAGCGGGCGAGCGCCTCGTGGAGCGCCTGCTTGCCCGCATCGTCCAGCGTGCCGGCCTTGCCGATCTGGCCAACCGCGTCCGCAGCATCCCGGTCGAGCATCTCGCGCAGGCCATTGCGGAACTGGGCCAACACCGGCACCGGCAAGGCATCCAGCTGGCCGGACTGGACAGCGATCACCAGGGCCACCTCGTCGGCGAGCCGCAAGGGGGCGTGCTGGGGCTGATCCAGGATGGCGCGGATGCGGGCCCCGCGGGTGAGCTGGTGGCGCACCCGCGTATCCGGCATGCCGCCGAACCGGGTAAAGGTCTCGAGTTCGAGGAACTGGGCATAGTCGAGCCGCAGCGTCTGCGCGGCGTCGCGGAGCGCGTGAGCCTGGGTCTTGCCACCCACGCGGCTGACGCTGGTGCCGACGTCGACGGCCGGCTTCTGCCCCTCGTAGAACAGCTTGGCGTCGAGCACGATCTGGCCGTCCGTGATGGAGATCAGGTTGGTGGGGATATAGGCGGAGAGGTTGCCGGCGTCGGTCTCCGCGATGGGGAGTGCCGTCAGCGAACCGCCGCCTTTCCCCTTGGAGAGCTTGGCGGCCCGCTCCAGCAGCCGGGCGTGGACATAGAACACATCGCCCGGATAGGCCTCGCGGCCGGGGGATTGACGCGTCAGCAACGCGATCTCGCGATGGCTCGCCGCATGTTTGCTGAGATCGTCGATCACGATCAGCGCATGCTGGCCGCGATCACGAAAATATTCCGCCATGGTGGTAGCCGCGAAGGGCGCGATCCACTGCAGCCCGGTGGAACTCGAGGCGGCCGCCACCACGACGATGCAGCGCTCCGGCGCGCCATGGGCCTGGATGGCCTCGATGGCGCGGCGGACGCTGGAGGTTTTTTGGCCGACCGCGACATAGACGCAGACGATGTCGCTGGTCTTCTGGTTGATGATGGTGTCGATCGCGATCGTGGTTTTGCCGATGGCGCGGTCGCCGACGATGAGTTCGCGCTGGCCGCGGCCCAGGGCGAACAGCGTGTCGACCACGACGAGGCCGGTCTGGACCGGCTCGGTCACGAGATCACGGTCGATGATGGCGGGTGCGGGGCGCTCGATGGGCTCCAGGGTTTCGGCCGCGATCGGCCCCTTGCCATCGAGCGGCCGGCCGAGCGGGTCGACGACGCGGCCGAGCAGCCCGGGTCCCACCGGCACGCGCACCACATCGCCCGTGCCCCGCACGGTGTCGCCGGCCTCGATCGTATCGATCCCATCGAGCAGCACGCAGCCGACCCGGTCGGGTTCGAGAACCTGGGCGAAGCCGAACTGGCCCTTGTCGAAGCGCAAAAGCTCGTCGAGCCGCACGTCGGGCAGCCCCGACACGAGTGCGATCCCGTCGCCCACTTCCTCGACACGGCCGATCTGTTCGGCCCGGGGGCCGAGCGCCGTGGTAAGGAGCTTGGTGTGAGCCTCGGCCAGCCAGCCGTCCGCGCCGATACTAGCGTCCGTCTTCACGCGCGATATCCTCGAGGATGTGGCTGAGATCGGCGCGCCAGCTGTTGCTGACCGCCAGATGCGGGCCGCGCAGCTCGAGCCCGGCGATCAGCGCTGGATCGGTCGTGAAGGCGATCTTCGGGTGGCCGCCAAACGCCTCGCCGATCAGACCACGGGTGCGGTCCTGGTCGGCTTTATCGAGCGGGGTCGCGCTGATTGCATCAAGCCCAACGCCGTTCGCCGCGACGGCCTGCCGGGTCGTGTCAGGCAAGGCCCGGATCGAGGTGAGCAGCCACTCCAGAAAGACGGCGCGGACCGCCGGCCCGTCGAGCCGAGCCGCGAGGCGTCCCGCGATGTCGACCGCAAGATGGCGCGCGCGCTCTGCCCAGGCCGCGTCGGCCGCGTGCCGTTCCTTGCCGATGGAGGTCTTCGCGGCAGCTTGCAGGGCCGCGACCTCGGTCGCCACCTCGGCCAAACGCGCGGTTCGCGCCGTCTCGGCGGCGTCGTGGGCGGCCGATAAGATTTGTTCGCGCTCCTTGGCAAAGCCCGCGCGTGTCGTCTCGATGTCGGCGAGCGCCGCGGTCGCCTCCTGGCGCTTCGCCTCGGCGTCGGCCGAAATTTTCTGTGCCATGACCCGGCGTGCCTCGATCATGGCGGCCACGGGTTTCCAGAAGAAACGGCCGAGCAGCCAGACCAGGATGAGGATGTTGACGGTCTGGAAACCGAGCGTCCACCAATCGATCCTCATGGCGCTACTTCAGCAGTGGGTTGGCGAACAGCAGCAGCAGCGCGATCACAAGGCAATAGATCGCCATTGTCTCGATCATGGCGAGCCCGACGAAAAGCGTGCGCGAGATGGTGCTGGCCGATTCTGGCTGACGCGCGATGGCGTCCATGGCGGCCGCGACGGCCCGGCCCTCGGCGAGGGCCGGGCCGATCGCCCCGAAGGAGACCGCGACCGCGGCCGAGATGATGCTGATGAAGGCGAGCCAGTTCATGATGCCGTCCTTGCGGGCGAGAGGGTCGGTGCGGGTTTTTCGGGTGTCACGTCGCCGATCGCCCCGGCGATGAACACCATGGCCAGGATCGCGAAAATGTAGGCCTGCACGGCGCCGGTCAGCAGATCGAGCGCCATCAGGGGGATCGGTACGAGGAGGCCGGCCAGCGAGAGGACGATGCCCACCATGAAGACGCCGCTCATGACGTTGCCGAACAGGCGGACCAGCAGCGAGAAGGTGCGCGTCACGCTCTCGATGAAGTTGAGCGGGATCATGATGGGGCTGGGCGACGCGAAGGTCGCGAGATAGCCGCGCAGGCCACCGGCGCGGATGCCGAACCAGATCACCGCCAGGAAGACCAACAGCGCCAGTGCGGCATCGGTCTCGAGATGGGCGGTCGGCGGCTCGACGCCCGGCACCAGCGTGCACCAATTGGCGACGAAGATGAAGAGGAACAGCGTGCCGATGAAGGCGCGGTAGGGGCCAGGTTCGAGCCGCATCGTGTCGCGGATCTGGCCGTCCACGGTGTCGACGAGAAGCTCGAAGGCCGCCTGGGTGGTGGAGGGAACCAGGGTAAGCCGGCGCGTCAAGACGAGGCTGCCGACGACCAGCGCCGCCATGATGGCCCAGGTGGCCACGACGGCCTCGCTGATCGGCACCGGACCCAGGTGGAACAGCGCAACGCTGACGAGGGGCGACGTCATGGCGTGATCATCCGGAGCCTGCGCAGAACGGCGGACCGCGCGATGAGGATGCCGAGCGCCATGACGAGCAGCGGCAGTGCCCCTTCGAGGCTCGCGAGGGTCAGCAGACCCGCCAACAGCACGAAGCGGCCCAGCATAAGGGCAACAGCGGTCGTGGTGCGGCGGCCTTCCGCCAGCAAACGGGTGTTCCACCAAAGGGTACGGAAATAGAGCAGCCCGAGCCCGATCCCGATGGCAAGATGCGCCGCGAGGCTGAGCGCTACGGCCCAGGCGGGCAGGTGTGCGATCGATAACACGGTCATGCGCTTTGTACCCATTTCCAGGCGGACCAGCAGCCGAGCCCCAGGCCCAGCATGAGAAGCGGCGCGGTCCAAAACAGTCCGGTCTGGAAATGGACGTCGAGCCAGCGGCCCGCAAAAGTGCCGATCAGCATCGGAACCACGATGATCCAACCCAGCACGCCGATCTCGGCGAGACGCCGCGCCACCGACGGATCGCCCTCGCGCAGCCAGCGTCCGTGGCGTTCATTGCGGAGCCGGGCACCCTTGACCAGCGGGTCCCCGTCATCCGGCTGGAGCGGGGGCGCGGTCATGCGAAAGTCCCCGCGCCGGACGGCCGCAGACGACCAACCATCTGGCGGATGGCATTGAGCTGCAGGCGGGTGGTCTCGACGTGCTGCGTGCGCTCGGTTTCGCGATCGGCCCGGAAGCCGGCCAGGATCGTCGCATCGAGAGTGGCAAGATCGTCGCTCGCCACCGCCTCCCGGGTCGCGATGGCAACCTCCTGGCCGGCCGAAACCGTCAGAACACCGCCGCGCACCGCGCAATAATGCTGGCTGCCACCGGGGCCGTGCCAGCTGACGACGGAGATCGCGAGGCTGGTCAGGAAATCGGCATGGTGCGGCAGGATGCCGAAGCTGCCGCTGGCGTCTTCGGCGCGCAGCGATACGACGCGGTCGTCCTCGACCACGACCGACAGGGGGGTGACGATGCGCAGCTTCATGCCGGGTGCCCCGCCTTGGCGGCCGCGGCTTCCTTTTGCTGTGCCTCGTCCAGATTGCCGATCATATAGAGCGAGCTCTCGGCCCAATCGTCGGCCTCGCCGTCGAGGATGGCGCGGCACCCGGCCAACGTCTCGGCGCGTGGGACGCTGCGGCCCGGCATTCCGGTAAACGCCTCCGTCACCGTGAAGGGCTGGCTGAGGAAGCGCTGCAGCCGCCGCGCCCGCTTGACCACCATCCGGTCCTTGGCGCCGAGTTCCTCCACGCCGAGCAGCGCGATGATGTCCTGCAGGTCCTTGAAGTGGGCCAGCGCCTCGCGGGCGCGTTCGGCCGTTCGGTAATGCTCCTCGCCCACAACCAGCGGATCGAGCAGCACGGAGGACGAGGCGAGCGGATCGATGGCGGGGTAAAAACCCTCTGCGGCGAGGCCGCGGGACAGCATGATGATGCTGTCGATATGGCTGGAGATCGCGGTTACGGCCGGATCGGTGAAATCGTCGGCGGGCACGTAGACGGCCTGGATGGCGGTGACCGACGCGCCCGCCACGGAAGCGATGCGCTCCTGCAAGGACGCCACTTCGGACGCCAGCGTCGGCTGATAGCCGACCCGCGACGGCAGGCGCCCGAGCAGGCTGGAGACTTCGCTGCCGGCCTGAACGAAGCGGAAGACATTGTCCATCAACAGCAGCACGTTCTGGTGCTTCTGATCGCGAAAATATTCCGCGATGGTGAGCGCCGTAAGCGGCACCCGCCAGCGTGCGCCAGGGGGTTCGTTCATCTGGCCGTAGACCAGCACGGTGCGGGCCAGCACGCCCGACCCCTGCATGTCGGTCAGCAGTTCGTGGCCCTCGCGAGAGCGCTCGCCGATACCCGCAAAGACCGAAATGCCCTGGTATTTTTCCACCATGGCGTGGATCAGTTCCATGACCAGCACGGTCTTGCCGACGCCGGCGCCGCCGAACATCGCGGCCTTGCCGCCCTGAGAAAGCGGCGCGAAGAGGTCGATGACCTTGATGCCGGTCTCGAACACCGCCGTGGAGGAGGCCTCGTCCTCCAGCGCCGGCGGCGGATTGTGAATGCCGCGTCGCGGCGTGTCGCTCGGCAGGGCCGGACCAAGATCGCGGAGCGTGCCCACCACATCGAGCAGGCGTCCCAGGACCGCCTCGCCGACCGGAACCGAGATCGGGGCTCCGGTGGCCTGGACCGGCGTGTTGCGCGAGAGGCCCGCGGTCGCCTGCAGCGCGATGGCGCGAACGGTTCCGCGGTCGGCATGGCTGTGGACTTCCAGGACCAGGGGGTCCGGCCGGTCCCATTGCACGATCAGGGCGGTGTTGACGGGCGGCAGCGTGCCTCCATCGAAACTCACATCGACGACGGCGCCGCGGACCGAGACGACTGATCCAGTCAAATCCATGAGGATGCCAAAGTTGGCCCGGGCCTATTCGGCGGCATCTGGCAACGGTTCGGCTCGCAAGGACGGCGCGAGCGTCACGTCCAAATGAACGGGATTGTGGAGGGTGTTGGCGACAGGGGACCATCGCGTCGCGTGCGCGATGAGCGTCTGCAGAACCTGGCGCGGCGCGTCCGCGTCCATTCGGACCACAACGCTAATGGTCTCGAACCCGATGGTCTTGGGATTGAGATCCCCCGCGCCCCAAACCGCCGTGGTGTTGATGTCGGCCGCGAGATCCAATTGCAGAGACCGGATGGGGATATGCTGCGCTACCGCATTGGCGTGGATGCCGACCGAAAGGCAGGACCCAAAGGCCGCGAGCAGCGCCTCAGAAGCGTTCGGCGCGTCGGCTTCCGCCAGCAAACCCACGGACTCGTCCTCGATCACGACCTGCGGCGGTAGATCCCGGACGAAGTTGAGCTGGTGAAAGCGACCCTTGGCTACCGTGCGACAGCGCAGCGTTCGCATCGCAGCGGGATCGGCTTTGCCCCTGGCGATTAAAGCGTCAATTCCAGCCTTGACGACGGGTGTCTCCGGAGGCCCTGTGTGATGGATGGGACTCTTTGCCAAGGCGAATACCTGCGGGGTTGTCGGGTGGGACGCACGGCGCCAGTCGTTGAAGATCGATTGGCCTCGGCAGTCGAAGGCCGGGCGCTCGGTATCGAGGCCTGCCGACCGACAGGTCGCAATGTCTGACGATACGCTGTCTGCAGTATAGGCCGAGGCGAGGGCGCTGAAACAACCAAAGCCGGTGAGCGGGAATGCGAAAACGCTTTGCTCACCGACTGGTTGGACTAGCGGCTTGCCGCGCCGCAGCCGCGACCTGTTCCAGAGATGAAGGGCCCGAGCCGACCCTGTAGGCAAAGGAGATTTGGCGCGTTTAGTTGTCCAGAGCGGCCACGGATAGATGTGCCGTTAACATGGATTATTGCTCCATGAAGCTGTAGAACGCGCAAGCTGGACCGGTCAGCTCGCGACCGCGCTGGACCGCTTGGGGCCTTCTCATGCTCGACTGGGACGATCTCCGGTTCTTCTTGGCTATCGTTCGCCTCGGCAGCCTCTCGGCGGCTGCAAAAGAACTGCACGTTGCACAATCCACCGTAGGGCGTCGGCTGGCGTCGCTGGAGGCGAGCCTCGGGGTGCGCCTGCTCAATCGAACGCCCGAGGGTTACCTCCCCACCTTGGCGGGCCAGGACGTCCGCCACCAGGCGGAACGCGTTGAAGCGGAGGCAAATGCGCTCGAACTCAGCGTCGGGGGGCGGGACAGGCGCTTGGCGGGCCTGGTCCGGGTCACCTGCGCCGAGACCATCGCCAGCAACCTCGTGGCGCCGTGCTTTGGCACGCTGCACCTGCAACATCCCGACATCATGGTCGAACTCATCCCCAATCTGCGGGAGCTCAGCCTCTCGATGCGCGAGGCGGACATCGCGGTGCGCCTGAGGCAGCCCGACCAGCATGACCTCGTCGTACGCCGTATCGGCACCGTGGCGTTCGGGCTCTATGCCAGTCCCGATTATATCGAGCGGCATGGTGATCTGGACTATGCCAGCGGCTGTCCCGGTCACCACCTCATCACGCAATTGGAAGGCATACAGGACGCGACGCAGACCGAGTGGCTCGCGGACCTGGCGCCGCGCGCGCAGGTCGCCATGCAGACGAGCAGCCATGCAGCGGCCCTGGAGGCGGCCTTGAACGGCGGCGGCCTGGCCAGTCTGATGCGTTTCCGGGCGGACCGGGAGGCAGGCCTGGTTCGTGTGGGGGTGCCTCAGCTGCCATGCCCGATCCCGAGCTCCGGAATTTTTTTGGTCGTCCACAAGGATAATCGTCAGGTCCCTCGGATCAGGATCGCCTTGGACCACATCACGCAATGGGTCCGGGCGCTCGCTGAGCGGCTGGATCCATCGGACGCCGACCAGATCGCGGCCGATCAACTGGCCAAGTAGGTCCGCTCTGGCATCGGAATATCTGAACCGCGTCAGAATATCTGACGGAAGATGCGTAATCGCATAGCCGGTCCCCAAAGACGGTCGCCGTAGAGCGACAACTTATCACCTATGATTTGATCGTGATTTGGACCGCGCTGTCGGTAGCCCATCGTCCATGACTGAAATTCGTTTTCGATGTCGGCCCATAGCAAGTCTTTCTCTGCGAGGACGCGATGAACAACGACATTCAACTGCAAAAATCAGTTCAGGCCGCGTTGGGCTGGGAGCCCAACGTCACGGCAGCCCACATCGGCGTCACCGCGATGGATGGAGTCGTAACGCTGACGGGCCACGTCGAGACCTATGCCGAGAAGCATGCCGCCGAGACCACGACTGGTCGGGTCAAAGGCGTGAAAGCGGTCGCCGAGGAACTCGAAGTCCGTCTTCCGGTCGAGACGAAGCGGAGTGACGAGCAGATCGCGGCCGCCGCCATCGACCGCCTCGCGTGGGACGTCTTCGTTCCTCGCGATGCCGTACAGGTGCGGGTCGAGCAGGGATGGGTTACGCTGACCGGGCAGGTCGACTGGAACTTCCAGAAAGATGCCGCCAAGCAGGACCTCCGCCGGCTGTTCGGCGTCGTCGGAGTATCGGACCAGATCACGATCAAGCCGCACGCCAACGCAACAGACATCACCCATGAAATCACGAATGCCTTGAACCGTTCGTGGTATTTCGATCGGGACAAGGTATCCGTCAGCGCCAAAGGCGGTGAGATTCGGCTCACCGGTACGGTCCACTCTCTCGATGAAAAGCAGCTCGCGGCTTGGACCGCTTGGGCGGCGCCGGGCGTAACCTACGTCGAAAACGATATTTCAATCGTCTAGGCAATGCCCGGACCAGGTGAAGCGCATCGGCGACGGCGTGCCGTGCACGCCGGTTGGTGCGACTCCGATGGGCAGCATTTCCGATGGAGGTCCTGATGCGATGGGCTCAGAACAACGCGCTTGCCAATGTGGCCTTCGTTCTGGTTGGCGCCTCATTGTTCTGTTCGCCCACGATGTTTCGCTTCTTTAGCGACACCATCGAGAGCTTGCTCGGGATGTTGGCCGGGACAGTCATCGTGGCAGCGGTGTTGCTGTCCAATCGATGCTCCCAAGACGCGGTCGACTCGGTGGTCTGTGCCAGCGCGTTGACGATCATCTTTGTCCCTGCGATCCTCATCAAACAGTTCGGGATTCTACCATTGTCCATCGATATCCTCGCTGGAACATCGCTCCTCCTGATTTGTGCGATCGATCTGTGGATTCGGAAGTCAGGCGGACAGAGGTGGATCTAGCACCCGCGAGCCGGAGGACTTGCAAGTGCGAGGTCGATTGGCTGACGCGGGTCTGCCCGATCTCTACGAGGCCCAGCGTGCGAAAGTGCATAGCCGCTAGCTGAAGTCGCATCGGGCTTCTCGGCGGCAAGACGCCTAATGTTGGCACCGAAGCTGATCGGGACGGTGTCCCCCAAAGCAGCCTTGCGCACGATCGGTGGCATCCATCGAAGCCGGATTTCCCCAGGGGCCTTTCGGACGTATGGCGCCCGCATCACCCCCATTGGCAGGCAGAACCATGCCCGATGACATCCAGTTGCAGAAGTCGGTCCAGGCGGAATTGGCCTGGGAGCCGCGTGTGACAGCGGCCCACATTGGCGTCACGGCGAAGAACGGCGTCGTGACCCTCACCGGCCACGTCGGTAGCTTCGCGGAGAAGCGGGCGGCCGAGCTTTCGACACTCCACGTCAAGGGCGTCAAGGCCGTCGCCGAAGACCTCGAGGTCCATCTTGCCCCAGATATGCAGCGCAGCGACGAGCAAATCGCCGGGTGCGTCCTGGACCGTTTACTCTACGACACGTTGCTGCCGCAGGACGCCATAAAGGTCGAGGTCGCCAAGGGTTGGATCACGTTGACCGGGGAAGTCGAGTGGTTCTTTCAAAAGGAGGCGGCCGAGCAGGACATCCACCGCCTCGTCGGCGTCAAGGGTGTTTCCAACAACATCGACATCAGGCCAAACGTCGACGCGTCCAACATCAGCGATAACATCACGCACGCCCTGCATCGCTCCTGGTTCTTCGATCCGCAGACCATCAAGGTCACTGCGCTCGGTGGTAACGTCCGGCTAACCGGAACCGTCCAATCGCCCGAGAACCGGCAGCTTGCGGCACGCACAGCTTGGGCCGCGCCTGGCGTAACGGATGTCGAGAACGACATAGCGGTCGTTTAACGAGCCAGCTCGGAAGGATGCTTCATCCCTGCCCGGCGCACGCCAGGGGCCGCTTCGAGCCACGTCGCGTCGAGAGCCAGACTCTTGAAGGGAACGCCATCATGGTCTCGACCCAAACTGCCTTCGACACCCCGGCACCCCAGGGTCCGGGTGGCGCGAGGCGCCCGACAAAGGCCTACCTGGTCGGCGGCGGCATCGCCTCGATGGCGGCTGCGGCCTTCATGATCCGCGACGGCGACATGCTGGGGCAAAACATCACCATCTTCGAGGAGATGGACAAGGTGGGAGGCAGTCTCGATGGCGCCGGCTCGCCGAAGATCGGCTATGTGCTTCGCGGCGGCCGGATGATCGAGAAGAAATACCTCTGCACCTACGACCTGTTCTCCTCCATCCCGACCCTCGACGACAGTAAGACGGTGACCCAGGAGATCTTCGCCTGGAACGAGACGATGAAGACCTCGTCGAAATCGCGCCTCGTGCGCAATGGCCAACGACAGACCGCCCCTGATTTCGGTCTGAGCGAAGCCCACATCCTGACCATCGAACGTTTGGCCATCGAGCCCGAAGGCATGCTCGGCAGCACCACCATTTCCGACCAGTTCGATCCCGCGTTCTTCAAGACGAACTTCTGGTTCATGTGGTGCACCACCTTCGCGTTCCAGCCGTGGCACAGCGCGGTCGAGTTCAAGCGCTATCTTGTGCGGTTCGCCCACATGGTGTCCGGCTTCGACCGGCTCGAAGGCATCATGCGGACGGTCTACAATCAGTATGATTCCATGGTTCGCCCGCTACACAAGTGGCTCGACGAGCGCGGCGTCGTGTTCGAGATGAACCCCCGTGTCACCGATCTCGCCTTCCATGATCAGGATGGCACCACGACCGTCACGCGGATCGCCCTGGATCGCGGCGGCAGCGGCGACGAAGTCGCGATCGGGCCGGACGACTTCGTGCTGGTCACGCTGGGATCGATGACGGAGGGCTCTAGCCTCGGCTCCATGGATCAAGCGCCCGTCCTCGGCGGCGAGCCGAAGGGCGGCTCCTGGGCCCTTTGGAAGAAGATTGCCGACGACCGACCAGAATTCGGCATTCCCTCGACCTTCTCGGACCACGTCGGGGAGTCCAAGTGGGTGTCCTTCACCACCACGCTTTACGACCCGGCCTTCCTGAGCCTGGTGCGCGACCTGACCGGCAACGTACCCGGAGAATGCGGCCTGATCACCTTCCCGGAGTCGAGCTGGCTGGCCTCCATCGTAATACCCCACCAGCCCCACTTCATCGGTCAACCTGCCGACGTCGCGGTGTTCTGGGGTTACGGTCTCTTCGTGGACAGGCCCGGCGACTTCGTCAAAAAACCAATGTCGGCCTGCACGGGCCGCGAAATCATGACGGAACTGCTCGGCCACCTTCACGCGGGTACCGAGGCTGCAACGATCCTTGAAACCTGCCTCTGCATTCCATGCATGATGCCGTTCATCACGAGCCAGTTTCTGCCCCGCGCGAAGGGCGACCGCCCCCAAGTCGTCCCGGCCGGCTCGAAGAACCTCGCCTTCATGGGCAAATTCTGCGAGATGCCGGAAGACGTCGTTTTCACGGTCGAATACTCGGTCCGGTCGGCTCAGACCGCGGTCTACAGGCTGCTCGGCCTCAAGCGAGAGCCGCCGCCCGTCTACAAAGGCCGGTTCGACCCGCGCGTTCTCTTCAAGGCGTTCTTGGCGCTGCACGACGTCCACGCCTGAGCGGCGCGGTTATCATGCCGTCATGTCTGGCGCTCAGCTTCGACCCGCAAACCGATCTGCCGAGCTTGGCACCGACGCCCATCCCCTAGGACAAATCGAATGAACGTCCATAGCCCCGTCCACGACCCGGCCCAGCCGCTCGGCGCCGAAGAGCTCGAGACCATGAACGCCTGGTGGCGCGCCGCCAACTATCTTTCGGTCGGCCAGGTCTACCTCTTGGGCAATCCGATGCTGCGCGAGCCGCTCACGGCCGCTCACGTCAAGCCGCGCCTGCTGGGCCATTTCGGCACCACGCCGGGGCTGAATTTCATCTACCTGCACCTCAACCGGGTCATCAAGGCACAGGACCTCAGCGTGTTGTTCATCGCCGGGCCGGGGCATGGAGCACCGGGGGTCGTGGCCAGCACTTGGCTCGAAGGCACCTATAGCGAGCTCTACCCCGAGATTTCGCAGGACGAGATCGGCATGTGCCGGCTGTTCCGCCAATTCTCATTCCCGGGCGGGATTCCGAGCCACGCCGCGCCGCAGACGCCAGGGTCGATCCACGAGGGGGGCGAACTCGGCTATTCGCTGTCGCATGCCTACGGGGCCGTGCTGGACAATCCGGACCTGATCGCGGCCTGCGTGGTGGGCGACGGCGAAGCGGAAACCGGGCCGCTCGCCACCGCCTGGCATTCCAACAAATTCATCAACCCGGCGCGCGACGGCGCCGTACTGCCCATCCTGCACCTTAACGGCTTCAAGATCGCCAATCCGACCATCTTGGCGCGGATCACCGCCGAGGAACTGACGGCTCTGCTGACCGGGTTTGGCCATAGTCCGATCTTCGTCGAAGGCGACGACCCGGCGCTCATGCACCAAGCCATGGCGGCGGCCCTCGATCGCGCCACCGCCGAGATCCGCGCCATCCAGGAGGCGGCCCGCTCGGGCGCCTCCACGACGCGGCCGCTTTGGCCCATGATCGTGTTGCGCAGCCCCAAAGGATGGACGGGGCCAAAATTCGTCGACGGGCTCAAGACGGAGGGCTCCTGGCGCTCGCATCAGGTGCCGATCAGCGACATGGCCAAGCCGGGCCATATCGCGGCTTTGGAAGAGTGGATGCGCAGCTACCGGCCCGAAGAACTGTTCGATGACGCCGGGCGCCTTCGCGCCGAAATCGCGGCGCTCGCCCCGGTCGGCGAACGGCGCATGAGCGCGAACCCGCATGCCAACGGCGGCGCGCTGAAGCGTCCCTTGCGCATGCCCGATTTCACCACCCATGCTCTGCCGGTCGTCCACCCCGGGCAGACCGATGGCGAGGCCACCCTGGTGATGGGCGGTTTCTTGCGCGACGTCATGCGGCTCAACGCGGAGGCGCGGAATTTCCGCGTCATGGGCCCCGACGAGACCGCGTCAAACCGCCTGCAGGCCCTGTTCGAGGTCACGGGACGGGACTGGGACGCCGCGACGAACGCCGACGACGACGAGCACCTCAGCCAGGACGGGCGCGTCATGGAGATCCTCAGCGAGCATACCTGCCAGGGCTGGCTGGAAGGCTATCTGCTGACCGGCCGTCACGGCCTGTTCTCCTGCTACGAAGCCTTCATCCACATCGTGGATTCGATGTTCAACCAGCACGCCAAATGGCTGAAGACGAGCCGCGAGGTGGAATGGCGCCGGCCCATCGCGTCGCTCAACTATCTTTTGACCAGCCACGTCTGGCGGCAGGACCACAATGGCTCCAGCCACCAGGATCCTGGTTTTATGGACCACGTGGCCAACAAGAAGGCCGACACGGTGCGGATCTACCTGCCGCCGGACGCCAATACCCTGCTTTGGGTCACCGACCATTGCCTGCGCAGTTGGGACCGCATCAACGTCATCGTGGCCGGCAAGCAGCCGGAGCCACAATGGCTCGACATGGACGCCGCCATCAAACATTGCGAACGCGGGTTGGGCATCTGGGAATGGGCTAGCAACGATCGCGGCCACGAGCCCGATGTGGTCATGGCCTGCGCGGGCGACGTACCGACCCTCGAATGCCTGGCGGCCGTGGACCTGCTGCGCCAGCACCTTCCCGACCTCAAGGTGCGGGTCGTCAACGTGGTCGACCTCATGACGTTGCAGCCGAAAGCCCAGCATCCACACGGCCTCGCGGACGCGGATTTCGACGTCCTCTTCACCACCGACAAGCCGGTGATCTTCGCCTTCCACGGCTACCCGACCCTGATCCACCGGCTGATCTACAATCGCACCAACCATGGGAACTTCCACGTCCATGGCTTCAACGAGGAAGGCACCACGACGACGCCCTTCGACATGGTCGTCCTCAACCACCTCGACCGCTACCATTTGGTCGTCGATGCGATCGACCGGGTGCCGCGGCTCGGCTCCCTGGCCGCCTATGCCAAGCAGATGATCAGCGACAAGCTGGTCGAACACCGCCGCTATATCGATCAACACGGCATCGACTTGCCGGAGGTACGCAATTGGCGCTGGAAGGTTCTTTGATGGGCAGAGCCGAGGCTAACGGCGCAATCGGTGTGTTTGACGTCCGAGAATGACGCGATTCCGCAACATAAGTTATAAATAGACGGTAGGAGATGAGTTCCACGGCGCGGAACGATCACCGATCGAAAGCGAAAACGTCTGCTCGTCAACCATCTCGATTTCAGGACACAAGACTTGGCCAAGCACCTGCGTCCCTTGTTCGTTTCGTTGGCGCTGGTCGGCTTCCTCCAGGGTGGCGCCTGGGCACAATCGAACGATCCCGCGCCCGACACGATCGCGGCGCGCGTCCAGGCCTGCGCGGCCTGTCACGGCGCGCAGGGCCAGGGCACAGGCGACATCTACTTTCCCCGCCTCGCCGGCAAGCCGGCCGGCTATCTCTACAACCAGTTGCTCGCCTTCAAGGATGGCCGGCGCCGCTATCCGCCGATGAACTATCTGCTCGAATTCCTGCCCGACGACTACCTCCACACGATCGCGGACTATTTTGCGGGGCAGCGACCGCCCTTTCCGGAGTCTGCTGTCCCGGTGGTCAGCCCCGCGATTCTCGCCCATGGCGAAGCCTTGGTGACGCAAGGCGATTTTGCGCGCGGCATTCCGGCCTGTTCGAGCTGCCACGGGCCGTCGTTCACGGGCCAGGAGCCCGGCATTCCGGGCCTGCTCGGCCTGCGGGCCAGCTATATCAGTGCGCAGCTCGGCGCCTGGCGCTACGGCACCCGAACCGCGCTGGCGCCGGACTGCATGCAGGTCGTGGCGGGCCATCTCACCGAGGACGATGTCAAGGCCATCGCGGCTTGGCTGTCGGCACGGCCCGCTCCCCAAAATCCGTCGCCATCCCCGAAAGGCAGTTTCGCACTGCCCTTCGCGTGTGGCAGCGAGGCGAACTGAGGGCATGACCGTGCGAATCTCGCCCAGCCTCACCCGGCTCCTCTCGATCGCACCGGCCGCTCTCGCACTTGCGGCGGCTCTCTGCACAGGCGCCGCCGCCCAGACGCCGCCGGCAAAACCCGATCCCGCGGTCGTGGCCAATGGCGAATATCTCGCCCGCGCGGGCGATTGCGTGGCCTGCCACACGGCGCCCGAGGGGAAACTGTTCTCCGGCGGCCGCCCCATGCCGACGCCCTTCGGCACGATCTACACCTCGAACATTACCCCAGATGCCCAGACCGGCATCGGCCGATGGACCGCCGATCAGTTCTACGGCACCATGCATACGGGGCGTTTTCCGGACGGCGGCCTGCTGTATCCCGCCATGCCGTTCGGCTCCTACACCAAGGTGACGCGGGCCGACAGCGACGCCATCTTCGCCTACCTCAAATCCGTCCCGCCGGTGAAACAGGCGGACCGGCCGCACGACCTGCGCTTCCCCTATAACAACCGCTCGCTGATCCTCGGCTGGCGCACGCTGTTCTTCTCGGAGGGCGAGTATAAGCCCGATGCGACAAAATCCGACGACTGGAACCGGGGCGCCTATCTGGTGGGCGGCCTCGGCCATTGCGGCATGTGCCACACCGCCATCAACGCGCTCGGCGGCAGTTCCGAGTCGGATGCCTTCCAGGGTGGCCTGATCCCGATGCAGAATTGGTACGCGCCCTCGCTGACCTCCAACCATGAGGCCGGCCTCGGCGATTGGAGCATCAAGGACATCTCCGACCTGCTCCGCACCGGCGTGTCGGCACGCGGCGCCGTCTACGGTCCCATGGCCGAGGTCGTCTACAACAGCCTGCAATATCTGTCGGACGCCGACACCCACGCCATGGCGGTCTACCTCAAGGGCCTCGCCCAGGGCAGCCCGCCCGGAATGCCCGCCGCCACGGTACCGAATGCCGAGGGCAGCTTGCTGCTCAGCCTCGGCAAGACCGTCTATGACCGGCAATGCGGCAGCTGCCACGGCCCCGAGGGCCAGGGCAAGCCGCCCCATTATCCCCCGCTCGCCGGCAACCAATCGATCCAAATGGCCTCCTCGGTCAATGCGGTCCGCATGGTGCTCAACGGCGGCTATCCGCCGGGCACGGCGGGCAATCCGATGCCGTATGGCATGCCGCCCTTCGCCCAGTCGCTCTCCGACAACGAGGTCGCGGCCGTGGTCACCCACATCCGCACGTCCTGGGGCAATCGCGGCTCCGCGGTCGGCGCCGCCCAGGCGAACGAGTTGCGCGCCGCCCCGCTGGATTGAAGGTCGACATGATCAACACCGCACCGCCATCGCCGCCACCCGCTGTCCCGGAGCACGAGGCCGTCGACGAGATCGTGCGCCGTGGCCCAAGCGGCGCGGCGGTGCTGGCTGGCCTCGCGACGGCGGTCGTGGTGGCGCTCTGGTTCGCCTTCTACCTGCTGGTCTTTCTGCCGCGCGGCTCCGCGCAATGACGGTCTCCGACACGCATGATGACGGTGCGGCCGTCGCGGCCCGAACCGAACGGCGCTGGGCCACGGTCTCCATCGTGGTCATCGTGGTGCTGGCCGGCATTGCGGCCTTCAGCGGGATCCATCAGGCCTCGATGCCGCAGAAGCGCGTCGAGACCGCGGATCCGACCACGCTGCACATCGCGGGTGAATTCGTCGAAAGCAATCTCGGGAGCGCGCTCGAGCCCGATGGCTCGGTGACGGTGCGGGCGATCGGCCAGCAATATTCCTTCACGCCGCAATGCCTCGTGGTGCCGACCGACACACAGCTTACGCTGCGCGCCACCAGCGCCGACGTGGTGCATGGGCTGCTGATCGAGGGCACCAACGTCAACACCATGCTGATCCCAGGCTATGTGTCGGTGCTCAGCACCCGCTTCGACAAGCCGGGCGACCACGCCATGCCGTGCCAGGAGTTCTGCGGCGTTGGCCACCAGGGCATGTGGGCCAAGGTCCAGGTTATCGACAGGGCCGCTTTCCTGGCCAAGGCTTCCGGCGGACGGAGACTGACCTGTGTTGAGTAGCAAGCGGCTCGTCCTGGCCCATTTCTGGCTCGCCTTCGGGGTGTTCGGGCTGGCCCTGCTGCTCGGCGCCTGGCAGATGTTCATCCGCAGCCCGCTGGCCACCTGGATCAGCAATCCGGAATGGTATTATCGGGCCGTGACGGCCCACGGCACCGTGATGGGCTACGTGTTCCCGACCCTGGTCGCCATGGGGTTCGGCTATGCGATCAGCGAGATCGCACTGAACCAGCCGCTCGTGGGGCGCCGCTGGGCCTGGGCCGGTTTTTGGCTGGTGGTCGTGGGCGCCGTGATGGCCATGGTGCCGGTCTCGCTCGGCTTCGCCTCGGTGCTCTACACCTTCTATCCGCCGCTGATCGGCAGCCCCTTCTACTATCTCGGCATCGTGCTGGTGGTCGTGGGTTCGTGGATCTGGGTGGCGCTGATGTCCGTGAATCTGCGGGTGTGGAAGCGCGCCAACCCCGGGGTGCCGGTGCCGCTTGCCATGTTTGCCAATGTGGCGGGCTCCTACCTCTGGGGCTGGACCGCGGTCGGGGCCGCGCTGGAACTGCTGCTGCAGATCCTGCCCGTGGCGGTCGGGTTGCGCTCCACCATCGATGCGGGCCTCGCGCGGGTCTTCTTCTCCTGGACGCTGCATGCCATCGTCTATTTCTGGCTGATGCCCGCCTATATCGCCTATTACACGATCATCCCGCGCGCCATCGGGGGCAAGCTGTACAGCGACGCCATGGCGCGCATTTCCTTCATCCTGTTCCTCGTGGTGGCGATGCCGATCGGGGTGCATCACCTGTTCGCCGATCCACAAGTCGGGGCCGGCTTCAAGTTCATGCATTCGGCGCTGACCGCGCTGGTGGCGCTGCCGACCCTGCTGACCGTGTTCACCATCTGCGCCTCGGCCGAGATCGCGGGCCGGCTACGTGGTGGCAAAGGGCCGTTCGGCTGGATCGGGGCGCTGCCCTGGGGCAATCCGATGATGCTGGCGGTCGCCTTCTCGTTCATCATGCTCGGCTTTGGCGGCGCCGGCGGGCTCATCAACATGAGCTACCAGCTCGATTCCAGCATCCACAACACCCAGTGGATCACCGGCCACTTCCACCTCATCTTCGGTGGCGCCATCGTGATCATGTATTTCGCGATTGCCTACGACCTGTGGCCCCATATCACGGGCCGCGCCTTCGCGGATTTCCGACTGATGCGCATCCAGCTCTGGCTGTGGTTCGTGGGCATGATCGTGACGACCTTCCCCTGGCACTATGTCGGCATCTTGGGGATGCCGCGCCGCATGGCCTATTTCGACTTCAGCAACGCCGCGCTTGCCCCCGAAGCTCTATCAGTGACGATCTCGACCTTCGGCGGCCTCATCCTGGTCGTCTCGGGCATCCTGTTCATCACGGTGCTGGTCCGCGGCCAGATGGCGCCGAGGGTGGACCCCGGACCCTACCGCTTCAGCGTCGCCATCCATCCGCCCGTGACCGTGCCGGTGGCGCTCAACGGCTATGCGCTCTGGCTGACCCTGATGGTCGGCCTCACGGTGGTGAACTACGGCTTTCCCATCGCCCAATTGCTGGCCCTGACGGGCACCTCTGTGCCGGCCGTCTATGTGGGAGAGGGGCGATGAGCGACGGACGCCTCTTCTCGCTGAAAAACCCCTGGTTCACCACCAGCGTGGGGCTGACGGCTGCCTTTGCGGGCCTGGCGGCGCTCGCGGGTCTGGTCCTGCTGCCCTATGCCCAGCCCGATCTCAAGCTGACCAGCCTTTGGGACGCCATCTGCAGCGCGGCAGGCGTGCCCCGGCCTCAATCGGCCGCCGCTCCGATCCTGCCGGATTTCAGGACCTCGGCCGTGGTTATGACCTCCGCCATGCTGACCCATCCGAGCCCGATCGCCATCGGCCGCGGCGCCACGCTGGCGCTGCAATGCGCCATCTGCCACGGCCCCAACGGGGTGAGCCAGGCCAATTCCCCCAACCTCGCCGGGCAGTACCCGGGGGTCATCTACAAGGAATTGCGGGATTTCAAAGCCGGCGCCCGGGTCAATGCCGTGATGACGCCGTTCGCGCTCGTGCTGAGCGAGCAGGACATGGTGGATCTTGCGGCGTACTACGCTTACCTGCCGCGCCTGCCGGGCTACCATCCCGACATCGGCACGCCGGCGCCGCGCATCGTCGTCAACGGCGCGCCCATGCGCAACATCGCACCCTGCGCGTCCTGCCACGGCGGCCTCGACAACAAGGCCGGCAGCCCCTGGCTCGAAGGCCAGTCGCCGGTCTACATCAAGGCGCAGTTGCAGGCCTTTGCAACGGGCGCCCGCCGCAACGACATCAGCCAGCAGATGCGCAATGTCGCCCGGCAGATGACGCCCGACGAGATGGACCAAGCGGCCCAATATTACGCGAGCCAGCCGTAACTTTTGTGGGTCCACAGCTGGATGGTTACGCAAAGGCTGGATCAAGCAAGTTGCTGGAGACCTGCCAATGACCATCCGAGGATTATTCGCGGAGCCGAGCCGCTTGCGCTCGGTGATCAGGCTCGGACCGCCACAGCCGAAGGATCGCGGGATCGCGGCCAGGGTGGTCTTGCCGCGAGCGTTCTCCGCATAGAGCAGCGCCAGCTTCGTGAGGGGAAGCTGCGCGACATCGGAAACAGAATCAAATTGTCCGACGTTTGCCGGCTTTTCCCATAACAGAGCTGCAGGCCAGCCCTCACGCGGGTTCGGATTCGAGCTAGGCAACGCGTCGTCGGCCGTGGCGGATCAACGCCACCCGCGTGCCGCTCGACGCAGCGTCGGGACGTCGCATCGCTGTCCGGACCTGGCGTTGAATGCCGTGTTTGTTCGATCGGCGCTCGTCCAAAAGCTCGAAGACAATGATGGCGGTGACGGGCAAGATCCACATTGCCAGGCAGCATAGAACACCCACGATTTCGGCTCTCATGATGTTGCCTCGATTAAAGGGAGGGGGTGGAGCTCGAGCCCGTCCAAAGCCGCGCGACCGGCGCGATGCCAAGACCGCGTACCCGATCAATGCCCGTGCCAATCAAAAACTTCTTTCCTCTACGGCATCGATGCTCCGGAGGAAGGACGCTATCTGGCGTCTGTTTCGTCTGTGCCGAGCCAACGTGAAGAAGCGTGAAGCAAACGGGGCCTTTTGCGGCAGGCTCGCCGACATGCGCTCTCCCTTTCAGGTCCCTCCAACAGCCGAGCGCTCGCCGGTGCGTCGCGACCGTTAGGAGGCCCGCTCTCCAGGTTGAAACGCCCTTGCGTTGTTAAGTGAACTGCGTTTTACTAAACAAAACGCTTAACAAGCGGGCCTCGGTCCGCGGAGTGGGTTCGCCCACCGAAGGGAAACGCCGCATTTCGCCGGTTCTTCGCCGGTGAGCAACGACCTCGCACAGACGAGGATCAGGGAGGGTGTGATGAAGGTTAAAGCGCTTATTATGGCTGTTGGACTCGGGATGCTTGCCGCCGGTCACGCGCGCGCCGAGGACAAATCGTTGACGTTGTGCTGGGCGGCCTGGGACCCGGCCAATGCACTGGTCGAACTCGGCAAGGATTTCACGGCCGAATCCGGCATCAAGATGAACTACGAGTTCGTCCCCTGGACGTCTTACGCCGACCGTTTCCTCAACGAGCTCAATACGCACAGCAAACATTGCGATCTGATCATCGGCGACAGCCAGTGGATTGGCGGCTCGGCCGAGAATGGTCACTACGTCAAGCTGAACACCTTCTTCGAGAAAGAAAAGATCTCGATGGATGACTTCATGCCCGCGACCGTCCTGGGTTATTCCGAATGGCCCAAGAATTCGCCGAACTACTGGGCTCTGCCCGCCATGGCGGATGCGGTCGGCTGGACCTATCGCAAAGATTGGTTCTCGCGCCCCGAACTGCAGGCGGAATTCAAGAAGAAATATGGCCGCGATCTCGGGCCGCCGTCGACATACGATGAATTGAAGCAAGTCGCGGAATTCTTTCAGGGCCGCAACATCGACGGCAAGACCGTCTACGGCGCCTACATCTTCACCGAGCGCGGTTCCGAGGGAATTACCATGGGCGTCACCAACGCCATGTATAATTACGGTTTCAACTACGACGACCCGAAGAAGCCGTATCACATGGACGGCATCGTCAACTCGGCCGGCGCCGTCAAGGGCCTCGAGGTTTACAAAGAGCTCTACAAATGCTGCACGCCGCCCGGCATGACCAATGCCTATATGTCGGAAGGCCTCGATGCCTTCAAATCGGGCCAGGTCGCGATGCAGATGAACTGGTTCGCCTTCTTCCCCGGCCTGTACAAGGACCCGAATGTCGGCGGGGAGAAGATCGGGTTCTTCGTCAATCCCGCGGGTCCCAACAGCCATTTCACCCAGCTCGGCGGACAGGGCATCTCGGTCGTGTCCTATTCGGACAAGCGGGACGATTCGCTGCGCTACATCAAGTGGTTTGCCCAGCCCGCCGTGCAGCAGAAATGGTGGGAGCTCGGCGGCTATTCGGCCCACAAAGCGGTGGTCCAGGCGCCCGGCTTTCTGAAGAGTGCGCCCTTCGCGCCCGATTTCGTGAAATCGATGGAAATCGTCAAGGATTTCTGGGCCGAGCCCTCCTATGCCGAGCTGCTGCTCGACATGCAAAAACGCGTGCATGACTATGTCGTGGCCGACAAGGGCACCGCCAAGCAGGCCTTGGATCTCCTGGTCCAGGACTGGCAGAAAGTCTTCAAGGAAGAAGGCAAGATCTGAGCGACGTCTCACTCCGCGGCACGCGCCATCTTCTTCAAGCGGAGAAGATGGCGTGGCGGACGAGAATCTCTATCGAAGATCTATGATCCAGGATCTTCTTCAAGACATGATGCGAAGCCCTCGCGAGCCCTCTCGATGAATCTGTCGATCGAACCGCAGCGTATTGCCGCCGGCGCGGCCCTGGCCGAGCGCAGCGCCCTAGCCCGCAGGGCCAGAGGCCTGTCGGACCGCGCCGTGGCCTGGATCTTCATCGCGCCCACCATCGTGCTTCTGCTGGCGATCAACATCTTTCCCCTGATATGGACGATCCGGCTGTCCTTCACGAATTATCGCGCAAACCGCGCCAATGCCCCGCTGGTCGATGTCGGCTTGCAATGGTACCGCGATATTCTGTCCGACCCCGACATCTGGGCCGCCATGCAGGTCACGGCGCGGTTCGTCGTCTCGACCATCGTGCTGCAGACGCTCCTCGGTTTCATTCTGGCCTGGTTGATCGACAAGAAGTTCCGCCATCACGGCGTGTGGACGACCGTGATCCTGCTGCCGATGATGCTCTCGCCCGCGGTGGTGGGGAATTTCTGGACCTTCCTCTACCAACCGCAGACCGGCCTCTTCAATTACGTCGTCTCCTTCGTCACCGGCGTGCCGCCCTCGTCTTTCCAGATGCTGGGGGACGTCCATCTCTCGCCGTGGGCCATCGTGCTGGTCGATACCTGGATGTGGACCCCTTACGTGATGCTGATCTGTCTGGCGGGGCTCCGGTCCATTCCGGACTACATCTATGAGGCCGCGGAGGTCGACAGAGCCTCGCCCTGGCGGCAGTTCTGGACCATCACGGTGCCGATGGCGCTGCCCTTCATCATGCTGGCGGTGCTGTTCCGCGGCATCGAGAACTTCAAGATGTTCGACATGGTGAACCTCCTCACCGGAGGCGGGCCGGGCTCGACCACGGAGGTGGTGTCGATCACGCTGAAGCGCGAAGCCTTCGAAAAGTGGCGCACCGGCTATTCCTCGGCGCTCGCCATCATCCTCTTCGTCACGGTCTTCGGCCTCGCCAACATCTATGTGAAGACGCTCAACAAGGTGAAGGCCCGATGAGCAGCGTCCTGCCCTCATCGAGCGCCCATTCGGTCGTGGCGCCCAGCGCCGCGACGAAGCGGATCGCCGGTTTCGTGGTCATCCTCTACGCCGTCGTCACCATGGTGCCCCTGCTGTGGATCGCACTGACCGCCTTCAAGACACCCACCGATGCGATCAGCTACCCGCCCAAGATCCTGTTCGCCCCCTCGCTCGAAGGCTATTGCAACCTCTTGACCGAGCGCTCGCGGCAGACGCGCGCTTATCTCGACGGCCTGCCGGCCCCCAGCGGCACCTGCGAGTCGATCGCACGCGAACGCGGCATGGTGGTCGTCTCTTCGTCGAAATTCCTGCCGCGCTTCGTCAATTCCATCATCATCGCGGTCTGCTCGACGGTCCTGGCGGTGGG
The DNA here is from genome assembly GCA_964245915.1 of uncultured Lichenihabitans sp. GTDB lineage: Bacteria > Pseudomonadota > Alphaproteobacteria > Rhizobiales > Beijerinckiaceae > Lichenihabitans. Next base: position 66,390 of record CAXTOT010000009.1, on the reverse strand, counting down.
CCTCGGCACGCTGTCGGCCTATGGGTTTTCCCGTTTCAAGGTGCCGCTCAGGGACGATCTGCTGTTTTTCATCCTGTCGACCCGGATGATGCCGCCGATCGCGGTCGCGATCCCGATCTATCTCATGTACCGCGAGCTCGGCCTGACCGATACGCGGCTCGGCATGATCCTGCTCTATACGGCCGTCAACGTGTCGCTCGCGGTATGGCTGCTCAAGGGCTTCATCGACGAGATCCCGCGCGAATACGAGGAGGCCGCGATGATCGACGGCTACACGCGGCTGCAGGCCTTCCGCAAGGTGGTCCTGCCCCAGGCCGCCACCGGGATCGCCGCCACTGCGATCTTCTGCATGATCTTCGCCTGGAACGAATATGCCTTCGCGGTGCTGCTGACCTCGGGCGACGCCCAGACGACGCCTCCCTTCATCCCCTTCATCATCGGCGAGGGCGGCCAGGACTGGCCCGCGGTCGCGGCCGCCACCACCTTGTTCCTCATCCCGATCGTGCTGTTCACCGTGCTGCTGCGCAAGCACCTCCTGCGCGGCATCACGTTTGGGGCGGTGCGCAAATGAGCGGACTCGATCAGTCCACGGCGGCAGCGACCGCCCCGCCGCGCCGGCGCCTTTCGCCGCGCCGCACCGCCGAACGGGCCGCCACCGCGCTGATCGTCGGCGGCATCGCCATGATGGTGCAACCGTTCTGGCTCGAGCTCTTCAGCTATTCCTTCGTGGTGACGTTGGCCGGCACGGCCCTCTTCATCGTCGGCTCCAAACTGCCGGAGTGAGCCGATGGCCGAGATCAGAGTGCAAGACCTCGAAAAGAGCTTCGGCGCCTTCCAGGCGGTGCGGGGCTCGACGTTCACGGTCGAAGACGGCGGCTTCTTCTGCCTGCTCGGACCGTCCGGCTGCGGGAAGACCACGACCTTGCGGATGATCGCGGGGCTCGAACTGCCGAGCGCTGGGTCCATCACCCTTGGCGGCGAGGACGTGACCTTCCGGCGGGCCTCGTCGCGCGACATCGCCATGGTGTTCCAGCTCTTCGCGCTCTACCCCCACATGAGCGTGCGCAACAACATCGCCTATCCGCTCAAGAATATCGGAACGCCGCGGGCTGAGATCCGCCGACGCGTCGAGGAAGCGGCGCGCATCTTGCGTATCGTCCCGCTGCTCGACCGGCCCGTCGGCGGCTTGTCGGGTGGCGACCGCCAGCGCGTGGCGCTCGGCAGAGCCATCGTGCGCGAGCCCAAGGCCTTCATGATGGACGAACCCTTGGGAGCACTCGACAGCGAGTTCCGGCACGTGATGTGCGGCGAGCTTCGAGGGCTGCACGATCGGCTTAGGGCCACCACCGTCTATGTCACCCACGACCAGATCGAGGCCATGTCGATGGCCGACACGATCGCGGTCATGAATGGCGGAATGATCGAGCAACTCGGCCGGCCGCAGGATATCTACGATCATCCGGCCACGCTCTTCGTGGCCGACTTCATTGGCCAGCCGCCGATGAACCTGCTGCCGTTTCGGGGCCCGATCGCGCGGGGCACCGACACCGTCCAACTGGGCGATGCCCGTCAAGTGGTGCGACCGCTGAGCGCCGACCATCCGCCGGGCGATTACGTCCTCGGCATAAGGCCCGAGCACGTCAGGCTCGCCGATCGGGGCGTGGTGCGCGGCACGGTCTATGGATCGGACTATCTCGGCACGATGCAGATCGTAACCGTTCGGACGCCGCTCGGGCCGATTCGGGTTCGGCTGAATGCGACGGTTCCGGTCGCGGAAGGCTCGACCGTCGGTCTCGACTTCGTGGCGGACCGGATCTCGCTGTTCGACGAGGCGAGCGGCCGTGCGCTCCAGCGGATCACGGATGGGGGAGCCGGGCATGGCTGAGATCCGGCTGGAGCGTGTGTCGAAGCGTTTCGGTTCGGTCGAGGCCGTGGCCGACCTCTCCTTGAGCGTCGCCGAAGGCGAATTCGTCGTTCTGCTGGGGCCGACGGGTGTCGGAAAGACCACGATTTTGCGGCTCGTCGCCGGGCTCGAGCGCCCCGACACGGGACGCATCACCATCGCGGGCCTGGACGTAACCCGGGCAGCGCCGGCGGCCCGCGACGTCGCCTTCGTGTTCCAGCAATATTCGCTCTACCCCCATCTTTCGGTCTTCGACAATCTGGCTTTTCCGTTGCGCTCGCCGCTGCGACCCATGACCGAGTCGGCCGTGCGGGCACGCGTCGAACAGGTGGCCAAGCTCCTGCGGATCGAGGACAAGCTCGAGAATTCCGCGACGCGGCTGTCGGGCGGCCAGATGCAGCGGGTGGCGATCGGCCGCGCGCTGGTGCGCAACCCGTCGATCTATCTGATGGACGAGCCGCTCTCCTCGCTCGATGCCAAGCTGCGCGCCGATCTCAGGCTCGAGCTCAAGCATATCCAGCGCGATCTGGGTGCCACCATGCTCTATGTGACGCATGACCAGATCGAGGCCATGACCATGGCGGACCGGATCGGCGTCATCGAGGCCGGCCGGCTCGTTCAGATGGGAAGGCCGCGCGAAATCTATCGCGATCCGTCGAGCGCCTATGTGGCGACGCGGCTCGGCTCTCCCTCCATCAATCTGCTGTCCCGCTCGCATTTCCCAGATCTGCCCTTGCCCGGAGAGGCCTCCATCCTTGGCGTGCGACCCGAACATGTCGCCGTGCGTCGTGCAGGCGGCCGTCCGCCCGACGGCCGCATCCGTCGGGTCGAACCCTTGGGCGGCCAGAGCCACCTGCACATCGACCTTGGCGGCGCCATGCTGGTCACGCTGGTCGATCCCGAAGTCGGGTTGACGGAAGGCGATGCGGTGTCCGTCGATCTGCTCGAGCCCCTCGTGTTCGATGCGGCCGGCCGACGCGTGCGCATGCAGGGAGCGCCAAATCGATGAGCGGGAGCGGAGCTGACATCAAGAGGCTTGTCGAGGCGGCGGCCCGCGTGATCATCGATCGTACAGCAGAGCTGACGCTGCTCGACCAGGCGATCGGCGACGGCGACCACGGCTTCAACATGAAGCGCGGCATGGAAGCGGTGCTTGCCGACCTCCCCAATCAGGCCGGCAAGCCTGTGGGCGAGGTGTTGAAGGCCGTCGGGCTGCAGCTCGTCATGAAGGTCGGGGGCGCATCGGGCCCGCTCTACGGCACGCTCGCCATGGAACTCGGCAAAGCGCTGCCGCCCGAGCCGAGCCGCCGTGACCTGGCTGCCGCACTCGACGGCGCCATCAGGGCCGTCAAAGCACGGGGAAAGTCAGATCTCGGACAGAAGACCATGATCGACGTCTTGGTGCCGGTTCAAGAGGCGCTCGCCGGAGGGGCCGGTCCGGCCGCCCTGGCTCTGACTGCCGAGGCCGCCGCGGAGGCGACCGCGCAGGTTCAGGCGACGCGGGGCCGCGCGTCCTTCCTGGGTGCGCGATCGATCGGCCACGTCGATCCGGGCGCGCAATCCTGCGCCTGGATGATTGGCGCGATCTGCAAAGAAGTGGGGCAGTAGACCATGGCCAACGTCGGCATCGTGATCGTTTCGCATTCGCCCAAGATTGCCGAGGGGGCCGCCGACATGGTGCGCCAGATGGTGGGTGATCGCGTTCCACTTGCCTACGCGGGCGGTGATCTCGAGGGCGGTCTCGGTACATCGGTCGAACGGATCATCGCTGCGATCGACGCGGCCTGGTCCGAGGCGGGAGTCGCCATCCTGGTCGATCTCGGTGGGGCGGAAAGCAACAGCGAGATGGCCATCGAGATGCTGCCTGAAGCGCGTCGTGGCCGGGTCGTGGTGTGTAACGCGCCTATCGTCGAGGGAGCGGTGATCGCCGCGACCGAAGCCTCGGGCGGCTCGCCGCTGGCCGTCGTGCGCGAGACGGCCGAGGAATTGACGGGTGTTTGAATCAAAACGGAATGGGATACGTGCCGGAGCTTGGAATGCCTAAAACTGCCAGCGTGGTTCTCGAAAATGAAGTCGGGCTGCATGCCCGGCCTTCGGTGAAGCTCACGCAACTCGCCAAGCGGTTCACCTCGTCGGTGGAATTCGCGCTCGAACCCGACGGCCCATGGACCGACGCCAAGAGCCCCGTGAAGGTCATGCGCGTGAAAGCCCCTAAGGGATCGACGCTGCATTTTCGGACCGAAGGCAGCGACGCCGAGGGCGCGCTGGTCGCCGTGGTCGATCTCGTGGCCCAGAAATTCGGCGAGGATTGACGGGTGGCCGACGCCATCCACCTCAAGGGCCGTCCGGCGGCTCCAGGCTTTGCGGCCGGGCCCCTGCAGGTCCTCACGCGGGCCCCTGAGGCGCCCCGGTCCAAAGGTTCGGTCGAAGAGGAGGCCGAAGCGTTACGAAGCGCCGTCGCGTCCGCGATCGGCGACCTTGAAATCCTGGAGTCGCGCCTGACGGCCGAGGCCGCCGCCTTGATCGAGTTTCAGATCGCCATGCTCGATGATCCGGCGCTGTCCGAAGCCGCCTTCGAGGCCGTTGCGGGCGGCGTTCCGGCCGCCGCGGCCTGGACCGCCGCGATGGAGACGGAGATCGCCGGCTACCGATCCGGCAATGACGAATATTTCCGTGCCCGTGCGACTGACCTTGCGGACATTCGCGATCGCGTTCTGGCCCTCCTCGTCGGCGGCGGCGTGCCCCAAATCCGCTCGGGTGCGATCGTGATCGCCACGGACCTGACCCCGTCGCAATTTCTGGCGACCGACTGGCAAGGTGGCGGGATCGCGCTCGTCGAGGGCAGTCCCACGAGCCACGTCGCCATGCTGGCCCGTGCCCGCGGGGTGCCCATGCTGGTCGGCCTGGAGAAGGCGGAGGCGGCGCAACGGTTCGGGGCGCCGGCTCTTCTGGACGGCGGGCGAGGTGTCCTCGTCATCGATCCCGACCCGGACATGCGGGCCGATCTCGAACACCGCCGCTCGGTTCGGGCGTCCGGACTCAAGGCCGGGCAGGCGGCTCTCACTCAGCCGGCCCGCATGGCCGACGGGACCAGGGTTTCAGTCATGCTCAACATCGGCGATCCGGCCGAACTCGACGCGCTCGACCCCGCAATCTGTGACGGCATCGGCTTGGTCCGCACCGAGCTTCTGTTCGCCGGTGCGGCCTTGCCCGACGAGGAAGCCCAGTACGCCGTCTATGCGCGGATCGTGCGCTGGGCGGCCGGTCGGCCCGTGACGATCCGAACGCTCGACGCCGGCGGCGACAAGCCGATTTCAGGCATCACGGTCGAGGGCGAGCGTAATCCCTTCCTCGGCATAAGGGGGATTCGGCTGAGCCTGCGGCATCCGGCTTTGTTCAAAGTGCAACTGCGGGCGCTGGCCCGGGCAGCCGCGGACGGCCCGATCGAGATCATGCTGCCGATGGTATCGATCCCGGCGGAGATCGAGGCGGCCAGCCGCATCCTCGACGAGGCCTGCCAAGAGCTGGGGCGAGAAGGGCTCGTGCATCGCCGTCCGGCGCTTGGCATCATGGTCGAGGTCCCGGCCGTGGCGGTCACGCCGGAGCGCTTCGATGCTGCCTTTTATTCGATCGGTTCGAATGATCTCGTCCAATATACCCTGGCGGCCGGGCGCGACGTCGCGGCGCTCGCCGATCTTGCGACCCCGGCCGATGCTTCGGTCTTGAAGTTGATCGCCATCGTGGCGGCCCATGGGGGGCGCAGCACGCGCAAGGTCTCGCTCTGCGGCGACGCCGGCGGCGATCCGGCCATCATCCCGCATCTTCTCGACGCGGGCCTTCGCATCCTGTCGATGTCGGCGGCCGACGTCTCGGCGGCAAAACGCGCCATCGCGGCCCATTCCCCTCGAACGACATCATGAGCGAGCCGTCCAAAAGCGGGCCAGGGGCCGTGCCGGTCACGGCCATCGCGACCTACAAGGCGATCCTGCAGGAGGTGCTGGAACGGCGGCCGTCCGGGACCCGGCAGAGGCTCGCGCAAGCGCTCGAAAAGGCACGCAGCTTCGTCAGCCAGATCACTAATCCAGCCTATCCGGTGCCGATCCCGGCTCTGCACGTCCAAACGATCTTCGACGTCTGTCATTTCTCGCCTGCCGAACGGCAGCGCTTCCTCACCGCCTATGCGGCCGCCCATCCGCGCCGCCTGGTTGGGCTTGCGGCTGCCGGACCGCGGCACCGTACCCTCCACATCGTCGTCCCCGACCTCGGCGACGAAGACCGCAATCGCGAATACCAGCAGATGGTCCAAGATTTCGCGACGAACCTAGCGAAATTCGCCCGGGTTTCCCCGACAGCCGCTCGCTCCATGCCGGAGAAAATTCCATGAAGAAGCTGATCAATTCGGTCGATACGATCCTCGCCGAAAGCCTCGAAGGCTTCGCGGCCGCCCATGCCGATCTCGTGCTGCTCGGTGAGGAACGCAAGTTCGTGCGGCGCCGGAGTCTCGCGGCCGGCAAGGTCGGGCTGATCTCGGGCGGCGGATCGGGTCACGAGCCTCTGCATGCCGGCTTCGTCGGAACCGGTATGCTCGACGCCGCCTGTCCGGGCCATGTCTTTACCGCGCCCACGCCCGACCAGATGATGGCAGCGGTGGAAGCGGTCGACACGGGCGCCGGCTGCCTGTTCATCGTCAAGAACTACGAGGGCGACATCATGAATTTCGACATGGGGCGCGAGATGTCGGGCCGCCGGATCGAAACCGTGATCATCAATGACGACGTCGCGGTGGAGGATTCACTCTACACGGCCGGGCGGCGGGGCGTAGCGGGCACGCTCGTGGTCGAGAAGATCGCCGGCGCGGCAGCCGAGCAGGGCAGAGCGCTCGACGACCTCAAGGCTCTGGGGGAGGACGTCAATAGGCGGACCCGGTCCATGGGCGTGGCGCTCACCTCCTGCACGGTGCCGGCGGCAGGGAAACCAACCTTTGCGATCGGCGAGACCGAGATGGAGATGGGTGTCGGCATCCACGGCGAGCCCGGCCGACGCCGCGTTCCGCTCGCGCCGGCCCAAGCAATTGCCGAGGAGATGGTGGGCGCCATCCTGAGCGATCTCGCACCCCGGCCCGGCACGCCCGTGCTGCTCTTCGTCAACGGCTTCGGCGCCACCCCGACGATGGAACTCTATCTCGTCTACCAGAATGCCCGCACGATCGTCGAAGCGCACGGCCTGACCGTGGCCCGGAGTCTGGTGGGCAGCTACGTAACCTCGCTCGACATGGCGGGATGTTCGATCACCGTGACGCTGCTCGACGATTCCCTTCTGGCTTTGTGGGACGCTCCGGTCCACACCGCCGCGCTGCGCTGGCGCATGTAGAGGCGTCCGATCCGCGGGCCGGCCCGCTGGCGGCCAGCCTTTGCGTGCGTCGATTCATGAACCGTTGGGACTGGTTGTCCCACGCTCTTGGCTGGACGATAGTGTGTCCAGGTGCCGGCCGGGGGACGATCGGCGCCAGGGTCGACCCAACTGACGAGGTTCATGTGACGACGCATCGCTTGGACGCCACGACGTGGCACAATGCCCTGGGTTCATTCGAGCCCGTGCTGCGCTGCGCCAGCCGCGACATCGTCGTGACCGAGACCTTGGACGCGGCCGGTTTCGACCGCCACGGCGTCGCCAAGGCGTCCGGTCCCAACCCGGTCAACGGCCCGATCTTCGTCGACGGCGCAGAGCCCGGCGACGCGCTGCTCGTCGAGATCCTGCGCATGACGCCCACCCGCGACACGGGCTGGACCTATTCGCCGGTGGCCGCCAACGTCGTCGATCCCACTTTCGTGCAATCGCTGCCCGCGAAGGAACGCTTCACCTGGCTGATCGACCGGAAGGCGCTGACGGTGCGCCTGGAACGGACGCCGAAGGATCTCGATGGCTTCGTGCTCGACCTCGATCCGATGATCGGGTGCTTCGGGGTGGCGCCCCGTCTAGGGCAAGCCTTCTCCAACGCCACCAGTGCCGAAAACGGCGGGAACATGGATTATCGGCGGTTCGGGGTGGGCACGAAGGTGTGGTTCCCCGTCGCGGTCCCGGGCGCGCTTTTCGCGCTCGGCGACTGCCACGCGGTTCAGGGGGATGGTGAGATCGTCGGCACGGGCATTGAGACCACCTTCGAGGTCGAGGTCCGTTTGACGGTCGAAAAAGCGCGCCAGATCACCTGGCCGCGTGGCGAAACCGCGAACGATATTTTCACGGTCGGCAATGCCCGTCCGCTGGATCAGGCGTTGCAGCATGCGACGACCGAGATGCTGGCTTGGCTGACGACCGACTATGGTCTGTCTCTCACGTCGGCAAGCCACCTGTTGGGCCAGGTCGTACAATACGACGTCGGAAACGTGTTCGACCCGGCCTACACGATGGTGTGCCGCATCGCCAAGAAATGGCTTCGGGGCCGTTCGACCGAGCTCTCGCGATAGGGATCTGCCCCCTTACGGCGTAACCTGTTCGGCGAAATGGCAGGCCGAAAAATGGCCCTCGTCCACGATCCGGCTCAGCGGGAGTTCGATTGTGCAGCGCTCGGCCGCCATCGGACAGCGCGGGTGAAAGGGACAGCCGGAGGGGATCGCGAGCGGGCTGGGGAGCTCGCCCGCGACCTCGGCGATGGTGGAGCGTCGGCCGCCCCTGAGTTTCGGGGCCGCCCTCATCAATGCCCGGGTATAGGGATGGCGTGGGGTCTGGAAAACCTGCTGGGCGGGGCCTGTCTCGACGACGCGCCCGAGATACATGACCGCGACCCTGTGGGCGAGATGGCGCACGATCCGAAGGTCGTGCGAGACGAACAGGATCGCCAGCCCGAGCCGCTCTTGCAGTTCGAGCAGCAGATTGACGATCTGGGCCTGAACGGAGACGTCCAGGGCCGACACGATTTCGTCGGCGACCAGCACCTGGGGCTCCACAGCCAGGGCGCGCGCGATCGCTATGCGCTGACGCTGACCGCCAGAAAACTGATGGGGAAAGCGGGTGGCGGCGGTCGCCGGAAGTCTCACGAGGTCTAGCAATTGGTCGATCCGCGACGGGATCTCGCGTTTCGGCATCAAGCGGTGCACCGCTATGGCTTCGGTCAAGGCTTCGCCGACCGTAAGGCGCGGGTTCAGCGATCCGTAGGGATCCTGAAACACCATCTGGACGCGGCGATTGTAGTCGCGCAGCGCCCGCCCCGACAGCCGAAGCACATCCGCGCCGTCGAAATCGACCTGTCCCGAGTCGACGTCGATGAGGCGCACCAAGGCGCGCGCCAGGGTGGACTTGCCGCAACCCGACTCGCCCACGATGGCCAAGGTCTCGCCATGGTGGACCGCGAGGCTCGCGCCGTTCAACGCCCGCACCGCCAACGGAGGCGCCCCGGAGAGAACCGAGCCAAGGGTGCGACGGATCGGGAAGTGTTTGGCGAGATCGTCGGCACTGAGCAGCGGCCGGCCGATCACGACAGCACCATCTGGTCGGCCTGCACGCGGTCGGCATGGATACACGCCGAAACATGCCCAGGCGCCAGTTCAACCAACGGGGGCGGTGCCAAGGTACAAGCGCTGGTTCCGAAGCTGCAGCGGGGATGGAAGCGACAACCTGGCGGCAGGCGACCGGGTTCGGGAGGGCTCCCGGGGATCGAGGCGAGCTTCTGCCGCGCATGACGTTCATCCGGGACCGAACGCATCAGCCCAAGCGTGTAGGCATGCCCGGCCGCGTCGAAAACGCCATCGATCGGACCGGCCTCCATCAGTCTGCCGGCATACATGACCGCGACCCGGTCGCACGTCTCCGCCGCGACCCCGAGATCATGGGTCACGATCACGATGCTCATCCCGAGTTCGTCTTTGAGGCGAAGCAAGAGCTTGAGGATCTGATCCTGGATGGTCACATCGAGAGCCGTGGTCGGCTCGTCGGCGAGCAGCAGCTTGGGCTGTGGCGCGAGCGCGATCGCGATCATGGCGCGCTGCCGCATGCCGCCCGAAAATTCGTGCGGGTAGCTGTCGAGCCGTCGGCGCGCGTCGGGAATGCCGACGAGATCGAGGAGGTCGGCGGCACGCTGGCGGGCTTGCTGTCGCGACAAGCCAAGATGCTCGGTCAGGCTTTCAACGATTTGCAACCCGACTGGAAGCACGGGGTCCAGCGCCGTCATCGGCTCCTGGTACACCATGGCGATCTCATGCCCACGAAACGGGCGGATCGCGGTTTCCGAAAGCGGTAGGAGATCTTGCCCGCCATAGAGGATACGCCCTTCGACGACCGCGTGAGCCGGCAGCAGCTTGAGTATGGCGCGCAGCGACAGGCTCTTGCCGGAGCCGGACTCGCCGACCAGTCCCAGCACCTCTCCGGCCGAGATGTCGAACGTCACTCCATCGACTAGGACATTGCCTCCGATCGCGATCCGCAGGTCCTGCACCGAAAGCAGCGGCGGCGGCATCTCCATCTTCATCGGCGTCGTGCGACGAGGGTCGCGGCGCTGTTGCCGAGCAGGCTGAACCCGATCCCCGCCAACACGATCGCGATCCCGGGAAACACCGACATCCACCAGGCGGTCGACATGAAATTCTTGCCGTCCGCGATGAGCACACCCCATTCGGCGGTGGGGGGCTGCGCCCCGAGGCCAAGGTAGCCGAGGCTGGACCCGAGCAGGATGCACAGCGCCATGTCGGTCATCAGATAGACGATGATGGGGCTGATGGCGTTCGGGACGAGGTGGCGGAAGAGGATCCGCGTCCAGGGGTAGCCGAGCGCCCGCGCGGCTGACGGATAGTCGCGCCGGCTTTCGGCCAGGATCTCGGCTCGCATCAGACGGGCGTAGAACACCCAACCCACGACGCTGACCGCGGCATACATGTTGATGAGGCCGGGACCCAGCACGGCCACGATCGCGATCACGAGCACGAGGAACGGCACCGTCAGCAACAGGTCGACCAGCCGCAGCAGGATGATTTCCGAAATGCCGCGAAAATAGCCCACGAGAGCCCCCACCAGGGTCCCGAACACAACCGGGAACAAGGTCGAAAACAGCGCGATCTCGAGGTCGATCCGGGTGGCCCAGATCACTCGCGAAAGAATGTCCCGACCGAAATTATCGGTCCCGAAGGGGTGCGCGAGGCTCGGCGGCTTCAATAGCGCGCGATAATCGAAGCGCAGTGGACTATAGGGCGCGATCGAACCGGGAAAAATCGCGCACAGGATGAGGCCCAGCACGATTGCGAGGCCGATGACCGTGCCGGCTTGGATCTTGACATCGAAGCGCAGGCCCGTGCGGGCGGTCGGCACCAGGATGGCCTCGCTCACCGGGCGCCCCTTGGATCGAGCAACATCTGTGTGGTGTCCACCAGCAGGAAGATCAGCGACACCAGGATCGCGATCACGATCGTCATGGCCTGCACCACCGCGTAATCGCGGGAGAAGATGCTGTCGATCATCAGCCTGCCGATGCCGGGGATGCCGAACACGGTCTCGGTGATCACCGCATTGCCCACCAGCGTTGCCGTCTGCAGCCCGAACAAAGTCAGGGTCGATACCAGCGCGTTACGCAGCACATGGCGGCCGAGAACCACGTTGCGGCGCAACCCCTTGGCCCTGGCGAACGAGACATATTCGGCGTTCAGCACGTCCGCCAAAGAGACGCGCAGGTTGCGCATCAGGATGGCGGCCAGGCTAACCCCCATCGTGAACGCGGGCAGGAATAGGTAGTAGATGTCCTGCCACAGGTTTTGCCCGATGCCGCCAACCGGAAACCAACCGAGGCCGGCCGCAACCGTGATGAGCAGCAGTAGCCCGATATAGAAGACCGGCATCGAGAGCCCGACCTGCGCGACGGTCTGGATCGCGGCGTCCGTCCAGCTGTTCGGCCGCAGCGCCCCCGCGAAGGCGGCGGGAACCGCGATGATCACCGCAATGACGGCGGCCATCGCGGTGAGCAGAAGCGTGATCGGCGTCCGGTCCACGATGAGCTGAGACACGGGGGCGCTCATCGTGACCGAATTGCCGAACTGGCCCAGGGCCAAATGGCTGAGATAGGTCCAAAACTGCCAGAGCAGCGACTGGTCCAGGCCCATTTCGTGGCGCAACTGCGCGAGACTTTGCGGCGTGGCGTGATTGCCCAGCAGAGCCAGGGCTGGATCGCCCGGAAGCAGCCGCATCAAGCCAAAGATCAGGACCGCCACGAGCACGATCATCGGCACCAACTGCACCAGGCGCCATGTGACGAAGCTGAGGACTTGCATCCTTGGCGGCCGCTATTTCTCTTTCGAGGTCTCGACGAAGATGTTGTTGCCGAGTGGGATCTGAACGAACCCCTTCACGTTGGCTCGCGTCGCGATCGGGTAAGGGATTTCAAGCAGAAATACGATCGGCGCATCGGCCACGTAGCGTTGCTGAATTTTCTTATACAGGTCCGCCCGTTTGGCCGCGTCCGTCTCACTCTGGCTGGCGGCAAACCAGGTCTCCAGATCTTTGTCGTTGAAGCCGGAGTAATTCGTATCCGATGTGGCGGGAACCATGAAGTAGGAGGTCAGTTCGCTCGGATCATTGATGTCATTGGTCCAGAGTTGGGTTTCCATCTCGAAATGGCCGGCATGCTCCTCGGCGGTTTTGGTCGCATTTTCGAGTTGCTGGATCTTCATGGTGACGCCGACTTGGCTCCACATCTGTTGCACGGCCGATAGTTCGGACACGTCGTCGGCAGACCCCGCCAGCACCGAGGCCGTGGTCTCGAAGCCGTCCGGATAACCGGCCTCGGTCAGCAGCTTTTTGGCCTGGTCGGGATCATACGGGTAGGGAACCCCGTCCGAATAGGCGAGGGGCGTGGACATCGGCAGGACGCTTTTGGACAGCGTGCCGACGCCGTAGGTCAGCACCTGGATCAGCGCCTCCTTGTCGGTCGCATAGTTCAGCGCCTTGCGGACGCGGGCGTCGGCCATTGGGTTCTTCTTGCCGTTCGGCAGCATCGCCCGGTTGTCCAGATTGAGGTAGATGACCTTCTCCGACGGGAAGAGGATCATGGACAGGTTCGGATCGGTCTTGAGTTCCTGGACGCGCGAGAGGGGCACGAATTCCGTGGCGTCGATTTCGCCCGCCTTGAGCTTGAGGACGCGGGTGGCGTCATCGGGGATGATGGGAAAGCGGATCTCATCCAGATAGGGCAGCGGCTTCCCGTCGCTCGCCTTCTGCCAGTAGTAGGGATTGCGGACCAGCACCATCTCGCTGTTGTGGGTCCAGCTTTTCAGCATGAAGGGGCCCGACCCGATCGGGTGCTCGGCGAAGGCCTTCGACTTGTCGTCCAGCGTGGCGCCGGGCGTGTTCAGCAGCAGCTTCTTGGGAACGATCGAGGCGTTGAACGTCGCCAAAGCCTGCAGGATCGCCGGGTCGGGATGCTTGAGATGAACGATGATCGTGTCGGGCGGCGTGGTCTCGACCGAGGCAATCGAACTCAACAGGAATGCGAATGTCCCGCCGCTTTCCTGATTGCTCGCGCGCTCGAGTGACCACTGCACGTCCTCCAACGTGATCGGTGACCCGTCGGCGAACTTGGTGTCGGGACGCAGCTTCAGCATGACGGACATGCCGTCGTCGGAGACCTTGTATTCCGTCGCCAGGCCGGGCTTCAGGCCTTTCCCGTCCAGGGTCGGCGTGATCAGTAGATCGTAGAGATTGAGCGCCATCCAGATGTCGGCATTGATCTCGATGTGAACCGGATCGAGGTAAAGGCAATCGGACTGCCTCGCGAAGGAAAGCGAACCACCCCTCGTCTGTGCGCTGGACGGCGATGTCATCAGAGCGCCCGTCACGATCAACCCCAGGCAAGCCGCAAGACGCTTCATCCATCTTCTCCGAATGTCACCAGGGCACACGTCTTCTCGACGCTGGTCGGTTGACTCGAAAGCAATCGACATGCCAGCCCGCCCTGCGCGGCCGACCGGCAGCGTGGCATGCTTGTTGCTGAAAGGGCGGACAGTGCCGCCCCCTCCAGCAAGGTTGATATCGTGCCAAGGGACCCATCCGAACCGCTGCTCCTGACCCCGGGACCGGTCAGCGTATCCCGCACGACGCGGGAGGCGATGCTGCGGGACCGCGCCGGGTGGGACCCGGAGGTCGGCGAACAGATCCGCTTCTGCCGCGATTACATGGTCAGCCTCGTGGGCGGAGGCGCCGACTATGCGGCCATCCCGGTGCCCGGCAGCGCCACCCACGCCAACGAAGCGCTGATCGCCAGTCTCGTTCCACCGGGCGGCAAGCTGCTCGTGCACAGCAACGGCATCTATGGCGATCGGCTCATCGAGATCGCCGCGATCCTCGGGGTTCCCCATACGGTCGTCCGAACACCGCCGTTCACGCCACCGACCGCCGAGCAATTCGCAGGCGCCCTGCGGGAGGATCCGACCATCACGCATGTGATGCTGGTGCATTGCGAGACCAGCACGGGTGTCCTCAACCCGCTAGAGGACATCGCCGCCGTTTGCCGGACTTTCGGCAAGGGCTTTCTGGTCGATGCGGTGGCGTCGTTCGGTGCCATGCCGATCGATGCGATGAAGCTGCGGCTGCAGGGGCTCTCGGTCTCGTCCAACAAATGCCTGCAGGGCGTTCCGGGACTTGGCTGGGCTGTCGTACAGCGGCACGCGCTCGAGAATGCGCGGGGACATTGCCGTTCGCTCAGCCTCGATCTCTGGGACCAAAACCAGCATATGGATCGAACGAACTCCTTCCGCTTCACGCCGCCGACCCATGTGCTGGCAGCCTTCACCCAGGCCCTGCGGGAACACCAGGAGGAGGGGGGCACCGTGGCCCGTCTCGCCCGCTACAAAAAGAACTGGATCCGTTTGGTGAACGGCATGCGGCAGATGGGTTTCGCCACGGTGGTGCCGGACGTGCACGCTTCCCCGATCGTCGCCACGTTTCACAATCCGGATCACCCCGCCTTCGACTTCACCTCCCTCTATGAGGGGATGGAACGGCGCGGCTTCATCATCTTTCCGGGCCGGCTCGCCCTGGCCGATACGTTCCGCATCGGCTGTATGGGCGACGTGACGGAGACCGACATCGGCGACGCCATCGCGGCGGTGGCCGAGACCCTGGAGGAAATGGGTGTCTCGACCCATGGCTGGGAACAGGATGCGTTGACGCTGACCGCGCTCTGACCATGCGTCCGAACCAGCCGAAGCAGGACGAGATGGGCGCTGCGTCAAGCGGTCGCGCCGGCGGATGCCGACGATCCGGGCAGAAAATCTCCAATCGGCCTCGCGGCTTCGGCCAGATGGCCATGATCGAGGCATCGCCCTTGGGAATCTCGACCTCGGTGATTAGAAATTCGACCAGTTGGCCACATTGGGTGCCGAGGAAATCGGCGCTGGACCATCGGTCCGGTGCATGCATGCGTGGTCCTGACGGGGCCCTCCTTGGAAATGCCCGTCCGGACATGTCTGCAGGCCGCGCGGCCATGCCTGGTCCGTTCGGGGCGCGCCACGAATGCGATGCGGGCCGCGCATGACGCTGCGCTGCGGACTGGTCGGCACGGGACATTGGGCGCGAACCGCGCTGCTTCCGGCGATCCGCATGCAGGCCGGCGTCACGGTTGCGGGGTGCGTGTCCGGCTCGCTGGATGAGGCTAGGGCCTTCGCGGAATCCGAAACGGCTGGACGCGCCTTTGCGTCGCTGGACGACATGGTGGGCAGTGCCGAGCGGCCCGATTTCGTGGTGATCGCCACCCCTGACCATGCCCACGCCGCCGCGGTTGCCACGGCCCTGCGGGCAGGTGTCGCGGCTTATTGCGAAAAGCCGCTCGCCAATGACCTGGCGAGTGCGCTTGCGCTTGCCCGGCTTGGTGAGCAGACCGGCGTTGCGGCAACGGTCGGCTATTCGTTCCGCTTCAATCCCGCCATCCAGGCCTTGAAGCGGGACGTCGTGGCCGGTCGCCTGGGCGAGCCCTGGCTGATCGAACTCGCCGAACACAATCCGCAATTCCATCCCGGCGGCGGCAAAGGGATGAACTGGAAGGGCGATCCGAGCCAGGCGTCCGGCGGTGCCTTGTTCGAATATGGCTCGCACGTCGTCGACCTCGCGAACTGGCTCCTTGGGCCCATTATGCGGGTATCCTCGACTCTGCAGCGCGTGCTCCCGGGCGCGAGGCTCGATGATATCGCCACCCTGCAGATGACGTTCGCGAGCGGCGCCAGTGGCCTGCTGGTGGCGAGCTGGGTCCTGAGTGGTGGCTTTCCGGGCATCCGCATCCGGCTGCACGGATCCCAGGCGCTCGCCGAGGTATGGGTGGACGATCGCCTGCCGGGTGGCCAGCGATACCTGATCTCGGACGCCTTGGGACAGAGCGGTGTGGAGCAGAACGTTCCGCCCTTGGAGGGCATCCAGATGGACGCGCCCCGGCGCCACTTGGCGGCATTCGTGGCCTGGATCGCGGGGACGCCGCGGCCGGACGAGACGTTGCCGACCCTGCGACAGGGCGCCGAGGTTCAGGCCGTTCTCGAAGCGGCGTTGAAGGCGACGACGACTTGGCAGGCGGTGGCGCCATCTTGAATTGCCTTCAAGCGGGCTGGAGCGCGACATTGCCGGCCGCTCGCCCGCTCAACAGACGAGGAGGACGGCATGGGCGTTAAGGATCCGGCGGCTTGGGTCAAGAACGTCGAGCGCCTCTACCGAGCGTTGGACGCGGAGGGAGTTTCGGCGCTTTACACCGATGATGCCGTGACGGTGTTCGGCAGCCGCGTCCTCGGCCCGGCCGAAGTCCACGCCCACCCTGAGGAATGGTTCGGTTCCTTGCGCGACTACACGGTCGAGCGGACGTTCCGGGCCGCGACCGGCGACATTATCGTCAGCGAGACCTTAGCGAGCTACGTCAAGAAAGAGGACGGCAAGCGCTATCGCGAATTTGGGGTCGACGTGTACTGGGTCAACGACCAGGGCCGCATCTATCACAAGCACACCTCCGAAGTGGTCGAGCCTTTCGACCTTGGGCCGCTTCCGCCGAGGGAACCGCGATGAGCGGTCGTCTGGCGGGAAAGACGGCCCTGGTCACCGGTGCGGCGCGCGGTATCGGCCGGGCCTGTGCTCTGCGGTTCGCCGAGGAAGGTGCGCGCGTCGCGCTGTTCGACATCGCGCGGGACGTACCGGGCGTGCCTTATCCGGGGGCCAGCCCGGAGCAACTCGAGGAGGTGGCGCATGCCGTCACGGCCAAGGGCGGAAACGCGATCGCAATTGTCGGCGATGTCACTGATTCCGCGGCACTTACCTCGGCGGTGGACATCGTGCTCGACCGGTGGGGCCGGCTCGACATCACGGTGGCGGCGGCCGGCATCGACTCGTGGGGCCGCGCCTGGGAACTGACCGACGCTCAGTGGCAGCGCATGCTCGACGTCAATCTCACGGGCGTGTGGAAGACCGCCAAGGCCGCGAGCCCGGCGATGATCAAACAGCGCGGCGGCGCCATGGTGCTGATCGGTTCGGTGTTGAGCCATCGGGCCAACCAGGATTTTGCCCATTACACGGCCGCCAAGCACGGTGTGCTCGGGCTCGTGCGCGCCTTCGGGCTGGAACTTGCCCCGTTTGGGATCAGGGTCAATTCAGTCGATCCGACGGTGGTGTTCACCGACATGGTGATGAATCAGGCCTATTTGGACCAGGCCGGTGGGCATCCGGGCACCACCCTCGACGAGGTCAAGGAGAAACACCTGCGCTGGAACACCCTGCCGCAGCCTTGGATCGAGCCCCTCGACGTCGCCAATGCGGCGCTGTTTCTGGCCTCCGAGGAAGCCCGAGCCATTACCGGCGTCGCGCTTCCGGTCGACCTCGGGGCCATGTTGAAATGAATCCCGCCACCGTCGCGCCTGCGCCCCCTGAGGTCGGTGCGGCCTTAACGCAAGCGCGCCGTTTCGTCGACCGCATCGGTTTGATCACGGGCGCGGCTGGTGGCACGAAGTTCCCCTCGAAAGGTCCGCGATGACATCATCTGCTTCCCCTCTGACGATTGTGATCGCGAGCCCGCTCGAGGAGGACCTCGTCGAACGCATCCGGCGCTTCGATCCGGCGCGCTACCGCGTCGTCCAAGAGCCTTCGCTCCTGCCCGAGACCCGCTACGTCGCCGATCATACCGGCGCACCGCGTCAGTACACGGAAGCCGAACGGCAACGATGGAACGCGATCCTGGCCGAGGCTGACATTCTGTTCGACTTCGACCTGCACGATCCCGCGTCTCTGCCCGAACGGGCGCCGCGCCTGCGATGGGTCCAGGCCACCAGCGCCGGCATTGGCGAGTTTCTCGATCGAACCGGGTTGCGACAATCGTCCATCACCTTCACGACGGCGGCGGGCGTCCATGCTAAACCGCTTGCCGAGTTTGCCCTGTTGGGCCTGCTGCACTTCTTCCGCGACGTTCCGCATCTACAGGCCATCAAGGCTGCGCGGCATTGGCAGCGCTACACGGTTCGAGGGCTCGGCGGCGCACGCGTCCTCGTGATCGGACTGGGCGCGGTCGGGCGTGAGATCGCGCTGCGGTGCTCCCAATTCGGCTGCGAAGTTTGGGGCACGCGCCGCGGCGCCGGCGCCTTGCCCCCCGACGGTGTGGCACGCTTGCTGTCGCGTGCCGAGATCCGGGACGCATTGCCGCTCGTGGACGCTCTCGTGCTGGCCTGCCCCTTGACGGCGGAAACGCGGCTGATGATCGACGCGGCGGAACTCGCGGCCTTGAGGCCGGGCACCGTTCTGATCAACGTCGCGCGGGGCGGCGTCATCAACGAAGCCGGCATGATTGAAGCGCTGCGCGATGGGCGCCTCATGGGGGCCGCTCTCGATGTCTTCGCGACCGAACCGCTGCCTGTCGAGAGCCCGATCTGGGCCCTGCCGAACGTCATCATTTCCCCGCACTCGGCAAGCACGGTCGCGGCCGAGAACGGCCGGATCGTCGATATCTTCCTCGATAATCTGGGTCGGCTGAGTCGGGGTGAGCCGTTCCGCAACCGGTACGAGCCCGCCCGCGGCTACTAACCTCTCCCGCTGTCGGCTGTGCGTCGGCCAGAGCGTCGTCGCGCGCGGATGAGGTGGCGAGGAAGGACTTTGCAAGACGCGCCGTCCTGATCCATCATTCGCCAAGAAGCCGGCGCCAGACCCGGCCGAAGGGGAAACCATGAAGGACTTTGTCTACGACAACCAGGGCAAGACCATCGCGATCATCAAAGAAGGCGAGCTCTTCGACAATGATGGAGCGCAGGTCGGGACGGTTCGTCACAACAATGTCTATGACCGCAACGGCAAGTTCATCTTCCACCTGCAGCCGGTGGATGGTGGCGAGTCGGCCGGCACCATGACGGCCGAGGCCATCCATAAGTTGTTCCATCCGAAATGAGCGCGCGCTCGGGCGGTCGACTTGGGGTGGTGGCTGGAGAGTAGAACTCAGCTCGGCTAAGCGCGCGAAGGCTGCTTGCGGGCCGCGTTTTCGGCTTGGAAATCGCCTGCCAGCTATGGGTTTGGTTGGATCCGTCCATTCGGCGCGCCATTCCGCCCCGCCACAAGGGGGCCGCATAGCTCCGCAATGTCGTCACGCTGAGCGAGCAGTCCACTCGGGAGCGATGATGTTGAAACCTACAGCCTTGATGGCAGTCTCCGGAGGGCTGCTCATGCTATCGCAACTTACTGTTGGCGCCCCACGCGCGGACCCGCTCCCTTCCGCCGTGGAGTTGACTGGCCTCAACGGTGAGCACGCAAGCCTCACCCTCGCGGCGATCAGCGCCCTTCCTCATGTCGCCATACAATCCAAGCAGCACGGCATCGTTCACAGTTTCGAAGGGCCTCTTATCGGTGATCTCCTCAAAGAGGTCGGCGCACCAAGCGGGAAGTCGATCCGCGGGCAAGAGCTGACCGATGTCATCATCGTGCGGGCGCGGGATGGCTACGCCGTGGCGCTCGATTTGGCCGGCAGCGACGCCACGATGAGACCGGAACGTGTGATCCTTGCCGATCGTGTCGACGGTTCCCCGCTCGGCCTCGACGTCGGTCCCCTCCAACTCGTCGTCGAGGGTGATCGGGTTCCCGCCCGCTCTGTCCTCATGGTCAGTTCGATAGCGCTTGAACGTCTGCACTGAGCGGGAACCAGGCCCGGAGGAGAACTTCCGCAGACCAGCCCAGATGGCTCGCCTCAAGCGCGTCAATGCCACGCCAAGCTGACCGGCTTGGTGGCCCGCTCTGATTGCGTGAACTGCGCGATCTTTCTGAGGCAACAAATGCCGCGGTCGGCCACCGTGCTCAGTGGCCTGGTCCGCCATATCGCCCGTTTTCACCGCCGCCGTTGGCGACGGCGGGTTGGGCGGAAAGCGCGACCGTGGCCAACATCAGCGCAACCGCGATCGTTCTCAAAATTACGTGCCGCAGTGGATTGCTCCTTGCCCATCAAGCGAGCCCCGAGCCACGAGGGGTTGTTTCAGCGGTCGGCGCCAACCCGCGGAGTTGGTGCATAACCGCGCCAGCACTCAGAACTGGAAATGGGCTCCCGGCGAAAAGCCGCCCCTTCCTTCGTCGGCGGGCCGATTGATGCTATTGTAGCCGGTGAAATTCGAGTCGGTTTGGCCGTTCTGCCCGTCCGGTTTGTTCTCGAAGAACCTCTTTCGCGCTTGGGCCAGACGAGCCGCGCGTTCGTCGTCAGCAGAACCCGCAGGCGCGGCGGTTGGCGGCGCAGAGCTTTTCTTTTTGCGTGAGGTCTTGGTCTTGGGCGCGTCGATGATCCAGCTCGGCGACTGATCGGTGCCGGTGAACTGCTGGCTGCTCTGTGCGAAAGCCATCGGGCCGAGCGCGCAAAGCGACCAGGCCGTCAGAAGAGCGATACTTGTCCGGATCACCGCGACGGTCCCTTCGTGTTCAGCGGTGAGCAAGAAGGCGGAGCAAGTGGGCGAGTTTAAGGCCCCGCCCCCACAGCTTCATTTCACCGATCACCGGCAACCCTTCGCTCAAGCGACAAACCTCGGTCAGGAGGTCGCGGCGCGAAACGGAATCACCTTGGCGTCGGCCCAGGCCTTCGAGCCGAGCGCGGCCGCTATGGCGGCCGAGAGCTCAGCCTGGCGGAAGGGTTTCGCCAGCCGGGGAAGCGCGCCCTGGTCCGCCACATCCTCGATTTCGGCGTAACCGCTGGCGAGAATCACCGCCATACCCGGATAGGTCTCATGGATCTCGCGCGCCAGTTCGAGACCCGTCATTCCAGGCATGGCGTGATCGGTGATCACGAGATTGATGCTGCGGTTATGGTCGCGAAGCACATCGAGCGCCTGCGTTCCTGAATTGGCCTCGACCACGCTATGGCCGAGATCCTCCAGCATCGCGGCCGTGCCCGTACTGACCAGGGCGTCATCGTCCACCACCAGAACGAACAGATCCGCGCTGCCCGCCGGCAAAGGCTGGGTCTCGGCTTCAGAAAGACGATCGGCGTCGAGCGCCGCGTGTGTCGGCTCGGCCTGCGGCAGCCATAGTCCAATGGTCGTGCCTTCGCCGAGCTTGCTCGAGAGCGTCATCGCCCCGCCCGACTGAGCCGCCAGTCCGTGAACCATGGAGAGGCCAAGCCCCGTGCCCTTTCCGGGCCCTTTCGTCGTGAAGAAAGGCTCAGTCGCCCGGGCCAGGGTTTCGGTATCCATGCCGATTCCCGTATCGATCACGTCGATGCAGACGTAGTCTCCGGCTTTCAGCCCCTTGGGGGCGTCGGGCTGCCCGATCGAGACGGTCTGCTCCCGGGCCGTGATCGACAGATGCCCGCCCAAAGGCATGGCATCCCGGGCATTCACCGACAGGTTCAGGATCGCGAGTTCCAACTGGTTGGCGTCGACCTGAACCGGCGCCAGAGCTTCGGGAACATCCCGGGCCATGAGGACCCCTGGTCCGAGCGCCCGCTGCAGCAGATCCTCCATGCCGCTCATCAGCTTGGCGACATCGACGGCTTCGGGCTTGAGGTCCTGACGACGCGCGAAGGCGAGCAAGCGTTGCGTCAGCGCGGCGCCTCGTCTGGCACCGAGAACGGCATTGTCGACCAGACGATGGCAGCGCGCGTCGTCGGGCGGCAGCCGTTTCTTCAACAGTTCGAGGCTGCCCAGCACCACCATGAGCAAATTGTTGAAGTCGTGCGCCACGCCACCCGTGAGCTGGCCGATGGTGTCGATCTTTTGGGCTTCGAACAATTGTGCGAGGGCGGTTTCGCGCTCGCGCGTGCGATCCGCGATGCGCAGCTCCAGCTGTTCATTGACGTGCTGAAGTGCCTCTTCGGAAAGCTTCCTGTCGGTGATGTCGTGGGTCACCCCGCTCAGCCGAACGGGCTGTCCATTGGCATCGAGCGTGGCGGCGCCGCTCATCACGCACCATCGGATCTCGCCGCCGGGCCTCTGGATACGGAATTCGACATCGTAGGACTGGCCCACGGCGGCGGCCTTGGCGGCAGACTTGCGTACTTGTTCGAGGTCGGCAGGGTGGATCAGCGAAGCGATCAAGGCGGTATCGGGCTGCTGCGAACCCGAGGGGTCGAGACCGAACAGTCGGTACTGCCCGTCATCCCAGACATAGCGGTCGGTGACGAGGTCCCACTCCCAAGAACCCATCCGGCCCGCTGCCAGCGCCAGGCTTCGGCGCTGCTCGCTTTCGAGAAGCCGCGCAGCCGATGCCTCGAGGGCCGCGGTCCGCTCCGCAACCCGCGCTTCGAGTTCCGCATTCAGGCGTTCCAGCTGCCGCGTCTTGCGGTAGAGCTCGACGAATACCCGGACCTTGGCGCGCAGCACCTCCGGCACGACGGGCACGGGCACGTAGTCGACCGCACCGGCCTCATAACCACGCAGGCTGTCCAGCTCCGTGATCTGGATCGCCGACACGAAGATGATGGCCGTCTTCTGGTGGCGCGGATGCTCCCGGATCATCGTGGCGAGTTCGAAGCCGTCGAGCTCGGGCATGCACACGTCGATGAGCACGACAGCCATCTCTGTCTTAAGCAGATGTTCCAAAGCTTGCCGAGCCGAATGAGCTTTGACGAGATTGTCGCCCAGCTCGCTCAGGATCACCTCATAGCTCAGAAGTTTCGCTGGCTGGTCATCCACCAGAAGAATATTGACAGGATCGAGCTCCCTGACTTGCATAACACTGCAACTCCAACAATCTTCAGCGGTGTAGCCAAAGCCGCAAAGCAGAGAGCAGTTGCTCCGTGTTCACGGGCTTTGCCAAATAGTCGGAGGCCCCGGCCTCGAGGCAACGTTCCCGGTCGCCCTTCATGGCTTTTGCGGTCAGGGCGATGATCGGGAGGCGCCGGAAGGCCGGGTTCGCACGAATCACCTGCATGGTTTCGTAGCCGTCCATTTCGGGCATCATGATGTCCATGAGCACGATGGCGACATCGGGCTGCTCCTCGATGATCGAGATCGCCTCCTTGCCGGTCGTGGCAGTGAGCACCCGCATTCCGCGACGCTCCAGCACGCTTGCCAGCGCGAAGATGTTGCGCGCGTCGTCGTCGACCAGAAGAACCGTCCGGTGCACGAGGTCGTCGTCCGAGCTGTGCAAACGTTCCAGCATGCGCTGCTTCTCGACCGGGAGATCGGCGACGACCCGATGCAAGAACAGCGCGGTCTCGTCAAGCAGGCGTTCAGGCGATTCAACTCCCTTGACCACGACACTGCGCGCCATGGTGTGAAGCCGCGTTTCTTCTTCCGGCGAGAGTTCCTTGCCGGTGAACACGACGACCGGCACATCGCAGATGCTCGCATCGTCGCGGATCTGCTCCAAGACCTCGAAGCCCGTCATGTCCGGGAGTTTGAGGTCGAGGACCACGCAGTCGATCGTGCTGTCGCGCAACGCCGCAAGCGCGTCGGCTCCGGTCTCCGCCGTTGTGATTTCGATGTCGGCGTGCCCGAGGAGTTCGGTCACCCCGAACCGCTCGGCCGCATTATCCTCCACGATCAGCAGCCGCTTCGTTCGCGGTTGGGCGAAGGATTTGATGCGCGTCAGCGCGGTTCCGAGCCCCTCGGTGGTAATTGGCTTGGTCATGAACGAGAAGGCCCCGCGCGCAAGCCCATGCTGGCGATTCTCTTCGAGGGTGACGATCTGCACGGGAACGTGACGCGTCGCGGGGTCCTGCTTGAGCTGAGAGAGAACGTTCCATCCCATCATGTCGGGTAGGAACACGTCGAGCGAGACGGCCGTGGGCCGGAACTCTCGGGCCAGCGCCAGCGCCTCGGCGCCCCGCATGGCGACCAGCACCTTGAACCCATTGTCGTGGGCGAGATCCACCAGGACGCGGGAATAGTGCGGGTCGTCTTCGACCACCAGCAGGATGTTGTCGCCCGGCTCGAGACGCCCACGATCGTCCGCCACGATGTGGTCGATCACCGCCGTCCTGTCGGCCTGGCGGGCGCTGACGTCACGCGCGCGGCTCACGCCCTGACTGACCTCGACGGCCGAGCCGAGTGGGCCGGGATGGACGGGCCCCGAAACCCCGACATAGGTCAGCGGCAGATAGAGCGTGAACGTCGATCCCACGCCCGGCACGCTGCGGAGTTGGATTTCGCCGCCGAGCAGGTTGGCGAGTTCGCGGCTGATGGCAAGCCCAAGCCCCGTGCCGCCATATTTCCGGCTGGTACTGGCGTCGGCCTGCTGGAAGGCCTCGAAGATGATCCTCTGCTTTTCGGGCGGGATGCCGATGCCCGTGTCGGAAACCTCGAAGGCCACCACCGAAGGCGCGTTCTTGAGCAGGCGGTGATCTTGGTTCCAGCCCTCCTGCGCGGGTGAGACGGTGAGCTTGATCACGCCTTGCGAGGTGAACTTGAAGGCGTTCGACAGCAGGTTCTTGAGAACCTGCTGCAAGCGCTTCGAATCCGTGACGATGCTTCGATCGAGATTCGGCGAGGTATGGATCTCGAAGGAGAGGTTCCGGCTTTCGGCCTCGTGCCGGAATGGCCGCGCGATCATCTCCAGCAGACTGGCGAAGAAGATCTCCTCCGCCTCGACCGACACGGTGCCGGACTCGATCTTGGAGAGATCGAGAATGTCGGTGATGAGATTGAGAAGATCGGTTCCCGCGCCGTGGATGGTTCGGGCGAACTCGACCTGCTTCGGGCTTAGGTTGGCATCCGGATTTTCGCTGAGCTGCTGCCCCAGGATCAGGATCGAGTTCAACGGCGTGCGCAGCTCGTGGCTCATATTGGCCAGGAATTCGGACTTGTATTTCGAGGTGAGAGCCAGTTCGGCGGCTTTCTCCTCCAGCGCGCGGCGGGCCTGCTCGATTTCCTGATTCTTGGCTTCGACCTCTTCGTTACGGTCGGCGAGTTGCTGT
Source organism: uncultured Lichenihabitans sp. (assembly GCA_964245915.1). Classification (GTDB taxonomy): domain Bacteria; phylum Pseudomonadota; class Alphaproteobacteria; order Rhizobiales; family Beijerinckiaceae; genus Lichenihabitans. The sequence goes on along the minus strand of CAXTOT010000009.1, from coordinate 41,182 downwards.
GCCTTCTGCCCCAGCTGCTCATTGGTCTGCTGCAACTCCCGTTGCTGCGTCTGGAGCTCGCCCGCGAGTTCCTGCGACTGCGTCAGCAGACCCTCGGTCTGCATGGTGGCCTCGATCGAATTGAGCACGATGCCGATCGAGGTCGTCAGCTGATCGAGGAACGACATCTGCAGATCGGTGAAGCTGCCGAGCGAGGCCAGCTCGATGACGGCCTTGACCTGGCCTTCGAAGAGCACCGGCAACACGATGGCGTTGCGCGGCATGGCCTTGAACAGACCCGAGCCGATGGGAACGACGTTCGAGGGGAGTTCGGCAATGAGTAAGCGCCGGGCATCCCGGGCACACTGGCCGATCAGGCCTTCGCCCATCTGCAGGCGAGCGGGGTAGCCGGAAGTCCCGTCGTTCGCATAGGCGGAGAGAAGCTTGAGGCCCGGCGTCGCCATCTCGGTCGCGTCGACCTGGTAGATTACGCCAAGTTGGGCCTCGACCAGCGGCGCCAGTTCAGACAGCAGCATACGACCGACCGCCGACAGATCGCGCTGGCCCTGCAGCATGTTGGTGAATCGGGCGAGGTTGGTCTTCAACCAGTCCTGCTCGGTGTTCCGCTCCGTGGTGAGTCGAAGGTTACCGATCATCGTGTTGATATTGTCTTTGAGCTCGGCCACCTCGCCGCGCGCCTCGACCTGGATCGAGCGCGTCAGATCGCCCTTGGTCACGGCGGTGGCGACCTCGGCGATGGCGCGGACCTGCGTGGTGAGGTTGGCGGCCAGCAGGTTCACGTTGCCGGTCAGGTCCTTCCAGGTGCCGGCCGCGCCCGGCACGTTGGCTTGGCCGCCGAGCCGGCCCTCGACCCCGACCTCACGGGCGACGCTCGTCACCTGATCGGCGAAAGTCGCGAGCGTGCCCGTCATGTTGTTGATGGTCTCGGCCAGGGCCGCGACCTCGCCTTTCGAGGCGACCGTCAGGTTCTGTTTGAGGTCGCCGTCGGCGACCGCGGTCACCACCTTGACGATGCCGCGCACCTGCTCGGTGAGGTTCGCCGCCATGACGTTCACGGTGTCGGTGAGATCCTTCCAGGTGCCCGCGACCCCGGGCACCGCCGCCTGGCCGCCGAGCCGCCCCTCGGTGCCGACTTCGCGCGCCACGCGCGTCACCTCGCCCGCGAAGGCGTTCAACTGGTCCACCATCGTGTTGATGGTGTTCTTCAGCTCGAGGATTTCGCCCTTCACGTCGACGGTGATCTTGCGGGACAAGTCGCCGCGCGCCACCGCGGTGGTGACCTCCGCGATGTTGCGGACCTGTGTGGTGAGGTTGGCGGCGAGCAGGTTCACGTTGTCGGTGAGGTCCTTCCAGGTGCCGGCCACCCCAGGCACGACCGCCTGTCCGCCGAGACGCCCGTCGGTGCCGACCTCGCGCGCCACGCGGGTGACCTCGCCCGCGAAGGAGCGAAGCTGGTCCACCATCGTGTTCAGGGTCTCCTTGAGCAGGAGAATTTCGCCGCGCACGTCCACCGTGATCTTGCGCGACAGGTCACCGTTGGCGATCGCGGTCGCGACCTCGGCGATGTTGCGGACCTGACCCGTCAGGTTGCCCGCCATGGAGTTGACGTTGTCGGTCAAGTCCTTCCAGGTCCCGGCCACGCCCGGCACTTGCGCCTGACCGCCGAGCTTGCCCTCCGTGCCGACCTCGCGCGCCACGCGCGTGACCTCGCCCGCGAAGGCGTTGAGCTGATCCACCATCGTGTTGATGGTGTTCTTGAGTTCGAGGATTTCCCCCTTCACGTCGACCGTGATCTTGCGGGACAGATCGCCCCGGGCCACCGCCGTGGTCACCTCGGCGATGTTGCGGACCTGTCCGGTCAAGTTCGAAGCCATCGAATTGACGTTCTCGGTGAGGTCCTTCCAGGTCCCGGCCACACCAGGAACCTGCGCCTGGCCGCCCAGCTTGCCCTCCGTGCCCACTTCGCGCGCCACCCGCGTCACCTCGGAGGCGAACCGGTTGAGCTGGTCCACCATGGTGTTCAGCGTTTCCTTCAACTGAAGGATCTCGCCCCGCACGTCGACCGTGATCTTGCGCGACAGGTCGCCGTTGGCGATGGCGGTCGAGACCTCGGCGATGTTGCGGACCTGGGCCGTGAGGTTGCCGGCCATCGAGTTCACGGAATCGGTCAGGTCCTTCCAGGTGCCGCCGACGCCCGGCACCTGGGCCTGTCCGCCGAGCCGCCCTTCGGTGCCGACCTCGCGCGCCACGCGCGTGACCTCGCCCGCGAAGGAGCGCAGCTGATCCACCATGGTGTTCAGCGTGTCCTTCAGAAGGAGGATTTCGCCCCGCACGTCGACGGTGATCTTTTTCGAAAGATCACCGCTCGCCACCGCGGTCGCCACCTCGGCGATGTTGCGGACCTGGGCGGTCAGGTTGCCGGCCATCGAATTCACCGAATCGGTGAGATCCTTCCAGGTGCCCGCGACACCTTTGAGCTGCGCCTGGCCGCCCAGGCGGCCCTCGGTGCCGACCTCGCGCGCCACGCGCGTCACCTCCGAGGCGAAGGCGTTGAGCTGGTCCACCATCGTGTTGATGGTTTCCTTGAGCTCCAGAATTTCACCGGAAACGTTGACGGTGATCTTCTTCGACAGATCGCCGTTGGCGATGGCGGTCGAGACCTCGGCGATGTTGCGCACTTGCGCCGTCAGGTTGCCGGCCATGGAGTTGACGGAATCGGTCAGGTCTTTCCAGGTGCCGGCGACCCCGAGCACGTTGGCCTGGCCACCGAGCCGGCCTTCGGTGCCGACCTCGCGCGCCACGCGCGTCACCTCGGACGCGAAAGCGTTGAGCTGGTCCACCATCGTGTTGATGGTTTCCTTGAGCTCCAAAATCTCGCCCGACACGTTGACGGTGATCTTCTTCGACAGATTGCCGTTAGCGATCGCGGTCGAGACCTCGGCGATGTTGCGCACCTGGGCGGTCAGGTTCGAAGCCATCGAGTTGACGTTGTCGGTCAGATCCTTCCAGGTGCCCGCGACGCCCGGCACTTGCGCCTGACCGCCGAGCCGTCCCTCGGTGCCGACCTCGCGCGCGACGCGCGTCACCTCGCCGGCAAATCCGTTCAACTGGTCGACCATCGTGTTGATGGTTTCCTTGAGCTCCAGGATCTCGCCCGACACGTTGACGGTGATCTTGCGGGAAAGGTCGCCACGCGCCACCGCGGTCGTGACCTGCGCGATGTTTCGCACCTGGGCCGTGAGGTTGCCGCACATGGCGTTGACGGAATCGGTCAGATCCTTCCAGGTTCCAGCAACGCCCGGCACAATGGCCTGGCCGCCGAGTTTGCCTTCGGTGCCGACCTCGCGGGCCACGCGGGTCACCTCGGACGCGAAGGACCGCAACTGGTCCACCATCGTGTTGATGGCCTCCTTGAGCTGGAGGATTTCGCCCCGCACGTCGACCGTGATCTTCTTCGAAAGGTCGCCGTTCGCGACCGCGATGGTGACGTCCGCGATGTTGCGGACCTGGGCCGTCAAGTTGGACGCCATCGAGTTGACGCTCTCGGTGAGGTCCTTCCACACGCCCGTCACTTCGCTGACCTGGGCCTGCCCGCCGAGCTTGCCGTCCGTGCCCACCTCCCGCGCCACGCGCGTCACCTCGGAGGTGAAGACGGAAAGCTGCTTGATCATGCCGTTGACGATGGTGGCCGAGCGCAGGAACTCGCCCTTGAGGGGCCGTCCTTCGACATCGAGCGGCACCGTTTGCTGCAGGTCGCCCCTGGCCACCGCCGTGATGGTGCGGGTGACCGCGGTCGTGGGCCAGAGCAGATCGTCGATCAACGTGTTGACCGAGCCCTCCATGTCGGCCCAGGCGCCCTTGGCCGGCCCCAAGCGGATGCGGGTGCGTGTCTTGCCCTGGCGCCCCATCACCTGGCCGACATGTTCGAGTTGCTGCGCCATGCGCTCGTTCGCCTCGACGATGTCATTGAAGGCGTCCGCGATCTTGCCCGCTAGCCCGGCGTAGTGACTCGGCAATCTGACCGAAAAATCCCCGACCCGCATGGCCTGGAGCGCGTCCAGGAGTTCGGTGGCGTCGAGCGAAGCGCTGACCTCTTCCGAAAGCTTGATGCCGTCGCCGGTCAGGCTCGCGGCTTGGCCGTTACCGTGTTTGGTTCTAGCGGCCCCATGGGCGGCCACGGGAGCGTCCGGCGAGACGGCCGCGGCCTCGGACTCGAGGTCATCGGGTGAATTCTGCATGGGCTCGCTCCCGCGGTCTCGAGCTGATCCGGTCAATTGCCTTGATTATAGCCACGCCGTCGATCCGCGGCACTGTCAAAAGCAGCGTTCTGGGCCGCAAAAGCCGGGCGAGAACCCCGGTCGATGATCTGATGGTCCGCACTCGAACCGGCCCAGCACATCGCGGGTTCATCGCCGATCCCGGAGCAGTCATCCCAATGGCGAGCACGGAAAGGTGATCGGATCGCTTTCGAGGAGGGCAAAGAGGATGTGATCCTGCCAGCGTCCGTTGATGCGTAGATAGGAGCGGGCAAAGCCCTCGCGTGTGAAGCCGACCCGCTCCAATACCCGGATCGAGGGGGTGTTGTGGGCGAGGCATGCCGCCTCCAACCGATGCAGCCGCAGCGACCCGAACGAGAATTGCGCGGCGGCCCGCACGGCCCGGCCCATATAACCCTGGCCCGCGAAAGGCTCTCCCATCCAGTAGCCGAAGGTGGCGGTCTGCGACACGCCGCGGCGAACCTGGCCGATGGTGAGCCCGCCGAGCAGCCGTTCATCCTCGCGGAAGATCAGGAACGGATAGGCTTCGTCCCGTTCGATTTCCTCCGCATGGGCCCTGATGCGCCGCCGGTAGGCCGCGCGCGTCAGGTCGTCCGAGGGCCAGATCGGTTCCCAAGGCGTGAGAAAAGCCCGGCTACGCTCCCTGAGATGCGTCCATTGCTCGAAATCCCGCATCTCGGCCGGCCGGAGGAAAACGCCATCCCCGCGCACGAACGTCGCGCTTTCATGCGGCGAGCCGATGCGGAACAGCGCCATCGGCTCAGCCCCGCCCTGAACCCAAATAGTCCCGCACCCGGTCAGGCGATGGAACGCCGCGTGTCGGGCCCACCGACACGACCGTGGGAGCGCTGGCCAGCATCAGCGCGCCTGCCCGACGCGCGTCCTCCACCCCGATGGAATCTATCTTGGCGATGACCTCTTCGCGCGGGATGATCCGTCCGAAAGCGAGATGCTGGCGCGCGATCTGCTCGGCGCGGGCGCCGGACGATTCGAGCGCGACCAGCACCGACACCTTGAGCTGCGCCTTGGCCCGCTCGACCTCCTCCTCGCTCAGGGTCTGGGTGCAGGCCGCCAGGCAATCGAGGGCAACCGGAATGAGTTCGCCGAGACGGCTTGCCGAGGTCGCGGCATAAAAGCCGAACAGGCCCGTGTCGGCATAGGCCCAATCGAAGGTGTAAATGGAATAGGCGAGGCCCCGGTTCTCACGCACATCCTGGAACAGCCGCGACGACATCCCACCGCCGGCCGCGTGCGAGAACACGTGCGCGGCGTAATGGCCGGGGTCGTAGAAAGAGGGCCCCTCGAATCCAACGATGACATGGGCCTGTTCGAGCTTGCGGCTGAGCTTGCTCTGGCCGCCACGATAACGGGCCGGGACGGCGTCCTGAATCGGTCGAGCCTCGATGGCCCCAAATCGCCGGGCAGCCGCTTCGACGATGGCGTCGTGCTGGAGTGCGCCGGCGGCCGCCACCACCATGGTGCCGGGCCGGTAGTGCGCCTGGAGGTAGTGGGCGATGCCGGGCCGGTCGAAATGCGATACACCCTCTGGCGTCCCCAGAATGGGGCGTCCGATCGGCTGGTCCGGATAGGCGATGGCGGTCAACACCTCGAAGATGAGCTCGTCGGGCGTGTCGTCGACGGCGCCGATCTCCTGCAGCACGACATTCTTCTCGCGCTCGAGTTCGACGGGATCGAACACGCTGTCGGTCAGGATGTCGGCAAGGATGTCGAGCGCGAGATCAGTGTCGGCCGCTAGCACGCGCGCATAATAGGCGGTCTGTTCGGTGGAAGTCGCGGCGTTGAGTTCGCCCCCCGCGGTCTCGATATCCTCGGCGATGCGCCTGGCCGAGCGCCTTCTTGTGCCTTTGAACGCCATGTGTTCGAGAAAGTGCGACAGACCATGCTCGGCCGTCGTCTCATGCCGCGATCCCGCCCCGACCCAGACTCCGAGCGAGGTGGTTTCGAGATGCGGCATCACGTCGGTGATGATGCGCAGCCCGTTTGGCAGGGTGGTGACATCGACGCTCATGAGGTCGCGACCGATACGGCTCGGGTGCGATCCCGAATGAAGCGTTCAACCGCCTGAGCGTCATTGGGCAGACGATTGATCCGCTCCTTGCGGTCCATCAGCCGCTCGAGATGGGCGGGCAGGGCAGGATGCTGACCGGTCGCGCGCTGCACGGCGTCGGGGAATTTCGCCGGATGCGCGGTACCGAGCGCCACCATCGGGACGGAGGGGTTGCGTTCGAGCGCCTTGCGGGCCGCCGCCACCCCGATCGCTGTATGCGGGTCCAGGTTGTGCCCGGTGGCCTTGTAGGTGTGGGTCATCTCGGCTTGCGTGGCTGCCTCGTCGACCCGGCCCGAGTCGAAATCCGCGCGAATATGGGCGAGCGCCCGATCCGTGATGGTGAATTGCCGGGATTGGTTAAGGTTGCCCATCAATCCGCGTAGCGCGGCCGTGTCGCGGTCATAAGCGCCGAACAGGAGCCGCTCGAAATTCGACGAGATCTGGATGTCCATCGAGGGGGATTGCGTCGGCCTCACCCCTTCCATCTCGTAACGCCCCGTCTTAAGGCAGCGATCGAGGATGTCGTTCTCGTTGGTGGCGATGACGAGCCGTTCGACGGGCAGCCCCATGGCCTTGGCATAGTGGCCCGCCAGGATGTCGCCGAAATTGCCCGTCGGCACCGCAAAGGAGACCGGCCGATGCGGTGCGCCAAGGACGGCTCCCGCCACGAAATAATAGGTGATCTGAGCCACGATGCGGGCCCAGTTTATCGAGTTCACGCCCGACAGCCCGACCTCGTCGCGGAAAGCATGGTGGTTGAACAGGCCCTTCACGACGGCTTGGCAATCGTCAAAGGTCCCCTCGATCGCGATCGTGTGGACGTTGTCGTCTTCGAGCGTGGTCATCTGGCGGCGTTGCACGTCCGAAACGCGGCCGTTCGGGTAGAGGATGAAGACGTCAACCTGGGAGAGGCCGCGAAAGGCATCGATGGCGGCCGCGCCCGTATCGCCGGAGGTCGCGCCCACGATGGTGGCGCGCCGGCCCTTGGCTTTCAGGGCCGCGTCCATCATGCGGCCGAGAAGCTGCATCGCGACATCCTTGAAGGCCAGCGTCGGACCGTGAAACAGTTCGAGGACGAACAGATTGGTGTCGAGCTGGGTGAGCGGCGTCACGGCAGGATGGCGGAACGTCGCATAAGCGGCATCGATCATGCGGCGCAACTCGGCAGGCGCGAAAGCGCCATCCAGGAAGGGCGCGATCACGGCCTCGGCGACCTTCACATAGGGGCGGCCTGCAAAACCCTCGATCGTGTGTCGGGCGAGCGCCGGCACGGTCTCGGGAACATAGAGGCCGCCATCCCGCGCCAACCCGTCGAGCAGAGCGGTCGTGAAATCGACGGACGGGGTTCCGCCCCGCGTGGAGATGTAGTTCAAGCTCGTGTCTTCCGCGTCAGGGCGTCGGCCGCGCTGCATAAATCTTGTTGGCAGCCTATCATGGCGGCGCCCGATGGCGAACGCGCCACACATAGGCGGCATAGACGACCAGCAGACCGAAAGCCAAACCGAACCACGTCAACGCGTAGGATAGGTGATCGTTGGGGATCGCGAGCACGGTTTCGCCGCCCTCAGGCAGGCCGCCGGGCAGCTTTGAGGCGTCCGCGTCGATGGTGAACGGGGCCACGCGCGACAGTCCGAATGCGGCCGCGATGGATTGCGGGTCGCGCGTGAACCACAGGCGCTGTTTGGGATCGTCTGCCGGCGTAAAGGAATTGCGCTGTTCCGGTTCGCGCATGAGCCCCGTGACGGCGACCGGACCCTGGACCTGTCCCCCGGCGCGGGTTGCGGGATCGGCCCGAGCCTCCGGCACGAAACCCCGGTTGACGATGACGGTGGCGCCCGAGGGCAACTGCAGCGGCGTGAGAACGAGATAGCCCAGACCGCTGTAGGGGCCACGGGCCGTGGCCAGAGGCCGGAATACGCGCACTTCCTGGTCGTGTTCGAAGACGCCATCGACCGCGACATGCCGGTACGCGTAATCGTCCGGCTTTAGACCAGCCCAATCAGCTTCCGGCGGCAGAGGCGCGGGCGCTGCCGTGGTGCGCTCCGCGATGGTGGCCAGAAGCGCGGTCTTCCAGGCGAGCCGCTGCATTTGCCAGACCCCGAGCCCGACGAGAATCGCCAGGGCAGCGATTGTGGCGATCGTGAGCGCGACGAGACCAGGACCCTCGGGGTGGTGGGGCGTATGGACGGCCGAAGTCACGGATCGAAATGCCCCTGCTCGGCTTTGTTGCGATATTGCAGGGCGATCATGACCCCTTTGAGGGGCCGCAGGATTCCGAGGCACACCACCAGAGTCAGCGGCAGGAAGATGCCGAAGGTGATCCACATGGGGGGATTATAGGCCACCTCGGTCCATAGCGCGAGACCGACCACGATGGCGCCCGCGATGAGCGCCACGAACACGGCCGGGCCGTCTCCCGAGTCGACGAAGGCATAATCGAGCCCGCAAACCTCGCAGGACGATGCGAGGTCGAGAAACCCGCTGAACAGCTTGCCGTCGCCGCATCGTGGGCATCGGCCGCGTAGTCCCACGGAGAGGGGCGAGATGGGCGGATAGTCAGAGTCGAGAGCCATGCCGCACACCGCACCATGCCTGTCGCGAGACATGCTCCATAGCAAAACCCGGACTGGTTCCTCTCCCTTTACGGGAGCTTGCCTCAGTGAGCCGCTTCCATGGCCGCGCCCCAAGAGCCCCAGACATAGATGCAGGCGAACAGGAACACCCAGACCACGTCGACGAAATGCCAATACCACGCCGCGAATTCGAAGCCGAGATGCTGACGCGGCGTGAACTGACCCGCAAAAGCACGGAGCAGGCAGACCGCCAGGAAGATCGTGCCGATGATCACATGGAAGCCGTGGAAGCCGGTCGCCATGAAGAAGGTCGAGCCGAAAATATTGCCCGAGAATTGGAAGTTGGCGTGGGAATATTCGTAGGCCTGGACGCAGGAAAACAGGATGCCCAGCGCCACGGTGGCGATCAGGCCCTGTTTCAAGCCCCTGCGGTCATTGTGGAGCAGGGCGTGATGGGCCCAGGTCACGGTCGTGCCGGAGGTCAGCAGGATCAGCGTGTTGAAAAGGGGCAGGTGCCATGGGTCGAACGGCTCGATGCCCTTCGGCGGCCAATGTCCCCCGGTGAACTCCGTCCGCAGATATTCGATCGACTCGCCGGGGAACAGGCTGACGTCGAAATAGGCCCAGAACCAGGCCACGAAAAACATCACCTCGGAGGCGATGAACAGCATCATGCCGTAGCGATGGCTGATCTGCACCACACGCGTGTGGTCACCGTGCTGGGCCTCGTGGATCACGTCGATCCACCAGGACATCATGGTGTAGAGGATGCCGAGAAAGCCGATGCCGAACACATAGGGGCCGACCTGGCTGTGTTTCATCCAGGTGATGCCGCCCACGGCCGTGACGAAGGCGCACAAAGACCCGAAGATCGGCCAGTGACTGGGCGCGACGAGATGATAGTCGTGATTTGGTTTGGCGTGGCCGTCAGCCATGTCGCGATCCCCGTTTCGCTTTCGTCGTGGCGCCAGAAGTCTCGTGCCGACGCACTTGCCTCGTTAATCCGTGACGGTCAAGACCGCCCGCAAAGCCTGTCATAGCGGCGCTTTTCGCGCCGTCGAGGGTCCGGTCTCTGCTACGGCGGCCGACCCGTCCTTCGGGGCGAAAAACGTGTACGACAACGTCACCGTGTCCATCGCGGCCAATGTCTGCTCATCCTCGAGCGCCGGGTTCAGAAAGAACACCACGGGCAGGTCGGCCGATTCTCCTGGCCCAAGCTTCTGATCGGTAAAGCAGAAACAGGAGATCTTATCGAAATATTCCCCGAGCTGGGTCGGAGTCACGTTGTAGGCGGCGCGCCCGACGGTTTCCTTGTCGGAATAGTTTTTCACGTGGAAATAGACGGTTGCGGTCTTCCCGGTTCGAACCGATACCGAGGGTGTTTCCGGCTCGAAGCTCCAGGGTAGTCCCGCCGCTACATTGGCGTCGAAACGAACCGTGAGGATTCGCTTGCCCTCCGTAGCAACGCCCGCATCGGCCCGCTGCGTGGTCCCGCCAAACCCGGTCTCGGCGCAGAAGCTTTTGTAAAGCGGCACGGCCGCGAACGACAGGCCCAGCATCAGGGCCGCGCCACCCACCACGCTGCTCGCAATCAGCGTTCGGCGCCTTTTCGACGCGGCGCCTTGGCCAGCCGTCATGGCTCGCTGCCCATCGGGCTGCTGAGAACACCGTGGCCGCCGAGCTTGGCGATGGTCATCACGTAGAACAGCAGCACCACGCAACCGATCAGTAGGCCGATCGCGACATTCCTGGTCCGCCGGCTCTTCAACTGCGCAGGGGTCAGAATGATCCTCTGAAGTGCGGCCCGCTCCGGGGGGCGATCGAGGTGCTCGGTCACCATCCAAATCGCTCCGTCAGACCCAGCGAATGTTCCGCGAGCAGGACCGCGAAAAGCAAGAACAGATAGAGCACCGAGAAGGCAAACAGGTGTTTGGCGGCCTGGTCGGCTTCTTGGCCGTGACGCCGCCGAAAAACCCGAACCGCGAAATGGATCATCATGGCGCCCGTCAGGATCGACACGACACCGTAGGCGCGCCCGCCCATGCCGATCCGCCAAGGCACCACGCCGACCGGGGCGAGCACCAGAGTGTAGAGAAGAATTTCGAGGCGGGTGTGGTCGGGGCCTTTGACGTTGGGCATCATGGGGATGCCGGCGCGCGCATAATCCTCGGAGCGCAGCAGCGCCAGCGCCCAGAAATGCGGCGGGGTCCAGATGAAGATGATGGCGAACAGCACGGCGCTATCGATGGTGACGCTCCCGGTCACGCTCGCGTAGCCGATCATCGGGGGCAGGGCGCCCGCGGCGCCCCCGATCACGATGTTCTGCGGCGTCCAGCGTTTCAGCCACACGGTGTAGACGACCGCGTAGAAGCCGATCGTCCCGGCCAGCAGGGCAGCCGAGAGATAATTGGCGGCGAGCGCGAGCAGCAGAACGGAAAACAAGGACAAGGTCAGCCCGAAAGCCGTGGCCTCGCCTTGGGTCACCCGGCCATCCGGAATCGGCCGGGTCTTGGTGCGCTGCATCAAGGCGTCGACGTCGGCATCATAGGCCATGTTCAAGGCCCCCGACGCACCAGCCCCGACCGCAATGGCCAGCAACGAGATGAAGGCCGTCACGGGATCGATCGTTCCAGGGGCGACCGACATACCGCAAAGGGCCGTGAACACGACCAGTGACATGACCCGCGGCTTCAGCAGCTCCAGGTAGTCCGACGGCGTCGCCATCGATCCGCCGAGCCGCGGATCGATGACACTCGTTGGTTCGACAACCAGACTCATAAAGGCATCATCCCAAACGGTCTGCGTCGAGCCCGAGGCTCGACCCAGTCAAATCCCCAATCACGAGATCTCGTGATCTGATCGGATCAATGGTCGCTGCCGGTGATCCGCGGCAGTGTCTCGTATTGATGGAAGGGCGGCGGCGAAGGCAAGGTCCACTCGAGCGTGGTGGCGCCCGGACCCCATGGATTGTCGCCCGCGAGCCGCTTCTTCGCGAAGGCTTCATAGACCGTGTAGAGGAACAGCAACACCCCCAACCCGGAGATGAACGAGCCGATCGACGACACCTGATTCCACAGCGAATAGGCGTCCGGATAGTCGACGTAGCGCCGCGGCATCCCTGCGAGACCGAGGAAGTGCTGCGGGAAGAAGGTCAGGTTCACGCCGACGAACATGATCCAGAAATGGGCCTTGCCGAGACGCTCGTCATACATGTAGCCCGACATCTTCGGGAACCAGTAATAGAAGCCCGCGAAAAGGCCGAACACGGCGCCGAGCGACAGCACGTAGTGGAAATGCGCCACGACGTAATAGGTCTCGTGCAGGGCGCGATCGACGCCCGCATTGGCCAGTACCACACCCGTCACGCCGCCAACGGTGAAAAGGAAGATGAAGCCGACCGCCCACAGCATGGGGGTGCGGAAGGAGATCGAGCCGCCCCACATCGTGGCGATCCAGGAGAATATCTTGATGCCGGTGGGCACAGCGATCACCATGGTGGCGAACACGAAGTAGCGCTGCGTGTTGAGCGACAGGCCCACCGTATACATGTGGTGGGCCCAGACCACGAAGCCGACCACCCCGATCGCCACCATGGCATAGGCCATGCCGAGATAACCGAAGATCGGCTTCTTGGAAAAGGTCGAGATGATGTGGCTGACGATGCCGAAGGCCGGCAGGATCATGATGTAGACTTCGGGATGACCGAAGAACCAGAACAGATGCTGGAACAGCAGCGGGTCGCCGCCGCCGGCCGGGTCGAAAAAGGTCGTGCCGAAGTTGCGATCGGTCAGCAGCATCGTGATGGCGCCTGCCAGGACCGGCAGAGCCAGAACGAGCAGGAAGGCCGTCACCAACATGCCCCAGGCGAACAGCGGCATCTTGTGCAGCGTCATGCCGGGAGCGCGCATGTTGAAGATGGTGGTGATGAAATTGATGGCGCCGAGGATCGAGGACGCCCCCGCCAGATGCAGCGACAGGATGACGAAATCCATCGCCGGGCCGGGGTGGCCGGTGTTGGAGGAGAGCGGCGGATACATGACCCAGCCGCCCCCGAAGCCGTTCATCCCCGGCGCGCCTTCGACGTTCAGCGAGATCATCAGCAGGATGAAGGAGAACGGCAGAAGCCAGAACGAGATGTTGTTGAGCCGCGGGAACGCCATGTCGGGCGCCCCGATCATCAGCGGCACGAACCAATTGCCGAATCCGCCGATCAGCGCCGGCATGACCATGAAGAAGATCATCAGCAGACCGTGCGTCGTGATCTGCACGTTGTAGAGGTTCTTGCCGACGTCGATGGCATTGTCGGGGTTCGCCTGGCCAATGGCCTGGGCGAGATGGGCCATAAAATGCCAATGCGGATTGAACAATTGAATCCGCATGAGGATCGAGATGGCGCCGCCGACACAGCCCGCGAAGATCGCGAAGATCAGGTAGAGCGTGCCGATATCCTTGTGGTTCGTCGAATACATGTACCGCCGCCAGCCATGCGGATGGTCGGGGACATCATGCGGGACGGTCGCGGAGGTGGCCATTGTATCCTCGAAACTTGACGTCGACTGTTCGTTCTTGATCACTGCGCCGACGGGGCCGTGTTGGCCGCGACCGCGACGTTTCCGCTGGCGTTGCTGGCATACTTCTTCTTCGCGTCCTGCAGCCAGGCCTCATATTGCGGCTGGCTGACGACACGAACCTCGATCGGCATATAGGCGTGGTCCTTGCCGCAAAGCTTGGAACACTGGCCGTAATAGACGCCTTCGCGGTCGGCCTTGAACCAGGTCTCGTTGAGGCGGCCGGGCACCGCATCGATGCGAATGCCGAGCGACTGGACGATGAAGGAATGGATCACGTCGGCGCCCGTCACCTGAACCGCGACGATCTTGCCCACCGGGACCACGGCCTCGTTGTCGACCGACAGCAGATGGATATCCTCCGGCTTGAGCTGATCATCGGGCAGCAGCGCGGAATCGAAATCGAAACCGCCATTCTGATCCTTCGGATAGCTGTAGGACCAATACCACTGTTTGCCGGTGGCCTTGATGGTGATGTCGGCTTTCGGAATGACGAGCTGCTTGGTGAGCAGCTCGAAGGACGGCACCGCGATGATCACGAGCAGCAGCACCGGGACCACGGTCCAGGCGACCTCCAGCAAGGTGTTGTGGGTCGTCTTGGAGGGAACCGGATGGGCCTTCTCGTTGAACCAGAAGGCGCATAATCCGAGCAGGACCAGAACCAGCAGGCAGATCGCGACGATGATCGGCGTGAGGATGTCATCGTGGAACCAGTGGATGTAATCCGCGATCTCGGTGACGCCGGTCTGAAAGCCGATCTGCCCGGGCTCCGGGTGGCCTGCGGCGGCCCAGGCCGCAGTCAGGCCGCCACTGATGGCAAGCGCCGCGGCCCCGATCACGATCGAGCCGATTTTCGTTCTTTGCATAAAGATCGCCGCTCCTGGCTTACGTCGGGCGTTGCGCCATCGGACGACGTGGGACCCTGGAGCCGCCGCGCCGGACTTATCGTGCTTCCAAAATCATAAAGCCGGCGGGAGCGCAATGTCACCCCGGTCACATTCGCGCAGGATCGGGCGGTCCACCCGGAACGCCCGCATCATGGGGCGGTTTCGCATGCCGGGGCAAGCGGTTGTGCTTGACAGCCCTCGGTCATTTGCTACGCCACTCGACGGTCCGGTCGCCGCCGCAGTCACGAGCGTCGCGATGAACGCGCCGGTTCGGTGTTCTGGGATACGGAAAGCGCGATGGTGGACGGTTTGCAAGGCACGGGCCGGGTTGTGGCGCCACGGCGTTCAACCTGGTGGATCACCGGAGCCTTCGTGTCCGCACTCGCGCTGCTCGCGCCTTTTGTCGCGTCCGCCCAAGGGGTCGTCAAAGCCAAGCACGGCGATTGGGAGACGCGCTGCGAGACCCCGCCCGGGGCCAGCAAGGAACAATGCGCCCTGATTCAAAGCGTGGCGGCCGAGGACCGTCCCAACATCAGCCTCGTGGTGATCGTGCTCAAAACGGCCGACGGGAAAAGCCGGCTTCTCAGGGTCGTGGCGCCGCTCGGCGTCCTGCTGCCATCGGGCCTCGGCCTCAAGGTCGACCAGGTCGACATCGGCCGCGCCGGTTTCGTGCGCTGCCTGCCGTCCGGCTGCATCGCGGAGGTCACGATGGAGGACAAGCTGGTGGATCAGCTGAGCAACGGCACCACGGCGACGTTCATCATCTTCCAGACTCCCGAAGAGGGGATCGGCATCCCGCTCACGCTGGCCGGATTCAAGGACGGGTTCGCGGCGCTCCCCTGATGTCGCGGTGTAGCGCCCGAGCGCACTAGCCCGGGGGACCGTTGACCATCGCGCTAGAGCGGCTTGTTGGCTTCTGCACGCCGTGCCAAGTGCTCGATTGCGCGATCATGCCGCGGATCGAGGCCACGCTGGCGGCGGCGTCCGCCGGCGGAAGATCACGTGCCGCAACCGCTTGGGCATCCTTGAACTTGCCTTGCAGCGCCAGGACGAGCGCAAGATTCTGGCGGACCCGCATGCTGGCGCCAGGCGCATCGGCGGCACCGCGCAGCGTCTGCTCGGCCAGCGGCAATTGCTTGTTGAGCGCGTAGGAGAGCCCGAGGTTGGAGAGCACGTTCGGGTTCCCGGGCGCAATCTTCAACGCTGCCGCGTAGTAGTCCTGTGCGGCCTGGTGATCGCCGAGTTGATCGGCGACCGAGCCCTGCGCGGACAGGATGCTCCAATCGGGCGCGTCGGGCGTGTGGGCGCGGGCCAGCACGGCGCCTGCTTCCCGCGCTCGACCCACATCCGCGAGCGCCTTGCCATAGGCGGCCAGGACCTCCCGATCGAAGGGCTTCTTGATCGCGATATTCTCGAGAACCGCGACCGCCTGGGCGTTTCGGTCCAGGGCCCGGAGCACGCGGGCGTAATCCAGCGCATTGTTTCGGTTGGCGGGGTCGGCGTCGTAGCGCCGCCCCAAATCCACCGACGAGGCCTGCAACTCCTGGCTCGAGGTCGGCAGGGCCGATTTCGGCCCGATGGAACCCGTGACGTCGTGGTTGCTGGCGCAACCTGTCGTCCCGAGTGCCAGAAGGCTCGCGAGCGCCATCGCTCGTAGCGAGCGAGAGACTCCGGGGCGGCCGGGCACTCGGGCGAGAGGGGGCGAGGACAGCAAGGCTCTGCTCCAAATCGGGATGGCGTCCCGTCGAGCCGAGCAATAAAAGGTTAACGCTAACGGAGCGTTAACGGACGGTATGCAGCGCCGGACCGCATCGCGGCCGCTGCACTTCAGCGTTGATTGCCCGCTAAGCATCGCGGACTTACTCTCCAATGCTCTCGACGAGGAACCGCCCGTTCATGTCCGCAAGCTTTGCCGCGCCCGACCAGAATGCCGTGCCGATCCACGCCGTGGACGGCGAAACCTGGCCGTCTGTCCGAGAGGGCTTGCGGCCCGAAGCGCGGGCTTTTGCGGATGCGAACGGGTTCGAGCCGAAGCCCGGCCGCCATCTCGTGGTGCCGGGTGAGGGCGGCGCCATCGGCGCCGTTCTTTGTGGCACGGCGTGTCCAGGGACCCGCGGCTTCGACTCTTTCGCGCCCGGCCGCCTGGCCACGCTGCTCCCGCCCGGCCTTTATCGACTCGAGGGCGACTGGCCGGAGCCCGAGCTTGCCGCTTTGGGCTTTGCTTTGTCGGGCTATCGTTTCACCCGCTACAAAGCGCGCACAGAGACGGCGCCCCGCCTATGTGTGCCGCGGGGCGTCGATGCCGCCCGCCTGGAGCGGATCGTCGAAGCGGTGACGCTCGCCCGCGATCTCGTCAACACCCCCGCCAACGATCTCGGCCCTGCGGGGCTCGAGGCCGCCGCAACCGCGCTGGCCAACCGTCATGGCGCCGACCTGCGTATCCTGAGCGGCGAACCGCTTCGCGCCGGTTTTCCGCTCATTCATGCGGTCGGGCAGGCGGCCGCCGAGCCGCCGCGGCTCGTTGATTTGTCCTGGGGCCTGATGGAGGCCCCGAAAGTGACGCTGGTGGGCAAGGGCGTGACCTTCGACACGGGCGGGCTCGACATCAAGCCTGACGCCGCAATGGCGCTGATGAAGAAGGATATGGGGGGCGCCGCCACGGCCCTGGCGCTCGCCCACATGATCATGGATGCGGGCCTGAAGGTGCGGCTTCGCGTGTTGGTGCCCATCGTCGAGAACGCGATCTCGGCCCCGAGCTTCAGGCCCGGCGATATCTACAAGAGCCGCAAGGGGCTCACGGTCGAGATCGGCAACACGGATGCCGAAGGGCGGCTGATCCTGGCGGACGCTTTGGCCCTCGCCTGCGAAGATAAGCCGACGCTGCTGTTCGACTTTGCAACCCTCACGGGCGCGGCCCGGGTGGCGCTCGGCCCCGATCTGCCGCCCTTCTTCACGGATGACGAGGCGCTCGCGGAAGCCCTGATGCGATTCGGCAGGAGCGCCAACGACCCGGTGTGGCGCCTGCCCTTGTGGCCCCCCTACGACGCGCTGCTCGAGGGCAAGTCGTCCGACCTCAACAACATTTCGGGCGGCCCGCATGCCGGCTCGATCACGGCCGCGCTGTTCCTGCGCCGGTTCGTCGAACCCGACATCGCCTGGGCCCACTTCGACATCTTTGCCTGGAACCCGACCACCAAGCCCGGCCGCCCCGAGGGTGGCGAGACCCAGACCGCGCGCCTGCTGTTCGATCTGCTCAGCGACCGGTATCCCGCATGATGGAGCAAACCTTCGACCGACGGACCACGCCGGCACGGCCCGACCTCGCGGCGGCCTATCTCAAAGGGCGGGTCGAGACGGCGCGTTTCGTCGAGGGTCAGCCGCGCATGGTCGTTGTGCCCTCGACGCCGCTGCGGCGCGAGCCCCGGCCGGACCTTGCGATCGACACGGAACTCCTGCGCGGCGAGATCGTCACGGTCTACGACCAGGACCGTGAGGGGTGGTCCTGGGGGCAGGCCGAGCAGGACGGCTATGTGGGCTGGCTGCCCAGCGAAGCCTTGGGCGAGCCTGAGCGGGCCACCCACAAAGTTGCGGCCCTTCGAACCTTCATATTCCCCGGCCCCGACATCAAGCTGCCCATTGTTGCGGCCGTACCCTACGGGGCGCGGCTCGCGGTTCGCGCCATCGAGGGTCGGTTCGCCGTCCTGCCCGACGGCTATGTGTGGGCCGGCCATCTTGCGGCCGTCGAGGCGCACGAGGCCGATTTCGTGGCGGTGGCCGAACGCTTTTTCGGCGTTCCCTATCTGTGGGGCGGCAAGACGAGCCTCGGCCTCGATTGCTCGGGCCTCGTCCAGACTGCCTTGCAGGCGTCCGGCCTTTCGGCGCCGCGCGACACCGACATGCAGGAAGCCGCGCTCGGAGCGGCGGTCGACCCCGACGGGCCGTTGGGGCGCCGCGATCTCGTGTTCTGGCGGGGCCATGCCGGGATCATGCGGGACCCACAAACGCTTCTGCACGCGAACGGGCACACCATGACGGTCCATTCCGAGCCGTTTGCCGAAGCGCGCGCCCGCATCAAGGCCGCGACCGGGGCCGATGTGACCAGCGTGCGCCGGCTCTGAGGCCGCCGGGTCACTCCAGCCGGTCGATCTCCTCCGGCCGGCTGACCGAGACGTCGAGGTCGGTGATATGGCCGTTGGCGAGCGAATAGACCCAGCCGTGCACGCAGATATCCTGGCCGCGTGCCCAGGCGTCCTGGACGAACACGTCGGACGCGACATTCCGGACCTGCCGGATCACGTTGAGTTCGCATAGGCGATCGAGACGTTGGCGGCCATCCACGATGGCCTCGAGATCGTGGCGGTGCTCGTGGTAGACCTCGCGGATCGGGTGCAGCCAGTGGTCCACGAGCCCGCGCCTCTGGCCATCCACCGCGGCGCTGACGCCGCCGCAGCCGTAATGTCCCACCACCATGATGTGCTTGACCTTGAGCACATCGACCGCGAACTGCAGCACGGACAGGTAGTTGGCGTCCTGCGGGGGAGCCAGGTTGGCGACGTTGCGATGCACGAAAAGCTCGCCCGGATCGAGATCCACGATCTCGTTGGCGGGCACCCGACTGTCCGAGCAGCCAATCCACAGATATTCCGGCGCCTGCTGGCGTTCGAGACGCTGGAAGAAGCCGGCATCGGCCGCGGTCATTCGCGCCGCCCAGGCCCGGTTCTTAGCCTTCAGATCATCCAGCATCGGCACGTCCACACCCCACACGCTCGGTGATCGACCTTATGCGACATCCGCGCCATGGGTGGAAATCGGGTCGGGTTCTCGAGCCACCAATCTCAGTTCGCCTCGTGGCCCGTTAACCCTTGCTTAATCATCCTCGTCCCAAATTGGGGCATTAAAGGATCATTAAGCCCGTGTCTGATTCTGTCGCAACTCCCTCCTCGGTTCGGTTTCGTGGCCGCTCCCTCATGGCCCTGGTGCTGACGCCGGAGCTTCCGGTCGACGCCTGGCTCGCAGAGCTCGACCTGCTGGTGGCGCGCTCGCCCGCCTATTTCGTCAACCGCCCCGTGGTGGTTGACGTCTCGGCTTTGCCGCAGCGGCGGCCGGATCTCATGCATATCGTGAGCGAGCTTCAGGCGCGCAAAATCCGCGTCATGGCACTGGAAGGCACCGAAACCTCGATCCTCGGCGCCGAAGCGCGAGGCCTGCCACCCATCGTGTCGGACGGGCGTCCTTCGACGCCGATCGACATGCCCAAAACGCCCGCCGAAGCCGCGGCCCAGGCGGCCCCGCTGCCGCGCGCCCTGACCTCGATGGTGATCGAGCGGCCGGTCCGCTCGGGCCAGACGATCTTCTGCCCGGACGGCGACGTCACGGTGTTGGGCTCGGTGGCATCGGGGGCCGAGATCGCGGCCGGGGGCTCGATCCACATCTACGGGGCCTTGCGGGGCCGCGCCTTGGCGGGCTGGGGCAACAAGAATGGGCGCATCTTCTGCCAGAGCCTCGACGCCGAATTGCTGGCGGTCGACGGTCTTTACAAGACCGCCGACGAGATCGACATCGGGCTGCGGGGCCGGCCCATCCAGGCCTGGACGCGTGGCGACAAGCTGGTCATCGAAGCTTTGGAGCAGGACCGCTTGATGTCGATCGTCGCGACGAACAAGAGCCGGGCCGCCTGACGCGTTCCGACCAGCAGGACCGACGCGCCGCGGCGCGACCGTGACGACTTTTGGAGAATGAGAATGGCGCAGGTTTTAGTGGTCACGTCGGGCAAAGGTGGGGTCGGCAAGACCACGTCCACGGCGGCGCTCGGCGCGGCACTGGCCCAGGAGGGGCAGACCGTCTGCGTCGTGGATTTCGACGTCGGGCTGCGCAACCTCGATCTCGTGCTCGGGGCCGAGCGCCGGGTCGTCTACGACCTCGTCAACGTCATCCAGGGTCAAGCCAATCTCAATCAGGCCCTGATCCGCGACAAGCGGGTCGACACGCTTTACCTGCTGCCCGCCTCGCAGACCCGCGACAAGGATGCTCTGACCGACGAGGGCGTGGCCCGAGTCATCAGTGAATTGCGCGAGCGATTCGATTGGGTGATCTGCGATAGCCCGGCGGGAATCGAGCGCGGCGCCACGTTGGCGATGCGCTATGCCGATCTTGCCGTGATCGTGACCAACCCGGAGGTTTCGTCGGTTCGCGACAGCGATCGCATCATCGGCCTGCTCGATTCCAAGACCGTGCGTGCCGAGCGCGGCGAGTGGATGGATAAATACCTGCTGCTCACGCGCTATGATCATGCGCGCGCGCAACGCGGCGACATGCTGAAGACCGAAGACGTGCTGGAGATCCTGTCCATTCCGCTGCTTGGGATCGTGCCGGAAAGCCAGGACGTGCTGAAAGCCTCTAACGTGGGCTCGCCCGTTACGATCAACAATCCGTCGAGCGCGCCCGCCAAGGCCTATGTCGAGGCGGCCCGGCGTTTGATGGGCGAAGCGCTCGATGTGACCGTCCCGGGCGAGAAGAAGAACCTGTTCGGCATGCTGTTCGGACGGAGGGCCGCGTGAACCCCTTTCGCTATTTTACCGCTCGGGCCACTTCGGCCCCGCAGGCGCGCGAGCGGTTGCAGATCCTGCTCTCGCACGAGCGCGCGCTCGATGGCCGCCCCGAACTCGTGGCGGTGCTGCGGGAGGAGATTTTGAAGGTGATCGCCAGGCACGTCTCGATCGACCCCGACAAGGTGCGGGTGCGGATGGCCAAGAACGACAAGCTTTCGACCCTCGAGGTCGACCTCGAGATCCGCGCCCCGTCGAACGCGATTACGGCGTTGGCGTCGTAGGATCGCCGATGCCGGGGCTGCTGCACGCGCCGGGCTCATGGGCGAGGTCCGCCGGTGGGGCGGCCGGCAAACTGAGGTGGAACGTGGTCCCTTGGCCGGCCACGCTCTGCACCGTTAGCGCACCACCGAGGCGCTCGACGAGGTCGCGGCACAGCAACAATCCAAGGCCGCTTCCGCGTTCGCCGGCAGTTCCGGTCGTGGACACCCGTCGGTCGAGCCTGAACAGATCGTCGATCTTGGTGGCTGGAATGCCCACCCCAGTGTCGGCCACCGAAATCTCGACCGTGCCCCCATGGTGCTGACCAGAAATCGTCACCGTGCCGCCCGGGAGGGTAAATTTCACCGCATTGCTGACGAGGTTGCGCAAGACGGCCAGCAGCATGTCGCGGTGGGCCTGCACCTTGAGGCCGGAGCAATCCGTTCTCAAGGTCAGTCCCTTGTCGGACGCCGCTTCTGCGGAGCCTTTGATCGTCTCCTGCGCGACGGCATCGACATCGACGACTTCCAGCGCGATCGAAAGCGAGTCCATTTGCAGGCTCGCCCAGGCGAACAGGCTCTCCATCAGGGCATAGGCCTGGCCGGCCGCCTCCTTGATGCCCTGGGCCCGGCGCTCCACCGACGCCATGTCCTTGGCCGCGACGCCTTGGGTGAGAATGGTCGATAGTCCCAGCAGCGCTTGGAAGGGATTGCGCAAGTCATGTGCGATGATCGAGAACAGCAGCGTCTTCTGCTGGTTGAGGGTGTCGAGCGCCAACGACTTTTCCTCGGCCTCGCGACGGGCCGTGTTCAATTCGGAGACGAATTCACGGCGGGCCCGGGCATAACGGATCGCCCGGACCAAGCTCGAGGGCGTCGCCTCGGATTTGGCAAGATAGTCGAGCGCGCCGGCGCGCATCAGGCGCAAAGCAAGCTCCTGATCGGCTTCGCCCGTCAGCATCAGGACCGCGTGACTGCCCCCTTCGGGAGAAAGCAGGGTGGCCAGAACCGTGAAAGCGTCGACGCCGGGCAGGCGGTAATCGAGAAGAACGCAGTCGAAAGCTTGCTGTCTCGCAAGCTCCAGCCCGGTCGGGCCGTCGCTGGCCTCGACGAGTTCGTGCTCGAGCGTGGACTTGGACAGGGAGCGGCGAACACTCGCTCGGTCCACGGCGTCGTCGTCGATCAGCAGAATGCGTATCGGAAGCGTCATGGCCTATTCGGGAAACTCCACGATCTTCCAATAATGTTCGAGCATGGAGACCGCCTGCAGGAAGGTGTTGGCGGGATCCTGCTTGACGATGTAGCCGGCGATATTGTGGCCGTACGCGCGGGCCTTGTCCTCCTCGGTCTTGGAAGTCGTGATCATGAAGACGACCGCGGCCTTAAGATCGTCGTCGGCGCGGATCGTCTCGAGGAATTCGATGCCGTTCATACGCGGCATATTGAGGTCGAGCAGGATGAGATGCGGCTTGGGCAGTTTTTCTCTGCCGTTCTGGCCGCGAAGCACCTCGAGGGCCTCGATGCCGTCCCGCGCCACCACGATCGGATTGCCGATCCGGCTTTTCGCGAAGGCGCGTTTCAGCCCCTGGACGTCGACCTCGTCATCGTCGACCAGCAGAAGATTAACCGTGGGCGCCATCTGTTCTCCCCGTCAATGCGGTCGGCCAAGCAAAATGAACCGATAGACCACGGCCGTCGCGACCTTCGGTCAGCCAGATCTTTCCACCCTGACGCTCAACAAGTTTCTTTACGATGGCAAGCCCCATCCCGCTACCCTCCACCTCGTCACGCGGCCTGAGGGTTTGGAACATGCCGAAGACGCGGTCGTGGAAGCGCGCCGGAATGCCCGGCCCATCGTCTGTCACGACGAACTCGACGGCCTCCGCCGTGATGGAGGCCGCCTCGACCCAGACGTGCCCGTCCGAGGGATGGTCGTGGTGTTTGATGGCGTTGCCAATCAGGTTCTGCAACACCTGGGTGAGTGGCGCACGCGGCGCCTGGAGGGTCGGCAGGGAAGGTTCGGCCGTGATCGTGAAGCCTTCGGGCGGGCTGACCAGGACGGCGAGCTCCTGGACCAGCGCGCCCGTGTCGACGAGGTCACTGGCGTCCGCGGCCCGACCCGCCCGCGAATAGGCCAAGAGGTCGTCGAGCAGGCTTTCGAGCCGGCGTACTCGGCTTTTCAGCAGCTCCATATTGGTCCGGGTGTCGCCGGTGAGCGAACCTTCGAGATCCTCTTCGATCCAGCTCACCAGATTCTCTATGCCGCGCAGCGGAGCCTTGAGATCGTGCGACGCCACATAGGCGAATTGCTCGAGTTCCTCGTTCGAGCGCAGCAGCTCGCGCGCCTGGTGGGCCAACCTGCGCTCCAACCTCTTGCGGTCGGTGATGTCGGTCAGCAGCGTCACCACGCCCAGAATCGTGCCGTCGGGGGAGCGGTGCGGTCGATAGAACCCTTCCACGTCACGTCGAGCCATCCCGCGTCGGGCAAGCCGGTGCTCGAAGCGCGTCTCGACGCCCGCGAAAGCCGCCTCGAGTTCGTTTGAGGCGCCGGGGAAGGGATCGAATGCGAAGACCTGGGCTAGGGGACGTCCATAGACCTCCGCCACGTCCTCGGTCTTGAGGTCGAACCACTCCATGAACTCGCTGTTGAGAAAGCCGATGCGTCGTGCGGCGGTCACGTAGCCCACCATGGCGGGAAGCGTGTCGGCGGTCGCCCGCAAGAGCGAGGTGCGATCGAGTTCGATCAGGCCTTTTTTGAAGACCTCGACCGACCGTGCCATCTCACCGACTTCGTTGCGCTGGAGCACGTTCGGCACCACGGCCTCAAGGTCTCTTTGCGTGAGCCGCCGCATGACGCCCGACAGCGTGACGAGCGGCTGCACGATCAACCGATTGATGGCGACCCCGACCCCGCCGCAGATCAGCAATGTGACCAGGGTGCCGAGCGAAACCGCGATGATCGAATTGCGCTCGCTGGCCGCGACGGCAGCGCTCTGATTCGCGAGGGCTTTTTGCTCATCGCCCTGGATCTCGATCAGCGTTTGCCGGAAGTGATCGAAAAGCTGCTTGCCCCGACCCTGGGCCTCGATCTCGACCGCCTGGGCTCGGGTCGCGGGGTCGGCCATGGCGTGCAAGACCGGCTCGGCGACGTCGTTCTGCCAGGTTCGGGCGGCGGCTTCCGCGTCGGCCAAGCGGCCCGTCTGAGCCGGGTTTATGGTGCCGATGAGGAGCCGCAATTGGGAAATTGCGTCGTCGAGTGCTGGCACCCCCGCCCTATAGGGCTCGAGGCTCGTGTCCTTGCCGGTCAGGAGATAGCCGCGGATGCCGGTCTCCTGATCGAGCATCGCGGATCGGAAAGCATCCAGCCGGCGAATGATCTGGTTGGAATGGAGCCTCGCGCCAACCGCCTTGTCGGATTGGTTCAGGGTGGCCAGGACGACACCGCTGCTCAGCAAAGAGACAAGCGCGATGGCGCCGATCGCGCCGCCGAGCGTGCGATTGAGCCCATAGGTGTTCGGCATTCGGACGGAAACCTTCGGAGAGGGTAGCGGCTGCGGATGTGTAACATGAGCGCGTGCGAAGACGCAGCCGTCAGCAAGTGAACGGCTCCGTCACTCAGTACCCAGTCGAGCTGCCCACGACGTGCGTCAATGGTGCACCGTCCTCACAGGCCTCGATCTGGGCCGCAATGAAGGCCGCCACCGCATCGGGACTGGAAATCGCGGCATTGTGCGGGGTGATCGTCACGGCCGGGTGATGCCAAAGTTCAGATCGCTTCGGCAGCGGCTCCGTCTCGAAGACATCGAGGGTCGCGGCGCGCAGGATGCCGTGTTCCAGGGCCTGAAGAATATCAACCTCGATCTGCAGTCCGCCGCGCCCTGCATTCAGCAGGATCGGGCCGCCGAAATGACTGTCGCGCGCGAGTTGCCTGAACAATTGTGCGTTCAGGATGCCGCGTGTGGCCGGTGTGAGCGGCAGGAGCGCCACGAGGATTTGCGTGCGGGCCAGGAAGGGACCGAGCCCAGCCTCGCCGGCGAAACTCGCAATTCCCGCAACCTCCTTGGGGGTCCGGCTCCAGCCCGCGACATCGAAACCGAGCACCTGCAGCTTGCGGGCCGCGTCTTTCCCCAAAACCCCGAGCCCCATGACGCCCACCCGCACGTCCTTGGCGGCGGGCTGCTGCAGGTCGTCGGCCCAGATCCTCTCGAATTGTTGGAAATCGTAGAGCCTTTGTTGCCGGTGGTGCATGAGCACGTGCAGCACGACCCATTCGCTCATCCGATTGGTGAGGTCGGGGTCGACCACGCGCGCCACGGGCACGCGAGGGGGCAGGGCATGGTCGGCCAGAAGGTGATCGACGCCCGCGCCCAGGGAGAAGATCGCCTTCAGCTGCGTATAGCGTTGCAGGGTGCCATGCTGGTGCCGCCAAGCCGCGACGTAGCGGACGCGCTCGACCTCGGGTTCGTCCTCCGGCGACAGGATATCGAAGCCGGGCAGATGCTCACGGAACGACTCGATCCACGGGCTGGCCTCCTCACCCGGCGCGAGCGCAACCACCAGCACGGGAGGCTCGACACTCATGCCGGCGTCTCCGGGCCGATCCGCTCGATCACGGGCGGCCGCGGCAGGGCAGGCGCATCGCCGATCACGTAGGCGCGCCGAAGCGCGTCGGCGGCGCGCTCGGCCTGGTCGTCGTTGGCGGCATGCACGACCCCGATCGGATGGTCCGGCATGAAGGCGCCCACGGGCGCGAGCCGGTCGAAGCCGACGCGCGGGTCAATCCGGTCCTGCGGGCGGGTTCTGCCGCCCCCGAGCGCCACGACCGCGAGGCCGAGGGCGCGGGCGTCGACCCTCTGGACGAAGCCCGACACCTCGCTGGTGACCTCCCGCCAGACCGGCGCATCGAGCAGTCGCATCTCTGGCCGCTCGATGAGGTCGGGCGGGCCGCCCAGGGCCGCCACCATACGGGCAAAATGATCGGCCGCGGCGCCGCTCGCGAGCGCGGTCTCGATTTTCTGCCGCGCCTCTTCGTGGGTGGCGGCTAGCCGGCTCGTCACCAGCATCTCGGCGCCGAGCGCCACCACCACCGTATGCAGGCGCGTGTCGCGCCGGACGCCGGTGAGATAATCGATGGCGCCGCGGACTTCGAGCACATTGCCGGCCGCGCTGGCGAGGCTTTCGTTCATGTCGGTGATGAGGGCGGTCGTGGGCAGGTCGGCCTTGTTGGCCACGGTCACGATGGAATGGGCCAGGGCCCGTGCGCTCGCGAGATCCGTCATGAACGCGCCCGAACCGGTCTTCACGTCCATGACGAGTCCGCCCAGACCCGCGGCGCGCTTCTTGGACAGGATGGAGGCCGTGATCAGCGGGATCGATTCCACCGTCGCGGTTACGTCGCGGATGGCATAGAGCTGCTTGTCCGCAGGGGCGAGATCGATCGTCTGGCCGATGATGGCGCAGCCCACCTCCCGGACCACGCTGCGCAAAAGCGGAAGGTCCGGATCGGTGCGATAGCCGGGGATGCTTTCGAGCTTGTCGAGGGTGCCGCCGCTATGGCCGAGGCCCCGGCCGGAAATCATCGGGACATAGCCCCCGCACGCCGCCACGATCGGGGCCAGCATGAGACTCGTGCTGTCGCCGACACCGCCAGTCGAATGTTTGTCGACCACGGGTCCGGGCAGGTCGAGCCCGCTCCAATCGAGCACCCGGCCGGACGCCGTCATGGCCTCGGTCAGCCATACGGTCTCGGCCGCGCTCATGCCGCGCAAAAACACCGCCATCGCGAAGGCGGCGGCCTGCTCGCTCGCCACGATGCCTGGCCCGAGCCCCGCCACGAAGGCCGCGATTTCACCCTCGTCCAGTTCGAGCCCGTCGCGCTTCTTTCGGATGATCTCTTGCGGCAGCATCGCGGGCTCTCCCTTCTAGAATGGACGATCAGGTGGGAGCGGCATCGTGGATGCGGACGAAGGCGCGCAGGAGGCGACGGAGTGCTACCGAGGCGCCCAGGGCGGCCTGCTTGGTTTCGGGATGGTTCGGGTTGCCACCCGCAAGGCCCGTCGCGAAGTTGGTGATCACCGACAGGGCCGCCACGCGCAGCCCAAGCCAGCGCGCCAGAATGACTTCCGGCACCGTCGACATGCCCACGAGGTCGGCGCCGAACAGTTTGGCCACCTTGATCTCGGCCGGCGTTTCGAAGGACGGCCCGGAGAAGAACATGTAGACCCCCTCGCGCAGGTTGGCGATATTCCCCGACACGGCGGCACGGCGCATGCGGGAGCGCAGCGTGTTGTCATAGGCATCGCTCAGGGTCACGAAACGCTCGTCGCCCACCTCACCTTGAAGCGGGTTGATGCCCGTGAGATTGAGGTGATCGCTGATCATGGCGATGCTGCCCGGATACCAGTCGATATGCATGGATCCCGCGGCGTTGGTCAGAACCACCACCTGGACGCCGAGGTCCTTGAGGGTTTGAAGCGGCGTCAGCATGCCGCGCGCGTTGCCCTCGTCGTAGTAATGCGAGCGGCCTTGCATCACGGCCACCATCACGCCATCCCAGCGGCCGACCGTGAGCCGGCCTTCGTGACCCGACACAGTGCTGCGCGGAAAGCCGGGGAGCTCGGCATAGGGCACCACGATCGCATCCTCGAGGCTGTCCCCGATGGCGCCGAGGCCCGTGCCGAGCACGATGGCCATGCTGATCGGCTCCGTGACGCCGCGCTCGCGTAGGATCGCGAGGGCGGCTTGGCTGTCGCTGGTCATTCAGGCCCCCTCGATCCGTTCTGGAATGGGGTGAGATTGTCAGGCCCGAACGACTGCGGCAAGATGTCGTTGAGCGTGAACGTGGCGCGAAGGCCTCCCGGACCCGCCACGTGGATCGGCGTGTCGGGTCCGGCGAATTCGCGGATACGCTGGCGGCAGGCGCCGCACGGGGTAACCAAAAGATCGCCCTCGCCGAAGACGAGGATGGCCGTGATGGTCCTCTCGCCCGCCCCGATCATGGCGGAGATAGCGGAGGCTTCGGCGCAGGTGCCCACCGGGTAGGCGGCGTTCTCGACGTTACAGCCCCGGTGGATGGCGCCGGTCGGGGATGCGATCGCGGCCCCGACCTTGAAGCGGGAATAAGGCGCGTAGGCGTGCGCCTGGGCGGCGCGGGCCGCCTCGAACAATTGATCGACCGGCTCCATCATCGCTCCTTCACGTAAGGGATGCCCGAGGCCTTGGGCGGGATAGCGCGTCCCACGAAGCCGGCAAGAAGAATGACGGTCAGCAGATAGGGGAGGGCCTGGATGGCCTGGACCGGGACTTCCCCAAAACCCGGGACGATGACACCTTGCAGCCGGATGGCGCTCGCGTCCAGGAAACCGAACAGCAGGCAGGTGAACAGGGCCGGCACCGGGCGCCATTTGGAGAACACCAAGGCGGCCAGCGCGATGAACCCTTTGCCGGCCGTCATTTGCGGCAGGAAGCTGGCCGCCTGGCCGACCGACAGATAAGTGCCCGCAAAACCGCACAGCACGCCGCAGATAATGACGCCTGCATAGCGCAATTGGCGAACCGAGATGCCGGCCGTGTCGACGGCGGCCGGATTCTCGCCCGTGGCGCGCAAGCGCAGGCCGAAGCGGGTGCGATAGAGCACGAAAGTGGTGAGCGGCACGGTCAGGAAGGCAAGATAGGTCAGGATGTCGTGCCCGGACAGCAAATCGCGGTAGAAGGGGCCGAGGATGGGCACGCCGCCGACCCCCTCGGCGCCCGGCCAGGTCAACCCCTGAAAGCGCGATGCCGCCGTCTCGAGTTGCGGCGTTCGCCCGCCCTCGCCGAACCACGCGTTGCCGATGAGCGCCGTCAGCCCGGCCGCCACGAGATTGATGGCGGCCCCCGAAACGATCTGGTTGCCGCGCTGGTCGATGGCCGCGAACCCGTGCACGAGGCCGAACGCAACCGAAGCCGTGACGCCTGCGGCAAGACCGATCCAGGCATTGCCTGTCGCATAGGCGGCGGTGGCGGCCGCGAAGGCCGCAACCAGCATCTTGCCCTCTAGGCTGATGTCCACCACGCCGGCGCGCTCGGACCACAGCCCCGCCAGGCAGGCGAAGATCAGCGGCACCGCAAGACGGATGCTGGAGGACAGGATCAGGGCGGTGGCGAGCGCAAGGTCCTGCATCAGACTGGCTCGCTCACTCGGCGGCCGCGGGTCTGACGGTGGGACGGCTCATGCCCGCGAACAGAAGCGCGAGCGGCCGACGGAACACACCTTCCAGGGCGCCCGCGAACAGCACGACAAGGCCCTGGATCACCACGATCATGTCGCGCGTGATCCTGGGCTCGTCGAAGGCGAGCTCGGCGCCTCCCTGATAGAGCATGCCGAACAAAAAGCTCGCCAGCACGACGCCGAGCGGGTGGGCGCGCCCCATCAGGGCGACCGCGATGCCGACGAAGCCATAGCCGGAAGTGAATTCGAGCAGCAGCCTGTTCTGCACGCCCATTACCTCGTTCACCGCGACCCCGGCGGCCAGCGCTCCCGAAATCGTCATGGTGAGCATGACGATTTGAGATGGAACGATGCCGCCATACAGGGCCGCGATCGGGCTGGCCCCAACTGTGCGGATCTCGTAGCCGGTGCGGGTCCGCCAGACGAAAATCCACATCCCGACAGCGCACATCAGCGCCAGCACAAAGGATAGGTTGAGCGGCGTCTGGGCGATCGTGATGCCGAAATGGGCCAGCACGCCGTGAAGCGAGGGAATGATCGAGGCGGGCGGGAGCCTGGCGGTGCCGGGCTCCATTTCGGTCGGCTGCCGCAGCACGTTGACCAGAAGATAGGCCATCAGCGTGGTGGCGAGCCAATTGAACATGATGGTGGTGATGACGATGTGGCTGCCGCGCTTGGCCTGCAGCAGCCCAGGGATGAAGGCCCACACGCCGCCGAACACGGCCGCGCCGAGGATGCCGAGCGGGATGATGAGCCACGCCGGCAGCGCCTGGCCATGCAGGCAGACGAGCGCGGCCCCGAGCCCACCCATATAGGCCTGGCCCTCGGCCCCTATGTTGAACAATCCCGCCTGGAACGCGAGCGCGACCGCAAGACCGGTGAAAATGAAATCCGTCGTGTAGTAGAGCGTGAAGCCGATCCCCTCGGCGCTGCCGAGCGCGCCTTGGACCATCTCGCTCGCGGCCGTCAGAGGGTTGACGCCGATCGCCAGCACGACCAGGGCCGCCACGATGAAGGCCGTCACCACGCTGAGGAGCGGCACCAGGGCAATATCGGCCCAGCGCGGAAGGGGGAGGGGGCTGCTCATGCAGCCTTGTCTGTGACGCCCGCCATGAGCAGACCGAGGTCGCTCACGAAGGCGTCGTTGTCGGCGGCGTCGGGCGGCGGCGCGCGCTCCCCCGTCACGCGGCCGCCGCACATCACCAGCATCCGGTCCGACAGCGCCATGATCTCGTCGAGCTCGACCGAGACCACCAGCACGGCCTTGCCGGCGTCGCGTAAGGCTACGAGCCGCTTGTGGATGAATTCGATGGCCCCGATGTCGACGCCGCGGGTGGGTTGGCCGGCCAGCACGATCTTGGGGCCGCGTTCCATTTCGCGGGCCAGCACGATCTTCTGCTGGTTGCCTCCCGAAAAATTGGCCGTCTTGAGACGGGGTGCTGGCGGACGGATATCGTAGTCCGCCATCTTGCGGGCGAGGTTTTCGATGACTTTTCGCCGCGACAGCCAGGGCCCGAAGCCATAGGCCGGATCACGGTGGAAACCGAGGATGGCGCTCTCGCAAGCCTCGAAGGCGGTGACGAGGCCCATGCGATGACGGTCCTCGGGCACATGGATCACGCCGAGCCGGCGCATGAACTTCGGATTGAGCGAGGCGGCGGGCACTTCGGCGCCATCCACCACGATCGTTCCGGACGCCAGCGGCCGCATGCCCGCCAGGGCTTCCAGCAATTCGGATTGGCCGTTCCCCGCCACCCCGGCGAGCCCGGTGATCTCGCCGCCGCGCAGCGTGAAGCTCACGCGGTCGACGACCTTGATGCCGTTCGCGCCGACCACGGTAAGGTCGCGCACCTCGAGGCGCGGCGGTCCTGGTTTCGCGGGTGATTTCACGATCGTCAGCACCACGCGCCGGCCCACCATCGCGTCGGCGAGCGCAGCGGGCGAGGTGCTTGCCGTTTCGGTGGTGAGCACGATCTCACCTCGCCGCATCACCGAGACCCGGTCCGTGATGTGCATGATCTCACGCAGCTTGTGGGTGATCAGGATCACGGTTTTGCCCTCGTTCCGGAGGGTGTCCAGCATGGCGAACAACTGGTCGGCCTCGGGCGGCGTCAGCACGGCGGTCGGCTCGTCGAGGATCAGCACGTTGGCGCCGCGCACGAGCGCCTTCAGAATCTCGACGCGCTGTTGAAGCCCGACCCCGAGATCGCCGACGAGGCGATCGGGGTCGACCACCAGCCCATAGTCGCGCCCGAGTTCGGCCAGACGGACGCGGGTCCGCGCCTGACCCTCGGCCACCAGGGCGCCGCCTTCCGCGCCGAGCATGACGTTGTCGAGCACGCTCAAACTATCCACCAACATGAAATGCTGGTGCACCATGCCGATTCCATGCGCGATGGCGGCGCGAGAGGAGGCGATCCGCATCGGCTGGCCGCCGACCCGGATCTCGCCACCGTCGGCCTCGTAGAAGCCGTATAGGATGGACATCAGGGTCGACTTGCCGGCCCCGTTCTCACCCACGATGCCGTGGATCGAGCCCGCCTGCACCGCGAGGTCGACGTCGCGGTTCGCGTGGACGGCGCCGAAGCTCTTGTTGATCCTGACGAGTTCGATGGCGAGCGCGGTCACCCGGGTCCGACTACATCGGGCACTTGGAATCGGACATGTAGTCGTGGACTTCGATCTTGCCGGACACGATATCGGCTTCCGCCTTGTCGGCTGCAGCCTTCATGTCGGGCGTGATCAGGGTCTTGTTATACTCGTCCAGCGCATAGCCGATGCCGTTCTCCTTCAGACCGAGCACCGAAATGCCGCCTTTCCAGGTGCCAGCCTTGGCCTCGGAGAAGGTCTTGAAGGTGGCGTTGTCGACGCGCTTGAGCATCGAGGTCAGCACCTTGCCCGGGAACAGGCCGTTCTGGTCCGAGTCGACGCCGACGCCGAGCTTGCCCGCATCCGCAGCCGCGCGCAGGACCCCGATCCCGGTGGCTCCGGCGGCCGCGTAGACCACGTCGGCACCGCGGTCGATCTGCGACCGGGCGAGCTCGCCCCCTTTGACAGGATCCCGCCACGCGTCGGCGGTGGTGCCCGTCATGTTCTGGAACACTTCGGCCTGGGGATTGGCGTATTTGACGCCCTGGACGTAGCCGCAGCCGAACTTGCGGATGAGCGGAATGTCCATGCCGCCCACGAAGCCGACCTTGCCGGTCTTGGAGGCTTTGGCGGCCAGCACGCCCACCACGAAGGAGCCTTCCTGCTCCTTGAAGACGACTGATTGAACGTTCGGTTTGTCGACCACGGAATCGATGATGGCGAAATTGGTTTTCGGGAATTCAGCCGCGACCTTGGTCAAGGCATCGCCCTGGGCAAAGCCCACCGCCAGGATCGGGCTGAACCCGTCCTTGGCGAAACGGCGCAACGCCTGCTCGCGCTGGGCGTCGTTGGTGATTTCGAAGTCGCGGAAGTCGATCCCGGTCTCCTGCTTGAAGCGCTCGGCCCCGTGGAACACGCCCTCGTTGAAGGATTTATCGAACTTGCCCCCGATATCGTAGATGACGGCCGGCTTGATGTCGGCCGCCACGGCCGAGGCCACCACAAGCGAGGCCAAGCCCGCGCCGATAAGAAGGGATTTCAAGCCAGTCCGCATCATCGTTCAAGTCTCCGCTTCGCAACGACGGCACGCGCCCCCGCGCGTTTCCCAGGAGGCAACATGGCATGGGGGTATGCCCACGGCCAAGCGGGATTTGGGTCAGGCTCAGTGGCCCGCAGTGAGGTGCGATGAATCCGGTGTCGGGACGCGGGACTTCATGGTATGAAAAGACATGTCAATCACACTCACGCCGGAACAGGAAGCATGGCTCGACGCCCATGTCGCGAGCGGTGACTTCGCTTCGATCGAAGATGCGGCGCGTCAGCTGATCGACGAGCGCATCGCCGAACGCGCGGCGGAGGAAAACGACGATTTGGCTTGGGCGAGGCCCTCCGTGGACGAAGCTCGCGGTGCCGTGGCGCGCGGCGAGTTTGTCTCCCTTGAAGACCATAAAGCACACAACGCGGCGCTGCTCGCGTGCCTTCGGGCTTAGTGGCGCAGATCATTGTCTCATTGCTGGCGCAATCGGATACTGCCAATATTCTCACCGAGCTTGTACGTGAGGCGGGTTCTGCGGTGGCGGCCCGCCATGCAGCAAGGTTTGAGGCCCTTTACGATCGTTTGGCAGCGCATCCCGAGAGTGGCCCTGTTCGTCCTGCCCTCGGGCCGCTTGTTCGCATCGGCATCGTGTCTTCCTACATTGTGATCTACGAGCATGACCGGGCGAGTGGTCGCGTGACGATTCTCCGTATCGTTCATGGGCGGCGCAAACTGACTGGAGAATTCTTGCAGGGGCATAAAGCCTAGCGCCAATCAATCTCCCAACCCACGGATCGCGGCAGTCGAGCACGAAGCCTGGAAGCGGTCGAGGTAGGTGTGGGCGCGCGGTAAGGCGTCGTGAAGGAATTGTTCGGGTTCCATGAGCCGGAGCCCCGGGACCTGACGCGATTTGTGCTCGGAGATCAGCACATGGCGGGGTAACTCGACCAGCGTCGCATCCCAGCCTGGCCACCGCCGCCGCGCCCGCTCCCAACAATGCGTGAGATAAGGACCGCGCTCGGCGTAGCCGTGATAGTCGAACACCCACGTCCCGGTCGCCACGATGATGTGGTTGCCCGTGAAGCCCGGATTAGGCTTGATCCAGAGCGCCGTCATGTCCGGCGTGCCGTATCGCTCGAGGAAGGCGAACGCGAGGACATGGCAAGCCCCGCAGGCGAAGAACACGCGATCGGGCAGCGCCCACCGCTTCTCCGGATCTCGCTTGGAATAGCCTTTGGTCCTGATCCGATACATCGTGCCTCCGCCGGGCGGACGGAATCGACGCCCGATGGACGGCTGTGGGGTGAAGCTCGGCAAGACCCGAGGTCGACGATCGGGCCGCAATTAGCCTCAACG
This sequence comes from uncultured Lichenihabitans sp., assembly GCA_964245915.1. Lineage (GTDB taxonomy): Bacteria > Pseudomonadota > Alphaproteobacteria > Rhizobiales > Beijerinckiaceae > Lichenihabitans. The sequence goes on along the minus strand of CAXTOT010000009.1, from coordinate 6,814 downwards.
TCGCAGCCTTCCTTTTCTTTGATTTCGAACTTTCAGGAATTACGAAAAGTGCTAACATGAGGGGATAAAGGAGCCGTCCATGTTCTCCAATCTCGATGCCATCGTGTTGGCCCGCGCCCAGTTCGGGTTCACGATCGCGCTGCACATCATCTTTCCGGCTTTTTCGATCGGGCTCGCGAGCTTCCTCGCGGTCCTTGAAGGCCTGTGGCTGTGGACCGGGCGGCAGGTCTTCATGGACCTGTTCAAATACTGGATAAAGATCTTCGCGGTGGCCTTCGCCATGGGGGTAGTGTCGGGCCTGGTGATGTCCTACCAGTTCGGCACCAATTGGTCGGTCTACGCAGACAAGACGGGGCCGGTGCTCGGCCCCATGATGGCCTATGAGGTGCTCTCCGCCTTCTTCCTCGAAGCTGGGTTTCTCGGCGTCATGCTGTTCGGCATGAGCAAGGTCGGGCCGAAACTCCATTTCATGGCTTCGCTCGCGGTGGCGTTCGGGACATTCTTCTCGGCCTTCTGGATCCTGGCCGTGAACAGCTGGATGCAGACCCCGGCCGGCTACGGGATCAACGACAAAGGCCAGTTCGTGCCGGAAGACTGGCTCGCCATCATCTTCAACCCGTCGTTTCCCTTCCGCCTCGTCCATATGGTTCTCGCCGCCTACCTGACCACCGCGCTGGTGGTGGGCGCAGTCGGGGCCTGGCACCTTCTGGCGGCCCGCCGCAACGCCGGCCATCGCACCGATGGCGCCCGGGTCATGTTTTCCATGGCGATGTGGATGGCCGCGATCGTCGGGCCGCTACAGATCCTGGCGGGCGACGCGCAGGGGCTCAACACGCTCGAACATCAGCCCGCCAAGGTGTTGGCCATGGAAGGCGATTTTCATGCCCACCCGGACGGCGCTCCGCTCATCCTGTTCGGCTTGCCCGACCAGGCGAATGCGACGGTCAACTATGCCATCGAGATCCCCAAGCTCTCGTCCCTGATCCTCAAGCACAACCTCAATGCGCCGCTGCCGGGGCTCGACAGCTTTCCGCGCGCCGACTGGCCCGAAGTGCCCGTGGTGTTCTTCTCCTTTCGCATCATGGTGGGACTCGGCATGCTGATCCTTTGTCTTGGCATGGCGAGCCTGCTGGCGCGGTTTCGCGGCAAGCTCTACGCGTGGGCATGGCTGCACAGGTTCGCGCTCGGCATGGGGCCGGCGGGTTTCTTGGCGCTGCTGGCCGGATGGGTCACCACCGAGGTGGGGCGCCAGCCCTATACGGTCTACGGCCTGCTGCGCACCGCGGATTCCGCCTCACCTCTGTCCGCGCCGGCAGTCGCGAGTTCGTTGATCGCCTTCGTGATCATCTATTTCGCGGTCTTCTCCATGGGGGTGCTCTACATTTTGCGTTTGATGGCGCATGCGCCCGAGCCGGGGGAGCCGGGTGTCGGCCGGGGCGCCCCGATCCGCGCGGCCGGCATCACGCCCGCGCCCGCGGTCGATCCCGACCGCATCATCCAGCCGGCCGAGTGAGGAGAAGACAATGCTGCACGGCATCGACCTCACGATTGTTTGGGCCTGCATCATCGCTTTTGCGGTGTTCGCCTATGTGGTGATGGATGGCTTCGACCTCGGCATCGGGATCCTATTCCCGCTGTTTCGGCCGGGCCCCGAACGCAACACCGCGATGAACTCGGTCGCGCCGGTCTGGGACGGCAACGAGACCTGGCTGGTGCTCGGCGGCGGCGGGCTGTTCGCGGCCTTTCCGCTCGCCTATTCGATCATCATGCCGGCCCTCTACGCCCCCATCATCGCGATGCTGCTCGGCCTCATCTTTCGCGGCGTCGCGTTCGAGTTCCGCTGGCGTGACGCGCGGCATCGGCCGTATTGGGACCTGGCCTTTACGGGGGGCTCGATGGTCGCGACGCTGGCGCAAGGCATCGCGCTTGGCGCGCTGCTGCAGGGGATCACGATCAAGGGCCGCAGCTATGCGGGCGGCTGGTGGGAATGGCTGACCCCTTTCAGCCTTCTCTGTGGCATCAGCCTTCTGGCCGGCTACGCGCTCCTCGGCGCAACCTGGCTGGTGATGCGCACCCATGGCCCGCTGCACGAGCGATGCAGGGGCCTCGCCCGCTGGCTCGCGATCGGCACCATCGGCTGCATCGTGCTGGTGAGCGCCGCCACGCCGTTCCTCGAAGGTGCCTATTACCAGCGCTGGTTCGCGTGGCCGAGCATCCTGTTCGCGGCCCCGGTTCCGATCCTGGTCGTGGTCGCGGCCGTCCTGTTCTTTCGCTCGCTCGGCCGGGGAAGCGATCGCGCCCCCTTCGCGATCGCGCTTGGTCTCTTCCTGGTGTCCTTCATTGGGCTCGGCATCAGCATCTACCCGGACGTTGTGCCCAGCCGTATCTCGATCTGGGAAGCGGCCTCGCCCTTTTCGAGCCAATTGTTCATGCTGGTGGGTTCGGCGGTTCTGATCCCCATCATCCTGACCTACACCGCCTATGCCTATTGGGTGTTTCGCGGCAAGGTCGACGAAGCGGGGTATCACTGATGCTTACGCATGTCCCCGCATCGCGACCTTTGTGGCGGCGCCTCTTTTGGTTCGTGGGCATCTGGGCCGGCAGCGTGGTGGCGCTGGGCGTGGTGGCCACGGTTCTACGGTTCTGGCTCAAGGCGCACTGACGGCGCACTAGGGCCGATCTTCTACATCAAGTTGAAAATCGCGATGCAACTTCCTCCACTCGTTCAGACATTCGTGCTTCACTTCGGCGAGATGGGGTCGCGCTGGGGTATCAACCGTACGGTCGGACAGATCTATGCCCTGCTGTTCGTGTCGGAGCGCGCGCTCAATGCCGACGAGATCGTCGAAGGCCTCGGCCTGTCGCGTTCCAACGTCAGCATCGGACTGAAGGAACTGCAGGCCTGGAACCTGGTTCGCCTGCAGCATCTGCCAGGCGACCGACGCGATTACTTTTCCACGCCCGACGACATCTGGCAGATCGTCCGCACGCTGGTCGAGGAACGCAAGAAGCGCGAGGTCGATCCCACCCTGACTATGCTGCGGGAGATCCTGCTCGAAGAACCCCAGACCGACCAGGAACGACACGCGCAAAATCGTCTGCGCGAGATGCACGACCTCTTCGAGCTGTTCTCCGGTTGGTACACCGACGTGCAGCGTCTCGACACCGAGCGCCTCGTTCAACTGCTCAAGATCGGCTCCAAGGTGCAGAAGATCTTCGAGATGAAGGACAAGTTGACCCTCATCCCCAAGCGGCGGGGCGATTGAGGCACGGGTAGGAAGCCGCGACGGCGGGCCCCTATTTGGCGTACGGCTCAACCCACGGTGGCGAAGCCCGCCTGTGTGGTGAGGCCGCCTTGCGGCTCGGTCATGGCATCGGTCTGCGCGACGCCGAGGCGCTGCTCCAGGGCCACGATCCTTCGGTGCAGCATCTCGAGTTCGAGCTTGGTATAGGTTTCGGTCGCCTTGGCAGCGAGTTCTGCGAGCACCGCGCGCTCGTCACGGTTGAAGGCGATTCCGGTAATATGCTCGCCGTAGAAGGCAAGGCCGTAGCGCTGGAACCGCCCGGCAATGGGAACCGCCAGAACCGGGCGAGCCGGATCGATGGCGAAGCCAAGGCGTTGCGCGGTGTCGGCCGGGATGTCGAAGGGCTGCCTGGCCTCGAAACTCTTCAACAACGCGGCGTCGAGCCGCAATGTGGTTGGGTTCGCGACGCCTCTGTCGGTTCCAGATGGGCTGTAGCTGAAGCCGGAACCGTCGACGTGGAACAGCGTGGCCGAGGTGAGGCCCAGGGTCTCGCAGACCCCTGCCGACAAGGCGCGGTCGACCGTCGCGACCTCCGGCGCCTCGAGGATCGTGGCCCCGATCTGTTGACCTGCCCGGATCAAACGGCGGTTGAAGTGATGGTCGGCGATGTCGACAGCCCATTCATGAAGGCGCGAGATCGCGAACACGACGCCGGCCGCGATGGCGAGCCACACCCAGGCGGGGAGTTCCACGCTCTCGCTGATCGCCTCCCGGAAATGATCCACCTGTTGATGGAGCAGCAGCGCCGGAAAACTCAGCATCAGGCCCAGCAAGGTCACCCGGCGCAGCGGAATCGCTACGTTGACGACCCTGGGCCTGCGCACGGCCTCGAAGACGAATAGGCACAGCACGCCATTCACGAGACGCAAGAGGTCCCAGGTTATGTCCGTCGGCAGAACGCGGCCGACGAGATCGTTGAGCAACGTCGTTTCCTGTCCGAGATCCGCGAGACTGAGCGCCGGCAGGCCGATCAGGCAGCCCCACAGGACCCATCGCAAGCGCTGGTAATCCGCAGGCGCCAATTCGGACCGGCGCGCCAGGAGAATCGCAAGCGCCGCCACGGCCACGATGAAGCCCGTCGTCACGCCGGCGCGTGTGAGCGCCTCCGTCGGGTAGCCGAAAAGGTTGGCGTAGCTCGAGAGCAGGAGAAGGCCCAGCGCCGCGGCGATCACCGGCATGGCACGGAGCAAATGCCGCCAACGCGCGGCGCTCCGATCGGTCGGGACCTTCACCACGAACACCAGAAGGGCCGCCAATCCCACGCCCTGCGCCAGCGCGCCTGCCAGGTTTTGAACCAGCAGGGCGGCCGGCGAGCGCTGCAGCACTGCATAGAAGACGGAGGATTGGCCCGGATTGAACCAGACGACGTACATAAAGAACGCCCAGGTCATGGCGCCCGGTCTGGTGAAGACGAGCCATGCGGCCGCCAAAATAACCAGGACGGCGGCAATCTGGTCCAAAAGCAGCACCAGGGTGACGGTCCAACTGAACGGTAGTGCGTGGGCCGCCAGCAAAACGGTGCCAGCGGGCTGCCCGTCGGACAGTTTGAGCACGATCTCCGCGCGTCGGTTGTCGCTGACGAAGAGGAGGCCGCCGAGCAGCGCCTCGGCGGTTGCACAGCGGAGCGTCGCGACGGGAAGGCAGCGCATCTGCTGCAGGTCCAGCCGGTCGCCCTTCCGCAGTCCCGCTTGCCAGGCGGGCGACGATGCCTCGTCCGGAAATGGCCCCTGGACGTCGGTCACGAGGCCGTCGTTGTTGGCCGACATGCCGAAGGAGCCCAGCGGATGAAACGGCCGGTCGAGATCCGGCATGACCATGGCCAGGCCCCAGACCGTCAAGAGGATGAGGAACAGCCGATGTCCGATGGGTCCCAAGGCTGGCATGCGACCCCCAACATTCTTCAAAGCTCGACCTGCACACCCGAGCATCGTCTTAACGGGAGGACAGTTCAACTTGCTCCCGAAACTGCCGGCGCGGATCGCAGCGTGGAGGGGGCTGGCCCACCTCACGAGAATGTTGGGGCTATCGCTCGCGGGGCAGATTGGAATGGAACTGCGGGATGCTTACGACCGGCGCGTGTAGGCGTAGCGGGTCGCAAGCCACGGCGTTCCGACGCCATCGGCCATGAGGAAGGTCTGCTCTTTGGTATCGCGATCGGGACCTTGAAGCATATTGACCTGCGTCATTCGTAGCATCTGGCCCGATACGTCCGATCCTGCGCCCGCGAACGCAAAAGGCTGAAACGTGAGTTCGATCCGGCCGTTCTCGCCTCGCGTAAAACTCCAGGCCGGCATGATCCCGACCGGGTCGCGCATGTCCAGCGAGACGTAGTCCCAGCGGCCCTCCACGCGGTTGAAGGTGAGATAGTCGATTCGAGCAATGTCCAGGCCAGTTTTGTCAGACGCCGGACGCATGGTTTCCTGAAGCAGCGATCCGATCATTCGGCGCTCGGCCACGAGCCCCCTGGTCGCCACTGGAGCTGCGCCCGGAGAGGCCCAATGCGTCTGGATCACATCCCAAAGCCCCACCCGGTGCGATAACGGTTCGTTCTCCGGCCCTAGCGCATTCAATCGGACCGCTGCCGGCTCGGTGCCCTCGGCAGCCGCCGCGGTCGGCAGCAAGACCGATGCGAGGGCGGCTCCAACAAATTGGCGGCGTCCCAGAGCTTTCAGCCCCGAATTCCTCACGTTCTCCTGCATGTCCATCTCCATCTAGATCCACGGAGGGCAGAATACCGTTGCGCTGCAGTCAGCAGTGGCGTTAGTTTTGCTCGAATTTGGTGCCAAAGGGTCTACAATTTGCGCCATGGTGGATATGTTCAACGATGTTCCGACCTTCGTGACGGTCGTGGAAGCGAGCGGCTTTTCGGCCGCGGCCCGGCGGCTCAACCTGTCCCGCTCGGCGGTTGGAAAAGCCGTGGCGCGCCTTGAGGATCGGCTGGGGGTGCGGCTGTTCAACCGGACCACACGCCGTCTGAGCCTCACCGAGGACGGCCAAGCCTTCTTTGAACGCTGTCAGCGCGCGATGGAGGAGTTGCGCGCCGGCAAGGCGCTGCTGGAATCCGGACGCAAGGCGGCCAGCGGGAAGCTCCGAGTCTCGATGCCGGTGCTGTTCGGCCGGCTTTGCGTCGCCCCGGTGCTGACGCGGCTCACCGCGGTCCACCCCGAGCTTGAACTCGATCTGAACTTCAGCGACCGCCTCGTCGACCTCATCGAGGACGGTTTCGACCTTGCAGTCCGCAACGGCCCGCTCGGCGGTGCGGCCGGCTTGATGGCCCGCCGCATCGCGCGCGAGCGAACGACCATCTTTGCGTCGCCGGCTTATCTCGAGCGGCATGGCATGCCCACCACGCTGAGCGATCTCACCCGTCACCGGGCCATCACCTACGGCCGGAACGGCCGCATCCAGCCCTGGCGGTTTCCGAGGGAGGGGGCGCTGCCACAGGTGACGACACCGCCGACGCGAATGCGCCTCGACCTTGTTGGTGCAGACCGCGAGCCGAAAGCCGG
>CAXTOT010000008.1:0-102023 GCA_964245915.1 uncultured Lichenihabitans sp. | reverse complement strand
AGCCGGGCGCCGAACACCGCGAGACCATCGCGTCCGCCACGGCGGCGGCGGCGGCCGGCGGCGTCACCACGCTTGTCGCAACCTCGGAATCCCACCCCGCGGTCGACGATCCCGCGGTGGTCGACTTCCTGCTGCACCGGGCCCGCGATTCGGGTCAGGTGCGGGTGCTGCCGGTGGCGGCCCTGACACGCGGACGGCAAGGCTTGGAGTTAGCTGAGATCGGCCTACTCAAGGGCGCCGGCGCGCTGGCCTTTTCGGATGGCTCCCGCTCCGTCGCCAGCGCCAGGCTGATGCGGCGGGCGCTGACCTACGCGCGCGACTTCGATGCCCTGATCATGCACCACTGCGAAGATGGCGACCTCGCCGAAGGTGGCGTCATGAACGAGGGCGAACTCGCGAGCCGTCTGGGCCTCCCTGGCATCCCTTGCGAGGCGGAGAGCGTCGTTCTGGCGCGCGACCTGCGGCTCGTGGCGCTCACGGACGGGCGTTATCACGCCGAGGTGGTCAGTTGCCGCCAGTCGCTCGATCTCATCGCCGACGCCAAGGCGCGCGGTTTACGCGTTACATGCGCCACCACCATCAACCATTTGACTTTGAACGAGAATGACATTGGTGACTACCGCACGTTTTTGCGGCTTTCGCCGCCCTTGCGCCATGAGGACGAGCGCGTGGCCCTGGTGGAAGCGGTCGCCAGTGGCCTGATCGACGCGGTGATCAGCGATCACAACCCGCAGGATGTCGAAACCAAGCGGCTGCCCTTCGCCGAAGCGGACCCGGGCGCCATCGGGCTCGAAACCCTGCTGCCGGCGGGGCTCCGCCTCGTCCACGCGGAGGCTTTGTCGCTGCCGCGCCTGATCGCGGCACTGACGCTCGGGCCGGCCCGCATCCTCGGCCTGCCGCAGGGCCGGCTCGCGGTGGGCGCCCCCGGCGACCTCGTCCGCTTCGATCCCGACGAGGCCTATGTGCTGGACCGTGACGCCCTCAAATCGCGCTGCCGCAACACGCCTTTCGACGGGGCACGCCTGGAAGGCCGGGTGAAGACCACGGTGGTGGGAGGGCGCGTCGTGTTCTCCAGTAATGGGCACTGAACGAAAGCCGACCTCGGTCAGCCGTCGGATCAGCATCAAGCTGACAAATCAGGTTTTTCACACAAACCGAGCCGCGGATGTCGACCTTCCGATCAGAGTCGATTTGCCGGCGATCACTGCGAGGCTTGTGCTCCACACCGTGGGATCCGCTGCCCTGCTGGGCCTCGCGATCTTCGGACATGGCACTCTCGCCCCATGGGTCAAAACCGCGTTTCTCGGTTTGGCGTCACTATGGTTTGTCTCCCACGCGATCCAGCTGATCACGAGGCGGATCATTGGCACCAAGCTTTTAGTCGTTTCAGAGGAGGGTATTGATGATGCGCGGCTCGGGTGCGGCCTCATCGAGTGGGCGGCTATCGAACGGACCCGAGTCGTCGTCGCGAAAGGCCTTGTCGGTGTCTTCCTCTACCTCAAACCGGGGCATGAGAAGACCGGTTCGATCGTAGGAAGCCTTTACACCGTCGGGTTGCCGATTTGGCACCGGCGCAGAGTATTCGTCGAGCTTCGCTCGGTGGAGCGGAATGAGGTCGTTCTCGCGGCAATCGAGGCGCTGTCGATGAGCAACTCGCGGTGAGCGAACTCAGTCGAACCGCACGGCCCCCGTTGTAGCTTTCTGTTCCAAAACTTAGAGTGGTTGCGCGTCCGGGGAAGCTGCCATTGATGCATCATGGAAGGCCTGAAATGCTGCTGCTCGCCCTGGCCTTCGGCTACCTGCTCGGCTCGGTCCCCTTCGGCCTGCTGCTGACCCGCTTCGCCGGCACCACCGACATCCGCACCATCGGGTCGGGCAATATCGGGGCCACCAACGTGCTGCGCACCGGCCGCAAGGACCTGGCGGCCGCGACCCTCCTGCTCGACGGCCTCAAGGGGGCCGCGGCCGTGCTGATCGCGGCGCATTTTGGCGGCCCGGATCTGGGTCTGGCTGCGGCTATCGGCGCCTTTCTCGGCCATGTCTTTCCGGTCTGGCTGAGATTTCGCGGCGGCAAAGGGGTCGCGACCTATCTCGGCTGCCTGTTCGGCGCCTTTTGGCCCGCGGGGCTGGCTTTCGCCGTGGTCTGGCTGCTGGTGGCCTTCGCAACCCGCTACTCATCGGCGTCGGCCCTTGCGGCCAGCATCGCGGCCCCGGCCCTTCTGGCTGGATTGGGGCAGGGTGGGGCCGCACTGGTGTTCCTGCTCCTCGCGGTCCTGCTGTGGATCACCCACCGCGCCAATATCGCGCGTCTGATGGCCGGGACCGAGGGCAAGATCGGCAACAAGGCATGAGGCCCGACCTACGCCCGTTGACCGACGCCGCTATGCTCGATTGGTTGCGCCTGATCCGCAGCGACGGGGTCGGGCCGCGGACGTTTGCGGGTCTGCTCGCGCGGTTCGGCTCGGCTGCGGCCGCGATCGAGGCGCTCCCAAGCCTTGCCAAGCGAGCGGGCGGACGAACCGTCACGCTCGCGGCCGTCCGCGATGTTGTGACCGAGTTCGAGGCGGTGCGGCGGGTGGGCCTGCGGTTCGTGGCCGTCTGCGAGCCCGCCTACCCGCCCTCGCTCCGCGCCATCGACTCGGCGCCCCCGGTCGTCGTCGTCAGGGGCCAACTCGACATTCTGCAACGCTCGGCCGTGGCAATCGTGGGCTCACGCAACGCCTCGGCGGCCGGACTCGTCATGACGGAACGGCTTGCCAAGGGCATTGGCAACGCGGGCCATCTGATCGTCTCCGGCCTGGCGCGGGGCATCGACGCCAAGGCCCACGTCGCGAGCCTGGCGACCGGCACGGTCGCGGTCCTGGCGGGCGGCCATGACCGGGTCTACCCGAGCGAGCATCTCGGCCTCGCGGCACGCATCGCGGAGGCCGGGGCCTTGATCTCCGAAATGCCATTCACCTGGGAGCCGCGCGCCACCGACTTTCCGCGCCGTAACCGCCTCGTCTCAGGCCTGAGCCTCGGCGTCGTCGTGGTGGAGGCGGCGCGCCGCTCGGGATCGCTCATCACCGCGCGGTTCGCCAACGAACAGGGCAGGGAGGTGTTTGCCGTGCCCGGTTCACCGCTCGATCCGCGGGCCGAAGGCACCAACGATCTTCTCCGTCAGGGCGCGACGCTCTGCACGAGCGCCGAGGACGTCGTCGATGCCCTGCGCCCCATCGCGACGGAGCCGCGTGTTATCACCACCTTCAAGGAAGCGGAACGAGGGTCGCCACGGGACGCTTTCATCTGGGATGAGATCGACTTCGTGGGCGCGAATCAAGAGCGCAGTCTGGACTCCGCCGATGTGTCGGACGACCTGAAGGTCCGGATCGGCGATTTGATCGGCACGACGCCGATCTCGGTCGACGATCTGGTGCGCGTCGCGGCCGCTCCGGCGAGGGCTGTGCGGACCATTCTCACGGAACTCGAGCTGGAGGGCAGCATCGCCCGGCCTGGCGCCAACACGGTGACGCGGATCGTTACAGGCTGAGTCCGTAGGCCGCCATCGGTGAGATCGTCTTCGGGAGAGCAATGAGGCGAACCTGCTTGCCGCCGTTCAGGGCAGCGGCCCAGCCTGCGACAGGTGCCGCAGGCGGTCCAAGACGCCCTGCAAAATGTAGGCGGCCGCCATGCGGTCGACGACCTCGTGCCGCTTGGCGCGCGAGGCATCCTGCTCGATGAGGCTGCGCGTAACCGCGGCGGTCGAGAGGCGTTCGTCCCAGAAGCAAACCGGCAGAGGGAGCAGCGGCTGCAATTGGCGCACGAACGCCCGGGTGGATTGCACGCGTGGCCCTTCCGACCCATCCATGTTCAGCGGCAGCCCCACCACCAGGGCCGCGACATCGAACTTCTGAGTCAAGGCGATGAGGCGATCGACATCCTGCCGAAACTTCGTCCGGCGGATCGTCTCGACCGGAGTCGCAATGCGGCGCTCGACGTCGGACATGGCAACCCCGATCGTCACCGTCCCGAGATCGAGCCCAATGAGGCGATCGCGGATCCTGAGGCGCTGGGCCAGATCTTCGACCGGGATGACAGTTGAAGCCATGCGGATGCATCCAGGGCGACCGCGAACCTCCGGCACCAACACAGCCTATCGCACCGGCCCGCCCGCGGGAAAAGAGCCCGCACGCCATTGCTCCCGCGAAGCCGCCGATGATATAGGGCCGCGTCAGGCTGGGCTCGCCCCGCCCTTGCTGAACCTCGGCCGGTTTCCGGTCCGGCATGGCGGCGAGGCTTGACGGAGCATTTGCCTCCTCTCGCGTCCGACCCGAAAAGGATGGTCATGTCGGTCGATCTCAAAACCGTGCGCCGCATCGCGTCTTTGGCCCGCATCTCGCTCCCGGACGCGGAGGTGGAGCATCTGCAAGGTGAGCTCAATGCCATCTTGGCTTTCGTTGCCGAACTCGACGGTGTCGACGTGTCAGGTGTCGAGCCCATGACCTCGTTGACCCCGATGCGTATGGAAGCCCGGCCGGACATCGTCACCGACGGCGAGATCGTGGCCGACATCATGGCCAACGCGCCGGCCAGCGAGGACAATTATTTCGTCGTCCCCAAGGTGATCGAGTAGACACCGCCAAGACTGCGCTGTCTTTGCACGGAAAGAGCTGAATGACCGACCCAACACGGCTGACCCTGGCCGAGGCCCGCGACGCGCTCCGCACCAAAACGATGTCGGCGCTGGAACTCACCGAGGCGCATCTTACGGCCATCGAGAAGGCGCGCGCGCTGAACAGCTTCGTCGCCGAAACGCCCGATATCGCGCGCAGCATGGCGGCGAAATCCGACGCCACGCTGGCGCGCGGGGAGGGCGGTCCGCTCGAAGGCATCCCGCTCGGCATCAAGGACCTTTACTGCACCAAAGGCGTCACCACGACGGCCGGCAGCCCGATCCTGCGCAATTTCGTGCCCACCTACGAGTCGACCGTCTCGTCGCAGCTGTGGCGCGACGGGGCCGTGATGCTCGGCAAGCTGAACCTCGACGAATTCGCCATGGGCTCGTCCAACGAGACCTCGAGTTTTGGTCCAGTCGTCTCGCCCTGGCGCCGGCCGGGCTCCAACGCCTCCCTCGTTCCCGGCGGATCCTCGGGCGGCTCGGCGGCCGCGGTTGCGGCCCGTCTCTGCCTCGGCGCAACCGCCACCGACACGGGCGGTTCGATCCGCCAGCCGGCCGCCTTCACGGGTACGGTCGGCATCAAGCCCACCTACGGACGCTGCTCGCGCTGGGGAATCGTGGCGTTTGCGTCCTCGCTCGATCAGGCGGGCCCCATCGCCCGGACGGTGCGCGACACCGCGATCCTGCTGACCTCCATGGCGGGACACGACCCCAAGGACGCCACCTCGGCGGACCGGCCGGTGCCGAACTATGAGGCTTCGATCGGCACGTCGGTGAAAGGCATGCGGATCGGCATCCCGAAGGAATATCGGATCGACGGCATGCCGGCCGAGATAGAAGCCTTGTGGACGGAGGGGATTGCCTGGCTGCGCGATGCCGGTGCCACCATCGTGGACGTCTCGCTGCCGCATACGAAATATGCGCTGCCGGCCTATTACATCGTGGCGCCCGCCGAGGCCTCGTCCAATCTCGCGCGCTACGACGGGGTTCGCTACGGCGTGCGCGTACCGGGCCGCGACATCGCGGACATGTATGGCCGGACGCGCGCGGCCGGCTTCGGCCCGGAGGTTCGGCGCCGCATCATGATCGGCACCTATGTGCTGTCGGCGGGTTATTACGACGCCTATTACGTCAGGGCGCAAAAGATCCGCACGCTGATCAAGCGCGATTTCGAGGAGGTCTATGCCTCGGGGATCGACGCGCTGCTGACCCCGGCCACGCCCTCGGCCGCCTTCGCGGTGGGCGAGAAGGGCAGCCACGACCCGGTCGAGATGTATCTCAACGACGTGTTCACGGTGACGGTCAACATGGCGGGCCTGCCCGGCATCGCGGTGCCGGCAGGCACCACGGCCGACGGCCTGCCGCTCGGCCTGCAACTGATCGGACGTCCGTTCGACGAGCAGACCCTGTTCGCCCTTGGCGCCGCGATCGAACAGGCGGCCCCTAAGGTGGAACTGCCAGATCCTTGGTGGTCGGCATGACGACTTTTTTCCAGACGCCGAGAACATCCTTCCATGGCTGACACGAACCCCAGCAACCTCCTGCACGGCGCCACCGGCGATTGGGAGATCGTGGTCGGCATGGAGATCCATGCCCAGGTCACCTCCAAATCCAAGCTATTTTCCGGCGCCTCGACGGCCTTCGGAGCCGAGCCCAACACCCATGTGTCGCTGGTGGATGCCGCCATGCCGGGCATGCTGCCCGTCATCAACGCGTTTTGCGTTGCCCAGGCGGTTCGCACCGGCCTCGGCCTGAAAGCCAAGATCCATAACCGGTCGAGCTTCGACCGAAAAAACTATTTCTACCCGGACCTGCCGCAGGGCTACCAGATCTCGCAATACAAGAGCCCGATCGTTGGCGAGGGCGAGGTCACGGTCGACCTCACCCCGACCGAGCAGTTCCGCGTCGGCATCGAGCGGCTGCACCTCGAACAAGATGCCGGAAAATCGCTGCACGACCAGTCGCCGAATGCGAGCTTCGTCGATCTCAATCGCTCGGGCGTCGCCCTGATGGAGATCGTGTCGAAGCCCGACATGCGCTCGGCCGACGAGGCCAAGGCCTATGTGAGCAAACTGCGCACGATCCTGCGCTACCTCGGCACCTGCGATGGCGACATGGAGAAGGGCAACCTGCGGGCCGACGTCAACGTCTCGGTGCGCCGGCCGGGCGAGCCGCTCGGCACCCGCTGCGAGATCAAGAACGTGAACTCCATCCGCTTCATCGGCCAGGCGGTCGATGTCGAAGCGCGCCGGCAGATCGCGATCCTGGAGGACGGCGGCAGCATCGACCAGGAAACCCGCCTGTTCGATCCCGGCCGCGGGGAAACCCGGTCGATGCGCTCCAAAGAGGAGGCGCACGACTACCGCTATTTCCCCGATCCGGATTTACTCCCCCTCGAATTCGACGATGCCTATGTGGCGGCCCTGGCGGCGGATTTGCCGGAACTGCCGGACGCCAAGAAGGCGCGGTTCATGAGCCAATACGGTCTGTCCGCCTATGACGCGACCGTGCTGGTGGCCGAGCGCGAACTCGCCGACTACTTCGAACGAACGGTGGCGATCGAGCCGTCCGGTCGCGACGCCAAACTGGTGGCCAATTGGATCACTGGGGATGTCGCGGCCTTCGCCAATGCCTCGGGCGTCAGCGCGGCAGACACCCACATCACCCCGGCTCAGATCGCCGGCCTCGTCGACCTGATCGCGGACGGCACCATTTCGGGCAAGATCGCCAAGGATGTGCTGGCCCTGATCATCGTCGAGGAACGCGACGCGCTCCCCCGGGACCTCGTCGAACGACGCGGCCTCAAACAGGTGACCGACACCGCCGCGATCGAATCCGCGGTCGACGCCATCATGGCGGCCAACCCCGACAAGGTGGCTCAGGCGCAGGCCAAGCCCACCATGCTGGGCTGGTTCGTGGGGCAGGTCATGAAATCCACCGGCGGCAAGGCCAATCCGCAGGCCGTCAACGACGTGCTGAAGAAGAAGCTCGGCTTATAGCCCGGCTGCCGAGTCGGCAGGGCGCGAATGTCATCGCACCACGAGGCAAGTCGCCGAAAACTCCTTCCAGGTCATCACGCCGGTGGTCCCGGTCCGCTTCATCGACGACCACTGGTGCCCGCATTCATGCATGCGGGCACGGGCCGCCGCGTCCTCGGTCAGGGTCGAATAGGCCTGGGGAGTGCCGGATGGAGCCTCGGGCGTGCGACCGGCGGGTGCGGCAGGCGCCCCGGATCTGTTGCCGGCGGTTCCCGTGGCGCCCGGGGGGCCGGGACCGCGGGCCGGGCCGGAAGACGGTGGGGCCGCCGCAACTCCCGAAACCACCAACATCGCTGCGGCGAACCCAAAGGTTACGCCACGAAAATCGATCACCATACCAACCTTCATCATTGCTGACCGGCGCGAGCGACACCGCGTCGGCGCGCACCTGTCGAAAGCATCCTGACGCGACCGCGTGAGCGTCGCTGACCTTCACGTATGCCGTCCGACCCCATCCTGCTCTAAAGCATTATCGGCGCGGATGGAATTGTAACACTCCTCCATGCCAATGAAACTGCTCGCTTTGTTTGCTGCGGCCGCCGAAGGCTGGGGGCGGACGGCCCTGGACGTGACGCTCGGCTTTGACCACGGCCGGGTGCGGTTGCCGTTCGAGCGTTCGCTTGGGGAAGGTACGCGGGCATACGAGTGGAATTGTGGCTGGCTCGATCGGATCGGGCGGGGACCAACATGCTTGGACTTTTGGGCCGGAGCCGATGCAGGGCCCCGAGGCAGTCACCCGCGAAAAAAGTTCAGGCCCACTGAACCTGATCGTCTCCTCTCGCGACCAATAGGAAGAGCCAGACATTCGGCTCCTTCAAGAGGAGACTTCAGATGTTTTTCAATCAGTCCACCCGAACCGCGACGGTCGCTCTCATGCTCTCCCTCGCCATTTTTAATCTTTCCAACGTTTCCGCCCAGGCGGCTTCCCGTGGAGGCGGAGCCGCTGGGGGAGGAAACTCCGGCGGGTCAAGCGCGTCAGGTGCCGCTGGCGGGAATACAGGCTCGCGAGGCGGTGGTGGAAATGGCGTCAGCATGGTCTACGCTGCCGTCGTCCCGGGCGACAACGTGAGACCCCCGCGGCGTCCGGCGCCCCGACTGGTCGGCGTCGTGGTCCCGACCGACCACGGACACTGCGCTTACGGACGTCCCCGGTTCGAAGAGGATGATGATGCCATCCTCGTCCAGCGCTGCATCATCGATCGCCAATACTGAGCGCGACAGCTCGGTTGAGATCGAAGCGGGGCTGCAGACACCGAGATGGAGTTCATGCAGCCCAGCCTACCGTCGCAATATGAGTGACATCCGCACTTGACCGCGTGCGAACCCGGGTCTTTCACGAGCCGAACATCAGGCTCTTGGGAGCGACCACCAGCCAGAGCCTCGGCGCAGCAGTGGTTGCTTTCAATCGAGACGAGTCGTCCAACGTCGCTCGAGCACCCGCAATTCGTTCACGCAGGCATCCTCACAGAGAAACGTTGGCGGAGACGGAGGGATTCGAACCCTCGATAGGGCTTTACAACCCTATAACGGTTTAGCAAACCGCCGCCTTCAGCCTCTCGGCCACATCTCCACGCACCTCGGACGCATGCGCGTCCGGGTTCCAAATCTATGCCCGACCGGCCTGCCGATGGCAAGCGTTCGGCAGGACGAGCGTTGCACGACTCAAAGACAACGTGCCGCGGCGGTGGGCTGATTTCCATGTTCCATGACGGCCTCATCGGGGCAAACTAGGGTGTTTCGCAAGAACCGGCCTGACACCGCCGTAAAGCGGCGGGAAAGGGGCCAAAATTCGTTGCTAGAATGTCACATTCCGGCGCGAAACCCCCGGTAGCGGCCCGTTTGGCCATTCTTGCATTTGTGGGAAACGGCGTCCCGGTTATGTTGGATTCGCGAACGGGGTCACCCCGCGCAGACATCGGATCGGAATTCTTACAAAGACGACATCGGCCATCGGCCAGGTTTTGTGAGGGCAAGTCCGGGTTGATAAGGGGAATAGGGGAGCGACGGTTCGATTAAGGCTTCGCGAGACGGTTCGGTCTCAACAAGCTTCGGGTCAGAAGCAAGTCTAGTCTCGTTGGGTCTTTCAAACTGGAGGTTTAATATGAAGCTCGTAAAGAGTCTTCTTCTCGGATCGGTGGCTGGAATGGCTGCCGTCGCTGGTGCCCAAGCTGCTGATTTGCCTTTCCGCAAGGCTGCCCCGGTCGAATACGTTCGCGTTTGCGATTGGACCGGTGCTGGCTACTTCTACATTCCCGGAACCGATACCTGCATCAAGATCGGCGGGTTCATCCGGGCCGAATACGCCTACATCCAGCAAACCCGTCTGTTCTCCCCCACCCCGAATGCTTTCGGAACGGGCGGCGGCGTGTTCATCCCCGGCAAGAACCGTGACGGCACGGGCTTCTTCGCTCGTGGACGTCTCGAAGTCGATGCGCGCACGCAGACCGCTTACGGCACGCTTCGCACCTTCGTCCGCTATCAGATCACCGACACTCGGGGCAACTACGCGGGCGGCATTCCGACCCTGGCCAATAACGGCGGCCAGAACTCCTCGCTCGATAAGGGCTTCATCCAGTTCGCTGGGATCACGGCCGGTAAGGTCCAGTCCTTCTTCGACTTCTACGCCGACAATTACAACTTCGAAGGCATTGCCAACTCCGATCAAAACAACCTCGTCTTCGCCTATACGGCGACGTTCGGCGGCGGTTTCTCGGCCACGGTCTCGGCCGAAGATCGTAACGTCCGCAACGATGGCGTCGGCAGCCTCAACGCCCTTCTGTTGGCGCCCGTCGGTTATGCCGGCGAGACCATTCCTGACATCGTCGCGAACGTTCGTGTCGACCAGGCTTGGGGTGCGGCTCAGCTCTCTGGCGCCTACCACGATGTGAACACGATCTCGACCGGCTTCTTCGGCCCCGGCACCTTCGCCAGCAAGACGGCTTCGGGCTTCGCGGTTACCGCCGGCGTGCAGATCAAGCTGCCTATGTTGGCGGCCGGCGACGATCTCTGGATCGAAGGTGGCTATCAGTCGGGTGCCTACCTCTACGGCGACTCGGCCGGCAACCTGAACTCCGGCTTCAACAACCTGGCGGTCGGTGGCTTCCAGCATCAGGATCATGATGCGGTTGCCACGCTGAACGCCGCGGCGACAGGGTATGACCTGCATCTCTCCCGTGGCTTCCATGTCATGGCTGCGCTGCACCACTACTTCACGCCGCAATTCCACGACGTGCTGTTCGGCTCTTACGAGCAGGTCGGATACGGCAACGTCGTCCGCAACACGGACTGGCGTCTGGGCGGTATCGGGGATGCCTCCGAATATCGCATCGGCAACCAGTTCATCTTCACGCCGGTGCATAACCTCGATATCGGCTTCGAGGTGTTCTACGCCCACATCGATCAGAAGATCGCTGGCGGCCCGCCCGCAGCTGCGGCTTTCCATGCCGTTGCCCCGGGCGTTGCCACCAACCCGAGCGCCTTCGAGGGTCGTCTTCGTCTCGAACGCGACTTCTGAGACCTTTAGCCTTCAACTTCCATGGGCCCGGCGCGCAAGCGTCGGGCTTTTTTCATTCCAAGCGCGGGCGCAGGGCAACAGAAGAGCGATTGCTCGAGACATGAGGGCTCTCCCGAGCTCGACTCAATCTGATAGTGCATCCGCCAGATGTCCGGGCGTGTCAGCAAGGTGCCCGCATGTGGCCGACAGGCGGAAAGCACGCCTGATTAGCCTGCGATCGCCGACGTCGCCGTCAGCCGCGTCAGGCGTAAACGATCAAATCGCGACGGGATACCGATGACTGACCAGCGGAGGCTCGATTATGGCGCGACCCGCTCTCACTGGCTGTCTAGATGTAAATGGGGCGAACGGCGACGACTCGCTATTTCGGCTCGAGTCCGCCCTGAACACGGAAGGCGAACGATCGAAGGCTCCGGTGGCGGATCGCATCTGCGACTCAGCCCTTCTTCTTGGGTGTCCAACCGAGCCGGCTAACTAACGGAAGAGCTGCCCCTGTGCCGATGGGTTAGTTGCGTTCCCACATCATGACGCTGCCGAGCTCGCCCATGGCGTTCCACTCCGGCCGGCCGACATCGCTGGTGGTCTCCAGCGCCATCAGGGCCGCTATCGCGGTCCTGGCCCTGTTCACCCGGCTTTTCAGCGTGCCGAGCGCGCAGCCGCAGATTTGCGCCGCCTCCTCATAGGCGAAACCCGAGCCGCCCACGAGAATCAAGGCCTCGCGCTGTTCGGCGGGAAGCTTCTGCAATGCCGTCCTGAGATCCTGTAGGTCCATGTGGCCGTTTTGCTCCGGCACCGACACGAGCCTTGCCGCCATGGTTCCCTCGGCATCTTCGACCTCACGCCGACGTTTGCGGTATTCCGAGTAGAAGACGTTGCGCAGAATCGTGAAGAGCCACGCCGACATGCTGGTGCCCTGCGTGAAGGAATTCTGGTTGATCCAGGCCTTCATCAGGGTTTCCTGAACGAGGTCGTCAGCGCGGTCGGCATTACCGCATAATGAAAACGCGAAAGCGCGCAGGCTCGGGATCGTGCGCAGCATGTCGTCCTTCAGGGCCGCGACGCTCGCCTCAGTTGGAGCCGGCACTGATGCGGCTTCCTTGTGCTCCCCGCCCTCGTTGACACCCATACCGATGACCCCTCCACGGCGAAAACGCGTCCCCACCGAACCTTAGCACACGCTGATCGCTGATTTGCCAAGGCCCGCGGCGAACGTCCAGGGCCCCGCTGCCGGAGCTTTCCTCTTGGTTCGGCATATCGGTTGCGGACACGCCGAAATCAAGCCGGATCAGGGGTCCGTTCGGAGCAAATGCCCAAGGAAGACCGGCTTGGTGGTGGGAGCGCCGCTCGGCGATCCGCCCTGAGGTTCGATCGTGACCGCATAGGTGGCACGCGCCAAGACATCCTGTGAGACGTCCGGCAGCACCTGGCCCACGGTCACGGCCCCCCCGAGCACACCGAGCGACTTCGGTGGCCCGATAACCGGGTCGATGATCCACAATTCATAGGACTTGCCGGGCACGTCGGGCGCCGCGACGGCCCTGACCGACATCTGCCTGTCGCTGAGATCGGCCTTCATCAAAAAGGCCGGCTGCTGATCAGCTTGCTGGAGAACCGCGATCAAGGTCTGCCCGGCCTTCGGCGGGCTGCCGACATAATTGGCTCCCACCCACAAAGCGAGCACCGCTGCGATGGCCATGGAGGCTGCGGCGATCTGCCTCCACAAACGCAGCTGCCGTCCGAGATAGATCACGTTGCTCTGAACAGACCGGGCCGGCGCCGCGTCGCCGAGCGCGCTGATTCGGGCCAGGATCGCGACCCAGAGGTTGGCAGGGGGCTCGACGCCGGTCGAAGCCTCGTCTAGGGGCACAAGTCGGTTTTCCCACCCAACGACGGCGTCGTTGAACTCAGGCTCGGAGACCCGCCGCGTAGCGGCAGCCGACCGAGCGTCTCGGTCGAGCGTGCCGAGCACGAACTCTCCGGCCAGCATGTCGTCGTCGTCAGAAATTGTCATGCTGCCAGACAGGTTTTGAGCTGGGCGAGACTGCGGTGCAGCCACGTCTTGATCGTCGCGGTCGGATGGTTGAAGCGCTGCGCCAGGGCATCGCGGCTCAACCCTCGATAGTAGGCCAGCAGCAGGATCTCGCGCCGTTCACGATCCAACAGGTTCAGGCACCGGAGCAGGGCCTTGAACTGGTCGCTCCGCTCCAGCCCATCCAGAGGATGCTCCAGCGCGGCAGGGACCTCCGAAACCTCGTTCAGATCGTCGAGCACCGCCGCATGTGCAGGACGCCGGACCTCGTCCAGCGCGCGATTGCGGGCGATGACCGCCATCCAGGTGATCGGTGATGCCTTTTGGGCATCGAAATCCGCGGCGCGCTGCCAGATCTTCACATAGACCTCCTGCAGGATTTCGTCCGCCAGACTCCTGCTCACGAGGATTCGAAGAACGATTCCATAGAGCTTCCTGCACGTGGCGTTGTAGAGGACCTCGAACGCCGCTTGATCACGTTCCGCCACGCGTTGCAGCACCGCTGCGAGTTCCCGAGACGAAGACAACATTTCCAACCCCGATCAGCCCACATGGCCTGAAGCTCCGCCTCGACCTGCGTTCTGATCGGTTCTATTCGAATTGACACGGCTCTCCAACTACCAAGCCTGGCCAGCCTCGTCAGCGCGGTCGAAGGACCCGGAACGTGAAGGCGACGGACAGGATCAGCCAGGCCACGATCAGCGTCGTGCCGCCCAAAGGGGCGGCCAGCGGCCAAGGACGCAGCCCAAAAAGGCCGGCGAGCGCAAGATCGCCCGAAAACAATATCGTCCCGATCAGCATCAGGCCGGCCGAGAGAAGCACCCAGGAACCGCCGCGTCGGGCTTGCGACACCAAAGCCGACAGCCCCAGCGCCGCGCCAGCATGCAGGATGGCGAAGTTTGCCGCGATTGCGGTGAGTTCGCCGCCACCTCGGTGGGCGCCGGCGGCCGCCAAAGCGACGCCGCAAGCCCCTAACAGTCCGGCGGAAGCCTGCACGACGGAGCTCGCTCGCGCGACCCCGGCCGGACTGGAAACCCGCGGCGAACGCGGCGTGCTCTCTTCGATAGTGTGTTCAGTCAAGGTCAGCCGGGAATCATCACCGTGTCGATCACGTGGATAACACCATTCGACTGAATCACATCCGAGATCGTGATGTGTCCGACGTCACCTTTGGAGTCGGTGACGTCGAGCCTCTTGCCATGCTCGGTGACTGTCAGGACATCGCCCTGCACGGTCTTGAGTTCAGCCTTGCCGCCGCCAGCCTTGACCTGGGACATCAGGTCGGCGGCCGTCAGCTTGCCGGCCACGACATGATAAGTGAGGATCGCGGTCAGCTTGTCCTTGTTCTCGGGCTGAACGAGGCTCTCGACGGTGCCCTTGGGCAGCTTGCCGAAGGCCCTGTTGGTGGGTGCGAATACCGTGAACGGCCCGGCGCTCGACAATGTGTCGACGAGACCCGCCGCCTTCACGGCCGCCACCAGGGTCGTGTGATCCTTCGAATTGACCGCATTCTCGACGATGTTCTTGTTGGGATACATCGGCGCTCCGCCGACCATCTTGACGGCCGCGTAGACCGGTGCGGCTGCAAGCCCGATCGACAGAACGATTCCGGCAACAAGGCCGCTATTCCTGTTCACAAACATGCTTAAATCCTCCGTCAGCCCCGATTGTGGGAGACAACAGAGCTACGGCACTGGTCTTTGCTAGTTTCAAGGCGGATCGACTTTCGCGAAACAATCCCGCGGCCGCGAGAGCTTGCGAGCGGCTGCGATCGACTGAAGTGATGCAAGCCCATTAAGCGCGCGACAATCGTTTGCTGACAGGCTCTCCGCAGCAGTTCTTCGCGGGATCCGACCATGCTCCCCTTCAATGCCGATCCGATCACCGTGGTGATCATCCTCGATCATGCCTCGGTCACGGGCGGCCAGGCCAAGGTGGCGTTCGACAGCGCGATCGGATTGAAGGCGCAGGGCCACCGTCCCATCGTGTTCGCGGCCGCGGGACCAATCGCCCCGACCCTCGTGGCGGCGGGGGTCGAAGTGGTCTGCCTCGGCCAGAGCGATCTCGTCGGCAACCCGTCCAAGCTGGCGGCCGCCGTCCAGGGGATCTGGAACAGCACCGCTGCCGAGGCACTCGCCGGACTTCTCGAAGGCTTGCCGCGCGACAGAAGCGTGATCCATGTCCATGGCTGGGCGAAGGCGCTGTCGCCGTCCATCGCGGGCCCGATCCGGCGATCCGGACTGCCGGCCGTCTACACCTTGCACGAGTATTTCATCCTGTGCCCGAACGGCGGCTTCTACAACTACCCGCAAGGCCATGCTTGCCCGCTCACGCCGTTGTCCCTCGCGTGCTGGACCACGAATTGCGACTCGCGCAGCTACGGCCGCAAGGTGTGGCGCGCCACCAGGCAGGTCGTGATGGAGCGGATCGCCGGGCTACCGCAGGTATTTTCCGACTACATCTGCATTTCCAAGTTCCAGCTCGACGTGATCGGCCATCATCTGCCGGCCGGGATCCGCGTTCACGAGATCTCCAACCCGATCGCGGCCGTGGATCTCGGGCCGAAGCCAATCCCCGCCTCAGGCAATTTTACCTTCATCGGGCGCATCTCGCCCGAAAAGGGACCCTTCTTATTCGCCGAGGCGGCCCGGCTGGCCGGTGTGATCCCCATTTTCGTGGGGGACGGCCCGGCCGCGGGGGAACTCGCGGCCCGCTTTCCGGAGGCAAGGCTGCTTGGCTGGAAAGGGCCTGACGAGGTTCGGGATCTGATGCGGGCCGCCCGCGCGCTGGTGTTCCCCTCGCTTTGGTACGAAGGCCAGCCGCTGACGGTTCTGGAGGCCAAGGCCCTCGGCACACCGGTGATCGTCTCGGACGGATGTGCGGGCCGCGAGGAGATCGAGGACGGCATCTCGGGCCAGTGGTTCCGGACCGGCGAGGCCGCGAGCCTCGCTGAAGCGCTCGTCGGCATGGCGGATGACGCACGGGTCGAGCGCATGTCCCACGCCGCCTACGCCACCTATTGGGCGAACCCGCCCACACTGCAACGCCACGTCGCGGCCATCCTCGGCATCTACCGCGCCCTGCTGCCCAGCCCCGAGGTCAGGCGGCCGGAAGCGGCCTAGAAGGCCGACGGCCTGGTGCCTGTGGCGACCGTTCGAGCCAGCGGAGGCGGGCGGCCTCGATCCCCCAGACGGCGCCCATCATCAGGTAGACGTGGCGCCAGTGGTCGATGTCGATCTGAAAACCCTGCAGCAGGAACACGAACAGGGCCGGCCAGAAGACATGGGCCAGGCGGCTGAAGGGTGAGCGGGCGAACGCGAGGCGGAACCCGATAAACATCGTCAGGCCGACCAGCAAGAAGAAGGCCGCCCCCCCAAGCCAGCCGTAGGACGCAAAGGAATTGATGTAGGAGTTGTGCGGGTCGAGATCGAAGACCAGGCGGAAACGCAGCGGTCCGAGCCCGTTCAGACGCTCGAGAAGGAGGGGGAGGGACCTGAACTGGTTGCCGAACCGCCCCGTCGCGCCCTGATCATAGTCCTGCAACCCGGTGGCGCGCTGCAGGAAGAACTCGCGGATGCTGTCGATCGAGAGCAGCACCACGAATCCGACAACGGCGGCCAAGAGGGCGATCGCGCTTATGATCACGATCCTGCGGCGTACCTTCGGCTCCCGGCTGCCGATGAACGAGAGCGCCACCGTCATAGCGGTCGCGAGCAGGAAGGCCCCCCAGGAGCCGCGTGAGAACGACAGGAAGATGCCGGTCACGACGATGAACAGGGCCGCGAGCGACACCAGGAAGTGCCGGGTTCGCCCCAGGATGAGCTGCTGGACCAGGTAGAGGGCGCCCAGGATGAGGTAGGAGCCAAACACGTTCGGGTCCTTGAAGGTGCCGGCCGCACGGCCATACATGGTGAACAGCTCTTGCGTACCGGCGAGGTTGAAGTAGCCCGCCACCCCGAGCGCGGCCGCCACCACGGTGCTGAACGTATAGGCCTTGAGGCAGATCTCGGCCCGCTCCAGCGTGCGCTCGGCGAAAAACAGCGCGAAGAAGACAGCGGTCAACGCCAGATAGAGCGACTGCAGCATGAACAGGGTCGGATCGGGCTCGTTCAGATAGGGGACCAGCGCCAAAAAGCCCCCGAAATTATAGAGGAAGATCAGAGCGATGAAGGTCAGGATGAAGCGATTGACCGTGAAGCCGCCCAGGAACCAGAGCGCCATCGTGACCAGCGAGGCGAAATCATAGGGCGAGGGTTCGACGATCGCGATCGCGCCGCAGGCGATGAAGACCCAGAAACTGCCGTTGACCAGCCAGTCGTAGTTCAGGCGGGGCAGGGCGACCGGAAGCGCCCGGACAGAAGACGCCGTCCCGTCAATAGGCATTCTCGGTCCTGAGCAATGCGAAAGGGGTGATCAGGAGAATGTAGAGATCGAACAGGATCGACCAGTTCTCGATATAGGCAAGGTCATGCTCGACGCGCCGCTGGATCTTGATCGAGGTATCGGTTTCGCCGCGCCAGCCATTGACTTGTGCCCAGCCGGTGATCCCCGGCCGAACCCGGTGGCGGGCGAAATAGCCATCGACCACATCGTCATATTGGCGGTCTTCGGCCTTGGCGTGGACCGCATGTGGCCGTGGGCCGACGAGCGAGAGGTCGCCCTTGAACACCACGTTGATGAGTTGCGGGAGTTCGTCGAGCGAAGTCCTGCGGATGAACCGGCCCACCCGGGTGACGCGCGGATCGTCTTTGGTGACCAGACGGCTCGCGCTCGCATCCAGTTGATCGACGAACATCGAGCGGAACTTGTAGACCTCGATCAATTCGTTGTTGAAGCCGTAGCGCTTCTGCTTGAACAGCACCGGTCCCTTCGAGTCGAGCTTGACCGCGAGCGCTACGAGCAGCAGCACCGGGCACAATGCGACAAGCGCCAGCGCACCCACCACCCGGTCGAAGATGAATTTGGAGACGACGTCCCAATCCGCGATGGGTTTGTCGAAGACGTCGAGCACCGGGACCTGGCCGATGTAGGAATAGGATCGAGGACGGAAGCGAAGGCGGTTGGTGTGCGCCGCAAGCCGGATATCGATGGGCAGAACCCAGAGTTTTCGCAGCATTTGCAGGATGCGCTGCTCCGCCGTGATGGGCAGCGTGAAAATGACGAGATCGATCCGGGTATGACGCGCGAAGGCCACGAGGTCGTCGACATCGCCGAGCTTCGGATAGCCCGCCACGACGTCCGGTGAACGGGTGTCGTCCCGATCGTCGAAAATCCCGCAGATCCGCAAATCGGTGTCGGGATTGGCGGCAAGCGCCGCCAGGAGCGACTCGGCGGAGGGGCCGCCGCCAACGATCACGGTGCGGCGGTCGAGCCGGCCGGCCCGGCTCATGGCGCGGGTGATCAGCGACACCATTCCGCGCTCTGCCAACAAGGCGCCCAAGCCGAAGCCGTACCAGCCCGCGCACCAAACGCGCGAGAAGGTCCCGTCAAGCTTCATGAAGAACACCGCCGCCAAAGCGGCGAGCAGCATGAGGCTCCACATCGCGGCGATCTTGAGGCCCTGGGTAACGGGCGCGCGGAACGCCGTCACCGCATAGGTGCCCATCACCTGGAAGCCGGCCACGCTCAGCATGGCAATCACCGGGATGAGAATCACATAGGCGAGATTATACCCGACCTGCGGGGCCACGTAGATGCGATGCACCAGGAATCCCGTGGCACACAGCAAGGTGAACTCGGCGAGGCGCACGAGGCCGGCGAGCACGATCGGCGAATAGGGCGGCCGCGCGCTCAGACCCCCCATGGCTTCGGCCAGTGCGGTCAGCTTCGGCGAGGCCGGCCGGGTCTCGGCCGCGCTGGCCTGAGCCGGCCCGACGGCCTTGATCTGGCGGATATCGTCTTTCGTGAAAGCGGCTGACGACGATTTCATGAACGCTCGCTATAGGCCGGAGGGTCGAGCGTCGAGCGCGGGAAGGGCCGCGGCGCCATGGGCTTTCGCCTTGGCGGCCAGAGCGTCACGGTAGCCGGCCAGCACCCCATCGACCATCTGTTTCATGCAGAAGCGCGAGCGGACATGGTCGGCCAAGAGCGCCGAATCGCTTCGTTGCCGCTCGATCGGCAGGGCAAGCCACTCGACCATTTTGGCCTGGAGGAGATCGGCCCGGTTCGGCGGCACCAGGCGATCACCATACGGGCCGAAGATTTCCGGGACGCCACCGACACTGGTGGCGATCAAAGGAACCTGCGCGGCCGCAGCCTCGAGCACCACATAGGGCAGCGAGTCGATGCGCGAGGGCACCAGCAACACTCGCCCGAGCGTAAAGGCGCGGCGCGCCGGCAGCGGGCCGGGGAAGGAGATCTGGCCATCGAGACCGAGCCTCCGCGAGCGCGCCTCGAGCGCCTCCCGGTCGGGACCGGAGCCGATCAGTACGGCGGTCAGGCGCCGTCCCGTGACGGCGCAGGTCGCGGCGAGCGCGTCGAGCAGGATATCGATGCCCTTGGCGGCCCGCAGCTCGCCGACGTAGAGGAAATCGGCGGCATACTCGCGCGGTGCCACCGGGTTGAACTCGGCATCGGCGAGGCCATTGAGCGCGATCCGCGACAGACGAGGCGGCTCGCCCACCGAGGCACGATAGCGTTCCGCGATATAGGCGCTCTCGAACAGGATCAGATCGGAATTACGCGCGAGAAGCCGTTCGACCTGCATGTAGACCGCGTGCAGGGCCGTCCCGGGCGCGTAATGCAGGCTGCCGCCGTGGGGCGTGTAGACCCGGACGGGTCCACGGTGCGAACCGGGAAACATGGCGGGGAGGCGGGCATAGACGGCCCCCTTGGAGCCATGCCCGTGGACCACGTCGGGTTTCATGGCGCGGGTCGTCGCCACGACGTTCAGCTGTGCCGCAAGATCCGAGAGGTGGGGATTGCGCCGCATCGGGAACCGACGCAGTCCCAGCGCGAGCTGCGGCTCGAGCTCGGCGAGCACCTGGTCCGCCATCGCGCCACCCGTGCTGGCGTCGGCGATCAGCCCGACCGAATGACCCCGAGCGATCTGTTCACGCGTGAGATCGAGCACGTGCCGGAACAGACCACCGAGAGGCGCTCGCAGGACATGCAAGATCCTTAGACGGCGATCTTGGGCGTTCGACGGTTCGGGCATGACGGGCCTCGCTGCACCAGCGCGGCCCCGTTATCGCAAAGGAGTCTAAAAGAACCGTTCGTCAGCCGTGATGGTATCGCCGGGCCGGATCGGGAAGGTGACGGGCACGGTGCCCGTCACCGGGACGCCGTTGATGTTGCGGGTGATCTCGACGCCATTGTGATAGCCGCGGGGCGTGAACCCCCCCGCGATCGCAATCGCCTTCTGGGCCGTCATGCCATTCACGAAGGGATATTGTCCCGGTGCCGTGACCTCGCCCAACACGAAGAACGGCCGGAAGGCCTCGACCTCGACCGAAACGTGCGGATCGCGCAAGAACCCCGCGCGAAGCCGCCCTTCGATCATGTGTTCGGCCTCAACTGTGGTGAGACCGCCCACAGCGACGTCGCCGGCGAGCGGCAGGGCGATATGACCTGTTCCGCCCACCGCGTAGGAATTGGAGATCGCATCCTGCCCGAACACGATGACGCGGATCCGATCGCCGCTGGACAGCGTGTAGGGCGCGTTCATCTGCGCTCGAAACAGGTCCGTGCGATAGCCTTGCCCCGCGCATCCGCTCACGAGGGCCATCAAGGCCAGACCGAATGCCGAGACTGCAAGCCGCATGGTAGATCGACCGGGGAGCGCCGTGACACTGGTCGCGGCTCGGGATTACTCGATTTGGTTGTAGACGAACGTAGTTAACAAAATCTGATCGGGCGCCGCTCGAGCCAGCCCGTGACGACGCCAAGCTGCCCCGCCGGGGGTGTGTTCCGAGGGCGCCCCTCCTATGTGTGGAGATCGACTGGACGAGCGGCGCTGACCCGCCCATTGATCTTGCGCCGGCGTTTTCCATCACGATCGAGACCCATGCCCGCATTCCGAACCAGACGCCGCGTCAGCCACTCAGCAAGGGACATGTTCGACCTCGTCGCGGACGTCGAACAATACCCATCCTTCGTACCGCTCTGTCAGAGCCTGAAGGTGCATCGCCGCACCGCCCTCGATGATGGGCGTGAGCAGCTGCTGGCCGAAATGCGGATCGGCTACAAAGCCATTCGCGAAACATTCACGAGCCGGGTCACGCTCGATCCGGCGAACTTGTCGATCCTCGTAGAATATGTCGATGGGCCGTTTCGCAAGATGGAAAACCGCTGGATTTTCTCGCCTGTCGCGGACGACAAGGGCGGCCAAGGCTCGATCGTGGAATTCTTCATCGACTACGAATTCCGAAGCCGCACGTTCGGCCTGTTGATGGGGTCGGTCTTCGACGCAGCCTTCCGGCGCTTTGCGGAAGCCTTCGAGCGACGGGCCAACCAGGTCTATCCGCGCGAGGCCCGGCTGAAGCCTGTCTGAGAATGCACTACGCCACTTGACCGAGTTCGGCCGCCTCTTCGAACAGCCGGAGCGCTTCAGCCACGGCGGCAAGCCGCACCGCCTGGCGGCCGATGTCGCCGAACCGGCGACCGGTATGGGTGGTGGCGCCCCCGCGACGTGAACAGCCGAAATGCACGAGCCCGACCGGTTTGTCGTCGCTGCCGCCGCCCGGTCCGGCAATCCCGGTGATGCTCACGGCCATGGTGGCGGAGGAGTTCGCGACAGCGCCCTCCGCCATGGCGCGCGCGCAGGCTTCGGACACGGCGCCGTATCGCGCCAGCAGTTCGGCGGGTACGCCCAGCATGGCCTGCTTGGCCTCGTTCGAATAGGTCACGAAACCCCGGTCGAACATGGTCGACGAGCCAGGGATCTCGGTCAGAAGCGCGGCGACGAGCCCGCCTGTGCAGGACTCGGCGGTTGCCAGCACGAGCCCCTTGGCCCGACAGGTCTCGACGAGGGCCGCGGCTCGGTCGAGGAATTCTGCGGGGAACAACGGCGGCGCCCGGGTCAGTCGGACGCCAGGGGCAGGCGCACGGTGGCGAGCCCCCAGGCCGCCATGCCCTCGCGTCGACCCACGAAGCCCATCAGCTCCGAAGTGGTCGCCTTGATGCCGACCCGGCCGATGCCGATGCCGGCAATCGCCGCGATCCTGGCGCGCATCGCCTCCCGATGCGGGCCGATCTTGGGCGCCTCGCACACGATGGTGGCATCGAGATGGGCGATCATCCCCCCGCGCCGCCGCACCCGGTCGACCGCATCCCTCAGGAACATGTCCGAAGAGGCGCCCTTCCACTTCGCCTGCGAGGGCGGAAAATGCACCCCGATGTCGCCATCGCCGATCGCGCCGAGCACCGCGTCGGTCAGCGCATGAAGCACGACGTCCGCGTCCGAATGTCCGCTCAACTTGCGATCATGGTCGATCCGTACCCCGCCCAGCCACACGTGATCTCCCTCAGTGAAGGAATGGACGTCGTAGCCTTGGCCGATCCGCAGGTCGGCAAGGCTCGACTGCAAACGCGCTTCGGCTTGGGCGAAATCCATCGGTGTCGTGATCTTTATGTTGTCGGCCTCGCCCTCGAAGACGTGGACCTGATGGCCCGCGAATTCGGCCACGGCCGCGTCGTCGGTTAGATCGTGCCGCCCCTCCCGGTCGGCACGACGATGCGCCTTCAGGATGAGGTCGAAATCGAAGGCCTGAGGTGTCTGGACGGCGCGCAAGCGTCTTCTGTCGGGGGTTCCCACGACCGATCCGTCCGCGGCGATTTCCTTGATGGTGTCGGTCACGGCAAGGCCGGGGACGGCCGCACCATAGGTCTTGGCGCAAGCTATGGCACGGCGGATCAGTTCGGGCGACGCGAAGGGCCGCGCTCCATCGTGAATGAGAACGATCTCGGGCCTTTCGCCAGCATCACGCGCCAGGGCTTCCAGCCCCAGATGCACGCTTTGCTGGCGCGTCGAACCGCCGTGGGCGGGCGCCCGCAGCCGGACCAATGCCGCAGGATCCAGCATCGAGGCGGCGTCCTTGAACAGCGCCTCGTCGTCCGGGTGGATCACCGGCGTGACTAGGACGTTCGTGCTCGCCGAGAGAAGGGCCTGCAAGGTGCGCGCGATCAAGGGCTGACCGGCCAGCGTGCGGAACTGCTTCGGCAATCCTGCCCCCGCCCGCGACCCTCGGCCAGCGGCAACGACGAGAACATGGGGCGGTGCAGCCATTTGGCGAATTCACTCCTGCTACCAACCGCCGCTAGTTTACGCGGGCAGCCTCAAACGTTTCGCTCGTCCCGGTCACGCTTCCGCGCCCGCAGCCGCGCACCATCGATCTGGTCAAATTCTGTGCACCGCCTTAAGGTGCTCAGGAATTAGCTTACGTTGTTGGTGTCGCGACCGCCGTGTGCGATCTAACCGGAACCGGGATCGAAGGAAAGGTTGTTGATGCGTTGTTCCTCCCGCGCCCTGGCGTCACCCTCGGTCGAAGATGCTCCGGCGGGCCATTTGGGCACGAACGACGTCGACCGGTCGATCTTGCAGATCGGCGCTGTGGCGCTTTCCGGACGCGCCATTCTAGCCCCGATGGCGGGCATCACCGACGTCGGTATGCGACGGATCGCCTGCCGCTTCGGCGCCGCGCTGGCGACCAGCGAGATGGTGGCGGCCACGAGTTTGTCGAGCCGCCACAGCGAGGCCATGAACCGGGCCGAGGGCAGGGGGCTGGCCATCCATGCGGTCCAGATCGCGGGCCGCGAGGCGGACTCAATGGCCGACGCGGCGCGTCTGGCCGAAGGCTGTGGGGCCGCTGTCATCGACATCAACATGGGCTGTCCGGCCAAGAAGGTGACGGGGGGCTATTCGGGATCCGCGCTGATGCGTGACCTCGACCACGCGGCGCGCCTGATCGCGGCGACCGTCAACGCGGTCAGCGTGCCCGTCACGGTGAAGATGAGGCTCGGCTGGGATTGCTCGTCGCTGAATGCGCCGACGCTCGCCCGCCGGGCCGAGGCGCTCGGGGTCAAGCTCGTTACCGTCCATGGTCGCACGCGGCAGCAGTTCTATAGTGGTGCCGCCGACTGGGATGCCGTGAGGGCCGTCAAGGAGGCGGTGTCGATCCCCGTCGTTGTCAACGGCGACTGCCGCTCACCCTCGGATGCGAGCGCGATGCTGGCCCGATCCGGCGCCGACGGCGTCATGATCGGTCGCGCCGCGATGGGACAGCCCTGGTTGGTCGGACAGATCGCGGAGTTCCTGCGATCCGGGCGGCTGCCCGCGCGCCCCAACGCGACCGAGCGGCTCGAGGCGGCCTGCGAGCATTACGAGACGATCCTTGGTCTGTTCGGGATGGACAAAGGCCTTCGCCACGCCCGCAAACATCTGTCGGCCTATGCCGAGCAGGCCGGTCGCCCGGCAGCGGAAGGGTCCGACCTGCGCGTCCGACTGGTGACCACCACAAATCCGCGCGAGGTGCCCTCACTGCTTCGGGCCGTGTTCAATACGGCGCCCGCCTGGCTCGACCTCGACGAGGCGGCATGACCAACCAGAGCTTCACGGAGCCCGCCGGAGCGGCTGCCAATCTCGCGGACCTCAGCCTGGCCGCCAACGCGGTTTCCGTGCTGAACAGTTTGCCGCATCCGGTGCTCGCCATCGGCCCGGACGGAACGGTCGTCGACGTCAACGCCGCCGCCGAGGCCTTTTTCGAGATGAGCCGTGCCATGATCACACGGCACCGGCTAGCCGATCTGGTCCCGTTCGGCTCGCCGCTGCTGGCCCTGGTCGACCAGGTCGCGGAGCGTGGCTCGGCCGTGAAGGAATATCGGGTGGACCTTGGAAGCCCGAAACTCGGACTGGACCGCATCGTCGACATCCATGTGGCACCCATGCCCGAGACCCGCGAGGGAGTCGTGGTTCTGCTTCAAGAACGGACAATTGCCGATAAAATGGACAGGCAGCTTACCCATCGTGGGGCAGCTCGCTCAGTTTCTGCGCTTGCGGCCATGTTGGCCCACGAGATCAAAAATCCCCTGTCGGGGATAAGAGGCGCGGCGCAATTGCTCGAAACCGCCGTGAACGATGACGATCGGGCGCTGACCCGTTTGATCTGCGACGAAACCGACCGCATCGTGAAGCTGGTCGACCGCATGGAGGCCTTCTCCGACATGCGGCCCGCCGAACGGGAGAGCGTCAACATCCATGCGGTGCTCGATCATGTGAAGCGCGTGGCCCAAGCGGGATTTGCCCGTCACATCCGCTTCGTCGAGACCTACGACCCGTCGCTGCCGCACGTGCACGGCAACCGCGACCAACTCGTCCAGGTCTTCCTGAATTTGGTGAAAAACGCTTCGGAATCGTTGGCCGACGCCATTGATGGCGAAATCGAGCTCACGACCGCGTTCAGGCCCGGTGTCAGACTCAAGACACCCGGGTCGCACCGGCCGGTGAGCCTGCCCCTGGAATTTTGCGTGCGTGACAACGGGCCGGGCATTTCACCCGACATTGCGGCGCTGCTGTTCGATCCGTTCGTGACCACCAAGGTGTCCGGAACTGGCCTTGGACTTGCACTGGTGGCCAAGATCGTCGGCGATCACGGCGGCATTGTCGAATGCGACTCGCATCCGCGCCGGACCACTTTTCGAATTCTGATGCCGATGTTCGCGGCGCGAGATGGGCGCGGTTCCGAAGTTTAGGGCCGCTCGCCCCAGGGGGTTGAGGTATGATGAACCGCCAGATCCTGGTTGCCGACGATGATGCGGCAATCCGAACGGTGGTCAGCCAGGCGCTTTCACGCGCTGGCTACGAGGTAAGGACGACCGGCACCGCGGCGTCGCTCTGGCGCTGGGTCCAGGCCGGCGATGGGGATCTCGTGATCACCGATGTCGTCATGCCGGACGAGAACGCCTTCGAGCTTCTGCCCAGGATCAAGAAGCTCCGGCCCGAGCTCCCGATCATCGTCATGAGCGCGCAAAATACCTTCATGACGGCCATCAAGGCCTCCGAGCGCGGGGCCTACGACTACCTGCCAAAACCCTTCGACCTCAAGGAAATGGTGGCGATCGTGGGCCGCGCGCTCAGCGAGCCACGCGGCAAGCCGGCACCGGCCGATGGGGACGATCTCGAAAGCATGCCGCTGGTGGGCCGCTCCCCGGCCATGCAGGAGATCTATCGGGCCCTGGCCCGGCTGATGCTGACCGATCTCACCATCATGATCACGGGCGAGTCGGGAACCGGCAAGGAACTCGTGGCCCGTGCGCTGCACGACTATGGCAAGCGCAAGAAGGGACCTTTCGTGGCCATCAACATGGCCGCCATTCCGCGCGATCTCATCGAGAGCGAATTGTTCGGCCACGAAAAGGGTGCCTTCACGGGAGCCAACACGCGCTCGGTCGGCCGATTCGAACAGGCCGAGGGCGGAACGCTGTTCCTGGACGAAATCGGCGACATGCCGATGGAGGCGCAAACGCGGCTGCTGCGAGTGCTGCAGCAGGCCGAATACACCACCGTGGGTGGCCGCACGCCGATCAAGACCAATGTGCGGATCGTCGCGGCCACCAACAAGGACCTGCGCATCTCGATCCAACAGGGTCTGTTCCGCGAGGATCTCTTCTTCCGGCTCAACGTGGTGCCGCTGCGGCTGCCGCCGCTGCGCGAACGCACCGAGGACATCCCCGACCTCGCCCGGCACTTCTTCGCGCAGGCGGCCGCGGAAGGCTTGCCCCTGAAGCAGCTCGACGTTTCCGCTCAGGAGCGGCTGAAGCGCTATCGCTGGCCGGGCAACATCCGAGAGCTCGAAAATCTCGTGCGCCGCTTGGCGGCCCTCTATCCCCAGGAGGTGATCGGGGCCGGGTTGATCGACACGGAACTCGCCGGCGAGGCGCCCCTGTCGGCAAGCACGGACCTTGTGGCGGGTTCCGCGTCCGCCTCATCGCGAGCCGCCTCCCAGCAGGCCGAGGACGGCGGTCTCATGGGTTCAGTCGAGCGCCACCTCAACGGCGTGTTCAGCCAGCATGGCGACAACCTTCCGCCGCCGGGCCTTTATCATCGCATCCTTCGCGAACTCGAGGTCCCGCTGATCTCCGCGGCGCTTGCAGCGACACGCGGCAACCAGATCAAGGCCGCCGAATTGCTCGGCCTCAACCGCAACACCTTGCGCAAGAAGGTGCGGGAGCTCGACATCCGGTTGATGCGCCTGCCGCGCTGACCAGTTTCCACGGTCGCGTTTGCCGCTCCGATCTCCGATGCTTCGGTCGGACCCGGGCTGCTGCCCTGAAATCGTCACAGTTGTGCAACACTGACGTATAAATGCAACGCGCATTGACGGCGCGGCCGGATCATCTCGGTCGAACAGTCGAGTCCAGGAAGAGGCCCTCGGTGGATCAGACCGCGACCGGAGCCGACGATCTCGTGACGACAGAACGACGTCACCGTCGGATCACGTTGAAGTTCGGGCCGATCGTGGTGGTTCTGGCGCTGATCTCGGCGCTTGCGACCTTCGTGGTCTTCACCGGCTACACGCCAATCCTTCCGACCGACTCGGTGGTGATCGACGTCTTCATCGCCAATGCGGTGATCGTGTTGATTCTGCTCGGCCTGGTGGTGGCCGAGACGGCGCGCCTCGTGATCGCCTGGCGCGCCCGCATGGCCGGCGCTCGCCTCCACCTCTACATCGTGGGCCTATTCTCCATCACGGCGGCCGTCCCGGCCGTCATCATGGCGCTGGTCGGGTCGGTCACGCTGGAGCGCGGCCTCTACCCGGCTTTCATGCAGGACGTGCGCGGCTTCATCCTGCATACGGCGGATGCCGCGCGACTCTACCGCGAGACGCAGTGCAATGCGCTCCTGCGCGAGGCGGATCTGACCGCCTCCGATCTGGATCGCGCCAAGGTCGGCTACAACCAAAGGGCCTTCTTCCAGAATTATTTCACCTCGCGCGTCCACTTCCTCGGCTTCACGACGGCCGTGATGATGAAGAGCGACGGTTCGGTGGTCGAGCGTGTCGATACCGGCAAGCCCCCGGAGGTCACGACGCCAGCGCCTACGGATTTCGACGAGGCCAAAAAACACGACCCCGTTTGTTTCGTGCTCGACGGCGGCCGGACGTTCGTGGCCTTGCGCTCCCTGCCGTCGTTCGACGACACGTTCTTGTATCTGGCGCGGCCGCTCGACCCCTTCTCGATCGAATTCTCTCAGCAGGCCCAGGACATCATCGGGCTCTACGACGTGTTCGATACGCACCGGCGCAGCATCCAGGTGGCCTTCATCACCATGTACGGCTTGCTGGCCACCATCATGCTGCTGTCCTCGATCTGGCTGGGCCTGTCGTTCGCCAATCAACTGGTCGCGCCCATTCGCCGTCTGATCCGGGCCACCGACCTCGTGTCGTCGGGCAATCTCTACGTTCAGGTGCCGGTGCGGCGTTCGGAGGGTGATCTCGGGCGGCTCGGCGCGACCTTCAACAAGATGACATCGGAGCTGCGCCTCCAGCAGAACAAGCTCATCGTCGCCAACCGGATGAACGACGAGCGGCGGATCTTCACGGAAGCCGTGCTGGCCGGCGTGCCCGCGGCCGTGATCGGGGTCAGCAGCCTTGGGCACATCACGGTCGTCAACCCTTCGGCGCAAAAGCTACTTGCCTCGCCAAGCGTCGACGAGCCCCTGGTCGGGGCGGAGCTCGAGCGGATCGTGCCGGAACTCGGCCCCGTGCTCGAGGATGCCAGGGCAGGGCGCCAGCGCCTGCACCAGGCCCAGATCACTTTGACGCGGGGCAACCGGGAGCGCACCGTCAACGTCCGGGTCACCAACGATCTGTCATCGCACGGCGAATATACGCACGTCGTCACCCTCGACGACATCACCGACCTCATCTCGGCGCAACGGACCTCCGCTTGGGCCGATGTTGCGCGCCGCATCGCGCACGAGATCAAGAACCCGCTGACCCCAATCCAGCTTTCGGCCGAGCGCCTCAAGCGCCGGTATGGCCGGGTGATTACCGAGGGCCGCGAGGTGTTCGACCAATGCATCGACACGATCGTGCGTCAGGTGGACGACATCAAGCGCATGGTGGACGAGTTCTCCTCCTTCGCGCGCATGCCGAAGCCTCTCCTCGAAGAGGAGGACGTCCGGCCCTGCATCGAACAAGTCCTGTTCCTCATGCGTGAGGGTCACCCCGACATCCGTTTCGACCAGGATCTGCCCGAGCGACCCGTAATGGCGCGCTACGATCGACGTCTGCTGACGCAAGCTTTGACCAATCTCACCAAGAATGCGGCTGAAGCGATCACGGCACCAGACCAATCCGAGATCCCGGAGCAGGACCGGGAGCCTGGGCGGATCGAAGTCTCGCTGAGGGTCGATCCCGAAGGGATGGCGGTGATCGACGTGGTCGACAACGGCAAGGGCTTTCCCACCGAGAACCGCCAGCGGCTGCTCGAACCCTATATGACGACCCGGGTGGACGGCACCGGGCTTGGACTCGCGATCGTGGCCAAGATCTTCGAAGATCACGGTGGCGGGATCGAATTACTTGACGCGGCGGCGGACGGTAAACACAGCCGGGGCGCGCGTGTGCGCCTGTTCTTCCCGATCATCGACGTCCCCCATTCCCCGGAGCTCGAACAGGCCGCGGCCGAGCCGATCTCCGACAAAACTCGAGGACCCAATGGCGACTGACATCCTGGTTGTTGATGACGAAGCCGACATTCGGGAGATCGTCTCGGGCATCCTCTCCGACGAGGGACACGGCACCCGCACGGCACGCAATTCCGACGAGGCGCTTTCGCTGATCGGGGCTCGACGCCCCCATCTCGTGTTCCTCGACATCTGGCTGCAGGGCTCCCGGCTCGATGGGCTCCAGCTCCTTGCGATCATCAAGGAGCACCATCCGGCTTTGCCCGTGGTGATGATCTCGGGCCACGGCAACATCGAAACCGCGGTGTCGGCCATCAAGATCGGGGCCTACGACTTCATCGAGAAGCCGTTTAAGGCGGACCGTCTGGTTCTGGTGGCCGACCGGGCGCTCGAGACATCGCGCCTCAAGCGGGAGATCACCGACCTCAAGGTCCGTTCGCTGACCCCCAACCGCATCGTCGGCAAATCAACCACCACCAACCAACTGCGGCAGGCGATCGACAAGATCGGACCGGCCAATTCCCGCATCATGATCTCGGGCGCGCCGGGCTCCGGCAAGGAGCTGACGGCCCGTATGCTCCACGAAGCCTCGGTGCGCTCGTCGGCGCCGTTCGTGGTCCTCAACTCTGCCGCCATCACGCCCGACATGATGGAAACGGCTCTGTTCGGAACCGATGGGGGCGATGGCCGCAGCCGGCAGGTGGGGGCTCTCGAAGAGGCGCACGGAGGCACGCTCTACCTCGACGAGGTGGCGGACATGCCGCGGGAAACCCAAGGCAAGATCCTGCGCGTGCTGGTGGACCAGAACTTTCAGCGGGTCGGCGGTTCGACCCGCGTCCATGTGGATGTGAGAATCATCTCCTCGACCAGCCGCGACCTTGCGGCCGCCATAGCGGAAGGCACCTTTCGGGAGGACCTGTTCCACCGGCTCTCGGTGGTGCCGGTGCGGGTTCCCTCCTTGTCCGAACGGCGCGAAGACATCCCCGAATTGATCGATTTCTTCATGGATCAGATTTCGGCAACCGGAGGTCTGCCCAAACGAAAGATCGGCGCCGACGCCATGGCGGTGCTGCAGTCGCACGATTGGCCGGGCAACATCCGGCAATTGCGCAACAACGTCGAAAGGCTGATGATTCTCGCGGGCGGCGACCCGGACTCGGAAGTCTCGGCCGAAATGCTGCCCAACGAGATAGGGGCGCTGGTGCCCGCAACGCCCAATGGGGCAGGGGGCGAAAAGCTCATGAGCCTGCCGTTGCGCGAAGCCCGCGAGGTGTTCGAGCGGGAATATCTCATCGCTCAGATCAGCCGGTTCGGCGGCAACATCTCCCGAACCGCCGAGTTCATCGGCATGGAGCGTTCGGCCTTGCATCGCAAACTCAAGTCGCTCGGCATCGACTGAGCGCTGCCTGTCGCGGCAACCAGGCGTGCAAGTTTTTCTTGCAGGGTGCGGCGTGTGTCTCTCTAATAGCCGTCAAGGTGCCCGTCCGGACTATCGCGTCAGCGTGATGGCGGAGAGGTGACAAGCAAGAGGTGGCACCGGAACGGAACGGAACATGGCGGCTGAACGCGCTCAAAACCTACAAGACACGTTTCTCAACTACGTGCGAAAACACAAAGTCCCTTTGACGATATTCCTCGTGAATGGCGTGAAGCTGCAAGGCGTGGTGACATGGTTCGATAATTTTTGCGTGCTGCTCCGGCGCGATGGGCACTCGCAACTTGTCTATAAGCACGCCATATCCACGATCATGCCGGGTCATCCGATCCAAATGTTCGAAGCGCCGGAAGACAGTGCCGTTCCCGAAAAGCACTGATCACACGCGGCGTTCAGCGGGTTTGCTCATCTGTCACATCCGCCGTTCATAGACACTGGACTGACCTCGTTCGCCGATGCCGAACGGGCGACCGCTTCGGCCACCCGGGCGCTGGTCGTCGGCCCCTACCTCAGTGGCCGACGCCGCGGCGCGAACGGGGTGACGGATCCCGTTCGGGGTCCGCAGGCTCGGCTCGATGAGGCCGTAGGCCTCGCGGGCGCCATCGATCTCGATATCGTGGGAAGCGTCAGCGTCAGCCTGTCAGAGATCCGGCCTTCGACCTATCTCGGCAAAGGCAAGGTCGAGGAACTCGCCAAAACCGTGGAAGACACGGAGGCCTCGCTGGTCATCATGGATTGCGCGCTCTCGCCCGTGCAGCAGCGCAACTTGGAGAAGGCGTTCGGGGCCAAGATCATCGACCGCACCGGCCTCATCCTGGAGATTTTCGGCCGCAGGGCCCGCACGCGAGAAGGTTCGCTCCAGGTCGAACTCGCCCATCTCGACTACCAGAAGTCGCGCCTTGTCCGCTCCTGGACCCATCTGGAGCGGCAGCGCGGCGGCTTCGGCTTCCTCGGCGGTCCCGGCGAAACGCAGATCGAGACCGATCGGCGCCTAATCGAGGAGCGCATGGCTCGGATCGAGCTGGATCTCGAGAAGGTTAAACGAACGCGCTCCATCAACCGCAAGGGCCGCTCGGACGTGCCTTTTCCAGTCGTGGCGTTGGTCGGCTACACCAATGCCGGCAAGTCGACCTTGTTCAATCTTCTGACCCAATCCGCCGTGATGGCCGACGACATGCTGTTCGCCACGCTCGATCCGACCCTGCGGCTGCTGAAACTGCCACATCGGGGCAAGGCGGTCCTGTCCGACACCGTGGGGTTCATCTCGGACCTGCCCACCATGCTGGTCTCCTCGTTCCGAGCGACCCTCGAAGAGGTGATCTCCGCCGACGTCATCCTGCATGTGCGCGACATCGCCCATGAGGATTCCGACGCCCAGAGCGCGGACGTCGAATCCATCCTGCATGATCTCGGCATCGATCCGGATGATCATGGCCGGCTAATCGAGGTCTGGAACAAGATCGATCTGCTCGACGGGGAGCACCGGGCACCCCTCGAAGAGAGCGCGGCCGAAAAATCGCGCGAGGCGCGTCCCGTCATGATCTCGGCGCTTACCGGCACCGGTGTCGAGACCCTGCTCACCGCCATCGAACACCGCCTCGCCGAAGGCCGGCATACATTCGAGGTCACCCTCGATCCAACCGATGGCAAGGGGCTGCATTGGCTCTATGAACATGCCGAGACGATCGGCCGCGAGGATGCCGAGGATGGCACGATCCGCCTGACCGTCCGGGTCGGCCCGGAACGGATCGAGCAGCTCAAGCGCGCCTTTCCGAACCTCGTTCCTGTCGTGCCGAGCCAGCCGCCCGAAGTGGGGCAGGGTGCCTGGCACCCGCTTCAGTAGGACGGGCCGACGAGCGCCTCTTCGGCCGCACGCTTTTCTGCGGCCTTGGCCTTCACCCAGCAGGATTCCATCTCCTCCAGAGACGCCTGCTCGGGACTTGTCCCCTGTTCGGCCAATGCTCCTTCGACGAAGGCGAACCGCCGGGCAAATTTCGCATTGGTGCCCCGCAGGGCCTGATCGGGATCGACTTTGGCATGCCGGGCGAGATTGACCACCGCGAACAGAAGGTCACCGATCTCGTCCATCACGGCCGATGGGTCGTCGCCCTTCAAAGCCTCGGCGACCTCGTCCAGCTCTTCGCGGACCTTGTCCAGAACCGATGCCGTCTCGGGCCAATCGAAGCCGACGGTCGCCGCCTTGGCCTGAAGCTTTGTCGCCCGAAGCAAGGGTGGGAAGCTGCCCGGGACATCCGACAGGATGCTGGGCGATCGGATCGGGGCAGGGTGGCCGGAAGCCCGCTCGGCCTTCTCCTGCGCCTTGATGTCCCCCCAGAGCCTCTTGACCTCGGTGGGCGACAGGTCGCGCCGGTCGCCGAAGATGTGGGGATGGCGGCGAATGAGCTTCGTGGTGATCGCCTCGACCACCTGCCCGAAATCGAACGCGCCTTCCTCCTCGGCAAGCCGCGCGTGGAACACCACCTGCAGCAGCAGGTCGCCGAGTTCCTCGCGAAGATCGGCCTTGTCGTCACGCTCGATGGCGTCGGCGACCTCGAAGGCTTCCTCGATCGTATAGGGCAGGATGGAGCGAAAATCTTGCGCCAGATCCCAGGGGCAGCCTGTCACGGGCGTGCGGAGCGCCGCCATGATGTCCAACAGGCGGGAGATTTCGCGCGAGGGGTGCATCAGCGGGCCGAGCTACAGGGTTAGGGGCGCGACGCGCAGTCTTGGGCCGGACCAGATGGACTTATAAGAACCTGCGATAACGACGACCTGTTGCAGGCTACTGGGCGTCATTGCGAGCCGAAGGCGAAGCAATCCAGCCGTTGTCCGCTCACCCCTGGATTGCTTCGTCGCTGCGCTCCTCGCAATGACGACGGGGGTAACCAGACGAGTCGCAGAGCGCAGCTTGGTCTTAAGGTTGGCTCTTAGCCGCACACGAACCTGCCGAGGCGACGGCGGGCCCATCTTGGTCGGGAACTAATAGGAAGAGCGCCGCGATGACTCGCGCCGCTCTGAACTCTCGGGGGGATGCTCAGTCCAGGGAGATGGACAGAGCCTCGCGGCCCTTCGGGGTGTCGACGACCCGCATGTTCACGGGCTGGCCTTCGGCCAGGTGAGACAGGCCGGCCGGACCCAGAATCGAGATGTGGACGAACACATCCTTGCCGCCGTCGTCGCTCGACACGAAGCCGAAGCCCTTGGTGTCGTCGAACCACTTGACCTTGCCGGAAACCGGAACAGCGGTCGAGGGATCGGGTGCACGGCGCGGCGCGCGCGGCGCATCGAACGAACGCTGCGGGGCGCGCTCCTGAGCGCCTGCGGTGTCGACTTCGAGCACGCGGGTCACCTGGGCACCCTTGGCGCCATTGCCCACGTGAACTTTCAGCTTCGCGCCGGGCGGCACCGTTTCGTAGCCGGCCGATTGCAGCGCGCCGATATGCAGGAACGCGTCGCCCGAACCGTTGGACAATTCGACAAAGCCGAAGCCCTTGTCGGACTTGAACCACTTGACCACCGCATCGACGACAGGCCCGGTTGGAGCCGCGCTCGCCATTTCGCCACCGCCGCCAAAGCCACCACCACCAGCGGGGGCGCCAAAGCCGCCACCACCAAATCCACCGCCACCAAAGCTTCTTGCTGGACGTGCCGGGCGCGTATCGTAGGGGGACGGGGCGTCGTCGTCGAAACCGCGCTTTTTCGGTCCCCGGAAGTCTCTGCCTTTGCTCATCTTACCTGCTCGTATCCGCCGTTTGCTATCCGTCCGCCCACTCTGCTCGCCACAGCACCCAATGCTCACGTGTCGAAAACCAGCCGGCACGGTCACCCCAACGCCCGAACGGACCATCCCATTAAGGCCGTTATCATCACGAAATGACCGTTTGACTTCTTGGCATAACCGTAGACCAATGCAAGTCGGTTTAGTGGGCAGCAAAAAAGAAAAACAGCTGCGCCCGCGGCGCTCGCCCGAGTCCTCGAAACTTCGTACCGTATCAGTCTGCCTAGCCAGGGGCGGCCAGCCGCACGCCGACGGTTCAGCGCCGCGGCCCGCCTGCGTCGGATAGAGATGTCGCGGTTTGCGCCAAATCAACATTCCGGCGCGCCAAGTGATACGGAGTCCCGATGAGCGCGAAACAACACCGCTCCGTGATGGCATCATGTCGATGCGGCGCAGTCGTTTTGGAAGTCACGGGACAGCCAATCGTGCACACCTCGTGCTATTGTGCGAGTTGCCAGGAGGCAGGCCGGCAGATAGAGCAGCTTCCGAACGCGCCGCCGATGCTCGATGCCGATGGCGGGACCGATTTTGTGGTCTACCGCAAGGACCGCGTTCGATGCTTGCAGGGCGGCGAGCGGATGGAAGCTCGCCGCCTCAAAGCCGAATCGCCAACACGGCGCATGGTCGCGACCTGCTGCAACACCGCCATGTTCCTCGACTTCACCAAGGGCCACTGGCTTACAATCTATCGCGCCCGCATGCCTGGGCCGGTTCGCCCGTTGGAGATGCGGGTCATGACCTCGGATAAGAGGGCGGGCGTCGTGCTCCCGGACGACGTGCCTAG
Source organism: uncultured Lichenihabitans sp. (assembly GCA_964245915.1). Lineage (GTDB taxonomy): Bacteria > Pseudomonadota > Alphaproteobacteria > Rhizobiales > Beijerinckiaceae > Lichenihabitans. Next base: position 66,164 of record CAXTOT010000008.1, on the reverse strand, counting down.
TTACGCCACTCATTCGGGGAGATTGATTTTGAAGCTGCTCGCCGCCTGGGTCACAATGGGCTTTCGGATACCCAAGGTAGACGGCATCCCAGCCTAAACCGGCGGTTGATGGCGCCAACAGCTCCATCCTGAGCTGCACCGCCCATTCGCATAAGATATATTATGGAACCAAGACTCAGAAGCGGCACTCAGCCGATGCGAACCGCCAATCCGTCGAACGCCACCTGAACCTGCGGCGGCAGCTCGCCGGCTAGTGTGGAATAGTCCAGATCCGTGTGCAGGTTCGTGAGGATCGACCGCTCCGGCCTCATGCGCTCAATCCAGCCCAGTGCCTCGGACACCGAAAAGTGGCTCGGGTGCGGCGTGTAGCGCAGGGCATCGATGATCCACAGATCCAGCCCTTCGACGAAGCGGAGGCTGGCCTCGGGTATGGCGTTGACGTCCGGCGTGTAGGCCGTGGCCCCGAGCCGCAGCCCGAGCGCGTCGATCTCGCCATGCTCCAGGCGGAACGGCAGGAACTCGATCGGGCCACCGGGACCGTCGATTGCGAAACGCCGGCCGGCCTCGATGCGGACCTCGTCGAGCAAAGGCGGATAGAGGCTGCCGGCGGGTGTCTCGAAAATATAGCCGAAGTTGTGCCGCACGATGGCGGAGGTTGCGGCATCCATATGGATCGCGATCCTTTGGCGCATGTGGATCACCAAGGGGCGAACATCGTCGATCCCATGGGTATGGTCGGCATGCGGATGGGTGAGCACGATCCCATCGAGCCGGGTCACCTCGGCGCGGAGCAGTTGCTCGCGCAAGTCCGGAGACGTATCGACCAGCACGGTCGTCTTGGCGCCGTCCGGGCCGGTTCGCTCGAGCAGGATCGAGCAGCGGCCGCGCCGGTTGCGCGGCTCGTTGGGATCGCATGCGCCCCAGCCCTGGCCGACGCGGGGCACGCCGCCCGAGGAGCCGCATCCGAGAATGGTGAGGTCGAGGCTCACGCGGCGCGGTCGCGGGCCAGTGGCGGCATTTTTGCGAACAGCCGCAGCACGTTGGCGGTGGTGGCGGCAGCCAGGCTCGCCGGGTCGAGGCCCTTCAGCTCGGCCAGCACCGCCGCGGTATGGACCACGAAGGCGGGTTCGTTGCGCTTGCCGCGAAACGGCACCGGGCTGAGGAAGGGCGCATCGGTTTCGACCAGCATCCGGTCGATCGGCACCTCGCGGGCGATCGCGCGCAGCTCATGAGAGCCCTTGAAGGTGACGACACCCGAGAAAGAGATGAACAGGCCGAGATCGAGGCCTGTCTGGGCGAGTTCGCGTCCGGCCGTAAAGCAATGGAGAACGGCCTTGAACGGCCCCTGCCCCATTTCGTCGCGCAGGATCGCCGCGACATCGGCGTCGGCGTCGCGCGCGTGGATCACGAGCGGCAGCCCGCTTGCCCGCGCGGCCGCGATATGGGTGCGGAAGACGTGTGCCGCCAGCGGACGCGGCACCTCGTCGTAGTGATAGTCGAGCCCGGCTTCCCCGATGGCCACGCATTTGGGGTGCTGGGCCAGTTCGACCAATCGCTCTGCCGGAACGTCCGGCTCTTCGGCGGCCTGATGCGGGTGCGTACCCACCGTGAAGAACACATCCTCATGGCGTTCCGCGATTGCCCGTAATGCGTCGTGCCGCGCCACCCGGGTCGAGATGGTGATCAGGCGCGCAACACCCGCCGCGCGAGCGCGCTCGACCACGGCATCCCGTTCCGGTTCGAACTCCGGGAAATCGAGATGGCAATGACTGTCGATCAGCATCAGACGGGCGCACCGGGCAGCAGCGCCTCGGGCTCGACATAGCGCGGGAACACGGCGCTGGGCTGTGGCAAGGGCGAGCCGCTCTGCAACGCGCGACTGGGCCCCGCGAAGGAAAAATCCCGGGCGTCCGGTGCCACCCCGAGCAGGTCGAGCAGTTTGGCCATCGAGGCCGGCATGAACGGTTGCGTGAGCAGCGCGATGACGCGCAGCACTTCGGCCGTCACGTAGAGCACGGTGGCCATGCGCTCGAGATCGGTCTTGCGTTTGATCCAGGGTTCTTCCGCCGCGAAATATCGGTTCGCTTCGGCCACGACTTGCCAGGTGTCGGCCAGCATCTGATGCAGCGCGAACTCCCCGAGGCTCGCCCGGACCGTGTCGGGCAGCGCATAGGCCGCATCGAGCAATGCCTGGTCCGAGGTCGTGAACGGCCCGTGGCGCGGCACCACGCCTTGGCAATTCTTGGCGATCATGGACAAGGATCGCTGCGCGAGATTGCCGAGGTCGTTGGCGAGATCCGCATTGATGCGCCCGACGATCGCCTCATGGGAATAGTTGCCATCCTGGCCGAACGGCACCTCGCGCAGGAAGAAATAACGGATCGGGTCCACACCGTAGGTCTCGACCAAGGTCACCGGATCGATGACGTTGCCCACGGACTTCGACATCTTCTCGCCGCGGTTGAACAGGAAGCCGTGCACCACGATCTGGCGCGGCACCGCCAAACCAGCCGACATCAGCATGGCGGGCCAGTAGACGGCGTGAAAGCGCGTGATGTCCTTGCCGATCACATGATGGGCGGGCCAGTAACGCGCCCGCTCGGCCTTGCGATCCGGAAAACCCGTGCCGGTCAGATAATTGGTCAGCGCGTCGACCCAGACATACATGACATGGGCCGGATCGCCCGGCACCGGGATGCCCCAATCGAAGGTGGTCCGGCTGATCGAAAAGTCGGTCAGCCCGCGCCGCACGAAGCTCACGATCTCGTTGCGGTATTTTTCCGGCGTGATGAAATTGGGCTGCTTGTCGAACAGCGTCAGCAGCCGATCGCCGTAGTTGGACAGCCGGAAGAAATAGCTCGCCTCCTCGAGCCATTCCACCGGCGTCCCGGTCGGGGCGAGCTTCTTGCCGTCGGGTCCGAGAACGAGTTCGCCTTCGTCGAAATAGGCCTCGTCGCGCACCGAATACCATCCGGAATAGGTCGCCTGATAAATGTCGCCGTTGGCTTCCATGCGCCGCCACATCTCTTGCGCCCCAAGGGCATGGCGCTCTTCCGTGGTGCGGACGATGTCGTCCGCGCGCGCATTCAGCAGCGTGGCGACGTGTTCGAACTGGCGGGCCGTGCGATCGGCGAGCGCCTGCGGCGTGATCCCCTCGCGGGCCGCGGTCTGCTGCATCTTCTGCCCGTGCTCGTCCATGCCGGTGACGAACAGGACGTCGTACCCGTCGAGCCGCTTGGCGCGGGCCACCACGTCCGTGGCGATCCGCTCATAGGCATGCCCGATGTGCGGGGCACCATTGGCGTAGGGGATCGCGGTCGTGATGTAGAAGCTCGGACGAGCGGCCATGGGCAACCATTATGTGTTGGAGCGGATCGGCTCCCGCCGACCGCTCCACATGAAAACCGTGCAGAGGTCTCGACCGGATCGCCCCCGTTAGGGCAGCGTCTGATCGATCGTGCTTTGAAGTCCCGCCAATCGCGTCGCCTGGGAGAGATCGGCGAAGATCGACAGGAGCAACGGTCTTTTGTCCAGGTTGAGCGCCTCGGCTTCTTGCCCCGAAGCGCGCACTTTGTCCCATACCTCCGTGAGCGGCGCAAGACGGCTCGCCGGCACCCCCGCCCGCGCCGCGCCGCGCACCTCGGCGTCGATCCAGTCGAGGACGGTGTCGACCAGAATCTCGCCCGACCCCTCCGCCTGCGCGGTTGCCAGCCGGTCGGCCAGCCGATGCAGCGCGCGCCAATCAATCGCCGGCAATCGGCCGAGTTCGGCGCGCAAATCGCGGTCGAGCGCCAGCCGTGTTTGGTCGAGCATCTGCAGCGCGCGGCTGATCGACCCGCCGCTCCGGCCGATCACGGAGTCGAGTTCCGCCGCGCTGGTTGCCGCGTCATGGGCCCCGACGGCCAACAAGGCCTCGCGCACCGCGCCTGCATCGAGGCTCGGCAGAAAAAGCTTGCGGCAGCGCGACAGGATGGTCGGCATGACCTGCGTGGGCTGATGCGAGACGATCAGGAACAGCGCACGGGGCGGGGGCTCCTCGAGGACCTTGAGCAGCGCGTTGGCGCTCGACCGGTTAAGGTCCTCGGCGCTGTCCAGGATACAGATGCGGAAGCCCCCTGCCCCCGAGGCGCGCTGGAACAGCTGCAAGGCGCCGCGCACGTCCTCCACGCGGATCTCGCTAAAAAGCTTCTTGCTTTTGTCGTTCCACTCGCGGCGCAGCACCACGAGGTCGCCATGAGCGCCGCCGCGCAGCCGCGCCCAGATCGGGTGATCAGCCGGGACGGACAGGTCCTTGGCATCCTGGACCGCTGCGTCGCGGGGATCGGGAAAGGCGAGCAGGAAGCGTGCGAACCGCCAGGCCAGTGTCGCCTTGCCGATCCCGCGCGGTCCGCCGATCAGCCAGGCGTGGGACAGGCGGTCCGATCGATAGGCGTCGAGCATCGCCCGCTCGGCGCTGGCCTGTCCGAACAGATGAGCGGTGTCACGGGGCTGCGGCAGGCCCTCGATCCCGCCCCGTTCGGAAAGGTCGTCAGGGTTGGCCATCAGGTCTGGCCCGGCGGCGGGAACCCGCTCCCAAGAACGAGCCGAGGATAAAGGCGAGCCGTCACGATCTCCCAGATGAGGTCGGCCACCGCGTCGGGGGGGCGCGAGGCATCGACGATGCAGCAGCGCTCGTGGTCCCGCGTTGCAATCTCCAGGAAGGCGCGCCGAAGGCTATCATGGAAGGCTCGGTCCTGCCGTTCGAAGCGATCCGCGGCAGCACCTTCGGACCGGCGCAAGGCCGCACGGGCCATCCCGGCTTCGGCCGGCAAATCGAGGATCAGGGTGAGGTCCGGCATGAAACGCCCCACCACCACCCGTTCCAGCGCCGACACCAGGGCGGGGTCGAGCTTTCCGAGCGCGCCTTGATAGGCACGGGTCGAATCGACGAAGCGGTCGCAAACCACGGCGCACCCCGACCGGAGTGCGGGCACGATCTTGCGGTCGAGATGGTCGATCCGCGCCGCCGAGAAGCCAATGGCTTCGGCAGCCGGTCCAAGGGGCGCCAGGGAGCCGTCGAGCAGGGCCGTCCGATAGGTTTCGGCGAGCGGCGTGCCGCCGGGTTCCCGCGTCGCAATTGCCTCGACGCCGACAGCAGCGAGCCGGTCGACGAGCAGGCGGGCCTGGGTCGACTTGCCGGCCCCCTCCCCGCCTTCCAGGGTGATGAACCGGCCTCGCCCGGACGCGGCGGCCTCAACGTTTGAAGACATTGTTCCGGAAGAACGTGGCGACCAGTTCCATTCCCGCGTCGAGCGCCCGGTTCGGCAGCGCACCAACCTCGACGCTGCGGGCGGCGCGCAAGGGCGTGTCGAGGATTTCGGATGGGCCGCGAAACAGTTTGAGATGGGCCACCAGGGCACCCTTCTCCAGCGGTGCCGGCAAAGGCCCATCGTAGACGACCTTTCCGGTCATCGGCTCGCTCGCGCCACGCGGCACCAGAAGTTTCACCGGACCGTCGGCCACGAGATCCACATCATGGGCCGCACCGCCGAACACGCGTGCGGTTCCGACGACCTCTCCTGGCGCGAACACGGTTTTGGACTCGAAGGAGCGAAACCCCCAGGACATGAGTTTCAAGGCCTCGGTGGCCCGGTCGCGCGCGGAACGCAGGCCGTTGATGACGAGAACCAGACGCCCGCCATTCTGGACCGCCGAGCCGACCAGCCCATAGCCGCTCTCGGCCGTGTCGCCCGTTTTCACGCCATCCGCCCCGATGTTCATGGCGAGCAGCGGGTTACGATTCATCTGGTGCACCTTGTTCCAGGTGAAGTCTCGTTCGCCGAAATATTTGTAAAAGGCCGGGTAGGTTTTGATCACGTGGATGGTCAAACGCGCCATCTCGCGTGCCGTCACCTTCTCGTCCGGATCGCTGCGTCCCCACGGATTGGTGAAGGTCGATTTCTCGAGTCCCAATTCGCGCGCCCGTTTCGTCATCAAGCTGGAGAAGGCGTCCTCCGAACCCGAGATTCCTTCCGCAATCGCGATGGCGGCGTCATTGCCCGAATCGATCAAGAGCCCCCGGATAAGATCCTCGACCCGGATGCGACTGTTCACGGCCGCGAACATGGTGGAACCACCCGAGGAGGCGCCGCCGTGCCGCCAAGCATTCTCGGACACCACGAAGGTGTCGTCGAGCTTGAGGCGCATGTCGGTCAGCTGCTCGAACACGATCTCGGCCGTCATGATTTTGGACGTGGAAGCCGGCGCCATGAGCTCGTCCGCGTTCTTTTCGAACAAAACGGCGCCACTGTCGGCGTCCACGAGGAGAGCGTAAGCGGCGGCCGTCTGGAACGTGTCCGACCCGCTCACAGCCGCGAACGCGCAAATCCCGCAGCCGAGCCAAAGCACCGCGGCGAGCATCACAGAACGCCCTCGACGGGCCGCCGCAATCATCTTTCGCTCCGAACGCCAAGCCGTCGCCGGTCAGGCGACCAAAGCAGGCAAACCCGATCCACAGATCCTAGTCTCTGGCGCATAAAGCCGATGGTCGCAAATGCAATCGCGCGGCGCGGCCCCCAAAGCCTTGGGGCCCAGAGCTATTGGTTCGAGTGCCCTGCCCGCCCGAGATCGACAGCCAAGCGCGGGCGAGCTTTCCGTTCCAGGCCCATCATCCGGGGCGTGCGCCCAAGCGGCTGTGAAACTGCCGTTATCTCGAACGGTCGCGCTGGTGGGACCGGAGCCTTGACGAGCCTTCCCACGGGTTGGAGCGTGTGCGGCTCGGTCTGGTCGGGCGCCGGCTCCTCGCGGCCGGTCAGGCGCGCCACGCGGGTGGGCTGCGGGGGCGAAGCTGGCGCACGCGGCAGCGGCAGTCCCGAGCCTGTGTTGGCCGCCATCTGGGCGTCGGATCCATCGGACATCCCCTCCAGCCGGGCGAGTTGTCCGTCGGTGCGCAGCGTGGCAACGAGCTTGTCGTCGTCGGTTCCGGCCAGACTAGCCTTGCCGATATAGTCGACGCGGATGCGCGCCGTGCCGGCGCCGCGGAAATCGAGTGATTCGGCAACGCGTTGAGACACGTCCATGACGCGGCCGCCATGATAGGGACCGCGGTCATTGACCCGCACGATCATGGACCGGCTATTGCCGAGATTGGTGACCCGGACATAGCTTGGCAGCGGCAAGGTGGGATGCGCGGCCGAGATCGACCGCTTGTCGAAGATCTCGCCATTGGCGGTGCGCCGGCCGTGGAAGGCATCGCCGTACCATGACGCCGTGCCGACCACAGAATAGCCGGACGGGCGATCGCTCGGCACATATTCCCGACCGGCGATCATGTAGCGATGGCCGACCAGGTAGGAGCCGCCGCCCTTCGGGACGGGCTCGCCATCGGCGATTACCCGCGGGCTAGCCGAAACGCCGAGCCTTGGATCGATTGTGGAACCATAGCCGGCGCCAGTCTGCATCGGCTGTTGGGCGCAGCCCGCAAGCAAAAGCGCCAAGCCGGCCGCGGCCAAGGCCACTTTCACGATCGAAAACTGGAAATCTGTAGCCCAGGCAAGCCGGCCGTATCGCGATGAGTCATCAAACATCATTCCGCGACACACATGCAGGATCTGCCACCGCCGACGAGCCCAGAACGGCCGTAGCGATCGATCCTCTTCCGAACGGGAGCGGATCGAAAGCGGCAGCCGCTTCGGCCTGGCTTTCCGATGGTCATGGCACCCGAGCGCTTACGGAACATTTAAGCCCATCATCCTGACGCTTCCCCTGACCGCTGAGCTACAAGGTCTCATGGTCCTTGTAGTCTATCGCGGCTGGCGATTCTACCATTGTACCCCGACACCACGCATGATGCCCGGTGCCCTGCCCGATCCAGCGACCGCATTTCCGATGCCTTCCGGCTTCGCACGAGAGCGATTGTGACGTGCCTTGCGGCCGAATTGCGGCGGCTTCGAGGCTCGCGGGCTCGGCGCTTGATCTTGCGCGGCGTTCGGGGCACATCCTCGGGCGTGCCTGGAAGGGTGGCCGAGTGGTTTAAGGCAGCGGTCTTGAAAACCGCCGTGGGTGCAAGCCCATCGTGGGTTCGAATCCCACCCCTTCCGCCAATTCGGCGCCATGGCACGATGCATCTTCCGGAAGGCCGCCTCTGCCCCACTCTCACCGTTTACTCGGAATGACGATGGCCTGGAGGAGGTGGTTCACACGACCTTGAGGCCAAGATGCTGCTCCATCGGTGCAAAATCGCGGTCATCGTGCAGCAACGCATGACGATGCTCGATGCAAAAGGTGCCGACGATGATGTCGGCTGTTTTCCGGATCGTGATGCCAAGTTCTCTCAACCGGCGATAGTTCTGGGCGGCGCGAGCGGCTAGATTGGCATCAAGGAGGCGCACAATCGCGTACTGGCGCAACCCGCGCTCAATGCGAGCGGCATGGGCGTCGTCCCGAGCGCCCTGAAGGATTTCGAGCAGGATCAGATCGCCGACCAGGAGCGGTTCCCGTGTAACGGCTTCCTCTAGTTTGATGGTCGCTGGTGTGCGTTGGCCGCGCAGGTGCGCAATCCAGACGGAGCTATCGACAAGAATCACGACCGGCGCAGCGGGCGACCCTGGCGCATCTCCTCAAGATCGCCCTCCCAACCTAATCCCTTGAGTTCTGTAAGCGCCTTCGTCTGCTTGCGCAGCCGGACCAGCAGCCGCAGGCCCTCTTCAACCGTGGCGCGTTTGGTCGTCAGGCCGGTCGCCGTCATGGCTTGGGATAGCAACGCATCATCGATTTCGATATTGGTTCGCATCGCAGCTGACCGATCTTTGTGTATACATCAATCACTATATACACACTCGAAGCCAGTGCAACGCCGGCATGGCCTTGGGTGCGAGATTTCTGATCGGCCGGCGGATTAATGGAGCACCATAGCGTTGACATAGTGCTCATCATCATCGTTCGTGGCCCGCCAATTCGGCGGTCCCCGTTCTTGACCTCAATCGCCGCGATCTGAACGCATCAAATCGGCGGAGTCGATGAGCCTGCGTTGGCGTGCTGCGGGATTGGATGGAGCGCCTTGGCAAGCGCCGGATCCGCCGCAAAGGATTCTCCCGTCATTCCGAGATGAGCGAGGGTCCGCACCTCGCGGCTCAGCGGCGCCAGCAAGGCCCCACCTGATTGAGCATCCGCTAATTGAACGGGTCCGCGTAGCCATCAGCAACTCACACCCGGGTCATGGGCCACTTACGATCGGTGGAACGCCTGTCGCCTCCCGGGGAAGGCGCCTCGTTACCCATGAGACTTCCCGAGAGCATCCTGCTCCGGAAATCAACGCGGCGCCCTTGCCAATGACACAGAGGGACCATAGTTTGAACACATTGCAAATCCGTGCCGGAAGGCCGGATCTGACGAGCATAGTTTCAGCGATTGGGACGGCACACATGATCGACAAGAACGCGATCGAGTCAGCTTTGGCGGCCGCGGGCGGCAATTCCGCCAAGATAACCGCGGCACAGATCGGGCAGGTCGTTCAAGCTCAGGGACTTCACATCAGTCCGGAAGCACTCAACGGCTTCGTGCGCTGCGTGATCAAGAATGCGCCTTATGCCCCAGTATTCACCCTTGTGTGTGAATGTGCCACCGACAGCCAATGGACGGCCCCAAAAGGAAGTTCGGTGACGTCGGCCTGAACTCAATCGCTGTCCGCTGATCTCGTTATTCTTTGAAGTTGATTTTTACGATGTCTGACCAACAAGAGTTTTACGTGAGAACCGCCACGGCCGCATTGGCGAGACGAATCGGTGTTCCCGCAAGTGAAATCCACGCACAGGCTGTTTCCAAACAATTGGTTCCGCATGCACGCGGGAGCCTCGATATCCAGCCCGTCTACAAGTACATCATATCTCTTCAATACGGATCTCATCTTTATACATATACGGGGCTTCACGGAAACGTGTCCAATACATAGTTGCCAAGACGCCTCCACGTCTATTATACAAAAATACTAAGTTGGGGATGGATAGAATGTCAGTCGATCCGAGTTTAGCAAATGGCTATGGTTATGCTGCCTGGTGCTTCGCACCTGCTCTGGTTTACTACCAGAGGAACTTGCCAGACGCCGCGCATATCGCCATACAAAATATGGGTCAGGACGCGCTTAATTGGCTTCAGCAGCGCGGTGCGCCCGTTCAGCAGATCACGGCGATCAGAGACCCCGTGGCTTGCAACAATGTTGCAGGGGTCATCCGGACGTTTTTGATACAGTATTTCAGAAACGAGTTCGGATATGCGCAGGGTCCGCTGTTTGATCTTGGCTTGGGTCTAGGATCCGCGAGAACGCATTGCATGCATGATGGCGCGAACGAAGGCCAGTGGCCTCAGGAGCGATACGCGACGATCTCGGCGCTGGATTTGGCGAAACGCTCGCTTCCAGCATGCTTGGGTCAGTTCAACTCGACCATTATCGACATCCAATTCGAACTGAATTCTTGCGCGCCATTCGCCAATGCTACCCAGGACAAAATCTTGAACATCCTACAGGCGGTGCCGCAGCTCTACATCCAGAATGGCCCGTAACTCCGGAGTAGCGCTCTCGCCGTCCCCTCTTTGAGACTCTCTCAGATATTCTAAAGCGCGGCCGAGGCCTTCCGGCTTGGGAAGGAGCGTCGCACGACCGCTCGATCGTGCGACGCCGAAGCTCACTTCTTTTTGGTGGCCGATGTGCCGTGGGCCTTGCCGGAGCTCTCGTGGGCCTTGGCCGAATGACCGTGAGCCTCGGTCGAGCTCTTGTGGGCGGTCTCGTGATCGCCCTTCTCGTGATGGGCGGCGGCCGTACGGTGGGATTTGGCGGCGGTCTCGTGGTGTTCGGCCGCTTCCTCGTGAGCCTTCTTGGGCATTGTTCTCTCCGTGAGCAAATAGCACGTTTCGTGTGCCGATCTGCCAACACTTTCATCATGGGTTTGTTTCACAAAGGGTCACCTCGGTTGCATCTCGCGCTTCGTGGCCTTTGACGGGAACCGTTGGGCTTGTATTCTGGCCAGGTGTTCGGACCACCGAACGACATTTGGGAGGGGACTCATGCTTAAGGTCGCTTTGACGCTAGCCTTCATGTGCGGCGGCGTAGCCACCGCGATGGCGGACGGCTCGTGCAAGAGCACGGCAACCGGCAAGAAGCTGGCAGGGGCCGCCATGACGAGCTTCATGAAGAAATGCCAGACGGACGCTCAAACCACCTGCGACGCCACTGCTGCCGAAAAGAAGCTGGCGGGAGCCGCGAAAACCAGCTTCACCAAAAAGTGCGTGAACGACGCGGTCGGCACGTAGGCCCTTCCGAAGCAGGCGTTCCCCGCCGACGAGGCGACCGGCAGACGCTACGTCCGGTCGTCCACGCGATTACTCGGATTGGGGGCTCGCTCACCGATCTGTCCACGATTTTCTTTAGCAGGGGGTGCGGGCATGCACCGCGCGAGAGTCTCGTGCGTTCCAGCCCCACGGCTTGCTTCGGGCCGACGTTGAGGATCTTGATCCTTGCCGCAACCCCTACGACCGGGCCAATGTCGGATCGGGCAGCACGGTCTGCGTGAGCAGTCGATCCAGCTTGTCGAATGAGCCGCCCTCGCCCGACCAACCGCCGTGATAGCCGTCGCGGAGGGTCCGGTCGCGGAAGCCGTCCTGCCGCAGCGTCATCTGCGTGCCCGTGCCGTCCGGTCGGAAGGTCACCGTGATCAGCGTCTCCTGTGCGTTGTAATCTGCGAGCCAGGTGAACACGAGTTTTTTGGGCCGAACGACCTCGCGGTAGATGCCGGAGATCGCGATGTTCCGGCCGTCGATCATCGCCATCGTGACGTCGTAGCGTCCACCGGGTCGCGGCTCCATGGCGCCGACCGTACAACGGGCACCACGGGGCGGAAGCCATTGCTCCCACGCTTTGCCCAGCCATGCGTCAAAAACTTGTTCGGGGGGCGCCTCGAAACGACGCGAGATCTCGAGCGAGAGATCCTGTTCCGTGCCAATTGTCATCCTAAGTCCTTTCAGTTTTGAGGTAATCGTCGAGCCGATCGAAGCCGTCGGTCCAGAATTGGCGGTAGGAATCGAGCCACTCGCTCGCGATCGCCAAGGTGCGCGGCTCGATGCGACACATTCGATGCTGTCCGAGGCGCGCTCGGGTGATCAGTGACGCTTCTTCCAACACCCGAAGGTGGCGGGAGATGGCAGGCGGAGAGATGGCGAAGGGCTCCGCGAGTTCTCCCACCGTCGCTTCACCGAGCGCGAGCCGCGCTAAAATGGCCCGGCGGGTGGGATCGGAGAGAGCCGAAAACGTTCGATCGAGGTCTTTCATAACCATCATGTTAATTAACATTCTGGTTAAGTCAAGAGGCTCGGGGAACTGCTGCCGGTCAGCAGGTGCATGTTCGCCAGACAGCCGCGATGGGCTGTTCGATCTGATCCCAACGCCCTAGCTTGCTGCCAGGGGAGACCCACTCCAATCAACAATCGAGGAACGATATGGACTTTCGACAGCTTGGCGGCTCAGGACTTAAGGTGGCGCCCTGGTGCTTTGGCGGCAATGTCATCGGCTGGACCGCCGATCAAGACACCTCGTTTCGCCTGCTCGACGCGTTCGTGGACGCCGGATTCAACTTCATCGACACCGCGGATGTCTATTCGCGCTGGGCGGAAGGGCACAAGGGCGGCGAGTCGGAGACGATCATCGGGCACTGGCTGTCCGAGCGGCGCAACCGAGATCGGATAATCGTCGCAACCAAGGTCGGCATGGAGATGGGGCCGGGCAAGGACAACCTGTCGAAGGCCTATATCATCGAGGCCGTCGAGGCTTCGCTCACACGCCTGAGGACAGACTACATCGACCTTTATCAGGCGCATCGGGATGATGCGAACACCCCCATCGACGAGACCCTGGAAGCCTTCGCCAGCCTGTTCAAAGCCGGCAAGGTCCGGGCCATCGGGGCATCGAACTTCAGCGCAGAGCGTCTGGCGGCAGCCCTCGAAGCGAGCGAGCATCGCGGCCTGCCCCGCTACGAGACCCTGCAACCAGAGTATAATCTTTACACCCGCTCGGCCTTCGAGGCGGGACTGCAAGCGTTGTGCGTCGAACGCCAGATCGGTGTCATTCCGTATTTTTCGCTGGCGGCTGGCTTCCTCACTGGAAAGTATCGTTCCGAGGCCGACTTCGGCAAAAGTCAGCGCGGCCAGGGCATGCAGAAATACCTCGACGCGCGGGGCCATCGCATCCTCGGTGCGCTCGACGCGGTGAGCGGCGCCCATGGCGTGACGCCGACGGAAGTCGCGATCGCCTGGCTGTTGGCGCAGCCGGGCGTGACCGCGCCGATCGCCAGCGCCACCAAGGTCGAACAGGTCACGACGCTGGCCCACGCGGTCTCGCTGTCCCTGACCGCCGAGGACCTCGAAACCCTGGATCACGCAAGCCGCTAGACCGGGGTCCACCTTCCTCCATGGTGGCGCGCTTTGAGGGAAAGCCGGGGGGGTCTGCTCGCCTCGCGAGTCCAGGGGATCGGCGCGGTGGATGATGCGCGGCGCCCCCCGCCTGCGAATATTGCGGCGCGTCAGGACCTGGGCTTTCTTCCGGCTCTGGCGCCCCGCTCCACAATACCACTGGTACCGCTAGCGTTTGAACAACATCCCACCACCTTGGCGTCCGGGCGGAAGCATGGTCCACTCATGGTCCGGCAGGGCGAATCGATACGCATGGCAAAGGCTGGACAGGACGACATTGTCTACGTTGGGGTGGACGGAGGCGGCTCGCGCTGCAGGGTGAGGCTCCGCGACTCGCGTGGCCGTGCGATCGGCGCGTTCGAGGGTGGCTCCGCCAATGTCTACCTCGACTTCGGTGGTGCGGTTCAAACCATCAGGGACTGTGTGCGCCAAGCCCTGGAACGGACCGGGCCAGGATCACGATCCACTGCTTTGCGTCTCGGGCTGGGCCTCGCGGGGGTATCCTCGGCCACGATCGCGGCCCGGGTCGCGCAAGCGCTCGAGGATCTCGGGCCGGCCGCCGTGGCGCACGACGCGCAGACGGCCTGCCTCGGCGCGCATGCCGGCCAAGATGGCGGATTGATCATCGCGGGCACCGGCAGCGCGGCCGCGGCGCGCGTTGCGGGTCGGGCGACCGCGTTCGGCGGTCGCGGCTTCATCCTGGGCGATGACGGCTCGGGTGCCCGGCTCGGCCTCGAGGCTTGGCGAAGAGCCCTGCGGGCGCATGATGGACTGGAGCCCCATACGGCTCTGACGCGCGCTCTGATGGCCGAATTCGGCGACGACCCGGTCGCGGTCATCGCCTGGGGCCGCACCGCGAGGTCCGAGGATTTCGGGCGCTATGCACCAATGGTATTTTTGCATTCCGCAGAAAACGATCCAGTGGCTCTCGACCTGGTTCGCGCCACCGCGGCCGCACTGGCGGATCTCGGCCGAGCATTGGGCAACTTTGGTGCCGATCGTCTGGCCCTCGTGGGCGGTCTCGCGGCCGCGATACGGCCCTATCTGCCTGCCGCGCTGCTCGACAGATTGCACGACCCGATTCACGACGCGCTGGACGGCGCCCTGCTTCTAGCCGGCTGTCCTCTCCCACCGGCGCCGGATGGGGCATCACCGACCGATTGGACGCACCGATGACGATCGGCAAGGCCCAGCCCCGACCGGGCGGGCGCTTTGCCGTCGCCTTGGCGGCCCTCCGCCGAGAGGTCACCGACGGACGTTTCAGCGACAGTGACATGCTCCCCGGCGAGCGCGATCTTTCGGATACGCTCTCGGTTTCGCGAACGACCTTGCGTCGCGTTCTCTCCACGCTCGTCGAGGAGGGCGTCCTGACCCAACGTCAGGGCGTCGGCACGTTCGTCCACCGCGGGCCGCCGCCCGATAGGCCGGATCGACAACGGCCGTGGATGGGCTTTTCCGAGGAGATGCGGCAGCGCGGCTTTGTCGCGTCCGGGCGCGAGATCGAACGCGGCCTGTTCAGGCCGACCCCGGAGGAAGCCATGATGCTCGCGAGTTCCCCGCAAGCCGATGTGGTCCGCGTGTCCCGCATCTGTTTTGCCGACGATGTGCCGGTCATGATCGAGCATGCGGTCGTGCCCGCCGACCTGCTCGGCGGTGTGGTCGCCATCGATCTCTCGCTTTCCGTCGCGCTCGAGACGCGGGGCTGGCGTCCCGTGCGTAGCCTGCAGCGGATACAAGCCATCCTGCTCGACGATCGCAACGCCGCCCGCCTCCACGTGCCCTCCGGCAGCGCAGCCCTCCTGGTATCCCGGACCCGCTATCTGAGCGAGGGTCGATGCTGCGAGTTCACCCGCTCGGTCTATCGATCCGATCGGTACGACGTGATCTCGGAATAGAGCGACAAGGGTCCGCGATGGCGGCGGTCGCGGCCGTTGCCTCTTGGCTGCGGCCCTGGCGAGCAGGCATGGCCGATCGCAAAGGGTCGTCAGCGCGGCATGCGAACGCCGGAGAACCGGTCGATCCCGCCTCTTTCTCGCCGCGTTCCCGAGCGCTCGGCTTGAGTTTCGTCCCCCGTGCCAAAAATGCCGTGACACCGCCGCGGCGCCCGCGACGCAACGTTTTGTCAACACTAAGACGGCTTAACTCCGTTGCGTCAAAGGGCCGGCAGACCTTTGCACGATGAGGCTTCGGCGTACGTGCCTTGGCGTCGTCACAAATCTGCTCGATTTGGAAGAGGTATGGTTTGCATCGAGCAAAGACGTCCGATTTGCCCGGGTGTGTCCACAAAAACACAGCCGACGCAAAGAATACGTGAGAATAGCTCGATCGCGGTTTCCGCCGGCTCTGCCACGAAACCAAACCGGTGTTTGTAACTTTAAACTTCGAGCTGATGCTCTGGAGGAGAACAGAATGACTCTACGTTCGTTGCTTGCAGTCGCGGCTGTGACGACCTGCTCCGCCGGCGCCGCGATGGCGGCCGACCTGCCGGTACGCACGGCCCCACCGGCTCCCTTCTACCCTGCCCCGATCTTCACCTGGACCGGGTTCTACGTCGGTATCAACGCCGGTGCCGACTTCGCGGTCGGTGGCACCAAGCTCAGGGAGATCGGCTTTGTGCCGGCTGGCGGAGCGGCCGCCACGGGTTTCGGTCCGTTTAGCACGCCGAGTTCGAACGTCGGCTTCGTGGGTGGTGGCCAGATCGGCTACAACATCCAGAATGGCATGTTCGTGTACGGCGTCGAGGCCGATATCGACTACTTCAACGCGGGCAGCTCGCGCAACCGCACCTTCGCGGACAACAACGTGTTCGCCGGCGGAAGCCTGACCACATTCGGTCGCAGCGGCAACGGCTATCTCGGCACCGTTCGCGGTCGCCTGGGTGTCGCCGCCTTCGACCGCACCCTGCTCTATGTCACCGGCGGTCTCGCCTATGGTGATTACGGTTCGACCACGCGCCTGGTTCGCTTCAACAATGTCGCCGGCGGGGTTCCGGCCTCGTTCGACTTCAGCAACAACAACAGCGCGCTCGGCGACACCCGCATCGGCTACGCGATCGGGGCCGGTGTCGAATATGCCTTCACACAGCGCATCAGCGGCAAGGTCGAATACCTCTACACCGATCTTGGCAGCCGCACCTACAACCTGACCGGGGTGACCAACACCCCGACCTACATCCAGGCCAAGACGGACGGCACGGCCCAGATGGCCCGGGTCGGCATCAACTACAAATTCTAGTCTCACACCGTTCAGAGCGGCTAAAACTTGAGCCCGGCCCTCGCGGCCGGGCTTTTTCTTTCGCGCGGCTTGCCTCCGGGCTCCTTTGCGTGGCAATGCTCGCGCTATGCCAGCAACCGATCTTCTCGCGCGCGCTCCCATAGCCGAGCGACCGGCGCCCCGTATCTCTTTCGTGTCGCTCGGATGCCCCAAGGCGCTGGTCGACAGCGAGCGCATCATCACGCAGCTGCGCGCCGAGGGCTACGAACTCACCAAAAGCCATGCCGGCGCCGATGCCGTGATCGTGAACACCTGCGGGTTCCTCGACAGCGCGAAGCAGGAATCGCTGCACGCGATCGGGCAGGCGCTTGCCGAGAACGGCAAGGTCATCGTGACCGGCTGCATGGGCGCGGAGCCCGACAGCATTTCGGCCATCCATCCCAACGTCATGGCCATCACGGGACCGCAAGCCTATGGCAGCGTGATGAGCGCCGTGCGCCAGGCCGCCGCTCCCTTACACGATCCCTTCTTCGACCTAGTCCCGCCGCAAGGCGTGAAGCTCACGCCGCGGCACTACGCTTATCTCAAGATCGCGGAGGGGTGCCACAATCGCTGCTCCTTCTGTATCATCCCCAAACTGCGCGGCGACCTCGTGTCCCGCCCGGCCGGCGAGGTGCTGCGCGAGGCGGAAAAGCTCGTCAAGGCCGGGGTCAAGGAGCTTTTGGTGGTGTCGCAGGACACCAGCGCCTACGGCCTCGACCTCGGCTATGCCGAGAGCCCGTTCAGGGATCGCAGCGTGCGGGCGAAGTTCTACGATCTGGCGCGGGAGCTCGGGCAGCTCGGCGCCTGGGTCCGGCTGCATTACGTCTATCCCTACCCGCATGTGGACGAGATCATCGGCCTGATGGCCGAGGGCGGCGTGCTGCCCTATCTCGACATCCCGTTCCAGCACGCCGCCCCGAACGTGCTCCGGGCCATGCGGCGGCCCGGCAACCACGAAAAGGTGCTGGCGCGTGTTCAACGCTGGCGCGAACAGCTGCCCGATTTGACCATCCGCTCGACCTTCATCGTCGGATTCCCGGGCGAAACCGAAGCGGACTTCCAGTTCCTGCTGGAATGGTTAACCGAAGCCAAACTCAACCGGGTCGGTGCCTTCAAATACGAGCCGGTGCGCGGCGCCCCGGCCAACGATCTCGGCCTGCCGCCCGTCGCGCCGGAGGTGCAGGCGGAGCGCCATAAGCGGTTCATGCTGCATGCCCAGTCGATCAGCGCCAAACTGCTGCAGGCCAAGGTCGGGCGGCGCCTGCCCGTGATCGTCGATGCGGTCGGCCCCAGCGTGGCGGAAGGCCGAACCAAGGGCGATGCCCCCGAGATCGATGGTAAGGTCCAGTTTCGCTCGCGCCTGCCCGTGCGCGTCGGCGACATTGTCACGGTGAAGGTCGAGCGAGCCGACGCCTACGACCTGCATGGGACCGTGGTTTAGGCCACCCTGCTCTCTTGGCTGAGCGAATCCCGTCGAACTGCGTCATTGCGAGCGCAGCGAAGCAATCCAGCCGGCGTGCGCGCACCCCTGGATTGCCGCGTCGCTGCGCTCCTCGCAATGACGGTGGCGACAGTGTTTCATCCATGACGGCCTGCTCGGCACTTCGCAGAGGCCATCGAACCAGTCAATTTTTAAATAATCCGTTAGCCATGGCGCGCGATTAAGGGCTCGCCAGGCCGCGAAAAAGGCGGCCCGAGCCGCCCTTTCACGCGCAGAAAGCTGGCCGGCTTACTGCGGAAGCTTGTCGTCGACCCCCTTCACGTACCAGTTCAGACCCAAGATCTCCTTGTCGGGCAGCGACTCGCCGTCCTTCACGGCAAGCGTGCCGTCCTGTTTGGTGATCGGGCCTTTGAACGGCATCAGCTTGCCGGATTTGATGGCGGCCTCGGTGTCCTCGGCCATCTTCTTCACGTCGTCGGGCATGTTCACGTAAGGCCCCATCTTGACCATGCCGGCCGCAAGGCCGCCCCAGGTGTCATGCGATTTCCACGTGCCGTCCATCACGGCCTTGGCCTCGGTGACGTAATAGTCGCCCCAATTGTCCTCGAGCGAGGTGAGGATCGCTTTGGGGGCGAACCGGCTCATGTCGGACGACTGGCCAAAACCATGCACGCCGGCCTTCTCGGCCTCCTGCAAGGGGGCAGCGGAATCGGTGTGCTGGGCGATGATGTCGGCGCCCTGGGCAATCAGCGCCTTGGTGGCATCGGCCTCCTTGCCCGGATCGAACCAGGAATTCACCCAGACGATCTTGATCTTCAGGGTGGGATCGATGGACTGCGCCCCGAGCATGAAGGCATCGATGCCGGCCACCACCTCGGGGATCGGGAAGGATGCAACGTAGCCGACCGTGTGGCTCTTCGACATCTTGGCCGCGATCTGGCCGATGATGTAGCGGCCCTCATAGAAGCGCGCCGAGAAGGTCGACAGGTTCGGGGCCTGTTTGTAGCCGGTCGCATGTTCGAACTTGAGGTTCGGGAATTGTTTGGCGACCTTCAGTTCGGGGTCCATGAAGCCGAACGATGTGCCGATGATGAGTTTGCAGCCGGAGCGGGCGAGTTGCTCGAAGGCCCGGGCGCTGTCGGTCTCCGGCACATTCTCGAGGAAAGTCGTCTCGACCTTGTCGCCCAACTCCTTCTGCAGGAACTGGCGGCCGAGGTCATGCTGGTAGGAATAGCCGAAATCGCCGACCGGGCCGACATAGACGTAGCCCACCTTCAGTTTGTCGGCCGCCAGAGCGGTTCCCGCGACCGACACCGTCAAGGCCAATGCGGCCGCCGCTTTCAACCATGTCGACATGAAGGTCCTCTCCCGATGCATCTGCTCGATTGTTCCGACGCCTGCGCCGGAATTGCAAGTTCCGGACCTGAGTGGCGCCGTCATCAGCAAGGCGCGTCCGGCTCGGGTCCTTTGGACCCGGCTTAGCATGAAGGCATTCTAGCGGTCCGACACGAAGGGCGTCCCCAGCATGGCGGGGGCGGCGGCGCTGCGGCGGTTACGCCAGGACAGAAGCACCAGAGCCAGGACGGTCGCCAGATATGGAACCGCCGACAGCAACTGACCCGGCAAGCCGATGCCGAAGGCTTGGGCATGGAGCTGCAGCACGGTCGCGCCACCGAACAAAAGCGCGCCACCCAGCACACGCCATGGCCGCCATGAGGCGAAAACCACCAGGGCCAACGCGATCCAGCCACGGCCGGCCGTCATTCCGGGCGACCAGAAGGGCGTGTAGACGAGCGACAGATAGGCGCCCGCCAGCCCGGCACAGCCGCCCCCGAACAGCACGGCCA
Source organism: uncultured Lichenihabitans sp. (assembly GCA_964245915.1). Taxonomy (GTDB): domain Bacteria; phylum Pseudomonadota; class Alphaproteobacteria; order Rhizobiales; family Beijerinckiaceae; genus Lichenihabitans. The sequence continues at coordinate 46,187 of CAXTOT010000008.1, read as the reverse complement.
GCAGCCTGACCCGCTGCACCGGAAGACCGAGCACATGAGCGGAGCCGTGGTTGTCGCCGATCGCCCGCAGGGTGAGGCCGGCCCGCGTCCGCTTGAGGAAATAGGCCACCACCGCCACGAGCACGACGCCGCCATAGACGATCCAGTCCTCGCCGAACACGACTCGCCCGATGATGGGCAGGTCCGTCAGGCCGGGAATGAAGAGCGCACCGGCGGCATCCCGCTTCTGCCCGACGAAGCCGCTGCCGATGAGCCCCGACAGTCCCACCCCAAAAATCGTCAGCGCGAGGCCGCTCGCCACCTGATTGGCCGCCAGCCCGATCACCAGGACGGCGAATAGGGCCGACATGGCGGCGCCGGCCGCGATGCCGGCGAGTGCACCGATCAGGGTGGAATCCGTCAGATAGGCGGCCGCAAACCCGACCGAGGCGCCGACGATCATCATGCCTTCCAGGCCGAGGTTGAGAATGCCGGACCGCTCCACCACCACCTCACCGACCGCCGCGATGAACAGCGGCGTCGCGGCCGTCAGGATGGTGATGAGCACTAATTGGATGAGGTCGGGGCTCATCGGGCGGCTCCGAACACGATGCGGACGCGGTAGCGCGTGAACACGTCGGCGGCTAGCACGCACATGAGCAGAATGCCCTGGAACGCGCTGGTGAGGTCGAGCGGCAGCTTCATGGCGACTTGTGCGCCCTCGCCCCCGATATAGGTCAGGGCCAGCACCAAGCCGGCCAGCAGGATGCCGAAGGGCGACAGGCGGCCCAGGAAGGCCACGATGATGGCCGTGAAGCCGTAGCCGGGCGAGATGGACGGCTGCAGCTGGTTGATCTGGCCCGAGACCTCGATGATTCCCGCAAGGCCCGCCAGCCCGCCCGAGATGGCGAAGACCGCAAGGGTCAGGCTTCCTTCCCCGAAACCGGCAAAACGGGCCGCCTTGGGGGCGGCGCCGAACAGCCGCACCTCGTAACCGAAGACCGTGCGCGACAGCACCACGGAAGCGACCAGAACGGCCAGCAAGGTGAGCAGCACCCCGGCATGGAGCCGCCCGTCCGCGATGAGGGATGGCAGGGTGGCTTCCGGATCGAAGGTCACCGAGACCGGGAAATTGAAACCGTGCGGATCGCGCCACGGCCCGCGGACCAGATAGTCGAGCCCATAGCCCGCGATATAGACCAGCATGAGGCTCGATAGAATCTCCGACACCCCGAGGGTGACCCGCAGGATGGCGGGGATCATGGCGTAGAGCGCCCCGCCAATCGCGCCGAGCAGCAGCATGGCGGGCAGGATCCACCACCCGCCCAACATGCCCTGGTAAGCGCCGTCATGGGTCGCCAGGCCAAGCCAGCCGCCGAGCGCTCCGCCCGCCACGAATTGTCCTTCGGCCCCGATGTTCCACAGGTTGGCTTTGAAGCAGAACGACAGGCCGATGGCGATCATGACCAGCGGCGAGGCCTTAACGGCCAGCGCCTGCAACGACCAGCTTTCCGATAGAGGCTGGATGAAATAGACCGAGAACCATTCGAGGGGCGACTTGCCGAGCAGGGTCACCACGACGCCGCCGATCACCACCGCTGCGACCAGCGCGAGCACGGGCGACACGACCGCGATTGCACGACTCGGGATTGCGCGCGGCTCGAGGTCAATGCGCATGCGGGCCTTCCGCGCCGCCCATGAGCAGACCCACGTCCTCGCGCGTGAGATCGCCGACCGGCCGCGCGTCCGACAGCCGGCCCGCGTGGATGACCGCGACGCGGTCGCAAATCTCGAAGAGTTCGTCGAGGTCCTGGCTGATCAGAATGACGGCGGCACCACGCCCCGCGAGGTCGACGATGGCCTGTCTGATGGTGGCACCCGCCGCGGCGTCGACCCCCCAGGTCGGCTGGTTCACGACCAGCACGGCGGGTTCCCGCAGGATCTCACGCCCCACAACGAATTTTTGCAGGTTGCCGCCCGACAGGGTTCGCGCGAGCGGATCGGCGCCGTTCTTGCGGACGTCGAATTTGGTCTCGATCACGGCCGCCAGGCCGCGAGCCGCTCGCCCCAGGATGAAGCCTGCTCGGGCCAGACCGCCCGTCGCGTGGCGGGTCAGCACTACATTGTCGGACAAGGAGAAGACCGGCGCGGCCGCATGGCCGTTGCGCTCCTCGGGCACGAATGCCGCCTTGCGGCGCCGCCGGGCCGTCACGCCCTCGTGACCCACCGGCTCGGCGTCGATCGTGATGGAGTCCGGTGTCGCAGCCGTTCGCTCGCCGGACATCATCTCGAAAAGCTCGGCCTGACCGTTGCCCGCCACCCCCGCGATTCCGAGGATCTCGCCTTCGTGGACCGCCAGATCGATCGCGTCCAAGGCCGTCCCGTGCAGGTCCGGCGCCGGTGCCGACAAGGCGTGGGCGGAAAATCGGACTCGGCCCTCAGGGCGGCTTCCCAAGGCTTTGATTTCGCTGATCTGCTGGCCCACCATCAGGGCCGCGATCGAGCGGGCCGTCTCGCGGGCCGGATCGCAGGTGCCGACGACTTTGCCCAACCGCATGATGGTGGCCCGGTCGCACAGGCGGCGGACCTCGTCGAGGCGATGCGAGATGTAGAGCAGCGCCCTGCCCTCGCGTCGCAGGCGCCCCAGGGTGGCAAACAGCCCCTCGGCTTCCTGCGGGGTCAGCACCGAGGTCGGTTCGTCCAAGATCAGCAGTTTGGGGTCTTGCAGCAGACAGCGCGCGATCTCGATCCGCTGCCGTTCCCCGGCCGACAGCGTCCAGACCGGCCGATCGGCCTGGAGCACGATGCCGTAGCGGGCCGCCACCTCGTCGATCCGCTTGCCAACGGTATCAAGGGCTTCGGTCTTGGGCAGAACGAGCGCGACATTCTCGCCGACGGTGAGATTCTCGAATAACGAAAAATGCTGGAACACCATGCCGATGCCGAGGGCACGGGCTTGCTCGGGACTGGCCAAGGTGATGGGCCGACCGCGCCAGAAGATCGTGCCCTCGCTCGGCTCCAGCACGCCATAGAGCATCTTGACCAGGGTCGACTTGCCGGCCCCGTTCTCGCCCACGAGGGCGTGGATCTCGCCGGCCCGGATCTCGAGGTCGACGTGATCGTTCGCCGTGAAGGTCCCGAAGCGTTTGGTCAGCCCCTGGACGGAGAGGAGCGCGGGCTCGGTCTCCACAAGGGCGGGCGTCTCGTCAGGCAAGGAGGACCGAGGCGCCGGTCGTGGCCCGGCTTTCGAGCGTCCGGTGGGCCTGGACGGCGTCCGCGAGGGGGAACCGCTGGTGAATGTCGAACTTCACCTTTCCGGCCTGCATGATCTGCAGCAGATGCTCGGTCCGGGCCAACAGCTCGGGCCGGCTGCCCGCATAGTGGACCAGGGTCGGCCGCGTCGCGAACAGCGAGCCCTTCTGGGCCAGAATGTTGATGTTGAAGGCCTCCACCTGGCCCGACGCCGACCCGAAGCTCACAAAAGTGCCGCGCGGGCGCAGGCAGTCGAGCGAGGCCGGGAAGGTCGCCTTGCCGACGCCATCGTAGACGGCGTGGCACCGCGCGCCGTTGGTAAGCTCTTTCACGCGCGCGACAAAATCCTCGTCGCGATAGTAGATGATGTGGTCGGCGCCATGCTGCCTGGCGAGTTCGCCCTTGTCATGGGTCCCCACCGTGCCGATCACCGTGGCCCCGATGGCTTTGGCCCACTGGCACAGGATCAGCCCGACGCCGCCGGCCGCAGCATGCACCAGAATGGTGTCGCCCGGCTCGACCTTATAGGAACCATGCAACAGATATTCGGCCGTCAGCCCCTTGAGCATCATCACGGCGCCGACTTCGTAAGGCACGAAATCGGGCAGGTGCACGAGCTTTTCGGCGGGCACGAGGCGCTCTTCGGCATAAGCCCCGATCACGGTGCCGTAGGCGACCCGATCGCCCGGCTTGAGTTCCGCGACGCCCTCCCCGACCTCCAGGACCTCGCCCGAGGCCTCGTTGCCAGGCGTGAAGGGTAGCGGATTGGGGTAGAGGCCCGACCGCTGGTAGGTGTCGATGAAGTTCAATCCGATGGCATGTTGCTTGATATGGACCTGGCCCGCGCCGGGGCGGCCGATCTCGACCTCCTCGAAGCGCATGACATCGGGGCCGCCGAACTCGTGAACTCGGATTGCCTTGACCATTTACCCTCGCGATGGCTCCTCGCCGGAGCGTGACCGGTAGACGTTTCGCCCATCATAGAAAGCTTCGTTGCCGGTGGGCAATGGCGGTTATGCCTCGACCGCCGCTGCCCACGAGCTTTCAGGCGCGCCGCAGGACGTCGAGACGGTAGTCGGGATTGCGCTCCGCATGGAGCACGGAGAGGAAATCGGCCAAGCCTGCGATCAGCACGTCGCTGGCCTCATCGGCCTCGTGGACCTCACGTTTCTTTGCGACCCAGTGAACCAGGACGAGGTCGCCATCGGGCAGTAGCGTGGTGCGCAAGCGATCGAAGAGCGCCACAAGATCGTCCGCCCCGAGATAGTCGATCACCTCGGACATGACGATCAGATCGAACTGCTCGTCGGGCCATTCGCCGGGCACGAACATCGATGCAAACCGCACCCAGGGCCGATCGGCATTGCGCTTGCGCGCCTCCGCCAAAGCGGTCTCGACGGGCTCGATGGCCAGCAGGGTGTCGCACCGCTCGGCCAACGCCGCGGTCAGCACGCCGATGGAGCATCCGACATCGAGCGCGCCGCCATAGCGTGGCCGCGGCAGAGCCGCCAGGGTCGCTTCGTATTTGGCTTTCTCATACGCGCTCGAGGCGAACCCCCAGGGATCCGGGCTCTTGTCGTAGAGGCGATGGAAATACCCAAGATCAACCGTGTCGCGCCGCACCCGACACTCCATTCAGATCGACAGCAAACCGCTGGCGAGAGAATGCACCGCCGTGAGGACGGCGGCCAGCACAAAGGCTTCGATGACACCGAGCACCAGGTTCATACGCACCAACTCCAACGCAACAAAGTCGCGGGCGGCGACCCGAGAGGATCGTCGCCCGCATTGAACCAATTCGACCCGAAACGGCCTACCAGGTGCTGTTCTCGATCACCCCGCGACTGGTCAGGACCACCCAGGAGCGGCCTCTACGCTCGATCGACCGGACCTCGCCAACGCCAGGGAGATATTCACCCGGCGAGATTTCGCGAAGGTCGCCGCCGCGCGCTTCGACCAGCGCCATTCCGTCGTAGACATCCCGCAACACCCAGCCCGCGACCGTGGGCGCCTTGGCGGGCGGCGCCTTCGGGTCGGCGGCGGGCACCAGGGTGACGTCCTGCTTGGCGACAGGCCTGGGAAGCGGTGCGGGGATTGCAGCCAGTGTTAGCGGCGGTGTCTGAACGGGTGCGGCGGCGAGCGGACGAGGCGCAGCGGGGATCGTTCCCGTAACGGCCGGCGACGCGATCTGACGTTCGACCCGCTCCAGCCTGCTCTGGACTTCGGCGAGCTTCTGAGCCGCGCCTTCGCCATTCTTTGCCGCCGGATCGCGGTCGAGCTTCTCGAGACGCGCCATGATCTCGGCGAGCTTCGGATTCGGGTCGTGGTCGGTCTTGTCGATCTTGGTCGACAACTGGGCCAAGGTGATGCCGTCGGTGGTTTTGACCTGATCGATTTCCTGTTTGAGATTGTCCACGCTCTTGCGCAGCCCGCGCATGGACTCGTCCTGTCGCGTTGCATCGCCCACGCGCAGCGTGTCGACGCTGCCTTTCAGGCGTGCGACCTCTTCTTCGAGTCGGTGCAGAACCTGGGTGGACGCGTCCGCCTGGACGGCCTGAACCACGGGGGGGGCCGTCGTCCCGGAACGGATCGTCGCAACCCCGATGGTTCCCAGCCCAAGGGCGAGGAGAAATCCCGCACCCCAGACGAGATGGCGGGATTGCAAGCCGAGGCCGATCGCCGGTTGCGGCAGTGGCGCAAGGATCAAGGACGTTCCGGTGGCGCCCACGGGCGAGGCACCGTCGCGCGTCGAGCGATCACCGTCGGTCCCGTGGGACTCCGGTTCGAGGCTCATGATGGCCCACTCCTTGGTAAAAGACTGGTCACCACTTTGCAGGGAGAAAGTATACGAGGCGTTATCCTTACCGGTGCGTCACCGTGCCGAACTGGAACAACGGTAGCGGTAGGGCTGCGCCGCAGATGCCTTGCGACCCTTCGTTTCGCGCGTCATGGTCGCGCGCGTCGGGCGGAGGTCAATTCGCCTGCGATCATCGGGAGGAGGCCATGCATACTGAGAGCTTCGAAATCATCGATCCGCGCTTCAAAAAGCTCGCGCACGGCAACGTGCATGTGGAAAAGCTGTGGACGGGCGCGCGCTGGGCGGAGGGCCCGGCCTATTTCCCCGCCGGCAAATATCTCGTCTGGTCGGACATTCCGAACGATCGCGTGATGCGGTTCGACGAGACCGACGGTTCCGTCTCGGTTTTCCTGCAACCCGCCATGAACCATAACGGCCACACGGTCGACCGCGAGGGCCGGCTGCTGTCCTGTGAACATCGGGGACGCTGCGTGTCGCGCATCGAACACGACGGCTCGCGCAGCGTCCTGGTGAGTCACGTCGGCGGTAAAAAGCTGAATTCACCCAACGACGTCGTGGTGAAATCGGATGGCACGATCTGGTTCTCCGATCCGACCTACGGGATCGATAGCGAGTACGAGGGCGATGCCCATGAGGCCGATCTCGACGCGAGCCACGTCTACCGCTTCGATCCACGCGACGGCTCGACGAGGGCCGTTACCGAGGATTTCGTGAAGCCCAATGGGCTGGCCTTCTCGCCCGACGAGAAGCTGATGTATATCGCCGACACCGGCTCGACCCACATCGAGGACGGGCCCAAACACATCCGCGTCTTCGACGTCGACCCAAGCGGCACCAAGCTCAACAACGGGCGGGTTTTCGCGACCTGCGACGTCGGCCTGTTCGACGGCTTCCGCTGCGACACCAATGGACAGGTGTGGACCTCGGCGGGCGACGGCGTGCATTGCTATCACCCGGACGGCACGCTGCTCGGCAAGATCCGCATTCCGGAAGTGGTGGCGAACGTCTGCTTCGGCGGCCCGAAACGCAATCGGCTCTATATCTGCGGCACCACCAGCCTCTACGCGGTCTACCTCAACGCCCACGGGGCGCGCTGGCCCGACCGGGCCTGAGCGGGGCCGTTCAGACCACGCGTGCAGTCTGCATGGCGTCGAGGCGGGCGCGGGCGGCCTCGAGGTCGAGCGGTTCGGGGGCGCTCAACTGATCGAGCGCCGAGCGGGCGCGACGCTCGGAATGGCGCTCGAGCGGGCGCGCGGCCGCCGCCACCGCCCGAGCCTCATCGAGCTTGCCGTTGCAGTGGAGGAGAATGTCGCATCCCGCGTCGCGGGCCGCCTCGGCGCGTTCGCCCAGGCTCCCGTTCAGCGCTTCCATGGAAAGGTCGTCGCTGAGCAGCAGCCCGTCGAAGCCGATCTCGCCTCGGACAATCTGCTCGATGATGATGCGCGAGGTCGTGGCTGGCCGATCAGGATCGAGCGCGGTGAAGACCACGTGCGCCGTCATGGCCATGGGCAGGTCGGCGAGCGCTTGGAACGGCACGAAGTCGCGGGCCAGCGCGGTCCGCTCGGCGTCGACCATCGGCAAGAAGAGATGACTGTCGACCCCCGCCCGGCCGTGCCCCGGCACATGTTTCATGACCGGCAAGACGCCGCCCGCCACGAGCCCTTGGGCGAAAGCGCGTCCGAGCCGCGCCACGAGATCGGGGTCGCGCGCAAAGGCGCGGTCACCGATCACGTCATGACTCCCCACGACAGGCACGTCGAGGACGGGAGCGCAATCCACCGTGATGCCGACGTCGTATAGGTCGCGGGCGATCAGACGGGCGGCCAGTCGGGCCGCTTCGATACCCTCCTGGCCGCCTTGAGCCCCATAGGCAGAGGCCGCCGGATAGGCTGGCCAATGCGGCGGCCGGAGACGTTGAACCCGTCCGCCCTCCTGGTCGACAAGAACGGGCGCATCCGAGCGCTCCACGAGCTCACGAAACGCCGATGTCAGGGCCAGAAGCTGTTCGGGCGAGTCGACGTTGCGCCGGAATAGGATCAGGCCCCATGGACGAACGCCCGCGATGAAGCGCTTTTCCTCGTCGGTCAGCTCGAGACCCGCGCAGCCACAGACGAAAGCGAGGGTCATGGGAGGAATCCGACTTAGATGACGGGGGTGATTGCGCGGCGCGTGTCAGGTCCGCACGGCCGCGCAAAAGATCCGCAGCCGAGCTATGCGCCGCGGATCAGCGGTTGAGCGCGGAGCCGAGCGTCAGTTGCGCACCACGAAACAGGCGCCGCCGCCGGCTTGCAGCTTCGAGCACAGGGACTTCGCGTCATCCTGCGACAGATTGCCGACGCGGATCCGGAAGACCGATTTGTCGCCCGACTTGCCCTCGTGAATGGCAGGCCGATAGGCCCCCAACTGGTCGGCGAATTTCTTCTGCAGGCGATTGGAGGCGTCCTTGGCTTCCTGCTCGGTGGGCGGGGCGCCGAGCTGCACCGCAAATCCGCCTCCCGCTTGCGAGGCACCGCTGTCCGGCGTCGCGGCGGCCGAAGCGTCTTCGACCGGCTTCGGCTTCGGACGGGTGTGGACCGGCGCCGCGGCTTGTTTGGGCTTCGTCGGGCTCACGGCAGGTGTTTGCGTGTCGATCGGGCTCACCCCTGCACTGCCGGGGTCCATGGCCGCCACCACGGTGCGGGGCGTCGTGGCGACCCGGGCCGTCAACTTCACGGGCCGTGTCGGGATCGCGGGGGCAGCCGCCGCGGGGGCAGCCGATGCGGTATCGGCCGGCGAGGCCGGGGGAGCATCCTGACCGGGCATCTGCATCGCGGTATGCGTATCGAAAGCGAGCTTCGCGTCCGGGTTGATGCTGTTCGTCTCGTCGGCAACCCGCGGCGCTGCCGGCGAACCGTCGGCAGGGTTGGTGATGATCGACCCATCCGGCCGCACCATGATGGTCTTGACTTTACGCGGTTCAGGGAAGGGGCTCGACGAGGCCAGCGGCCGTGCGTCGTCAGCAGGCGCCGTGGATTTGACCGCCTGATTGAGATCGACCGGCTGCTCGACAGTGTTGACCACCTTTGCGGTCGCGGTGCCGTCGCTCTTGTTCTTGTCGAGAAGCGTGCTGGATTCGCTCGCGCCCTCGTCGCCATTGGTCGGTGCGGGAGGCTGGACCTTGGTCGGGCCGGTCGTGGCCAGGATGGTGGGCGGTGCGATCCCGAGTGCCGAGGCGGTGCCGGCCGATGGACGGGCCAGAAAGCTGGCCGCCAGGCCACCACCCGTCAACACCACGACCGCCGCGAGTACGATCAGCGTGCGCCGCGAGGATCCCTCGGTAGGCGGGCCCTCGTCCCGACTGCCCGTCACGTCCCGGAACTCGTCGGCGGGCGTCGAAACCAAACCGTCACCCTGAGCCCAAGCGTCAGGGCTCACTTCAGCCGGACGATGATCGCCGATCGAAACGGACGGGTAGGCCTGCCGATCCTCATAATCATAGCCGCCCGGACCATGAACCACGGCCGGCTCCTCCGGGGCGCCCGATTGATCCGCGACATCAAGCGACCCGCGGAATTCGCGATCGAAGGCCGCGAAATGCTCGGCATGCGGCAGGGGATCGCTGTGTTCCGGCACCTGGTCGGGCTGCTCGGATACTGCGTCGTAAGGGTCCCGATAGAGGGGGTCAGCGGCCGGCGGTGCCGCGCTCTCGGTGAAGGACGGCTCTTGCCGCTCCTGGGTCCATTTGGAGCGACCTTGCGCCAGAACCCTTTTGAAGGGATCATCCTGACCGACGAGCCGCGCCAGCTCTGCCAGAGGGTCCTCGCTGACCGAAGCCGGCTGGTCGATCATGCGCATCCGCCTTTCGAACTCTTCGGCGCCGCCGAGCGTTCTGGTCATTGCGGGCGTCTCACTCATTTTACACCTCGCGTTCAAGCCGCCTTGAGACCCGTCTGCCCGCATCCTCGACGCACCAGCGGCGCATCACCCGCCCGCGGAAATCCACAGGCGAGCGCCGCGCCGTTGCGGCATCGGAAACGAAGGCTCAACGCATCTCTTCCGGCGCGCTCACACCGAGAAGACCAAGGCCTGACGCGAGAACCGAGGTTAACGATGAAACCAGGGCAAGCCTCGCGCTCGTCAAATCTCGTCTTTCTTCATTAACAAAGCGTAATTGTGGCTGATCTTTGCCGCGGTTCCAGTGCGCGTGCAAGGAACTCGCCAGCTCGTGCAGGTAGAAGGCGATGCGATGCGGCTCATGCGTGGATGAAGCTGCGGCGACCTGGCGCGGATACTGCGACATGACCTTTATGAGCGCCAGTTCGCCGCTGTCGGTCAGCAGATCGAGGGGCGCGCGCACGAGTCCCTCGGGGCTCACGTCGAGGTCCGGGAACACGGTCACGGCCTGGCGCAGCACGGACCGCCCACGCGCATGGGCATATTGGACGTAGAAGACCGGGTTGTCCTTGGATTGTTCGATCACCTTGCGCAGGTCGAACTCCAGCGCCGCATCGTTAGAGCGGAACAGCATCATGAAGCGGACGGCGTCGACCCCGACCTCATCCACCACCTCGCGCAGGGTGACGAAATCGCCCGAGCGCTTGGACATTTTCACCGGCTCGCCGTCGCGCATCAGCTTGACCAGCTGGCAGAGCTTCACGTCGAGCACGGCCCGCCGGTCCGAGAGGGCCGCCACCGCGGCCTGCATGCGTTTGACATAGCCGCCGTGATCGGCGCCGAGCACGTCGATCATGGTGTGGAAGCCGCGGTCGAGCTTGGTTTTGTGATAGGCGATGTCGGAGGCGAAATAGGTATATGAGCCGTCCGATTTCAGCAGCGGACGATCGACGTCGTCACCAAAATCGGTCGATTTGAACAAGGTTTGTTCGCGATCCTCGTAGTCCTCGACGGGCGCGCCTTTGGGCGGCGGCAAGCTTCCCTGGTAGACGAGCCCCTTGGCGCGCAGATCCGCGATGGCGCGATCCACCGCATTGATGCCGTCCTTCTCAGGCGCGGTGAGCGAGCGTTCCGAGAAGAAGACCTCATGGCCGATGTTGAGAGCCGCAAGGTCCTCGCGGATCAGCGCCATCATGCCCGCAATGGCGGCCGCACGCACGATTGGTAGCCATTGGTCCTCCGGCTCGTTGCGCAACGTCTCGCCGTGCTGGCGCGCCAGCGCCTCGCCGATCGGTTTCAGATAATCGCCCGGATAGAGCCCGTCGGGGATCGGGCCGATGTCCTCGCCGAGCGCTTCGCGATAGCGCAAGAAAGCCGAACGCGCGAGAACGTCGACCTGAGCGCCGGCGTCGTTGATGTAATATTCGCGGGTCGTCGGGCGGCCCGCATAGATCAGCAGGTTCGCCAGCGCGTCACCGAACACGGCGCCACGCCCATGGCCCACATGCATGGGACCGGTCGGATTGGCAGAGACGAATTCGACATTGACCGGGTCAGCGGCGTCGAGCGCCCGCCGGCCGAAATCGACGCCGGCTTCCAGGACGGACGCCAGCACCCCGACGTAGACGTGTGGCCGCAGGCGAATGTTGATGAAGCCCGGCCCCGCGACCTCGGCGGCATCGACGTCCGGATCGCCCGCGAGTTCGGCCGCCACCGCGACCGCGAACTGGCGCGGATTGTTGTAATGCGCCTTGGCCTCCTTGGCGTAGACCATGGCGGCATTGGTGGCGAGATCGCCATGGGCGGAATCGCGCGGCGGCTCAACTGTGAAGCGCGAGAGGTCGAGATCGGCCGGCAGGGCGCCGTTGTCGATCTTGCCCTGCAAGACGGACGCGATGCGGTCGCGGAACTCGGCGAATAAATCCATGGAGCGGGCTTTGCTAACGGCATGCGGTGCCGGTCCGGCACGGCGGCGCATTAACGCGATATCGGACAGATCGCATCGCATCGCGATGTCATCCCGATGACATTGCTCGTTCGAACTTGGAGCGAAAGTGCCAGAGGCGAGAGCCCTCTAGCCGAAATCGGGGGTATCGTCAAAAAGCCGCCGGTGTTCGCGAAGCGCGTGGCGGTCCGTCATGCCCGCCAAATAGTCGAGGATGTGCCGCGCGGTTTCCGCCTCCCCGCATCCGGGCTGCAGGGTACGGCTTTCCCACTCCTGCGGAAGCAGGCTCGGGTCGGCCAGGAAACGCGCCGCGAGATCGGCCACCACCTTCGAGGCACGAACCCGCATCTCGACCAGATGGGGGTGCCGGTAGAGGCGAGCGAAGAGGAAGCGTTTCAGGTCCTGGCTTGCCGCCAGGAAGGCAGGCGACAGCGCCACGATCGGGATCGGGAGGTCGCGCAAGGCCTCGATGTCGGCAGGAGCCACTTCGGCCAGCCGGACACGCGTTTGCGCAATGACGTCGCGCGCGAACACGTCGACCAGGGCGCGCGCCAAGGCGAAAGGCATGCGAGTCCGATCGGCAGGGTCGAGATTGGCGCCAAGCGATCGAAGCAGATCGTGCACGATCGACACCTCCGCGACCTCCTCCAGGTTCAGCAAACCGGCCCGGATGCCGTCTTCGAGGTCATGCGCGTTATAGGCGATGTCGTCGGCGATCGACGCGATCTGGGCTTCGCCGCTGGCGAACCGCTGGAGCCGGAGGCCAAGCCGGCGATCGTAATCGGCCAGCAAGGCCATCGGCGACGGCACGGGGCCGTTGCGCTTGGCCAAGCCGTCGAGCGTGTCGACCGTCAGATTCAGGCCGTCGAAGGCAAAATAGCGGTGTTCGAGATCCACCACGATCCGCAGCGACTGCACATTGTGGTCGAAGCCGCCCCAAGCCGCGAAGCAGCGGTCCAGGGCGTCCTCGCCGGTGTGGCCGAAGGGTCCGTGGCCGAGGTCGTGAGCCAGCGCCAAGGCTTCGGTCAGATCCTCGTCGAAGCCGAGCGTGCGGGCGAGGCTGCGGGCGATCTGAGCCACCTCGAGCGAGTGGGTCAGCCGCGTGCGGTGATGATCGCCCTCCTCGGGCATGAGCACCTGGGTCTTCAGGGCAAGGCGGCGGAACGACGTGCAATGGAGAATGCGGTCCCGATCGCGCTGGAATTCGCTGCGGTTGGCGGGCGAAGGCTCCGCCACCATCCGCCGGCTTCTTGCAGGATCGGCGGCGCAGCGCGCGAGCGGCCGAATGGCTTGAGACATCATGGAGTCGGCGCTCCGATCGCAAGCCGGCATTGCGGCGCGGCAGGGAAGCGCTTAACTTTCGGGCAAAGGTGCGAGCCGCGCTCGCCAAGGAGTTCCGAAATGAGCGAATCCGCCGTCCTGGCGCCGGTCACGTTGTCGTCGCGGGCCGCCGCTCAGGTCAATAAAGTGCTGTCTCGCGAAGCGCCAGGGTCATTCTTGCGCGTCGCGGTGAATGGCGGGGGCTGTTCCGGCTTTCAATATGCTTTCGACATCGTGGAGCAGCGCGAGAGCGACGACCTGGTAATCGAACGAGACGGCGCGGCCGTGCTGATCGATCCCGTGTCGGTCGGCTTTCTTCTGGGGTCCAAGATCGATTATGTCGACGACCTGATCGGGCAATCTTTCAAGATCGAGAACCCGAACGCCACGGCATCCTGCGGCTGCGGGACCAGCTTCGCGCTTTAGCGGGCCACCCGCCTCCGGCGAGATCGGTTGGAATCGGGTGACCGCGCTTGCCGGACGCGGCAACCCCTGGCTATGAAGGTCGGTTAGCGCGGGCAAGGCGTGGGCCTTGCATCGTGGGCGCGGAACCTTGCGAGCCCAGGGGGCGACCATGCAGTCCTTGTTCATCGGCCAAACCTATATCGACGTCACGCTGCTGACCGATTCTTTCCCCGCGGGCGACACTAAATCGGTGGCCAAGGATTACGCGGTGTCGTTCGGCGGCAATGCGGTTACGGCTGGTTTTGCCTCGGCCAAGCTGGGTTTTGTCCCCGATCTGCTCACCTCGGTTGCGGATGACTGGCTCGGCCGCATGTTCCTCGACATGGCGGCCCGCTACCACATCTCGGTTCATGCCAGGAAGGTGCGACGGTCGTCGCTGTCCTTCGTCTTGCCGCATGCCGGCAAGCGCGCGATCCTCCGCGCGCGCGACGACGATTACATCCACCCCTTCCCGATGCTGAACGTCGGCAGCGCCCGGGCGCTGCATCTCGACGGGCACCAGCACGACGCCGCGCTCCACTACGCGCGGTTGTTCCGTGAAAACGGCATCCTGACCTCGCTGGACGGGGGCGGTCTGCGTTCGAACACGCACGAGCTCCTAGCCTACATCGACGTCGCGGTTGTGGCCGAGCGGCTGTGCGAGCAAATGCGTATGACCCCGGTCGAGATGCTGGACTATCTGAAAGCCCGCGGCGTCAAGGTGGGCGGGGTCACCGAAGGCGAACGCGGCATACTGTGGTTCGACGAGATGGGGGCCGTGAGCCGGCTGCCGGCGCTGCCCATCCCCTCGCATGAGGTGATCGACACCTCTGGCGCGGGCGACGTGTTCCACGGTGCCTATATGGCGTCCTATCTAGGCGAGCCGCAGGCGCCCTGGAGCAGGCATTTCGAATTCGCTAGAGCGGCCGCGGCCCACAAGGTGCAGCGGCTCGGCAACGAAGCCGGACTGCCGAGCCGCGAGGACACCATGAAGCTCATCCATGCCTACCCGCTGCAGGGCATCGGCGGCTGGACCCAACGCTTCGAGGCCGAACCTGCCGACAGCCCAGCTTTGCCGAATTAATACCAGTGGTATGGAAAATCAGCGCGTCGCTCATACCGAGCTGCATTGATGGTGACGCGTCTCGGCGTGTTGCCCTTCGCCCCGCTTTGCGGGGAGAAAGTGGCCGACAGGCCGGATGAGGGGGCCTTACGAACACCCCTCATCCCCGCTTCGCGGAGGCGAACCCACTTTTCATACCAGTGGTCTATATAGGTTTTCTGGCCGACACACTGCATCCTTGATGCCATCGGCTCAGGCTCGCAACCACCCTGCCCTATTTTGGATCCGGCAGGTTGAGGCGGATGTGGAGTTCGCGGAGCTGCTTTGGGGTGGCCGGGGACGGCGCCCCCATCAGCAGATCCTCGGCCCTCTGGTTCATCGGGAACAGCACGATCTCGCGCAGATTCTCCTCGCCGGCCAGCAGCATGACGATCCGGTCGACCCCAGGCGCGATCCCGCCATGCGGCGGCGCCCCATATTGGAAGGCGCGATACATGCCGCCGAACCGCTCCAGCAGGACCTGCTCGTCATAGCCCGCGATGGCGAAAGCCTCGCGCATCACTTCGGGCTGATGGTTGCGGATGGCGCCCGACGAGAGCTCCACCCCATTGCACACGATGTCATACTGGTAGGCCAGGATCTCCAGCGGGTCCTTGCTGCGCAGGGCTTCGAGCCCGCCTTGCGGCATCGAGAACGGGTTGTGCGAGAAGTCGATCTTCTTGTCGTCCTCGTTATATTCGTACATCGGGAAGTCGACGATCCAGCAAAGCTCGAACACGTCCTTCTTGAGAAGGTCCAGTTCGTTGCCGAGCCGGATGCGCGCCTGGCCCGCGAGCCGAGCCGCCTTGGCCTCCTGGTCGCAAGCGAAGAACACGGCATCGCCCGCCTTCAGTCCCGCCTTTTCGGCGATGCGCGCCTGGATCTCGGCCGGGATGAACTTGGCGATCGGCCCTTTGCCGGTCAGCGCATCGCCCTCGCCTTCGAAGATGATGTAGCCGAGCCCGGCCGCGCCCTCGCCGTGCGCCCAATCGTTCAGCTTGTCGAAGAAGGAGCGTGGCTGTGCCCCTGCCCCGGTGGCCGGAATGGCCCGTACCACCCCGCCCGAGGCGATCACGTTCCTGAAAGCCTTGAAGGAGACGTCGGGATGGTTGAACTCTTCCGTCACGTCGACGATCACCAGCGGGTTGCGCAGGTCCGGCTTGTCGACGCCGTATTTCAGCATCGAGTCGCGGTAGGCGATCTTCGGAAACTGCTGGGTCACGGCCTTGCCGCCACCGAACTCCTCGAAGACGCCGCGCAGCACCGGCTCCACGGCCTCGAACACGTCGTCCTGGGTGACGAAGCTCATCTCGACGTCGAGCTGGTAGAACTCGCCCGGGCTGCGGTCCGCGCGGGCATCCTCGTCGCGGAAACAGGGTGCGATCTGGAAATAGCGGTCGAAGCCCGCCACCATGATGAGCTGCTTGAACTGCTGGGGGGCCTGCGGCAGGGCGTAGAACTTTCCCGGATGCACGCGCGAAGGCACCAGGTAGTCGCGCGCGCCCTCGGGCGAGGAGGCGGTCAGGATGGGAGTCTGGAACTCGAAAAAGCCCTGCGCCTTCATGCGCTGGCGCAGCGAGTCGATGACCCGGCCGCGCAGCATGATGTTGTTGTGCAGGCGCTCGCGGCGTAGGTCGAGAAAGCGATATTTGAGCCGCGTCTCTTCGGGATATTCCTGATCGGTCGCGACCGGAAGCGGAAGCTCCAGCGATGGGCCCAGCACCGCGATCGCCTTGACGTAAACCTCGATTTGCCCCGTCGGCATGTCCGGGTTCTCGGTTCCGGCAGGCCGTGGACGGACCGCACCATCGACGCGCACCACCCACTCCGAGCGGAGAATTTCGGCGTCCTTGAAGGCCGGGGAATCCGGATCGACCACGCATTGGGTGATGCCGTAATGGTCGCGCAGGTCGATGAACAGAACGCCGCCATGATCGCGAATGCGATTGCACCAACCCGACAGTCGAACCTCCTGGCCGGCATCGGCCGTCGTGAGGGCGCCGCAGGTGTGGGAACGGTACGGATGCATCATGGTCTCTTGGGAAATGGGGGCCCGGTCAAAGGGCCAGCCAGGCGGCGCGGAACAGGCCATGCGGCTCGGGCGATGTCAAGAAAGCGGCCGCCGCGAGCACACCTCCGAAGCCCCACGGACTCACACGGGCGAATCTCGCGGCAAGGAACTCGCGTCGGGCGCGGTCTTGCTCTAGAGCATAGTCTGCGATCGCCGATCTGCTCAAGCATGAAAGAAGCCGGGCAGTTTCATCGAGCCGATGGGGTCCTGCCGTGACTCTACCGACCGATACTGCTCTATGGACCCAAGAATGACCGTCGTTACGACCACCGCAGAACTCGCCGCCACCTGCCAGCGCCTCTCCGCCCATCCCTTCGTCACGGTGGATACCGAATTCCTTCGGGAGACGACATTCTGGCCAAAGGTTTGCGTGATCCAGGTGGCGTCGGACGACGAAGCGCTGGCGATCGACGCGCTTGCGCCAGATCTCGACCTTGCGCCCTTCTTCGAACTGATGAGGAATCCGGCCGTGGTGAAGGTATTCCACGCGGCGCGTCAGGACCTCGAGATCATCTGGAAATCCGCGGGCATCATTCCGGCCCCCATCTTCGACACCCAGGTCGCCGCCATGGTGTGCGGATTTGGCGATCAGGTCTCCTATGGAGAATTGGTCCAGACGATCTGCAAGGTCACGATCGATAAATCATCGCGCTTCACCGATTGGGCGCGGCGGCCGCTTTCGGACGCCCAGGTCACCTATGCGATCGCCGATGTCACGCATCTGCGCACGATCTACAAGACCCTCAAGGCCCAGCTCGAAAAGACCGGAAGGCTGTCCTGGCTGACCGACGAGATGCGCACGCTGACCTCGCCCGCCACCTACGAGCAGCACCCGGAAAACGCCTGGGAGCGGTTCCGCTCCCGTATGCGTAAGCCGCGCGATCTCGCGGTGCTGATGGATCTGGCGGCCTGGCGCGAGGAGGAGGCGCAATCGCGGGATGTGCCGCGCTCGCGCGTCCTCAAGGATGACGCACTGATCGAGGTGGCACTCGCGGCGCCGCGCACGGCCGACGCCTTGGGCGACTTGCGTGCCGTCCCGCGCGGCATGGATCGCTCGAAGGCCGGGACCGACATGCTCGCCGCCATCGAGCGCGGCCTGGCGCGCGACCCCAAGACGCTGCCCAAGATCGAGCGCGAGCGGCGCAACGGGTCGGGCTGCGGCGCCACGGTGGAACTGTTGAAGGTATTGCTGCGCCAGGTCGCCGAAGACCATGGCGTCGCGGCCAAGATGATCGCGACCGTTGACGATCTCGAAGCCATAACGCAGGACGACCGCGCCGATGTGGCGGCATTGCAGGGATGGCGACGGGACCTGTTCGGCGCGCGGGCGCTCGAACTCAAGCATGGCCGTCTCGCGCTCACGGTCGAGCAAGGCAAGGTTTTGGCGCTCGAATGGCGGGATGGCGTGCCCGATTAGCGGTGCCCGATGCGGACCAAGTCCTCGTCGTGACTCGCGCCATTCAGGGCTGCGTTGAAGAACCGAAAGGTTTCACGGCCCTTCTCTTTCGCTTCATACATTGCGGTGTCGGCGTTCTTGATGAGTGTCTCGGCATCGACGCCATCTTCCGGGTAGATGCTGATGCCGATGCTCGTCGCGACGCGAACCCCTGGGTGATCGGTCAAGCGAACGTCCGCCACGGCTTGCAGCATTCTCGTTGCGGAAAGGGCCGCATCCTTGGCTTGGTCGATCTCTGACAGCAGCGCGACGAATTCGTCGCCGCCCAAGCGGCTGATCGTGTCCGACACCCTTACGCAGCTCACCAGTCGTTTTCCGATGGCCTCCAGCAGCTTGTCGCCAACCGCGTGCCCCAGTGCATCGTTGACTTGCTTGAAGCCGTCCAGATCCAAGAACAGCACGGCAACTTTCTTCTTGTGACGCGGCGCGAGCGCGATGGCTTGGCCAATCCGGTCATTCAACAGCATCCGATTGGGCAAGCCGGTCAGAAAGTCGTGCCGGGCGAAGTGAGCCATCTGCAACGACATGGCGCGGGCCTCGCTCACGTCGCGGAACACAATGACGGCTCCGGTCACCTGCCCTTCACGGTCGTGGATCGGTGCCACGGAGTCTTCGATCGGCGTTTCGGACCCGTCACGCCGGATGAGAACGGAATTCGATGGAAGCGACACGGACTGGTTCTGCGCGACGGCGATTTGCATCGGATTCAAGATCGTTTCGCGTGTCGTGGCGTCCACGATCCGAAGCACGTCAGCCGTCGTCCGTCCGACCGCATCTTGCGAAGACCAGCCCGTCAGCGTTTCTGCGACAACGTTTATAAAGCTGATCTTTCCCATGCTGTCAGCGCACGCTACAGCGTCGCCGATGCTCTTGAGCGTGATCTGGGCCCGCTCCCTTTCCTCGAACAGGGCCGCTTCAAGCAGCTTGCTCTCCGTGATGTCGGTACTGGTCCCGAACCACCGCAGCACCTTCCCCTGGGCGTCGCGGATCGGAACGGCACGCGAGAGGAACCAGCGATAGAGCCCATCCCGTCCCCGGAGAGGGTATGTGTCCTCCCAAGCCACTCCAGACAGCGTCGCTTGACGGAGCGTATCGACCACACGCCGCATGTGGTCCGGGTGGTGGACCTTGTTGCGCCAGTCCGAACCGGACTTCATCTCGCTCAGAGCGATCCCAGTAAACTCGAACCATCTGTCATTGAACCAAAGGAACGATCCATTGGGATCGGCCATCCAGGCCATTTGGGAGATGTTGTTGGCCAAGGTGCGGAAGCGCTCCTCGCCTTCGCGAAGCGACTCCTCCGCGAGCCGTCGAAGGGCGTTGTCGCGCACGACGCTCCAACCTGCGCCGGCGGCAATCAGCACGCCCAGGAAGGTTCCAAGGACAAGGAGCGCGTTGGTCCAGTTTAATTGTCGGTCAGCATCGGCGCCGCGAATCGCAAGCAGGCGGAGCTCTTCCTCTCGCGCCTCGCGAACGAGCCCCTCGAAACTATTCATGAGCGCCTGGCCCGACCCTTCACGCATCGCGTCTGCGGCCGCTTCAAAGCCCCCGGTCTGGCGCAGGCCGATCACCAGTGCCGTCCGGGCCAGCCTACGGCTCGCAAGGTCTTCGATGGCCGCTAGCCGACGTTGCTGAACCGGATTGTCGAGCGTAAGGGTCCCGAAAGCTTCCTCACCCTGGTGCACCAGGGCGACGCCTGCACGGTGGGATTGCAGGTAAGACTCCTTGCCGGTGATGATAAACCCGCGCGAGCCTGACTCTGCGGTCTTCATCGCTGAGCGGAGGTCCTGGAGAGCCTCTATCACCTCGTGCGTATGCCGCACCCATCGATCGCTTTCGACCGCGATGATCCTCGCCCGATAGGACGTGGCGCCCACGGCAAGCAGCGCCACGATGGCACACCCGAACCCGAGCTGCGCCTTCCAAGTCGACCCGCCGGGGACTTTCATGGTTTCATGATTTCTTCTGTAATAGTGATGAAAGTATTTACCAAGACAAAGTCGGCTAGTTGTTCAAGGTACAACGGCCATCGGCGTCAGCTTTTATGCTCGTCAGTCTTTTTAGGCCATTAAATGTGAAAGAATGAGTCAAATTCAGAAACATTATTCCCTCGCAGCCGTTAAACAATAGCCAAGGCCACCCGGCTATGGCGCATCTTTGGCTTTTCTCTCGATTCTCCATTCCTACGCCGACCGGTTTGTGCGGACGACGGGAGCGCGATCAGGATCGAATTTGAGGCTGGCCATGCCAATATGGCGCTCGGATGGTTTCTGCGACAGCTCATCGGCGTCACGATATCTGAGCGGCCCTTGCACGTTGGCGAGCGACATCGACGATCCAACCGCCGGCCCACCTCTGCTCTAGAACGCGCTTGGGTTCTCACTGAGACGGGAGCCGACTAAACCCGACAGCCGCGATCTGAGCCTCGGCCATCAATCAGTCTGGACCACGATCCTCGATTGCGGTCCTCAGCCAAAGTGAGCGCGCCCTCGACTTCCGCTGCCCTGACGAAGCGCGGACGTGCTCAAGCCAGTCCCACTACGAAATTGCCGGCGAGTTTTCCCGCCTCGGCCGACAACCGTCGATCATCGGATGGATATGCCATCTACTCGACGGGTCCCGCTGAGCCGCAACCGTTGCGGGCGAGCCCGCAGCCTGAAGTGCCTCCGGAAACTTTGCTATGTCACCGTCAATCAAGTCCTTCGGCCAGTCGCCTTTACCATCCCACTGACCGACACGATGGCATGCTTTGATCGGGTGAATTTCGTTCCAACCCTTGTTCTCGTTGTTGTGTCCGGCATCGTAAACCCAGGTTCCGCTCACCCCTAAGAGATCGAATACAGTTCCTGTCATGTCTCGCGGATGAAGCGCGCCCAAAGAGGGATCAACATCCGAGGGCGAACCGTAGTCCGACTTTCCAAGCAGCGCTCCGAGTATCTGAGCCAGAAAGGCCAGGAGCGCAAGAATGATGCCGATCACTATGCCCCAAGGCGGCGGCACGGCCACGCAAACTATTAGAGCCGCTAATGCCAGAACGAGAGCGACGCCCGCGCCGTCTGCAGCGTCGCGGACGCTCGCCCCCTCGAACTCGGCGTGAAGAACCGCGCAGTCTTTGCCGATGACCTCGTCGTGGGCAGTTTCCCCCGTCCATGGCAGGCCCTCGTTGCGCGTTGCATCCTGCTGCGAGACGAGGTAGCCGAACGGCTTTGAACCTTCGATTTGAGCTTGCGTGGCGCCGATAGG
Source organism: uncultured Lichenihabitans sp. (assembly GCA_964245915.1). GTDB lineage: Bacteria > Pseudomonadota > Alphaproteobacteria > Rhizobiales > Beijerinckiaceae > Lichenihabitans. The sequence goes on along the minus strand of CAXTOT010000008.1, from coordinate 24,684 downwards.
TGCATAAGCCGGCAGAAGATTGATGCTGTAATCAGAATCATAGGCATCGAACCCCGTTTTCTTGGAGGGGGGCTGCACGGAAACTAGCAGACCGACGGCGTACTTATCGGTGTCGAGATTCGGCAGGCATATCAGCCGGTCATTTAGCCACCACGAACAATAGGCGAGCTGGCTTGAAGCCAAGAAAATCGGCAGTCCTCCAATCAGTGCACACAGCGGCTCGCCAGCTGCTATAAGGACGGCGGCGATAGCAACTCCGACAATCCCACTTTTGAGGAACACTTGGACATACTGATTCATCTTAGAATGATCAGATGCCTTAACGCAGTTCGTGTACTGATTATACGTCACGGTGCGACCTCAGACTTTCGAGACAAGCAAGGTGATGCCACCGGCAAGGTGATGGCCGTCCCAGGTAGCGCGAATATTGATCGCCTGCTCTCCGGAAAATGCCGGTGGAGGTTCGATGACAGCCTCGATTGAGATCGCCTGACCCGGATCGAGTTCGGGAGCTGAAGGGGTGCATTTGATTTGCCAGCCTGCCGGCACCGGATGCGAGGCATGATCGTGCCGTTTGATGGCGCCCGCTCGTCTGTCAGAAGGCGCGTCTTTGGCATCGCAGAATGGAAGCTCCACGATGGCATAAGCGTCGGCGATGAGTGCAAAACGGTGCCGGCGGTCGGTTGCGTTTCTCAGCATGAAAGTGAAGACGGCCGGCGAGGCGGCTTCACCAACGTCAAAATTGTGCTGCCCCAGGTTGTTGTTCCAGTTAACGTCATCAGGCGGAAAAAGCACGGCCTGAAGGCAATAATGGCCCTCCTGAGCCGGCGTCGTCCAATCAACCGATGCATAGGCGGGATGGTTCGGGCCGCCTTTCACACCGAGATCTACGTGGGACAGGCCGATAGAATTAGATACTGTACCTATCCCGAAATCCAAATAGGAAAACCGAACAAGCATGTTTACCACGGGACAAGTTGTCGAATTGTTCCAGACACGTGCCACAACTTGATATGTTGTTGCCTTTTTAAGCTGTGAGCTCAATATCTCTACGCCTTGAAGGTACACTTTTATGTCAGGGTTCGCCCATGTTACCGCTAAACCCAGGCTCATTAGATAATACTGATCATAAATGAGCGGATCCGGTCGAATGTATTCGGGTCTATCGATCGGAATGCAGGGCCCTCGAGCACGGTGTCGTTCCTGCTCGGAAAGCTGCGCGCGTTGCCGACGTCGCTCGAGCATACGCAGTCCAAGGGCAATCAGCCTTAACAGACCGTTCCAACCCTCTCTTCGTAGAACGTCAGCCAAGTAGAGGAGGAATTTCCAAATATCGGCCATTTCTCACCTCCAGCCTCTTCTCCCCCCACTCACTGGCTTGAGGTTCAGAATTTCGACCGTTTTCTCGCCGGTCGCCAGCCGAATCGAAAGGCAATAAAAGCGATAACAGAGAAGATCAACAATACGATAAGCATCTCGGTAAAACCGTTGCCTCCGTCTGGAGACACGCCGAACCATTGCTCAATGAAATCCATGGGGGTACCTCCAAAAATGGATGGTAGGCAGCAATGCTACACGACCTGGGCGCTCTTAGCGAGGGCATAGCGTCGGCTGTCATTTAACCAGCGCTTGACGTGAACGCTTACGGAATGTCGTCGGCGACAGGATTGCTTCTTTCACGGCGACTGTCGCTTCGTCCCCGCTATGAGCGTGGCGGTTGGTTCAATGAGAAGTTGGACCTCCTCCTTCGCGAATGGGCAATGTTGCACTCCCTTCGGAACGACGTACAGGTCTCCTTGGTCCGAGACGCACGTCGCCGCCGCGGAGCTTGATTGTCAGCTTGCCTTTCACGACGAAGAAGAAGTCATCGGTGTCTGGGTGGGAGTGCAACACGACCTCGCCCCACAGCTTGACCACCATCCCGCCATGGCCGTTGAAGGCCGTGACGATCTTTGGTGACCAGTGTTCGGAGAACCGGCCCAGCTTGTCTGTGGCGCGAACTCGGCATTGAAGCTCTTAGACGGTAGTCCGTTCCATCCAATAGCGAATGCTACGTGTCGCCCTTAGCTTAGACTAGGCCGCCAGCTTGATCTCGGGCTCGCGATCCAGAAGCCGCGCCAGCTGTTTGAAGCGGTTTTGCAGCCTGACGCTGACGAGGTCGGCGAGCTCAGGCTGCATGAGCAGCACCGCCCGGGATTTACTGCACCGTAAGGGAAGACCCGGAAGCACCGCACCCATGGCGGCCGAGAGCTGGAATGCGACCCGCATCATGGCGCCGATGAGCCTCGCGCGCTCGGCCATGATGGGGCTCACCAGGGCACGGAGCTGTGGGCTCACCTCGCGGTCGATGCCTTCGTAACGGTAGTTTATGGCCAGCGCCAGAAAGGCGCGGCCGGGATGATCGATGCCCACGAAGGCCGCGTTGGCGATCATGTTGAAAGCCTGGGCACTGCGATAGTCCGGATGCGCGCGCCAAGATGTATCGGAGAGCAGGCAGGCGGCATGGCGGAGACGCCTTTGCTCCACACTCTCCTCGACCTGCGCGGAGGCCAAGATCTCGTCGCTCCAGACGCACAGGTCCTTGCCATGTTCCGGGCTGCGCGAGCGAAGCACGTTGAGCTCCCCCGCCGCGATCAGGAGCGGGTCGGCCTGCTGCTGGTCCGCCGAAAGACGCTCGAAGAGCATCCCCTCGCGCACGCCGAGCGTCGAGACCACCACATCTTTGGGTTTTCCTTGGCGGATGATCTCGTCGAGGATCACGGCGCCGTAGGACAGCAGCGGACGCCGCGCGCTTGAGACCGAGGCGAGCGAAACCGCGGGTTCGCTGGAGGGCCGCTCGATGAGGCCTGCGAAAATGTCGGGGTCGCTACCCGGAATGACATAGCCCTGCATCACCGCAAGGGGGTAGCCGCGCTGGCTCATATGCAGCTTGGCGAGTGCGCGCCAGGTGCCGCCGACCGCATAAAAAGTTCGCCCCTTGAGCGCCTTGAGCGGCATAGCGTCCGCCAAGGCATCGCGGACGATCTTGACGGCCCGCTTGGGGGATTCCTTGGAAAGGTCGCTGAGCGCCAGGCCCCCGATCGGCAGCGAGATACCGGCACCGATCCGCGGGCCCTTGACGTCGATCAATTCCAGGGAGCCGCCGCCGAGGTCGCCCACGATACCGTCGGGCATGTAGAAGCCGGAGATCACGCCCTTGGCGGACAGTTCGGCTTCGCGCAGGCCACCGATCAGCGCGATGTCGGTGCCGATGGCCTCGCGCGCCAGCGCCAGGAACCCCGGGCCGTTGGCGGCGTCCCGCGTGGCCGCGGTCGCCAAAACCTGGATGTCGGTAATCCGCATGTTGCGGCAGAGAACGCGGAAGCAGCGCAAGGCCGCGATCGCCTTTTCGATGGCGTCCTGGGCCAGTAGACCCGTCGTGGCCACGCCTTTGCCCAGGCCGCACAAGACCTTCTCGTTGAAGATCGGGGTCAGGGCGCGGGACAAGACCTCGTAGGCGACGAGACGCACCGAGTTCGAGCCGATATCGACGATGGCGACCGGAGCGCCGGCCAGACGTCCCGGTGCGACTGGATCAACAAACACGGATCGGGCCTCGTTCAACGTGTCACGCCGTCAACGCTTATCGAGGCGCTTCAGCAGCGTCTTCGGACTCGACTCTCTCAAGGACTTGCCGCGTCCGGACAAACTCGGATTGGTCATGAAATAATTATGCGCGTTGAATGGATCTTCGCCGGGCTCGCAGACGATGCGTCGACTGCCCCCATCGGGCAGCACGCGATAGCTTTGCTGGTTGTCGATCAGGTTGGCGATCATGATCTGGTTGAGGATCTGGTCGTGCACGGTCGTGTTGGTGATGGGCAGAAGCGCCTCGACGCGGCGCTCCAGGTTGCGCGGCATCAGGTCGGCCGACGAGATATAGACGTGCGCCTTGGAGTGCGGCAAGCCGTAGCCGCCACCGAAGGCGTAGACGCGGGCATGTTCCAGGAACCGCCCGATGATCGACTTCACGCGAATATTGTCGGAAAGGCCCGGCACGCCCGGCCTGAGGCAGCAGATACCACGCACCACGAGGTCGATCCGCACCCCCGCGCCGCTCGCCGCATAAAGCGCGTCGATGATCTCGGGATCCACCAGCGCGTTGCATTTGCCCCAGATCGCGGCGGGCTTGCCGGCCCGGGCGAAGCTCGCCTCCTCGGCGATATGATCGAGCAAGCGATGCTTCAGGGTGAAGGGCGAAACCGCCATCTGCTCGAGGCCGACGGGTTCCGCATAGCCGGTGATGAAGTTGAAGATGCGCGACACATCGCGGCTGATCACGGGATCAGCCGTGAAGAAGGAAATGTCCGTGTAGATGCGGGCCGTTTGCGGATGATAATTGCCGGTGCCGACGTGGCAGTAGGAGACGAGGTTGCCGCCCTCCCGACGCACCACCATGGACAATTTGGCATGGGTTTTCAGTTCGATGAAGCCGAACACCACCTGCGCGCCGGCCCGCTCGAGATCACGCGCCCAGCGGATGTTGGCCTCCTCGTCGAACCTCGCCTTGAGCTCGACCAGAGCTGTGACCGATTTGCCGGCCTCGGCGGCCTCGATCAGGGCGCTCACGATCGGGCTGTCCTTCGAGGTGCGATAGAGCGTCTGCTTGATCGCCACCACATTGGGGTCGCGCGCCGCCTGAGCCAGGAACTGCACGACCACGTCGAAAGATTCGTAGGGGTGATGGACCACGAGGTCCTTGGCCCGGATGGCCGCGAAACAATCCCCGCCATTGTCCCGCACGCGCTCGGGGAAACGCGCGTTATAGGGCGGGAATTTGAGCTCGGGCCGGTCGATGTTCACGAGTTCCGACAATTCGTCGAGCCCGATCATGCCGTGCACCGCGAAACCGAGATCGGACGATACGTCGAGTTCCTCGGCGACCAGCAGCCGCAGGGCTTCGGGCATCGCGGCATCGAGTTCGAGCCGGATCACCGAGCCTCTGCGGCGGCGCTTGAGCGCCGATTCGAAGAACAGGACGAGGTCCTCGGCTTCCTCCTCGATTTCGAGATCGCTGTCGCGGATGACCCGGAACAGGCCCTGGCCCGAGACCGAATAGCCCGGAAACAGCCGGGGCGTGTTCAGCGCGATGAGGTTTTCGAGGGTCAGCACCCGGATCATTCCAGGGGCGAAATGCTCGGGGAGCCTGATGAAACGATCGAACTTGGTCGGCATGCGGATCAGCGCGTGCAGGCGGCGCCCGTCAGCCGTGTGATCGAGGTCCAATGCAAGCGTGTAGCCGAGGTTGGGAATGAACGGGAACGGGTGCGCTGGATCGATGGCGAGCGGCGTCAGAATCGGAAAGACATGCTGTTCGAAGTGGGTTTGTGCCCAATCGAGTTCCGCCTCGACGAGATCGCGCGGTTCGACGATCACGATGCCGGCGGATTGCAGTTCGACGCGCAGATCGACCCAAAGGCGCTGCTGTTCACCGGCGAGATCGGCCACGCCCGCCGAAATGCCGGTCAATTGCTCGGCCGGGGTCAAGCCATCCTGCGACACCGTGGTGACCCCGGAATTGACCTGACCGGCCAGCCCCGCCACCCGGACCATGAAGAACTCGTCGAGATTGTTGGCCGAGATCGACAGGAACCGCAGCCGCTCCAGCAGCGGATGATTGGGGTTGACCGATTCCTGCAGCACCCGGCGGTTGAATTCGAGCCACGAGAGCTCCCGGTTGATGAATCGCTTCGGCGAATCGACCAGATCGCTCGGCGCGGTGTCCTGGCCGTGTTCGACCGTCTCGGTTGCAGCATCCATCCCGGTCCGAACCTTTCCCTTGAATGGAAAGCGCGGTCGCCCTGCCCCGCCCCGTGTCGAGCGCGGCTCGGCAGAGGGACGGAGAGACGCGACGTCGGCCGAGCGGCCGGGCTTGCTGCGATCCACCATGGTCTAGGGGACAAAGTTCCGTGACATGGGGATGACTTAGAGCATGATCGCCGCTGCCGATCTACCCGGCAGGCACGACATCCACGTTGCCGCACCGCTTCTCACACGGCCGATCTTGCCCGCCAAATCAATCGACACCCAGCTGCAAACCCTCGAGAACCTTGGCCGTCATGGGGCGGGTCACCCGCCTGTTCAAGGCGAGCCCTGCCCGGTCGAGCGCGTCGACCACCGCCCGTGCATCGCCCAGCGACCGGTCGAGGCGATGCACGAGATAGCCCACCACGGCTTCATCCACCACGAGCTGCCGATCGGCAAAGAGCTTCACCAGGACGGCGCGCATGAGCTCGTCGTCCGGCGCCTCGATCGTGACGGCCGGCGACAAGCGGAGGCGGGAGAGCAGGTCGGCCGTTCGCAGGCCCCAATGGTCCGGAGCACGGCGAGCCGTGACCAAGAGGGACGATGGCGCGTCACGCACGAGATTGAGCAGGTGGAATAACTGGACTTCAGCGCCGGCCAGGCGGTCGGCGTCCTCGACCAAGATGGGCTGACCGGTCCAATCCGCCGGACCGAATCCGGCAAGATCCTCCGCCGTGAGCCGGCGAGCCCGCGCCGACGTGGCCCAGATCGCGGCCAAGTGGCTCTTGCCGGCGCCCTCCGGGCCAAGCAACAGGAGGACGCGATCGGGCCAGGCGGGCCAGCGGTCGACCCACTCGACCGCAACCGAATTGGCACTAGAGATCAGGAAATCGTCGCGCCCGAACCGCGGCGCCAGCGCCAGGTCGAGCGGCAACTGTTCCGTCACGCGTCCCGACGCAGCGATCGCGGCAGAACCACCACGTCGTCCTCGGGTTCCCCGGTGTAGAGGGGACTCGCCAGATATTTGCGCAGGGCGAACCGGGCCAGAACGCCCGCTGCGGCCGCCAGCGGCACCGCCATGATCAGCCCCGTAAACCCGAACATGGCCCCAAAGGCCAGCAGCGCGAACATGATCCAGACCGGATGCAGCCCCACCGGGGCTCCAACCAGATTGGGCGACAGGATGTTTCCCTCGAGGAACTGCCCGCTGACCACGACACCGACCGTCATGGCGACGAGCGGCCAGTCGGGCCAGTTCTGAACCAGCGCCACGGCTGTCGCGAAGAGAAGGACCGCGAGCGACCCGACATAGGGGACGAAGCTGAGGAAGCCGCCCGTGATGCCGATCAGGAACCCGAAATTCAATCCCACCGCGGTCAGGCCGATGGCGTACCACAGCCCCAGGAACAGGCAGACCAGGGATTGGCCGCGAACGAAGCCGGCAAAGGCCGTGTCGATGTCGCGCGCGATCTGGCGGACATCCTCACGATGGGCCAACGGGACCCAGCCATCGACCGCCGCCACCATGCTTTTCCAATCGAGCAGGATGTAGAAGGCCACCACGGGCGTGATGATGACCAGCGAGAGCAGGCTGAACAACGCCGTGCCACCCGACCACAGCGACTTCAAGACGCCCAGCAGATACGTCGATCCCTGGCCCACCACCGACGCGATGGTGTTTTGCAGGTCGGATGGGGTCAGGCCATTGCTGAGCCCGAGGCGCTTGAGCGTTTCCCCCCCATAGGCCGCGAACAGCTTGTTACCCTCATCGGTCACCAATTGCTGCAGCTTGACCGCAAAGCCCGGTAGGTTTTCGATCAGCGCCGCGACCTGATGGGCCAGAATGGGCAGCAGCGTGAGCAGGATCAGCACCAACAGCAGGACGAAAAGCGCGAGAAGGATCAAGGTCGCGCCAAAGCGGCTGAGGCCGAGGCGCTGGAGCCGCTCGGCAAGTGGATCGAGCAGGTAGCCGAGCGTCAATCCCGCCACGAAAGGCAGCAGCACGCCGGACAGGGTCACGAGAATGTAGACCACCACCGCAAGGAGCGCGAACCAAATCAAGATCTGCCGCTGCAGCGTCATGGTCGCGTGGGTTCCTTGGCCAGGCGGGTCGCGGGACCGGTCACCCGCTCGCGTGTCGAGCCACTGAAGCGATACGCTGCCGCCGAGCCGACCGTCAATCTCGCGGGCCCGAGCCTAGCGAGTTGCGCGATTGCGCCGAGCGGCTAAAACCGGTCCTCAACACAAGATGGTCCGCATGCCCGAAACCCCACAGAGTCGCCTGTCCTATGCCGACGCTGGCGTCGATATCGATGCCGGCAATGCCATGGTGGATCTCATCAAACCGATCGTGCGCGGAACGCGCCGTCCCGGCGCCGACGGCGAGATCGGCGGGTTTGGCGGCCTGTTCGATCTCAAGGCTGCTGGCTTCACCGACCCAATCCTGGTCGCGGCCAACGACGGGGTGGGCACCAAGGTCAAGATCGCGGTCGAGAGCGGTCGGCACGACACCATCGGCATCGATCTCGTGGCCATGTGCGTCAACGACCTCGTGGTCCAGGGCGCCGAGCCGCTGTTCTTCCTCGACTATTACGCGACCGGCAAGCTCGACCCGCGCACCGGGGCCACCATCGTGCGCGGCATCGCCGAGGGCTGCAAGCAGGCGGGCTGCGCCTTGATCGGCGGCGAGACTGCCGAAATGCCGGGCCTCTATGCGGGGCTGGACTACGACCTTGCGGGGTTTGCGGTCGGGGCCGCGGAGCGTGGCCGTCTGTTGCCGCGTGCGGGCATGCGACCCGGCGACGTGGTGCTCGGACTGCACTCATCAGGGCTTCACTCGAACGGCTTTTCGCTGGTGCGCCGGATCGTGGCGGCGACCGGGCTCGGCTGGACCGATCCGGCGCCTTTCGCGCCCGAGCGGAGCTTGGCCAAGGCCCTGCTCACGCCCACCCGGATCTACGTGAGGCTGCTGCTCGACGTCCTCGGGCAATCCGACGGCATTCTGGCTCTCGCCCACATCACGGGCGGCGGCTTTCCCGACAACCTGCCCCGCGTGCTGCCCGAGGGCTTGGGCATCGCGCTTGATCTCGGCAGCTGGAAGCCCCCGCCGGTTTTCGGCTGGCTCGCCAGGACGGGCGGGGTCGCGCCCGCCGAGATGCTGCGCACCTTCAATTGCGGAATCGGCATGGTGGTGGTGGTGGCGCGCGATCACGCGCCGGACGTTGTCGACCGTTTTGCGGCGCTGGGGGAGCCGGTGGTCGCCATCGGTTCGGTGATCGAGGCTGTGGGTCCGGACCGCGTCGTGACCCGCGGGACCCTCGCGTTGTGAGTGGCCACAGGCTGCGGACCGCCGTGCTTATTTCGGGGCGCGGCTCCAACATGCAGGCCCTCGCGGCCGAGACGCGAAGCCCGGATCATCCGGCCCAGATCGTGCTCGTGGCCTCCAACGATCCGGCCTGCACGGGACTGGTTTGGGCCAAACACGAGGGCTTGGCGGTGGCGGGCGTAGACCATCGCATCTATGCCTCACGCGAGGAATTCGAGCGCTCGCTTCACGTGACGCTGGGCATCCATCGCATCGAACTGATTTGTCTCGCCGGCTTCATGCGGCTGCTGACGCCCTGGTTCGTCAACCAATGGGCGGGGCGGATGATCAACATCCACCCCTCGCTCCTGCCGAACTATCGCGGGCTGCACACTCATGCGCGCGCCCTGGCCGACGGTGTGAAGATCCACGGTTGCACGGTTCACTACGTGGTCCCGGAGGTGGATGCCGGCCCCATCATCGCACAGGCCGCCGTGCCGGTGCTGGACGGCGACACGCCGGCCACCTTGAGCGCGCGCGTGCTGGCCCAAGAACACGTCCTCTACCCGCACGCCTTGCGGCTCGTGGCGAGCGGCCAGGCGCGCATCGACCCGCCGCGCCCCTTGTCGGGTCCGGTGACGGATGACAAGCGGGCCCTGGTGGTTCCGGCTTTGTCCTGAGGGACGAGAGCGGTCAGCCCACGATCTCGTTGCCGGCGAAGAATTGCGCGATCTCCAGCGCGGCCGTCTCGGGCGCGTCCGAGCCATGCGCCGAATTCTCGCCCATCGACAAGGCGAATTCCTTGCGGATCGTGCCGGGGTCGGCCTTCTCCGGATTGGTGGCGCCCATCACTTCGCGATATTTGGCAATCGCATTCTCGCCCTCGAGCACCTGCACCACGACCGGAGCGGCCGTCATCATCTCGACCAGCTCGCCGAAGAAGGGCCGGTCCTTATGAACGCCGTAGAAGGTCTCGGCCTGCTTGCGGGTCATCTGGATGCGTTTTTGCGCCACGATGCGCAGGCCCGCCTCCTCGATCTTCGCGTTCACTTTGCCCGTCAGGTTGCGCCGCGTCACATCAGGCTTCAGGATGGAAAAGGTCTGTTGGATCGCCATGGCGCGGTCTTTCTGTTGGCTGGATGGAGTGCGCGCGGCTTATAGCATCGGATCTTTCGCGAGCAAGGCGCAGAGCGCTGCACGCGCCCCTCTTGCAATGCAGCATAGGCCACGCCACAAGCTCACTCATGCTGCATATCAACGACCTTACCTACCGGCTCGGACCGCGTATCCTGTTCGACCACGCATCCGTGGCGCTGCCCAGTTCGGCGCGGATCGGCTTCGTGGGGCGTAACGGCACGGGCAAGACCACGCTTTTCCGGATGATCGCGGATGAGCTGCACCCCGAGGGCGGCACCCTGACGCTGCCCCGCAATGTGCGGCTCGGCCGGGTCGAGCAAGAAGCGCCGGGCGGGCCGACCAAGATGGTGGATTTCGTGCTCACCGCCGATGTCGAGCGCGCCAGCCTGATGGCCGAGGCCGACACCGCCACCGACCCTAACCGCATCGCGGACATCCAGACCCGCCTGGTCGACATCGACGCCCATTCGGCGCCCTCGCGCGCGGCCTCCATCCTGTCCGGTTTGGGTTTCGACCAGGCCGCGCAGGAACGGGCGCTCAGCGAATTTTCCGGCGGCTGGCGCATGCGAGTCGCGCTCGCGGCCGTCCTGTTCTCGCGGCCCGACCTCCTGCTGCTGGACGAGCCCACCAATTATCTCGATCTCGAAGGCACGCTCTGGCTGATCGACTATTTGGCCACCTATCCCGCCACCATCCTGGTCATCAGCCATGATCGCGACCTGCTCGATGCCGTCTGCGACCACATCCTGCATCTCGACCAATCCAAGCTGACGCTCTGGAAGGGCAATTATTCGAGCTTCGAACGGCAGCGGCGCGAGCAGCAGGCCATCCAGCTCAAGCACATGAAAAAGCAGGACGAGCAGCGCAAACACCTGCAGAGTTTCGTCGACCGGTTCCGGGCCTCGGCCACCAAGGCCAAGCAGGCCCAATCGCGCATCAAAATGCTGGCCAAGATGGAGCCCATCTCGGCCATGGTGGACAATCAGGTGCTGCCCTTCAACCTGCCCTCGCCGGCAAAGCCCTTGAGCCCGCCGATCGTGGCCATGGACGGGGTCAGCGTCGGCTATGGCGACCGCACTATTTTGAACCGCCTCAGCCTCAACATTTCCAACGACGACCGCATCGGACTGCTGGGTTCCAACGGCAACGGCAAATCCACCTTCGCCAAACTCGTGGCGGGGCGACTCGATGTCATGGGCGGCGCCGTTCGCCGCTCGTCCCGGCTCAACGTCGGCTTCTTCGCCCAGCACCAGGTGGAAGAGCTCGACGAGAAGCAGACCCCCTACCAATGCGTGGCGGAACGGCTGAAGGACGGCACGGAATCGAAAATCCGGGCGCGCTGCGCCCAGCTCGGCTTCCCGAACGTCAAGGCCGATACGCCGGTCTCGCAGCTCTCGGGCGGCGAGAAGGCGCGGCTGATGATGGGCATGGCCACCTTCGACGGCCCGCATCTGCTCATCCTCGACGAGCCGACGAACCATCTCGACATCGACAGCCGCTCGGCCCTGATCGAGGCCGTCAACGAATATGAGGGCGCCGTCATCCTCATCAGCCACGATCGCCATCTCATCGATGCTTGCGCGGACCGGCTGTGGATCGTCGATAACGGCACCGTGCAGACCTTCGACGGCGACATGGACGAGTATAAGGCCTTGGTGCTCGAGAAGGCCGGCGGTGCCAAGCGCGCCGCGCGCAAAGCCGACAAGGCCGTGCCGGTTCAGGCCCTCGCGGCGGGGCCAAAGAAACCCGGCAAGGCGCATATTCCCCTTCGCAAGCAGGTCGAGGCGCTGGAAGAGCGCATGGCCAAGTTCCAGGGCCTCATCGGACGCATCGATACCGCGCTGGCCAACCCCGACACGTTTCGGCGCGACAAAGGCAAGGCCGCGACCCTCGCCCAGCAGCGCAAGGAATGCGAGCGGGCACTGACCGCGGCCGAGGAGGAATGGCTGATGCTGACGACCGAGAGCGAAGCCGCGCAGTAGGGGCGCGCGGCATTGCTGGCCAGTGTCGGTCATTCGTCCTTATTCTGCCGAACGGCCGAATCTGGCCGACGAGAGACCGACCGCTTCGGAGGCCGTGCTGTTAATATCTGCCATTCGCGGCGGTGCCTAACGGATTGGCTGACCGCAACGGACCACACGAGCGGCCCTAGCTCATCCATGTGCGGTGCGTCGCAAACCGGTCGACGAGAAGATCGATGAAGCTTCGGACCTTGGTCGAGAGGTTGTGGCGGTGCGGATAGACCGCGTTGATGGCGAACTCGACCGCCTTGTGGGCGGGAAGCAGGCGGCGAAGCGTACCGGAGCGGATGTCGTCGGCAACCATGAAACTCGGTGCCAGAAAGATGCCGTCGCCGCTCAGCGCGAGGGACCGCATCAGCTCGGCGCTGTTCGTCACCACGTTGCCGCTTACCCGCGCCACGTCATGGCCGCCAGGCGCCTCGAACCGCCACTCGTCGCCGAACGGGTAGAATTCGTAGCGCAGGCAGTTGTGGTGGATCAGGTCCATCGGGTGGACCGGCTCAGGGTGCGTTTCGAGGTAGGTCGGGGCACAGCACAGGACATGCCGCCATGGCGTCAGGCGTTTGACCGTGAGGCTCGAGTCGGGTGGCGGAACGGCCCGGATGGCTAGGTCGAAGCCGCCTTCGATTAGGTCGACCATGCTCTCCCCGATGGTCACTTGCACGGATGTTGCGGGATAGAGTGCCAGATACTCTGATATTACCGGCGCAAGAAAACGCACGATGTGGGTCCCCGCGTAGAGCTTGAGAAGCCCACGTGGCGTCGCATGAAGTTCGCTCGCGATGCGGTCGGCCTCTTCAAGCTCGCTGAGGATCTGGCGCGAGCGCTCGTGATCGGCCCGACCGATCTCGGTGAGACTGACCCTGCGGGTCGTGCGGTTGAGAAGCCGAACGCCGAGACGGTCTTCCAGGGCTTGCACGTGATTGCTCACCATCGTGACTGACATGTTCAGACGCCGCGCGGCTGCCGAAAAGCCGCCGCACTCCACCACCCGGCCGAACACCGTCAAGCTCGTCAGCCTATCCATGGGCGCGGCGGATTATCCGCCCCTGCTTGATGATCCTTCCCCAACTTCGGGCATTATCGTCGCCGCGACAATGGCTCACCTTCGATTGCGAGCGTGAGACGGGCTCACCAACGGAGATGACGCATGCGACAGTGCACTGCCATTTTGACAGCTGGAATCCTTCTCGCGACGCTGGGATCGGCGGCAGCACACGATGTCGGCAAGGAAACGCCGGCTTTCACGTCGCCGCTGCCCAACGTGCCGGGACACAGCCTAACGGCGATCGTGGTTTCCTACGGCCCAGGTGGGAAGTCACCGGTCCATCAGCACGCCGGCAGTGTGTACGCTTTTGTGCTCACGGGAGCGATCAGGTCGGAGAATTCTGCGACCGGTCCGGCCCGCATCTACAAGGCCGGCGAGAGCTTCTTCGAACCGCCCGGGAGCACCCATCTCGTCAGCGAGAACGCAAGCGCCACGAAGCCGGCGAGCCTCCTTGCAGTCTTCATCGCCGACGACGGCGCGACCCTGACCTATCCTCCAAGGTAACGGACCACGCAGGAGATCGATGATGAACCCTCTTCCGCAAACGATGGCAGCGTGCCGCGTCAATGCATTCGGCCCGCCCAGCGCGATCTCTCTCGAGCGAATCCCCATCCCGGAGCCCGGACCCGGCGAGATTCTCGTTCGGGTCAAGGCGGCCGGCGTCGGCCCGTGGGATGGCTGGATCCGCTCAGGTTACAGTGCTCTGCCACAGCCGCTTCCGCTGACGCTTGGATCGGACTTGTCGGGCATCGTCGAGGTGGTCGGCAATGATGTCACGGGATTCACCATCGGCGATGCGGTGTTCGGCGTCACCAATTCGCAATTCACGGGCGCTTATGCTGAGTTCGCCGTCGCGTCGGCTGCAAAGATCGCGCACAAGCCGACCGAACTCGACTTCGTCGACGCGGCGTCGCTTCCGGTCGTGGCGGTCACGGCATGGCAAGCGCTGTTTGAAGAGGCGAAGCTCACGCGAGGGCAATCCGTCCTGATCCATGGGGCAACCGGAAACGTTGGCGCCTATGCGGTTCAGCTGGCGCGTCAGGAGGGCATCACGATAATCGCAACGGTCGGGACGGAGGACGTGTCCCTTGCCAAGGTGCTCGGTGCCGACCAGGTGATCGACTACCACACCACGGAATTCGCGAATGTCGTCCAGCGTGTCGATGCCGTGATCGATCTCGTCGGTGGCGAGACGCAGACGCGCTCTTTCGAAGTGCTCAAGCCCGGCGGTGCGCTGATCTCGGCTGTCTCGAAGCCCGATCAGGATCTGGCAAGCCGAAATGGGGTTCGGGCGGGCTTCTTTCTCGTGAACGTCACGACCGAGCGCCTCGACGGGCTCGCCGATCTGCTGCACGCGCGCAAACTCGTCATCAACGTCGGCGCGGTCTTGCCTTTGGCATCTGCACGGGTTGCGCACGAAATGCTGGATGGCGCTCGCCCGCATCCACGAGGGAAGATCGTTCTGCAGGTCGCCGCTTAATCCTACCGTTAACCGACTCGGTTGCAGGTTGATTGCGCCGGAGCTGGCGAACCCGAATTCATGTCTGCTTACAGGCAGCTTAACTCCGCCCTGCATCGACCGAAATGGGCGCGAAGCCGCCGTTCATAAATCTGCAACGCGAGCTCCGCGGTCCGCCAGTTCCAATCGCTGGAGATGATCCGAGCGAACGGTGCGACGATTGCCTCTCGCATTTACGAGGCGGCTCCCGCCCCCCACTCGCCCGCCCCACCCTACCCCCGCTTCTCCCAACGTCCGTTCTCGCCCTGCTGCCAGTAGGACACCGCGTGACCGGCGGCCTTGATTTCCACCCACTGCCGTCGCGCGCTCGCCACCGCCTCGTCGTCGCGGCCGTCGAACAGCAGCACGGCCCGTTCGTAGCCGACGTCGGCCGCCAGGACCGGCGCCAGCGCCACGCCATCAGTGAACAGCCGGATCGCGGCCCCGTTGGGGTTTTCCGGGCCGTCAGTCAGATAGACGGGCTGAGTCTCGGCATCGCCGTCTCGCAGGGTGCCGTGCGGTAAAAAACTCGCGTCGTCATAGGTCCATAGCTGGCCGTCGAGCGCCTCGACCCGCTCGGGACTGCCGGCCTGGACAACGGCCCGCCAGCCCCGCGCCAGCGAACGCTCGAGCAGGACCGGAAGGACCTGTTCGAGCGTGCGGGTTTCGAGATGGTAGAACCAGACGTCCGTCAAAGCCGCGCGATCAGTGCTCGTAATGGTCGGCGACGAGCCGGTCCAGCAAACGCACGCCCCAGCCCGAGCCCCAGCTCTGGTTGATCTCGTCATGAGGCGAGCCCATGCCGGTGCCGGCGATGTCGAGATGGGCCCAGGGCGTGTCGTTGACGAAGCGCTGCAGGAATTGCGCGGCCGTGATGGAGCCGCCGTGCCGCCCGCCCGTGTTCTTCACGTCGGCGAATTTCGAATCGATCAGCTTGTCGTAGCTGGGCCCCACGGGCAGGCGCCAAACCTTTTCGCCCGTCTCGATCCCGGCCTGATGCAAGCGCGTGCTGAGTTCGTCGTTGTTGGAGAACAGCCCCGCATATTCATGGGCCAGCGCCACGATGATGGCGCCCGTGAGGGTGGCAAGATCGATCATGAACGCAGGCTTGTACTTGTCTTGGATGTACCAGAGCAGGTCGGCCAGCACGAGACGCCCCTCGGCGTCCGTGTTGATGATTTCGATGGTCTGGCCCGACAGCGAGGTGACGATATCGCCCGGCCGCTGCGCCTTGCCGTCCGGCATGTTTTCGACGAGGCCGATGGCCGCCACGACATGGGCCTTGGCCTTGCGGGCCGCCAGGGCATGCATGAGCCCTACCACGCAGGCGGCGCCCGCCATGTCGCCCTTCATGTCTTCCATACCGGCCGCCGGCTTGATCGAGATGCCCCCGGTATCGAACACGACGCCCTTGCCGATGAAGGCGACGGGTTTCGTGTCGCGCGCCGCGGCCCCGTTCCAACGCATGATGACGACGCGGCTCTCGTTTTCGGAACCCTGGCCCACCGCGAGCAGCGCCCGCATGCCGATCTTGGCGGCAGCTGCCTCGTCGAGAACTTCGACTTCGACCCCGAGCTTCTGCAGTTCGGCGGCGCGGTTGGCGAATTCGATGGGAAACAGCACGTTGGCGGGCTCGTTGACGAGCGTGCGGGCGATGTGAACGCCTTCGGCCACAGCATTCCGACTCTCGGCCGCCCGTGTAGCGGCGCCGACGTCCGCCACCGCGACTTCGACCTTCATGGGCCCGTCCTCGCCCTCCTCCTTCTTCTTGGTCTTGTACTTGTCGAACCGGTAGGATCGCAGCCTCATGCCAAGAACGAAGTCCGCCGCGGCTTCCGCCGAAGCGCCGGCCAGATCGAACGCGACCGTGACCTTGGCGGTATCCTTGATCTTTCCCATCACTAGGCCGCCAAGCGTCAGGAAGGCGTTGGCGGGCTGCGGCTTGTCGGATTCGGTGCCGACCACGATCAAACGGTCGGCCGGCAGATCGGCGGGCGCCAGAAGGTCGAGCGTCGTCCCCGACTTGCCCTTGAACTTGGCAATGGCCACGGCCTTCCGCAGCGTCGCCTCGCCTCCACTCAGGATCGACGTCGTCACTTCGCCCGTCGCGGCTTCGGCGCCGGCAAACACGACCATGGTGCCGCGCTCCCCCGCCGCAGCGGAGGCGGAAGAACCGGCATTCGCGCGTGAGCCGAGGCGATCCAGGGACGTGAATTCGATTTCGAGAGGATGGGGCATCAGGTTCTCTTCACAACGAGGCTGCCGCAAACCGCCGTCCCGAGTGACGAGCGGCGCGGACCATTGGGGTCACCACGACGATAGTGGCACACCGTGTCCGATATCACACTCGCCGTTCCTGGAATGGCGCGCAAGGCCGCAGGCTGCCGGCTGCGCTGCCCCGAAATCGCCCGATGCCCTGGTTATCCCAGCCAAGCTTGCCGGTGGCGGTGGGGGGTGCGACCGGTTCGGAGCGTCTCGTGCGATTGCCGGGCCACAGGAGTAGGCCTACACTCGCCAGGATGGATCAGGCCTGATCCCGCGTCAAAATGTCGAGCAGTTTCACCCACTAAGCGGCTCGGGCAGCGGGATCGCGGCGGTCCGCGCCAAAGAGTTCTCGGAGTATGCCGGTCCGGTGCTGAATCTGGTCGAACGCTATGTCCTACGCTCCACGACCGTGGCGTTCCTTGCCGCGCTCGGGGTGCTCACGAGCGTGATCTGGCTGACGCAGGCGCTTCGCGAATTCAATCTGTTGACCCTCAAAGGTCAATCCTTGCTGATCTTCCTTTCCGTCACCGGGCTCGCGATTCCCTCGCTGATCATGGTCATCGCTCCGATCGCCCTGTTCGTGGCCATCATGTACGCGCTCAACCGGCTGAACGGCGACAGCGAGCTCATCGTCATGAGCGCTGCGGGTCTGTCCCCGGCCCGCCTGATGCGTCCGTTCGCGGTCCTGGCGTTCTGCACGACGCTGATGATCGGCTTCATGTCGCTCTATGCCGTCCCGTGGGGTTTCCGGGCGCTGCGCGACCTGATCACCCAGGTGCGGGCCGACTTCATCACGCGGATCGTGCGCGAGGGGACGTTCACGACCCTCGAACAGGGCTTCGTGTTCCATTACCGCGAGCGCGGCCGCGATGGTTCGCTGAACGGCATCTTCATCCAGGACCGGCGCGATCCCGACCACATCATGACCTATCTGGCCGAGCGCGGCGCGACCCAACAGGTCGGCGATGAAGCCTATCTGGTGCTCGAGGATGGCAGCCTGCAGCGCGAGGATGCCAAATCGACCAACGCCGCCATCGTGATGTTCAAGAGCTACAAGATCGATCTCACGCAATTCGGCAGCAATGCGGGAGCGGTGCCCTATCGGCCGCGGGAACGCTCGACTCGCGAGCTCCTTCGGCTCGACACCAAGGACGCCTACGTCAAAGCGCAACTCGGCCATTTCCGATCCGAGCTCGTCGATCGTTTCGTGAGCCCGCTTTATGCCTTGGCCTTCGCCATGATCGCGCTCGCGGCGCTGGCTGAGGCCAAGACGACCCGCCAGGGCCGCAGTCAGGTGATGCTGGGCGCCGTCGTGGTGGTTTTGCTGGTCCGCGTCGCAGGATTCGGAGCCACGAACCTCGTCGTGACACAAGCCTGGGCGATCGGGCTCGCCTTTGCGGTTCCCGTGCTGGCCATCGCGGGGGGCGCCATATGGATGTTCGGCGTGCCAATCGCGTCCCGGCCAAGCCGGCGGCGCTCCGCTCCGCTGCGAATGGCGTGAGCGCGCCATGATCGGCCCGACCCTGACCCGCTACTTTTCCGTGACCTTCGCGAGGACGGTGCTCGGCGTGTTCGGCGGCATGTTCGTGTTGATCTATCTTCTCGACTTCGTGGAACTCTTGCGCCGGGCCAGTGACTCGCGGACCGCGACGCCTTCCCTGATGGCCTTCTTGTCGCTGCTGCGGGTGCCTTCGGTCGCCGAGCAGGTTCTGCCATTCGCGGTTCTGTTCGGAGCCATGTTCGCCTTCATCAATCTCACGCGAAGGCTCGAATTGGTCGTGGCGCGTGCCGCCGGCATGTCGGTGTGGCAATTCATGTTCCCGCCCGTCGCCATGGCGCTGCTCATCGGGGTGCTGGCCACCACGGCTTACAATCCGCTTTCGGCGCTTGCCAAGCAAAGGGCGGATCGGATCGAAATGACGCTGCTCGGAGGCGGCGGAAACGCCGGCGCGAAGGCCTTGTGGATCAGGCAGAAGAGCCTCGACGGACAGGCCATCATCCGGGCCGACCATGGCGATAACGGAGGAACCGATCTCACGGGCGTAACGGCCTTCGTGTTCAGGGCGGACGGGTCGTTTCAGGAGCGCGTCAGCGCCAAAACCGCCGAATTGGATCCAGGCTTCTGGAAGCTGCAGACCGCGCACGTGACATCGCCCGACCCGGACGACGAGCCCCGCGATGCCGGAACCTATCTTCTCGCCACCAATCTCACGGCCGAACAGGTGGCCCAATCCTTCGTAGCGCCGGAGAGCGTGCCGTTCTGGTCCCTGCCGACGCTTCGAGACAGGACCGAGCAGGCCGGGCTCGATGCCACAGCCTATCGCATGCGCTATCAGGAGCTGCTCGCCCGCCCGCTGCTGCTGGTCGCCATGGTGCTGATCGCCGCGTCGTTTTCCTTAAGATTTTTCCGCTTTGGTGGAATAGCCAAGATGGTTTCGGGTGGCGTCGCGGCAGGCTTCATGCTCTATGTCGCCACGACGCTGATCGGAGACTTGGGAAGTGCGGGCATTCTGAGCGCCCCGGTGGCGGCTTGGTCGCCCGCTGTGATTGGAAGCATGTTGGGCACTCTCGTGCTGTTGCACCAGGAGGACGGTTGATGGGGCGGCGTAACGGCTCCAGGTCCAGCGGCCGCGCCAGTCTTCTCTCCATTGTGGTTCTCGCCCTCTCCTGGTTGATCGGGGGAGCCGGCATCGGGGATGCGCGCGCCCAGGCCGGCAAACCGGTGCCCGCCGCAGCCGCGGGCCCCGTCAAAGCCGACCGGCTCGTGGTCGAAGCGCGCCAGCTCACCTACGACAAGGACAAAAACATCGTCACGGCCGAAGGCAACGTGCAGCTCTATTACCAGGGCCGCATCCTCGAGGCCGACAAGGTGACCTACGACCGCAATACGAGCCGGGTCTATGCCGAGGGCAATGCCAAGCTGACCGAGACCGACGGCAGCGTCGCCTATGGCGACAGGTTCGATCTCACCGACGATTTTAAAAGCGGCTTCATCGACAGCCTCAGCGCGGTGACCAGCCAGAAAACCTATTTCACCTCCCCGCGCGGGGAGCGCAGCGCCGGCGAGACCGCCACATTCGACAAAGGGACCTACACGGCTTGCGAACCGTGCAAACTGCATCCGGAACGGCCGCCACTGTGGCAGATCAAGGCGGTGAAGATCATCCACAACAAAGAAGAACAGATGATCTACTTCGAGGACGCGAGCTTCGAGTTCCTCGGCGTTCCGATCGCCTATTTTCCCTATCTGTCGAGCCCCGATCCGAGCGTGACGCGCAAAACCGGCCTCCTGGCGCCGAACTATGTCTACGAGTCGCGTCTGGGGTTCGGGGCCTCGGTTCCGTATTTCTTCAATCTCGCGCCCAATTACGATCTGACCGTGACCCCGACCTTCCTGTCCAGGCAGGGCGTGCTCGCCCAGGCCGAGTGGCGGCAGCGCATGATCAACGGATCCTACAACATCCGCGTGACCGGGATCGACCAGCTCGACCCTGGCGCCTATCGGAACGCGCCTTACGGGACCGGGAACCGCCAGTTGCGAGGCTCGGTCGAAACCACCGGCAAGTTCTTCATCAACGAACACTGGAAATACGGCTGGGACATCTCGCTCTTCAGCGACAAGTATTTTTTTCAGGATTACAAAATCCGCAGCGAGAGCCTGGGCACCGACTACATCAAGGAATCGATCTCGACCATCTATCTGACCGGACAGGGCGACCGCAGCTATTTCGACATTCGCGGCTACCGCATCGAAGGCCTGTCCGAATATGATCTGAACAAGCAGCAGCCGCTTGTGCTGCCGGTGGCCGACTATGATAGGACCATCGGTCTCAAGCCGGAACAGAGTTTCGGGGTCGGCGGCGAAGTAAACATCAACACCAATTTCACGGCCCTGACCCGCGCGGCGGCCGACTATCAGTCCACCGGCGTCCGCCTTCTCGACCGGGCCTTCTCGCTTTACGATGTTTGTCCGACGTCGTTGTCACCCAACCCTGCCCTGCCGAATTTTAAGCCTCCGAATTGCTTCGTCCGTGGCATCGGCGGCAGCTATGATCGGGCCAGCGCGCAGGTGTCCTGGCAGAGAAAATTCATCGACCCCTTCGGCGAGGTCTGGACGCCTTTTGCCTTTGCTCGGATCGACGGGTCCTGGCTTTCCTTGAACCAGACCGACACGTTCGCTTTCTCGAGCGCCACCGGATTTTCCGAGATCGCCAACGCCGATCAGGGCAATTTCTTCGGCCACAGCAACAACCATTTCTACGGCCGTGCGATGCCGGGTGTCGGTCTCGAGTGGCGTTATCCCTTCATCAGCGCGAGCGGGTTCGGCACTCAGGTGTTCGAGCCGATCGCTCAGGTCATCGCGCGGCCGAATGAGATCCACGCGGGCGATTTGCCGAACGAGGACGCACAGAGCCTCGTCTTCGACGACACCAACCTGTTCGAGTGGAACAAGTTCTCGGGCTACGACCGAACCGAGGGCGGCGTGCGGCTGAACGCCGGCGCGCAATATACGATGACGTTCCGGTCGGGCGCGTCCATCAACGCCCTGTTCGGCGAGTCGTTTCAGCTCGCCGGGTTGAACTCCTACGCGGTTTCGGACGTCGCCAATGTGGCGGCCCAATCCGGCCTGCAGACCGTTAACTCGGACTACGTGTCCCGGCTGGCGTTCAACTTGAACCCCAACATGTCCTTCATCGCCAAGACGCGCTTCAGCGAAAAGGACTTCACGCCCCAGGCGATCGACCTCATTGCCACGACAAAATGGGGGCCGATTTCCGGATCGCTGCAGTATTCACGCTACGCGCCGCAGGAGTTGATCGGCTATCCCTACAGACGCGAGGGCATCCTCGTGTCCGGGCAGTATGATTTCCTCGACCACTATTTCGTCAAAGGCAGTGCCACGATCGATCTCAATCCTTATAAATTCGATGCGGTGACCGGGCTTTACGATCTCAAGCTCGGCTCCCCCAGCCCATCGGTTCTTGGCGCGGGAATCGGTTACATCGACGACTGCACCACCGTCAGCATCAATTATAGCCGGAGCTACACCGATTCGGTCGGCGTGCCGGCGCTGGACCAGACCGTTCTGCTGCAGTTTACCTTGCGCACGCTCGCCGAAGGCAAGGTGCAGACCGGCCTCGGCAACACACAAACCGTTCAGGACGGGATCTACAAGTAAGCAGTGCCTTTTCCCCGTCCAATTCAGGCGCTAACGGCTATGTTCTCATCTAAAGAATAATGGGACGACGATGCTTTTCGATAGGTTCGCTCGACATCTCCGCGCCATGGTTTTTCCTGCGGTCGCGTTCGGGTTGTGTTGGATCGCTCCGACATCGGGAGCGATCGCGCAGGCGATCGCGGCGGTGGTCAATGGCGAGCCCATCACCACGACCGACATCAACGAGCAGATGACGTTCTTGCGCATCATCCACAAGCCCGCATCCAGAAGCGACGCACTGGAGGAACTCGTGGCGGACCGCCTGAAGCTCCATGAAGCCGCCAAATATGGTATCGAGCCGAGCGACGCGGATTTGACACAGACGCTGAATCGCGTCGCAGCCCATGCCAAACTGGCGCCTCAGGCGCTCGCCAATGCGCTCCAGGGGGCAAAGGCCAACGTCGACATCATCCGCGCTCACCTTCGCGCCATTGCGGCCTGGAACAATTACGTCCGGGCCCGCAACAAATCACTCAACGTCAGCGAAGCGGAGGTCACGGCCGCGCTTGCCAAGAATGCCAATGGCACCGCCAATGTTGCCGATTACACGTTGCAAGAGATCGTGTTCGTGGTTCCGATCGGTGCCTCTCCAGCCGTGACCGAGCAGCGTCAACGCGAAGCTCAGGCACTGCGCAGCCGTTTTCAGGATTGTGCAGGCGGATTGGCTTTGGCCCGCGCGCTCCCGGACGTCGCCATCAAGCCGTCGTTCCGGCGCGACTCAAAAGGCCTGTCGGAGACGGTGCGAAAGGCGCTCGATCAAACGCCGAACGGGCACCTGACCACCCCCGAACGGACCGCGACCGGGTTGCAGATGATCGCGGTGTGCGGGAAGGACGACAATGTCAACCGAACCACGATTCGCGACAGTGTCCAGGCCGACCTGATCAATGACCGGCTGGTCTCGATCGGCGAGGAAATGTACAAGCAGATCCGCGCCACAGCCGTGGTGGAAAAGCACTGATGCCGACGGGATCGGCACTGGCCCCTCTCGCCCTGACCCAAGGTGATCCTTCCGGAATCGGGCCGGACGTGACCTTGATGGCTTGGCTTGCGCGCAGCGCCGACACCCCGCCCTTCTTCGTTCTCGGCGATCCCGCGCTGCTGGCCGATCGTGCCGCTCGGCTCGGCGTCGATGTTCCCCTGGCGACCTGCGCCCCGGAGGCGGCGAACTCCCTGTTTTCGCGAAGACTTCCCGTCGTCCCCCTCGACCGGTGTGTAATCGGTCGTCCGGGTGTGCCCACGCCGAGCGATGCCGCCGCCACGATCGAGGCGATCGATTCAGCCGTCCGTTGCGTCCGCGACGGCGCCGCAAGTGGGGTCGTGACCAATCCGATCTCGAAGGACGTGCTCTACCGGGCCGGCTTCGCTCACCCCGGCCATACCGAATATCTTGGGGTGTTGGCCCAACGCTTCTGGGGCGGCATCGCTCCCCGTCCGGTGATGATGCTTTGGTCCGAGATGCTGGCCGTCGTGCCGGTCACGATCCATATCGCTCTGGCCGCGGTCCCGGCGGCGCTCACTCGAGCCCTGATCGAGGACACGGTGGCCATCGTGGTTCGAGACCTGCGCGAGCGGTTCGGCATCGAAGCGCCCCGGCTCGCCTGCGCGGGCCTCAATCCGCATGCCGGAGAGGCGGGCGCCATGGGGCGCGAGGAGATCGAAACCGTCATCCCAGCGCTTCTGGCGCTGCGGGAGAGAGGCATCGCGATCGCGGGGCCCTTTCCCGCCGATACGCTGTTCACGGCTGCGGCACGGGCCGGCTACGACGCCGCGATTGCCATGTACCACGATCAGGCGCTCATCCCGATCAAGACGCTGGCCTTCGACGAGGCCGTCAACGTCACCTTGGGACTGCCCTTCATCCGGACATCGCCCGATCATGGGACCGCCTTCGACATCGCGGGAACCGGGCAGGCCCGCGCCACGAGTCTGGAGGCGGCCCTTCGCCTTGCGGCGCAGCTTGCGGCGCGATCCCACACCGTGGGTGCGAAAGCCGCGGCTTGAGCGAGCCAGGGCACGGGCTTGCGGCCGACGGGCTCCCGCCCCTGCGTGAAGTCGTCCAGCGACACGGCCTCGATGCCAAGCGCTCGCTGGGTCAGAATTTCCTTTTCGATCTCAATCTGACCGGCCGCATCGCCCGCGCCGCGGGTCCGCTCGAGGGCCGGACCGTTCTGGAAATCGGCCCAGGACCCGGCGGTCTGACGCGGGCCTTGCTCCACGCGGGTGCGGCACGCGTGATCGCGGTCGAGCGCGACCAGCGCGCCTTGCCAGCCTTGGCCGAGATCGCGGCCCACTATCCAGGCCGCCTCGAGGTGATCGAGGCCGATGCCCTCAAGCTCGACATGGCGGACCTGGCCAACGCGAACCCGGGCCCCCTTCGTGTCGTCGCCAACCTGCCCTATAATATCG
>CAXTOT010000007.1:0-105843 GCA_964245915.1 uncultured Lichenihabitans sp. | reverse complement strand
GTTTCATCCAGTCGGTCGCCGACGACCTCGTCAACGAGGGCGGCATCATGGACCTCTGGGTGCGCGAGGCGCGCCTGTTCAAGTATGGCTCCGGCACCGGCACCAACTTTTCCCGCCTGCGCGGCGAAAACGAAAAGCTGAGCGGCGGCGGCCGCTCCTCGGGCCTGATGAGCTTCCTCAAGATCGGCGATCGTGCGGCCGGCGCCATCAAGTCGGGCGGCACCACGCGGCGGGCCGCCAAAATGGTGGTGGTCGACGCCGACCATCCCGACATCGAGGCCTATATCGATTGGAAGGTGAAGGAGGAGCAGAAGGTCGCGGCTCTCGTCACCGGCTCCAAGCTGAACAAGCGCCACCTCAAGGCCATCCACAGGGCCTGCCTCAACTGCGAAGGCCCGGGCGACGACTGTTTCGATCCGGACAAGAACCCCGCCCTAAAGCGCGAGATCAAGCTGGCGCGCAAGAATGCCGTGCCGGACGGCATGATCAAGCGCGTCATGCAGCTCGCCAAACAGGGCCATACGACCCTCGACCTGCCGGAATTCGACACCGATTGGGATTCCGAGGCCTATCTCACGGTGGCGGGCCAGAATTCCAACAATTCGGTGCGCGTCACGGATACATTCCTTCGCGCCGTCGAGGACGACCAGCCCTGGGACCTCATCCGCCGGCTCGATGGCAAGACGCATAAGACCGTCAAGGCGCGCGAGCTGTGGGAGAAGATCGGCCTCGCGGCCTGGGCCTCGGCCGATCCTGGGCTGCAATACCACACCACGATCAACGACTGGCACACCTGCCCGGCCGCGGGGCCGATCCGGGCCTCGAACCCGTGCTCGGAATACATGTTTTTGGACGACACGGCCTGCAATCTGGCCTCGCTCAACCTGCTGCAGTTCCGTGACGACGCCACCAAACACGTCGACACCCGGATGTACGAGCATGCGGTCCGGCTGTGGACGATCGTGCTCGAAATCTCGGTCACCATGGCGCAATTCCCCTCCAAGGAGATCGCGCAGCTATCCTACGACTACCGCACCCTCGGGCTCGGTTATGCCAATGTCGGAGGCCTCTTGATGGCCTCGGGCATCCCTTACGATTCGGCGGCGGGCCGGGCGATCTGCGGCGCGCTGTCGGCCATCATGACGGGGGTCTGCTACGCCACCTCCGCCGAGATGGCGCGCGAGCTCGGGCCTTTCCCCGAATATGCCCCCAACGCCAAATCCATGCTGCGGGTGATGCGCAACCATCGGCGCGCCGCCTACGGCGAGGCGGCGGGTTATGAGGATCTCGCAGTGGCGCCCGTGCCGCTGGTGGCGGGCGATTGCCCCGACCCGATCCTGATCGAGCGCGCCAAACACGCCTGGGATCAGGCGATCGCGCTCGGCGAGGCGCACGGCTACCGCAACGCCCAGACCACGGTGGTGGCGCCGACCGGCACCATCGGACTGGTCATGGATTGCGACACGACCGGCATCGAGCCCGATTTCGCCCTGGTGAAGTTCAAGAAGCTCGCGGGTGGCGGTTATTTCAAGATCATCAATCGGGCGGTGCCCGAGGCCCTTCGCTCGCTCGGCTATCGTGAATCCGAGATCGCCGAGATGGAGGTTTACGCGCTCGGCCATGCCAGCCTGAAGCAATCGCCGGGCGTCAACCACTCCACCTTACGTGCCAAGGGGTTCTCGACCGAGAAGCTGGAGACCTTGGAAAAAGGTCTCGCCAGCGCGTTCGACATCAAGTTTGCCTTCAACAAATGGGCGCTAGGTGCTGAATTCTTGACCGAATCGCTCAAAGTTCCGGCAGAGAAGCTGGAGGATTCCTCCTTCGACCTCCTGGTCTGGCTCGGCTTCACCAAGGCCGAGATCGAGCTCGCCAACATCCACGTCTGCGGGGCCATGACGCTGGAGGGTGCGCCGCACCTCAAACTCGAACACTATGCCGTGTTCGATTGCGCCAACCCGTGCGGGCGCACCGGCAAACGCTACCTGTCGGTGGAGAGCCATATCCGTATGATGGCGGCCGCTCAGCCCTTCATCACGGGGGCGATCAGCAAAACCATCAATATGCCCAACTACGCCTCCGTCGAGGATTGCAAGGACGCCTACATGCTGTCCTGGCGCCTGGGCCTCAAGGCCAATGCGCTCTATCGCGACGGCTCAAAATTGTCGCAACCGCTGAACTCCCAGCTGATCGAAGCCGAAGACGAGGAGGAGGATGCAGTCGAGGCGCTGATGCAGGCCTCCGCGCCCGCGCGGGTCGCTGAGGTGGCCGAACGCATCGTCGAGCGCGTGGTGGAGCGGATCGAGCGCCGGCGCGAGCGCGAAAAGCTGCCGAACCGCCGCACCGGCTACACCCAGAAGGCGATCGTCGGCGGCCACAAGATCTATATCAAGACGGGCGAGTACAAGGACGGGCGCCTCGGCGAAATCTTCCTCGACATGCACAAGGAGGGTGCCGCCTTCCGGTCGATGATGAACAACTTCGCCATCGCGATCTCGCTCGGCCTGCAATACGGCGTGCCGCTCGACGAATATGTCGATGCCTTCACGTTCACCCGCTTCGAGCCGTCGGGCCCCGTGCAGGGCAATGACGCCATCAAGAACGCCACCTCGATCCTCGATTACGTATTCCGAGAACTCGCGGTCTCCTACCTCGACCGCTCCGATCTCGCCCATGTGGTGCCGAGCGATCTCAGCTTCGACGCCATGGGCCGGGGCGAAGGCGAGGGCAAGGCGGACAGCCGCCCGCAGCCGGAATCCTCTGTCGTCTCGAAAGGGCTGATGCGCTCCAAGGGCGACCGCTTCATGGTGGTGCGCGGCGGCCCGGTTTCGGGCGGCGAGCCCGAGCGCCGGCCCGCCGCAACTCCGGTGACGGCACAGGCCTATTCCACCGAGGGCGCGACCGCGCTGAAGCAGGATGTGAAGCATGCTCTCAGCGAAGTCGCCGAAGAACTCTCGCACCTCACCTGGAGCGAAGCCGCGCCCCGCGCGAGCGTCGCCGACAAGAAGGCCGAGGCCCGCATGAAGGGCTATGTCGGCGAAGCCTGCCCCGAGTGCCAGAATTTTACGCTGGTGCGCAACGGCACGTGTCTGAAGTGCGACACGTGTGGGGCTACGACTGGGTGCAGTTGAGGGTCAGCGGCTCGCAGCTGCCCCACCCGTCGCCCTTCGGGCGCCACCCTCCCCGGAACGGGGAGGGATGACCCAACCATCTCGCCAGCTGTTATGATTGGTGCCCCTCCTTCCCCTCACAGGGGAAGGTGGCGCGAAGCGCCGGATGGGGGTCGGCGCTCGACAGCGGCGCGATAGATCGATTCGATCACGTCCGTGAGGCCGCGCTCCACTTCATGGTTCCAAAAACGAAGAACTCGGAAGCCTGCATCGCTTAGCGCCGCATCCCGCCGGCCGTCGCGCGCGATACCGTCGGGAAGGCCGTGTTGCTCGCCGTCAACCTCGATGACCAGCATGGCCTTGAGACAAGCGAAGTCGACGATGAAACCTGCAAGCGGCACTTGTCGGCGAAAATGTAAGCCTTGAGGGCGCAGCAGGCGAAGCCTGAGCCACAGCTTGATCTCTTGCGGCGTCATTCTCCTGCGAAGAGCGCGCGCATTCTCGTTCGCCATGGGAGTCGGCCCCACCCGTCGCCCTTCGGGCGCCACCCTCCCCGGAACGGGGAGGGAATTTCCCAATCATCCAACCCGCTGTTCGAACAAATACCGGCCGCTCCCCGCCTCAAATCTTCTCGGTCGAGGCCTGGAAAATCTCGTCGATGGCATGGGCCAGTTCCGCGTCGAACTCGGCGTCGCTCATCGACACCGTGAGGCCTTCGGAGAGGGCTCGCGAGAAGCTGGCGATCATGCCGTGGTTGGCGGCGAGGCGCTTGCAGGCGTCGTCCCGCGTGTAGCCGCCCGATAGCGCCACGACCCGCGCGACCCGCTTGTGCTTCATCAAGGGCGCATAAAGGTCCGGCACGTTTGGGATGGTCAGCTTGAGCATCACCTTGGGGCCATCCGGCGCGGCGTCGAGCGCCTTGGTGAGTTCGGCAAGCAGAATGGCCTCGGCGCCGGCCTTGTCCGGGCTTTTGATCGAGACTTCCGGCTCGACGATGGGCAGCAGCCCATGCGCCGCGACCTGGGTGGCCAGCTCGAATTGTTGATCCACCACGGCCGCGATGCCCGACCGCGAAGGCAGGTTGATGACGGAGCGTTCCTTGGTGCCGAACACGCCGAGCCCTACCGCCCGGTCGAGCAGCGCGTCGAGGCCGGGAATCGGCTTCATCAGGCTGACGCCGTCCGACTCGGCTTCCAGCCCCTTGTCGATCTTGAGGAAGGGAACCACGCCCCGCTCTTCCCACAGGAAGGACGGTACGTTCTTGCCCTGAGCCTGCCCGTCCATGGTGGCCTCGAACAGGATGGCGGCGATGACCTTGGCGCCCGTGAAGGCCGGTGCCGTCATGATGCGCACGCGCATCTCGTGCACCAGTTTGAACATCTCCGCCTCGCCGCTGTAGGCGCTGTCCGGGATGCCGTAGAGCCGCAAGGCGCCGGGCGTCGATCCGCCGCTCTGATCCAGCGCCGCGATGAAGCCGGGCTTGCCGGAGATCTGCGCCATCATCTCGTCATTCGCCATCATCGTTCCCCTTCGTTTGAGGCCGGTCCGCTCGGGAAAGCGCGACAGGCCTCGATCGGTTGCCTCGAACCGGTGAGCGTTGTGCACAGTGCGGGTTGAAG
The DNA here is from genome assembly GCA_964245915.1 of uncultured Lichenihabitans sp. Lineage (GTDB taxonomy): Bacteria > Pseudomonadota > Alphaproteobacteria > Rhizobiales > Beijerinckiaceae > Lichenihabitans. The sequence goes on along the minus strand of CAXTOT010000007.1, from coordinate 101,117 downwards.
GCGGCTTCTCTGGCCGCCGCTGGATCGTCGACGCCCACCCATCTAAGCCCCGATGAGACCAAACCACTAGACCCCGCCGGGCCAGCGATATAGCTTCAACGGCATTGCGTTTTGAAGTCATATTACAACGGTCGCCGCCATGGACGAACTCGGAACAGCGGGACGCCCGCAGCCGTACAGCGCCGCATTGGTCCTCGATGTCGCCCCAACCACGAGCGGCGACCGCCTGACAGCTTGTGGAGGTGCGCGATGGCGCCCCGCAAGGTGATGCTCCTTCGCCATGGCGAGAAGCTCGGCGACTCTGGGGACGACCACGTCGGCGGTCCCAATCTCTCGGTCCGGGGGACGGCGCGGGCCGCCGCGATCCCCTCCTTGTTCCTGCCGGGCGCGCAAGCCACCAGCTGTCGGATCGAGGCCGCGAACGGGACCGTCAGCACCGCCTTCGTGCAAGAGCCGATCGCTGGACCCCCACCCCGATTCGACATGCCGGACGTCATCTTCGCCACCGCGGATTCGCACGCCTCGTGCCGGCCGAGGCAGACCGCCCTACCGACCGCCGTGGCGCTCGGCAAACCCTTCGATTGCACGACCTACCCCAATTCAGCCACAGCCCAATTTGGCGCCGACCTCCTGGATGCCAGCCACGACGGCCAGACCATCCTGGTCTTCTGGCATCACGGCACAATGGGCGCTCTTGCTGCGGCTCTCGGTGTCCCGAATGCCCCCGCTTGGCCGGGCCACGCCATCTTCGACCGCGTCTGGCTCATCGACTTCGGACTGTCGCCGCCGGCCGTCGACGACCAGCCGCAAAGCCTGCTGTTCGGGGATGCTTAGACGGGTCGGCTACGGAACGGCGCCGCGAACGCCGGGCTTGGAATCGCCACAAGGCGAAACATGACGGGGAGAGGCAGGGATGGCGAGGGTCAAGCAGGCGAATGCCGCATTTTCGGTCACCGCATATCGGGGGGACGCCAAAACCCTCCTCGCCTTCGACCTCCTGACGGAGGCGTCACGCGACAAGCTGGCGGGCTTCACGGTCCAGATCACGCCGCCGGGCCAAGCGCCCTACTACCTCCTCAACAACCTCCAATTCGAGGTGCCCGGCAATCACGCGCAGGACCCCAAGGAGCCGGCCACCTCGACCATCAACGCACCAATCCACAAATTCAGGTGGGTGCACGTGCCAGGCACCGCCCACCAGGGTTTGCAGCCGGCCTTCGGCACCTATGCCTATACGGTCACCCCACGCAATTTCGACGACCGGCAATCGCTGCAGCCGCTCGACCCCAAGCTGAGCATCACGGTAAAGATCGAGGTCTCGCCCTTCACCAAGGGCAAGCTCTCGCTCGGCTTCACGCGTGGCTTCACTCAATCGCAGGCCTTCGTGCGCCATTTCGGCCTCCACGCGCTCATCAGGCCAAAGGACGCGCCGCTTCAGTTCGACACGTCGGTCGTCTCGGGGACGAACGCTCAGGGCGACAAGTTCACGTTCCGCGACCAATATGCCTGGCTCGGGTTCACGGCCCGCGACCGCCTGTTCGGCCTGCTCAACGAGGTTGTTGCCGACAAGAAGTTGACCGTCGACGTCTTCGCCTACGATCTCAACGAGCCTGACTTCGTGGGGCTGCTCCTCAAGCTCGCGGGTGCGAGGCGAGCCCGCGTCATCCTCGATAATTCCACCCTGCACCATAGCGCAAGCAAACCGACGCCGGAGGACCAGTTCGAGGCGCTGTTCGCGAAAGCGGCGGGCGCCGAGCGGATCAAGCGCGGCAAGTTCGGCCGCTACGCGCATGACAAGGTGGTGATCGTGTCGCGCGACGGGTCCCCGGCCAAGGTGCTCACCGGCTCGACCAACTTCTCGGTGACCGGACTCTACGTGAACTCGAATCACGTGCTGGTCTACGACGATTCCGCTGTCGCCGCGGCCTATTCCGACGTCTTCGACGAAGCCTGGACGGATGATGTCCACGCGCCGGCTTTCGCCCGGACGCCGCTAGCCAACAAGTCCTTCAGCTTCGAAGGCCCTGATCTTGCGAAAACTAGTGTCACGTTCTCGCCGCATCCGCAGGCCTTCGCCAGCGAGGTGCTCGGCGGCATCGTCACCCGGGTGCAGCAGGAAGCGGAGGCGCCCGAGGGAAAGGGGAGCGTGCTGTTCGCGGTGATGGACCTCGACGGTAGCGCCAACAACCCCGTCTACGAAGCCCTACGGACGCTCCATGAAAAGCAGTCGGTGTTCAGCTACGGCATCTCCGACAGTGCGAACGGAATCTCGCTCTACCCTGTTGGAAGTGCGACGGGGGTCCTCGTCACCGGCAAACCGGTGAATACCCAACTCCCGCCGCCCTTCAATCAGGTCCCCAACATCGGCGGCATTGCGCACCAGGTGCACCACAAGTTCGTGGTCTGCGGGTTCAACGGTGCGGATCCGATCGTCTATTGCGGATCGTCGAATCTGGCGCTTGGCGGCGAGCAGGCCAACGGTGACAACCTTCTCGCCATCCGCGACGAGGACGTCGCGACCGTGTTCGCCATCGAGGCCCCGGGGACTGGTCGACCACTTCGATTTTCTGGACAAAACCGCGAAGGGTCCCAAGGCGAAAGCCTCGGCCGCCGCGACGGCCGTCAATCAACAGGCGGCCGCGTCGGCGGGCTGGTTCCTCAGCACCGACGATGGCTGGGCGCACAAGTTCTTCGATCCGCACGACCTTCACTTCAAGGACCGCGAGCTGTTTGCGGGGTGAGTGGAGGAAGAGCCCGCGGCGCCGAGGCCAGGGACCGGGACGCAACGGCAAGAGAAGGCCCCGCATTCCGGAGCCTTTCACCTCAAGACTCGGTCGGGTCCGCCAAGGCGAAGACCTCGATCGGTTCGCCGACCCCGCGGAGCGGATATTTGCCCAGCGGGTCGAGCCCGACCTCCGAAGCCAACGCCGAGACGAAAGCTCCGGAAAACAAGACCTTGCGCTTCACCACCTTGGTCAAGCCCTCGAGCCGGGCCGCGACGTTCACGGCCGGCCCGATCACCGTGAAGTCGAGCCGGCCCCGCGACCCGATATTGCCGTACATCACGTCGCCGACATGGACCCCGACCCCGTAGCCGAGCGGCTCGAGGCCGCGCGCGTGGCGGTCGACGTTGAGCGCCTTCATGCCCTCGCGCGACTCGGCCGCGACCAGCAGCGCGTTGGCGCAGGCGTGGGGATCCTCGAGCGGAAAAATGGCCAGCATGCCGTCGCCGATGAATTTCAGGATTTCACCGCCGTGGCGCTGCACCGGCTCCGACATGGCATCGAAATATTCGTTCAGCAGCAGGATCACATCGTCGCGCGGCCACAGCTCCGAGATGGCCGTGAACCCACGCAGATCGCAGATCAGGATCACGGCGCTCACCGTGACGCCACTCCCTCGGGTGATCGAACCATTGAGGATCTGCGCGCTGGCATGGGGTCCGACATAGGTGTCGAGTAGCGTGCGGGCGAGCCGGTTCTTCTGGCGGATCTCGCAGACGAGCGCGAGCGCCGGCAGGAAATCGAAGATGTGGGCCAGTTCCTCGTCGCGAAAGCCGCCCGGCCGGTCCGCCGCGAAGCTGACAATATGGCGTTTTCCCAAGGTGAAATCGAACGGCCAGGCGATGTAGTCGGTCAGCCCTTCTTCGGCGAGTTCGACGCAGACCGGGAAATCCTGAACCTGGGTCGAGTCGTCCAACCGCCGCCGGATTTCGGGTGCGCCGTCATGGATCGCCTTCATGGGACTGTTCAGAAAAGCCTCGTTCCCCGATATGCCATGCGCGAAGGTCTGCAGGTCCGCGTCCGTCATTCCGGGCCGCCACAGCATTCGCGCGCCTGCCCATTGCGGATGCAGGATCTGGAGATGAACGGTGGCCCGCGCGATCGGGACCCCGGCCTCGCGTAGCCGACGGCAGAACTCGACGAAGATGTTGTCGAGGAAGCGCTCGTTGCGCGTTCCGTTGATGAGCCAATCCAGGATGGCACTGCGGCTGGTGGGCCACTGGCCCGTCTCCAGGCCGCGACCGGGAGTGGAAGCAGGTGCGGTCATGAGGTCCCTTTCGACGAACCCCGCGCTGCGGGGTCCGTTTGGTTCCCCTGTGTACGCCAGGAAGACCGGGTTCTGCCACAAAACTCCACACAAACCCCGCCCGGCCACCCCTTCGGGCTCCGAGCAGGGCATCGGCCGCAAATGGCCGTCGTCACATCGCTTTCACGACCTGGCCGCGCAATTCGCCGCCCTTGTTGGCCTCGGTGTGGACGTTGAAATACATCTGGCCGCCTTCGAGCGCCTTGGCCTGATCGGCCGTCAACGTGGCCGACCCTTCGATCGGGCTCGCAAGGCCGCCAGCGACCGGCACCATCACGCCGGCGTTGGCGCCAGGGGCCGCAGGTCCATGAAAATGGGCCGCCTTGGCGGTGCCCGTCAGGCCCGTGTATTCGGCCTTGTAGGTCAGCTTCATGGAACCCGTGTCGAAGGTCGCGTCGACATGGCCGGTTCCCTTCAGATCAGGATGTGGCGGTACTTCCTCCTGGGCGGAGAGATCGGCCTTGAACTTCATGGTTTCCGCGAAGGCCGGAGCGGCAATGACCGAAACGCCGGCCAGCGCGAGCACGATCGCAAGAGCGTTGGAACGCATGATTGTCTCCATAGCGAGGCCGAAGCGGCCTGCGCACCTATATGGCGCGTCGCCGAGGCGCTGCCATGACCAATCGATGTTAATGGAGGATCTGGCTGAGGAACAGCTTCGTGCGTTCGTGCCGCGGGTTGGCGAAGAAGGCCTCGGGCGTGTTCATCTCGACGATTTCACCACCATCCATGAAGATGACGCGGTCGGCGACCTGGCGCGCAAATCCCATCTCGTGCGTCACGCAGAGCATGGTCATGCCCTCGTTGGCGAGCGACACCATGGTGTCGAGGACTTCCTTGACCATCTCCGGATCCAGCGCCGAGGTCGGCTCGTCGAAAAGCATGATTTTGGGGTTCATGCAGAGCGCGCGCGCGATGGCGACCCGTTGCTGCTGACCGCCCGACAGCTGGCCCGGATATTTGTTCGCCTGTTCCGGGATCTTGACCCGGGTCAGATATTTCATCGCGAGCTCGTCGGCATCGCGCTTGGGCATTTTACGCACCCAGATCGGGGCGAGCGTGCAGTTTTCCAGGATCGTGAGATGCGGAAACAGGTTGAAATGCTGGAACACCATGCCGACCTCGCGCCGCACCTCGTCGATGCGCTTGAGATTGTTGGTCAGTTCGATGCCGTCGACCACGATGGTGCCCTTCTGATGCTCCTCGAGCCGGTTGATGCAACGGATCATGGTGGATTTTCCGGAGCCCGACGGGCCGCAGATCACGATGCGCTCACCGCGCAGCACTTCGAGGTTGATGTCGCGGAGCACGTGAAAGGCGCCATACCATTTGTGGACGCCAGCGAGCTTGACCACGGATTCGGATGCCGGGGCGGATGTCGCGGGTACGGAGGCAATGGACATGGCAGCTAAATCCGTCAGTGTTTGCGCCCGACATTGAGCCGGCGTTCGGTGCGTTGCGAGTAGCGGGACATTCCGAAGCAAAAGATCCAGTAGACGAGCGCCGCGAACAGGTAGCCCGTCGTGGGGATGGTCGGGCCGCCCCAGTTCGGATCGACGCGGGCGCTTTCGACGGTGCGAAGGAAGTCGAAGCTGCCCACGATGGCGACCAGCGTGGTGTCCTTGAAAAGGCCGATGAAGGTGGACACGATGCCCGGGATCACGATGGTGAGCGCCTGTGGCAGGATGATGAGCCGCATGGACTGCCAGTAGCTCAGCCCTACCGCCATGGCGCCTTCGGTCTGGCCCTTGGGCATCGCTTGGAGCCCGCCCCGGATCACCTCGGCCATATAGGCGGATGAAAAGATTGCTGTCGCGATGAGCGGCCGCAACAACCGGTCGGGTGTCCAGGCGTCCGGCACGAACAGCGGCAGCATGACGTTGGCCATGAACAGAACGGTGATGAACGGCACGCCGCGGACCAATTCGATGAACATGACCGAGACGGCCCGCACGATAGGGAGGCGCGAGCGCCGTCCCAGCGCGAGGAAAACGCCGACCGGCAACGACACCACGATCCCGACGACCGACATGAGCAGGGTGATGAAAAAGCCACCCCAGAGATTGGTGTCGACCACGGACAGGCCGAGCGCGTCCCACCCATGCACCAGGATGAAGGCCACGACCGGAAAGACGAGGAAGAACAGCACGGCCGCGAGGTTCCGTTTGGGCGCAGACGTCCACAGCAGCCAGCCGATCAGCACGGCCCCGAGCGCCTCGGTGAGGTCGATGCGCCAGCGTTGATCCACCGGATAGGACCCATAGCGGAAATATTGGAATTTCTGGGCCACGAAGGCCCAGCATGCTCCGTCGGGATGCGCGCGGCATGGCGTGCTGTCGCTTCCGGTCCATACGGCATCGATGAACAGGAAACGGATCAAGTCCGGCACCACCCAGACCATCAGGCCGATGGCCAGGAGCGAGAGCGCCGCAGAGCCGGGGCTCGAAAACATGTTTAGGCGCAGCCAGCCCAAAAAGCCGCGGGCCGTTGTGGGCGGCGCGGACGTCGGCGTGGACTCGGTGCGGACGAAAGCGGCGCCGCCCGCCGGCATGTCGGTCGCCCCGGCGTCGAGGATCGCGTCGTCGATCGCGGTGGGAAAGCTGGCGCTGCTCATGGGCTCACCGCTCGACCAGCGCGATGCGCCGATTGTAGAAATTCATGACGAACGAGGTCACCAGCGAGATCGCGAGATAGACCGCCATGGTGACGGCCATTACCTGCACGGCCGCGCCCGTCTGATTAAGCACCGTGCCGGCAAACACCTGGACGAGGTCCGGATAGCCGATGAATACCGCGAGCGAAGAGTTTTTGACGAGGTTGAGATATTGGTTGGTCAGCGGCGGGATGATGACCCGCATGGCTTGCGGCACCACGACGAGCGAGCGAATGCGTGCGGCCGAGAGTCCGAGCGCCTCCGCGGCTTCGCTCTGACCCCGCGCCACAGACTGGACGCCGGCGCGGACGATCTCGGCAATGAAGGAGGCGGTGTAGACCGAGAGCCCGAGCAGCAGGGCCACGAATTCGGGGAAGACCTGAGCGCCGCCCGCGAAATTAAAACCCTTGAGGACGGGCACGTCGAAGGAGATCGGCTGGCCCGAGGCAAGGAAGGCGAGCAGCGGCAGGCCGATGATCAGCCCCAGGCTCACCAAGGCGACAGGTGCCTGCTGGCCGGTACGTTTCTGGCGCGCGCTCGCCCAGATCGAGAAAGCCACCGTGGCCGCGACTGCCAGAATGAGGGCAATCCCGATCCATCCCGCCCCTGGGTGGAAGACCGGAGAGGGCAGAATCAGGCCACGATTGTTGAGGAAGATCCCGCCAGGCATCGCGATCGACTGTCGCGGCGCGGGCAACGGTTTGAGAACCGCGTTGTACCAGAACAGGAGCTGTAACAGCAGCGGCACGTTGCGTAGCGTCTCCACATAGACGAGCGCAAGCTTGGCCACGATCCAGTTGGTCGAAAGCCGCGCGATCCCGACCGTGAAGCCGATGATCGTGGTCAGCACGATGCCAATCGCGCCCACGAGCAAGGTGTTGAGCAGCCCAACCCAGAACGCCTGCCCATAGGTGGAAGCATGCGAATAGGGGATCAGCGTCTGGTTTATGTCGAAGCCAGATATTTGATCGAGAAACGCGAAGCTGGTCGGAATCCTGAGCCGCGTCATCGCCGAGATCGCGTTGGCGGCGGCCCCGTAGACAACCCAAACGATGAAGGCGATCAGGACGACCTGGTAGAAGGCACCTCTGACGTTCGGGTTTTGCCACAGCGGTCCTCGCGGCCTCACCAAACTGTCCGAAATGTTGACCATCGCGATCCTTTGCGGGCTGCCGAACGAGGCGAAGCGGCCACGGGGACAATCGTCCGCCGTGGCCGTTGCAGGCGTTAGCGGATTGGTGGCGCGTATTGCAGCCCACCGCTCTTCCAGAGCGCGTTCAAGCCGCGTTTGATCTTCAGGGGCGAGCCCTCGCCGACATTGCGGTCGAACACCTCGCCGTAATTGCCGACCTTCTTGATGATGTTGTAGGCCCAGCCGTTATCGACCCCAAAACCCTTGCCCTGGTCGCCCTCGACGCCCAACAACCGGCGAATGTCCGGGTTTTCGGATTTCTTCATGTCGTCGACGTTCTTCGACGTGACCCCTTCCTCCTCGGCCGTCACCATGGCGTATTGGGTCCAACGGACGATGTTGAACCATTGGTCGTCGCCTTGGCGCACCGCGGGCGAGAGCGGCTCCTTCGAGATGATTTCCGGCAGCACCATATACTGCTCGGGATCCGACAGCCTGAGCCTCTCCGCGTAGAGCCCGGACGAATCCGTCGTGAAGGCGTCGCAGCGGCCGGACTCGAAGGCCTTCAAGGTCTCGTCCTCGCCTTTGAAAGCGACGCTGTCGTATTTCATGGCATTGGTGCGGAAATAGTCGGCGAGATTGAGTTCCGTCGTGGTGCCCTGCTGAACGCAGACCGAAGCGCCATTGAGGTCCTTGGCCGATGAAACGCCCAGCTTCTTGCGCACCATGAAGCCCTGGCCGTCATAGAAATTGACCGGGCCGAACAGCATGCCTTGTTGGTCCCGCGACGATGTCCAGGTCGAGTTGCGGGCGAGAAGATCCACCTCGCCCGACTGCAGGGCGGTAAACCGATCGGTCGCATTGAGGGCGATGAATTTGACCTTGCCAGGGTCGCCGAGAACCGCGCTGGCCACGGCTCGGCAGAAATCGACGTCGAGGCCCGTGAAATTGCCCTTGTCATCCGGGATGCCGAATCCGGCCAGTGCCGGATTGACCCCACAGGTCAGCATCCCCTTCTGCTTGACGTTATCGAGCGTTCCAGCAACCGCTACGGACCCCGTGAGGCCCATGGCCGCGACCACCAGTGAGGCGAAAATCTTGGTCTTCAAAGCGAGCTCCCCAGCTTCTCGGCGGCAAGCACAGACTGTGCCACGCCTGTCCGAGTTCACACCATCACAGAGGGTTTGCCGGGACAGGTCAAGGTAACATTTGGTCGGCCTTGCGGACCAGCGCTTGACCTTGCGAGCGTCAGCCCGTTGGTTTGGCAACGCCCCAATTCTCACGGACCACTCATGACAAAGCTCACCTCGGCAACCCGTGCGACGCTGAAATCGCGGACGCGGCTCGTCCATGCCGGGCGCGATCCCGACGAGCAGCACGGGTTCCTGAATACCCCGATCTATCGCGGTTCGACCGTGCTGTTCGACAGCCTGGACAAGCTGCGCCGCCGGGAGAGCCGCTACACCTATGGGACCCATGGCACACCGACCAGCGATGCGCTCTGCTCCGCCTGGAGCGAGATTTCGGGCGCGGCCGGCACCGTGCTGACCCCCTCGGGCATCGCGGCCATCACGATGGCGCTGCTGTCGGTGGCCAATGCCGGCGATCATCTCCTGATCACCGACGCGGCCTATCAGCCGACGCGACGTTTCTGCGATACCGTGATGAAGCGGCTCGGCGTCGAGATCACCTATTATGATCCCCGCGTGGGTGCCGAGATTGCGGCGCTGGTTCGGCCCAACACCCGAGCGGTGTTGGTCGAAGCCCCCGGCTCGCAAAGTTTCGAGATGCAGGATGTTCCGGCGATCGCGGCCGCGGTCCATGCCCGAGACATCTGCCTCATCATGGACAACACCTGGGCGACACCGCTGTTCTTCCCCGCGCATGCGCGGGGGGCCGACATCGTCGTCGAGGCGGGTACCAAATATCTTTCCGGCCATTCCGACCTTCTGCTCGGGCTGACCTCGGCCAATGCGCGCTACTGGCCTCAGCTTCATCGGACCTGGGATTCGTTCGGTATCCTGGCGGGGCCGGAAGATATCTTCCTGGCCCTGCGGGGTCTGCGCACCATGGAGTTGCGGCTGCGCGAGGCCGAGCGTCAGGCGCTCGCCATGGCGCATTGGTTGGCGGGCCGCCCCGAGGTCGTCCGGGTGCTGCACCCCGCGCTGCCCGATCATCCCGGACATGCCATCTGGGCGCGCGACTTCTTGGGTTCGTCCGGCCTGTTCTCGGTCATCTTGAAGCCCGCCCCGGAGCGCGCGCTCGCGGCCATGCTGGATAGTCTCGAACTGTTCGGCATGGGCTATTCATGGGGCGGCTACGAGAGCCTGGTTATCCCCTTCGATTGCAGCCCCTACCGGACCGCGACCGTGTGGAATCCGGGTGGCCCGGCGCTTCGCTTCCAGATCGGTCTCGAGGACCTGGGCGATCTGCAAGCCGACCTCGATCGAGGTTTCGAGCGGTTGCGACGTGCTTCCTAAAGCTTCCCCGAAGCGCCTCGCCGCGACTTGGCGATCAGCATGAGGTTGCGAGCATAGATCACCACGGCCAGGATCTGACCGAGGATAATGATACCTTCGTGCCTCGCGAAACCATAGATCAGCGTCATGAGACCGCCGACCATTGACAGAAGCCAGAAGGCCACGGGAATGACGCTGCGCCCTTCCCGCTCGCTCTCGATCCATTGCACCAGAAAACGCGCCGTGAAGACGAGTTGTGCGCCGAGCCCGAACGCGAACCAGAAGTCGAACTTGGCCACGAAGACATCATAGAGATAAGTGCCGAAGTCGTGCGACAGGCTAACCAGCATCGGTCAGCCCTTCGCGGGCTTGCGGTAGGCCGCGGCGCCGCTGGATGAGCCAGGCGACGCCGAGCAGGTCCATGATGCCGACCCAGAGGCGGTCGAAGAAGCCGTAGTTCGACACACCGCTCATGCGCGCGCGGTCGACGCAATCCACCAGAGCGACTGCATAGCCGTCGCGCCGGACCAGGGCCGGCAGAAAGCGATGCAGGCCATCGAAGAAGGGCAAGTCTAGGTAAACCGCGCGCGGAAAGCATTTTAGCCCGCAATTGGTGTCTCGCGTGCCGTCCTTGAGGACCGCCTTGCGGACCGCGTTGGCGACCCGGGATTGCAGCCGCTTGAATGGCGTATCGTTGCGCCGCAGCCGTTGCGCCGCCACGAGACCGCAGGTCGGTCCGGCCTCGGCCAGCATGGCAACGAGCTTGGGAATGACCGCAGGATCGTTCTGGCCGTCGCCGTCGATGGTGACGATGACGGGTGAGCGAGCCGTCCTCACCCCGGTCCGGACCGCGGCGGACTTGCCGCAGGATTCCGCTAGCGTCAGATGGCGCAGCCAGGGTCTGGTCTGCCGCACACGATCGATCTCGGCGCCCGTGCCATCGGTCGATCCATCGTCCACGTAGATGATCTCGAAAGGACCGGTCCCGGCCAGGGCGCGGTCCATTTCGCAGACCAGGGGTTCCACATTGCCAGCCTCGTTCCGCGCCGGAACGATGACGGAGAACAGCAGCCCGTGGTCGTTCATCGTCGCATGGTGCTCAGGGCCGCCTCAGAGATCACACCCTGACCCTTGAGGCACAGCGACGACCCTCGACGCTCGAAGGCCAGCGACCAATCCGCGAACAGTCGTGCGACGAGCAGAGCGGCTCCGATGCCGAGCGCGCTGCCCGCCACCACGTCGCTCATGTAATGAGCTTCCACCACGATGCGCGAGGCCGCGATCACGCCCGCAAGGACCAGCAGAAGCCAGCGCCATCTTGGCAGGAGAAGGCCGAGCGCAACCGCCATCGAAAACGCCGTGGCGGAATGACCGGACGGAAAACTCGCCAGGCTCGATTTCATGGACAGCAGGTCGAAATGGTAGGGTCCGAGCGTCTGCATCAGCGTCGGCCGCGCGCGGCCAACCAGATGTTTGACGAGTTGCGCCCCGATCCCGGAAGCGGCGAGTGTCGCGAAAATGTAGATCGCGCGTTCGGTCAGGACGGTCAGGGCCGGATCGAGGGCGCGCGCGCGCAAGAGATAGCGGACGCCAAGGCCGCTGAGCGCAATCAGACCCGAGATCGCGAACATATAGCCGGATGTGCCGAGATCGCTGACGAAACGGCCCACCTGCACGAACCACGGCGGCAAACCCAACGCCGCGGAGGCCAGTCGCGCGTCGAAGAAGGCGGACAGCAGCACCAGGGTGACGACGGCGATCAGGACCACGGCGGCTTTCGCGCCGAAGGCCGGCCAGTCGGTTTCGGTACCGCTCGAGATAGGGTCGGTGAGGCCAGACTGGGACATGTAACGCTGTTGAGTCATGGCGCATCGTCCTGCCGCACATAGATCCCGATGTCGAGCATTTTACCGCCGTTGATGTTGAGACCTGTGACACGGGACGCGAGGCGTACCCGGCCGTCGGAACCCAGAGACGACGCGAAAGCGGCTTCATAGGGGCGATCCACGAAGGCGATCCGACAGGGTCCGGCCGTCATGAAAGCAGCCGCGCCCGGCGCGTCGGTCATGAGTAACCCGGTGCCTGTCAGGAACACTAGGCTCGGCTCGCGGTCGCCGACCGTGGCGAAGTCCGGGCTCGTGCAGTCCGGGCCGAGCGCCGCTCTCCCGGCGGTGGCCAGCCGCGGCGAGAGCGCGATGAGATCAGCCCGATCGGCGTTCATGAACCAGCCCAGGACGAAACCGTAGATGGCGATGGCGGCCACGACCGAACTCGCGACAGCGGTTCCGCTGGCCGCGCGGCGGACCGCCCGCACCGCCAAGATAGCAGCCGCGCTGGCCACCAGGAAAGCCACTGCGGCGTAGACCAGCGTGGGTACACTCACGCTCGAAGCCAGGCGGCCCGGCGCGAGCGCCAGCGCGACCGGCAGACACAGCGGCAAGAGAAGCAGGGCAAAGCCGAACAGGCCGGCGCGCATTCCTCTGACCGGCTGGTTTCCGAGCCCGTCGAGCGCCCGGGCGGCCAGGACCGCCAGGGCTGGATAGAGCGGCAGCACGTAATGCGGCAGCTTGGTGGGGACGGCCTCGAACAGCAGCCAAGCCGGCACCACCCAGGCGAGCAGAAACAGGACGGGGTCCGACCACCGCTCGCGCCAGATCACCGGCCCGCCGAGCAGGACGAAGGGCGCCATCGGCCAGGCCGTGACCCAGAAGGCGAGAAGATAGGTGCCTGGCGGCGCACCGTGGGATTCTTGAGCACCCGCCACCTTGCCCGCCATGTCGTGCCCGATCGCCTCGGCGAAGAAAGCGCCTCCGGATGCTTTGACGATGAGCACGAACCAAGGCAGCACGATGAGCAGGCACCAGGCGAGACCGAGCCAGGGCCGCAGCGCAAGCAGCCACCTGCCGGATCGTGCTGTGAGGCTGAGCGCCACGGCCGCGAACAGCACGATCATGGGCGTGATCGGCCCTTTGATCAGAATGCCGACCGCGATCGCGGTCCAGAAGCCGAAGCACAGCCCAAGGCCAAACCGCTCCCCTTCCGCGCGGCGCATCCAGGCGCGCGCCAATACCCCCATGGCGGCCGCCAGGGTGGCGAGCAACACCGCATCGGTCTTGGCGAGATGGGCCTCCACGACCAACAGGACGGTCGAGGCCATCAGGGCGCCGGCCAGGATGGCGGCCCGACGGCTCGCCAGCGGCAGGGCCATCCAATACGTCAGCAAAACGGCGCAGATCGCGCCAAGCAATGACGGCAGCCGATACAGCCAGATGCTGGTCCGCGCCTGGAGAACACCCGCCGCCTGCCCTAGCGCCACGGCGCCGGCTTGCAGCCAGTAAATCCCCACCGGCTTCTTGTTGCGGGCCTCGTCGTGGAAGCGGATGTCGACGAAGTCGCCGGTCTCCAGCATCTGTTTGGAGGCTTGCGCGAAGCGCGGCTCGTCGCGGTCCATTGGGAACAGGCCCGTCAATCCGGGCAAGGCAAGGGCCAGCGTCACGCCGAGCAGCAGCAGGCAGGCCCAAAGGTGCCGGGCCGCGACCCGATCCAGCCATCGATCGATCAGCAAAGCGGAAGGGTCCGGGTCATTGACGCAAGAGTCATTGGCGCGGAAAAGCACCATCCCGGCCGCTTGATCAAGGCCGGATGCATCCAAAAGCTGCGGCGGGGGATTTCATTTACATCATGAACCATAGGGGAGACCACGCCATGACGCCTCAACCGGACATTCGCGAGCCCGGCGGCAATCCCGCGCCGGTCGACCCCGTTCCGCCCTCCGAAGTGCCCCCCATGCCTTCCGAAAAGGGTCCGCCGGATCCGATCAACATCCCCTCCCCGCAACCCGATTCGATCGACGACCCGGCCGGACCGGAACCGCTCGGGATCCCCGGCGACGAGCCCATGGGCGTGCCCGACAACGAGCCGTCCGAAGTGCCGTCCTATTCACCGGGTGTGATGATCTACTAGGGATAAGCGTCCGGGCGGCCGCGAGGTTCGCCGTCATACACCGTCACCGCGGCGCTCCGGCCGGGAGGACCGCTCAGTCGAAGCCGGGTTTGAGGCGGTCCGAAGCCGGGTCGTCTTCCTCGTCGAGGTCGCATTTGGCGAGAAAACCCTGCTTCCACTCCTCCCGTTCGGCGGTGGCCAAAGCGTAGGGATTGTCGTCGAGTTTCAGCCCTTGGAGCTTGGCATCGGTGCCCTCTTGAAACGTGTCGCTCAAAGATGTGGTGCGCTGCGGCATGGGTCGGCCCTCCCGTCCTGACAACGACTGAACGCGAGGGTCCGTTGCGGCATGCACTCGGAGGACAGGTCCCGAGAGATTGGCGGCTCCGGTTGGGTTCGAACCAACGACCTGCCGCTTAGAAGGCGGCTGCTCTATCCAGCTGAGCTACGGAGTCGTGGGTCGCCGCGGCCGAACCCTAATGAGTCCACTGGCCGAGGCGACTCGTCTTGAAATTGTCCGAATAGGACAGGCCCCGGCGCTCCGGATCGGGTGCGGGCTCCTCGACGCGGTAGACGATCCCGCGCTTCTCCGCGAAGGCGACCGCCTCTTCCTTGGTCGCGAACGACAAGGCGATTTGTGAATCCATCTCGGTCGAACTGGTCCAGCCCATCAAGGGTTCGATTTCGCGCGGTTTCGTACGCTCGTAGTCGAGAACCCAATGTTTGGTCTTGGCACGGCCCGATTGGGTGGCGCCTCGGCCGGGGCGGTAAATCCGTGCGGTCATCGGTCTCAACCCTTCTTCGTGCGGCTTCAAACCCACGACGAGCCTAGAGCGACAGGCGGACTGGTCGGGGCAGCAGGATTCGAACCTGCGACCTATAGTTCCCAAAACTATCGCGCTACCAGGCTGCGCTATACCCCGAACGAGTGCCAGACCCGCATCGCCTTGCGGTGTTGGCTACCATGCGTGGCCTGCCGGAACAAGCATGTCGAGAGGCTGGTCCAGGCGCTCGGCCTCAGCGGGAAAACATCGCATTCTCGACCTTGTCGCCGGCTTTGATGCCGTATTTCGCGACTGTACCGGCATTCAGTTCGAGCACGCCCAGCGCCGGGCCGCCAGATGGAATGACGCGTTCCGACAGCGGCTCGGCATTCTCGGCCGTGCTGACGACCCGGCCGTCCGCACCGATGAACACCATGTCGAGCGGGATGTAGGTGTTCTTCATCCACATCATTGCGGGCGCGGCCCTTTGTGTAACGAACAGCATGCCGCGGTCGGCCGGCAAGAAGCGCCGGAACATCAGGCCGCGTTCCCGTTCGGGTTCTGTGCGCATGACCTCGACCTGGAAGTCGCGCGGGCCACCGGCGGTCACGATGTCGAGTTTCTCCAACGCGGCCTGCGCGAAGGCGGTCGAACCGGCACAAACGATGAAAGCCGCCGCAACGGCGGAGCGAAAACCGGACAAGGCGGAGATCCTTTTGTTACCCAGGATCGGTCACTTCGATGGCGAGAGCCTGACCGATGGGCCTGCTCGATGTGCCTCTGCCTTTATCGCAGCGATCCCGGCTTGGCCAGAGGTCGGCCGTGTCCTTTGTACATCTGCAGCGCGTGTGGCACTCGGCATGGCTTGCGCATCCGGACGACTGGAAGTGGAACGAGGGCGATCACTTCGCCTGGCGCGAGCACGAGGGTCGCGGATACTGGCACAACCACAATTGGGCCGATTTCTGATCCTTATGCGCCGCCACGAGGCGCAGCGTCATGGATCGATATGATTTCGGGCGGAGCGCGACGCGCTCCGCCTTTTTCAATGTGCGGCCGGATTTGGCGCATCCAACGGCCGAATCTCGGCCGCCATCAGCCCTTTCGGACCATCGCCGAAGCGGACCAGAAAGCTGTCGCCCGGCTTCAGCTCGGCGATTCCATAGCGCCGCAAGGTTTCCATGTGGACGAAGATGTCCTCGGTCCCTTCGCCGCGCGAGAGGAAACCGAAACCCCGCACGCGATTGAACCATTTGCAGATCGCAATCTCGAAGCCGCCGGTCGGGACCACCTGCGCATGCGTGCGCGGCGGCGGGTTTTGGGACGGATGCACGGCGGTGGAGAGATCGAGCGACAAGACGCGGAAGACCTGCAGGCCTTTGGGACGCTGCAGCACCTCGCAAACGACCCTGGCTCCCTCCCGCGCCGTCACATGACCATCGCGTCGCAGGGTCGTCACGTGAAGGAGGACATCAGCACCGCCCTCATCGGGCACGATGAAGCCATATCCCTTGGCGACGTCGAACCATTTGATCTGGCCCGCCATCTCGGTGACCGACAGTTCACCCTGGTCGGCGGGGTCGATCGATCCTTCGAAAACGGCGTGGTTCGAAAAGTCTTTGCTGCCCAACGGACCCATCCCACTCAGGCGCACGAAACCCGAACAACAGTCTGGTCGTAGGTGGGCTCCCGTTTCCGGGAGCCGTCACGAATCAAGCGATCGTCGCCATAGCTGGACCATACCATTCGGCCCAAGGCCACAAAGGCGGAAAACCGGATTTGGACCGCGTATGAACAGGATGTTGCTGCAATGCGACTATGCCGCCGCGCACCAGGGCTGCAGGACGGCACCGACATCCTCCCGGATCACGAGGTCCGCCACGTCGTCGAGAGGCGTCGTATCGCGGTTGACGATCACCAGGACCGCGCCATTGCGCTTGGCCAGAACCGGAAGCGTCGCGGCGGGTTGAACCAAGAGCGACGACCCCAACGCCAGCATGAGGTCGCAATCGAGCGCGGCCTCCTGAGCTCTGCGAAGCGCGTCTTGTGGCAGCGGTTGGCCGAACGCGATCGTGGCGGATTTGATCAGGCCGCCGCAAGGGCATCCGGATGGCTCGCCGGTCTCCTCCAACTCGTTGCGCACCAGGGCGAGATCGAACGTTTTCTCGCAGGACAGGCAGCGTGCATAGGTGCCGTTGCCATGCAGTTCGACGAGCCGGTCGAGGGGCAGGCCAGCGGCCTGATGAAGCCCGTCGATGTTCTGGGTCACCACGGTCGTGACGCGACCGTCGGCGGCCAGACGGGCCAGCGCCTTGTGGCTGCGGCCGGGCTCTGCGCCCGCGTAGATGTCATCCATCGCGAACTTGCGGCGCCAGGCCTCCACGCGCACGGAGGGACTCGACAGCCAGTCCCGGAAACCGATGGGGGGGTACCGCCGCCACGGGCTGTCGGCCGAGCGGAAATCGGGAACGCCGCATTCGGTGGAGATGCCGGCACCGGTAAAGGCCACGACCCGTGAGGCGCCGTCGATCAGCGCCGCCAGACGATCCCGCGCTTCGTCGATGGCGTTCGTCATGCCGCGTTCTCCCGGGCGGGAAGCCCGCTCCTGGAGGACAGGTTGGCGGTCAGGCCTGTTTCTTCAACTGCACCACGTTATGGAGCTTGGCGTCAGCGGTGTCGAAGAAACGACGGATCCCGCGGGCGGCCTGGCGAATGCGCTGCTCGTTCTCGACCAGGGCCAACCGAACGAAGTCGTCGCCGTGTTCGCCGAAACCCACGCCCGGTGCGACCGCGAGGTCGGCCTTTTCGATGAGCAGTTTGGAGAATTCCAAGCTGCCGAGATGGCGGAATTTCTCCGGGATCGGAACCCAAGCGAACATCGAGGCCGCCGGCGCCGGAACGGTCCACCCCGCGGCCGCAAAACTCTCCACCATCACGTCGCGGCGCTGCCGGTAGATGTCACGCATCTCGACGATGCAATCTTCCGGGCCGTTGAGGGCCGCCGCGGCCGCCACCTGGATGGGCGTATAGGCCCCGTAGTCGAGATAGCTTTTCACCCGCGTCAGCGCCGCAAGCAGACGCTCGTTGCCGACTGCAAACCCGATGCGCCAGCCCGGCATGGAAAAGGTTTTGGACATGGAGGTGAACTCCACCGTCACGTCCATCGCGCCAGGCACCTGCAACACCGAGGGGGGCGGCGCGCCGTCGAAATAGACCTCCGAATAGGCAAGATCCGACAGGATGAAGATCTCGTGCTTTTTGGCAAAGGCCACGAGGTCCCGGTAGAAATCGAGCGACGCCACCATGGCGGTTGGGTTGGACGGGTAGCAGACCACGACCGCGATCGGCTTCGGGATGGAATGCACAACCGCGCGTTCGAGCGAGACGAAGAAGCTGGGGGTCGGCTCGGCCGGCACCGACCGGATCACGCCGCCCGCCATCAGGAACCCGAAGGCATGGATCGGGTAGGACGGATTGGGCACAAGCACCACGTCACCCGGGCCCGTAATGGCCTGCGCCATGTTGGCGAAGCCCTCCTTGGAGCCGAGTGTCGCCACGACCTGCTTGTCGGGATCGAGCTTGACGCCGAAGCGGCGCGCGTAATAGCCGGCCTGGGCGCGGCGCAGGCCCGAAATGCCTTTGGAAGCCGAATAGCGGTCGGTGCGCGGCTTGCCCACCGTCTCGACGAGTTTGTCGATGACATGTTTGGGCGCCGGCAGGTCCGGGTTGCCCATACCGAGATCGACGATATCGGCGCCAGCGTTGCGAGCCTCGGCCTTCAAGCGGTTGACCTGCTCGAAAACGTAAGGCGGCAGACGCCGCACGCGATGAAAGTCGCTCATGACCTTGGACCTGTCGGGAGTAGTCGATCGTCTTGGCAGCGCTAGACGCACATGAAGCCAATGTCCATGGGAATTGGTTAATGAATCGCTTGCGTTTTGACCTTGGCCGAGGAGGCGTTTTTGTCCGGCACCGCGACCGGCTTTAGGCCGACCCTGCGCTGCTGCGCCATGCGGGCCGCATCGAGCTCGTTGGTGGTCGCCGCGACTTCGGCGGGCGTCATGGTCTTGACCGGCCTGACGGGATGCTGAACGCCGACCGGCATGAATTCAAGCTTGTCGTCGGATGGCCGGGTCCTCTGCACGAAATCGGCCGGTGGCGTCATTGTGGCCTTGAGGTTCAAGGCCCGAAGCAGGCCGTCGAATGAGCCTTCGGACTGGGTTGCCTCGGAAGAGGCCGTTTGCGCTCCTGCCGGGGTTGCGAGTGCAATCCCCAAGAGCAGAACCGCCACGGGGGTCCCGACGCATCGACGAAGGGAGGACGAAACGGGTCTTTGTGGCGTCTGGGCCATGACTGGTATCCAGGGCTCGCGGAATTATCTGCATTGAGAACGCACGCGAGCGGTCCCTAAGGCATTATCCATTCAATATGACTGAAACGGGACCGAGCCCAAGGGTCGGGTTCTTGGCGGGATCAGGCGCCGAGGGGGATTGGGGTGACGACAAAGAAATCACATCGGCCAGCGTCGAAGCGCCGGAAATCCGAGGCGCGCGAAGAGGCTCCGGTGGTGCCGCCCGCCGAAACGCTCCTTGCTGCGGAGATCCCCGAGGGCAAAGCGTCAAAACGGCCCAAGGCCGCGAAGCTGCGCTCGGTTTCGGCCCGGACGGAACCATCCAGCCTGGTGGCACGCCTGTCCCGTCCGGCTGCCAAACCAGCTTCGTCGATCCTTGACGAGGCCGTGGACACCGTGCTGCACGACGGTGTCGCCAAGCGAGAGCCGCCTCCATCCCTCGAGACGGCCGATACACGACCCCCTGGCGCGAACGACCAAAGATCTCTCGACCGGGAATCGGCCCACGATGCCCAGCCTTCCCTCTCGAGACCGTCGACCGAATCTGCCGCGGCTCCAAGCCAGGCCAGTCCGTCGAGCCCTCGGCCCGGCGTCGCGTCACCGGCCGCGATCCCTGATTTTGACGCCCTGTCGCAGAACATGGGCCGTTTGTTAGAGCAGGGCAGCAAGCTCGCGTCCGCCTATTTCAGCGCACGCGAACAGAAGGCGGCCGCTCGTCCTTTTTCCGACGACGTGTCCGGCATCGTCAGGACGCTCGGCAAAGTTGCCGAACATTGGTTGACCGATCCAAGCCGGCTGATCGAGGCGCAGACGGCCCTGTCGTCGCAGTTCGTCGATCTTTGGGCCAGCAGCCTGCAGCGGTTCGCCTCCGGGCCGGGGGAAGATCACGGCTCAGGGCCAGAGCCGAGTAGCGGCGACAAGCGCTTCGCCGACCCGGAATGGCGCGACAATCCCTTCTTCGATTTCGTCCGCAGGGCCTATCTGATCGGAACCGACTGGGCGAGCCAAATGGTCGAGGGTGCCGAAAGTCTGGACGAGCCCACGAGGGAGAAGGCGCGCTTCTATATGCGCCAGATTTCAAGCGCGTTCTCACCCTCCAACTTCGTGCCGACGAATCCCGAACTGCTGCGGGAAACCATCAAGCAGAACGGCGCCAACCTGGTGCGCGGCATGGAAATGCTCGCCGAGGATATCGCGGCGGGTCAAGGCGACCTCAAGCTTCGTCAGACCGACGCGACCAAATTCGCCCTCGGCGTCAACATGGCGCTGACGCCGGGCAAGGTCGTTTTCCGCAACGACCTCATGGAACTGCTGCAATACGCTCCGTCTACCGAGACCGTGCTGAAGCGTCCCCTCCTGATCGTGCCGCCGTGGATCAACAAATTCTACATCCTCGACCTCAACCCGGACAAATCCTTCATCCGCTGGGCGGTCGGGCAAGGGCTCACGGTGTTCGTGATCTCCTGGATCAACCCGGATGCCCGGCACGCCGGCAAGGACTGGGAAGCCTATATGCGCGAGGGCATCTTCGCGGCGCTGGATACGATCGCGACGGCGACCGGTGAAAAAGACGTCGCGACGATCGGCTATTGCGTGGGCGGAACGCTCCTCGCCGTGGCCCTGGCCTATATGGCGGCCCGGCAAGATTCTCGCGTGTCGAGTGCAACGCTCTTCACCACGCAGGTGGATTTTGGCCATGCCGGCGACCTAAAGGCGTTTGCCGACGAGGCCCAGATCCGGGCCGTCGAAGCCCAGATGAGCGAATTCGGCTTTCTCAAGGGCACCAAAATGGCCCAGGCTTTCAACATGCTGCGGCCCGACGACCTTATCTGGTCCTACGTGGTCAACAATTACCTCAAGGGCAAAGAGCCTGCGCCCTTCGACCTCCTGGCCTGGAATTCCGATTCGACCCGGATGCCGGCCGCCAATCATTCCTTCTATCTGCGCAATTGCTACCTCGAGAACAACCTCACCCGCGGCCTGATGGAGATCGGGGGCGAACGGCTCGACCTCGGCCGCATCACCATCCCTATCTACAATCTGGCGACCCGGGAGGATCACATCGCGCCGGCCCGCTCGGTGTTCGAGGGGTCGCGGTTCTTCGGCGGCCCCGTCCGCTACGTGCTGGCGGGTTCCGGCCATATCGCGGGGGTCGTGAATCCGCCCAGTAGGGCCAAATACGGCTACTGGCTCGGCCCCGAGCCGAAGGGCACCTTCAACGACTGGCTCGAGGCCGCGAACCAACAGCCGGGAAGCTGGTGGACGGACTGGTTCGAATGGCTCCGCGCCCAGGCACCCGAAGCCGTCCCGGCGCGCCAGCCCGGCGGCGGCGTGATCGAGCCGCTGGAGGATGCGCCCGGCTCTTACGTGAAGATCCGCTCCTGATCCCCGCGCCCTTGCGGCCCGTTGGCCGAGACAGCATAGTCCGCCCGTTTAGAAAAACCCGACCGTGAGGGATGGATATGAAACTGGTTCGCTTTGGTGACGCGGGACGTGAGAAGCCAGGTCTTTACGAAGGTCCTGGCAGGATTCGCGACCTGAGCGGCCTGGTGCCGGATCTCGCGGGAGATGCGCTGTCGCCCGCCCCGCTGGCCAGGATCGCGGCCGCCGAACCCGATGAGCTGCCGCTCGTGGGTGGCAGCCCCCGCCTCGGGCCGCCGGTCGGACGTCCGGGCAATTTCATCGCTATCGGGCTGAACTACGCGGACCACGCGGCCGAGAGCGGGCTTCCGGTTCCCAAGGAGCCCATCATTTTCACCAAGGCGCCGAACTGCATGGTCGGCCCGAACGACGATGTCATAGTTCCGCGCGGATCGACCAAGCTCGACTGGGAGGTCGAGATCGGCATCGTGATCGGCAAGCGCGCCTGTTACATCAACGAATCCGAGGTGATGGCCCATGTGGCGGGCTTCACCCTGGCCAATGACATCTCCGAACGCGAGTTCCAGATCGAGCGCGGTGGCCAGTGGGTCAAAGGCAAGAGCGCCCCAACCTTCGGGCCGCTGGGTCCCTGGCTCGTCACGCCCGACGAGATCCCCGACGTGCAGCAGCTTGGGATGTGGCTCGACGTCAACGGCAAGCGTGCCCAGACCGGCAACACCTCGACCATGATCTTCAACGTGCTGAAGATCGTCTCCTATGTGTCGCATTTCATGATGCTGGACCCCGGCGACGTGATCATTACCGGAACGCCGCCGGGCGTCGGCATGGGAATGAAGCCGCCGGTCTACCTCAAGGAAGGCGACGTCATGACGCTCGGGATCGAGAGCCTGGGCGAGCAGCGCCAACGGGTGGTGGCCTGGACCAAACCCGTGGATTGAGGGTGTATTTGTCGTCATTGCGAGGCGCGCCTGCGCCGAATCAATCCAGGGACGCTCAGCAAAACTGGATTGCTTCGCTCCGCTCGCAGTAGCCGCCGAGGTGCTGGGGGCTTCTAACCCAGCCCCAGCATCAGGTCGATGTTCTGCAGCGCGGCGCCCGACGCACCTTTGCCGAGGTTGTCGAGCTTGGCGACCAGCACGGCATGGCGCCGCTCCGCATTGCCGAACACGCGCAATTCCATCCGATTGGTGTCGTTGAGCGACCGCGGTTCGAGTTTGCCCTGATCGTCCTTCAAAAAGGTCACGAACGTGCCGCCCGCATAACGTTCGGACAGCACCTGACCCAAGGCCTCGATCGTCGGCTTGGCCGGGAGCTCGTCGAGATGCAGCGGTATGCTGACCAGCATGCCTTGCCGGAAATTGCCGACCGAGGGCACGAACAGTGGGCGGCGGGTCAGCCGCGAATAGACCTCGATCTCCGGCAGATGCTTGTGTTCGAGCCCGAGCGCGTAGAGCTCGAAGTCGGGCGCCGTGCCGGCATCGTAGCTCTCGATCATCGATTTGCCGCCGCCGCTATAACCGCTCACCGCATTGATGCTGATCGGAAAATCGGCGGGGATGAGGTCGGCATCGACGAGCGGGCGCAAGAGCGCGATGGCGCCCGTGGCATAGCAGCCGGGATTGGCGACGCGCCTGGCCTGCCGGATCG
Organism: uncultured Lichenihabitans sp.; assembly: GCA_964245915.1. GTDB lineage: Bacteria > Pseudomonadota > Alphaproteobacteria > Rhizobiales > Beijerinckiaceae > Lichenihabitans. The sequence continues at coordinate 77,701 of CAXTOT010000007.1, read as the reverse complement.
CATCCGGCTGTCCGGCCGCAAGTTCCGGGAAGCCGTAGACCCAGCCCGGCGCCACGCGATGGGCCGTGGAAGCATCGAGGATTTTGGGGCTTCCGCCGCCGAGTGCATCGGCCAGCCGCACGGTCTCGCGCGAGGCCTCATCGGGCAGGCAGAGCACCACCAAATCGACCTCGCCCAAAAGCGCCTGCTTGGCACCAGGGTCCTTGCGCAGGGCTGGGTCGATGCTGCGCAGTTCCACGCCGGGATGGCTCGCCAACCGGTCGCGGATGCCGAGACCCGTCGTGCCCGCCTCGCCGTCGATGAAGATCGTTGCCATGAGGATGACCCCTGTTTCGGTCCGGTCTGCGCCGCCTTTCCGACGGCACGATGACGTGCCGACGGGAAAGATGATTGCGCGGCCGCCAATAAAAAAGGCTCCCCGAACCGGGGAGCCTTGGTTGTCGAAGCCTGCGGTCTGGGACCGATCAGCGCTTGGAGAACTGGAAGCTGCGGCGGGCTTTCTTCTTGCCGTATTTCTTGCGCTCGACTACGCGCGAGTCGCGGGTGAGGAAGCCTTCGCGCTTCAGCACGGAGCGCAGCTCGGGCTCATAATAGGTGAGCGCCTTGGACAGGCCATGGCGCACCGCGCCCGCCTGCCCCGAAAGGCCGCCGCCCGCCACCGTGATCACCAGGTCATACTGGTTGGTGCGGCTGACCACCTCGAAGGGCTGATTGACGATCATGCGCAGCACCGGGCGCGCGAAATACACCTCGATGGTGCGATCGTTCACGCTGACCTTACCCGTGCCGGGCTTCAGCCAGACGCGCGCGACCGCATCCTTGCGCTTGCCGGTCGCGTAGGCGCGGCCGAACTTGTCGATCTTCTGCACATAGACCGGTGCGGAAGAGGGCTCGGCGACCGACGAGGATCCGAGGTCCTGCAGGGAGGAGAGAGTCTCGGCCATATCAGGCGACCTTCTTGTTCTTGGAATTCATGACACCGACGTCGAGCGTTACCGGTTGCTGCGCCTCATGCGGGTGCTCGGCGCCCTTGTAGACCCGCAGATTGCTGAACTGCTGCCGGCCCAACGGGCCACGCGGCAACATGCGCTCGACGGCCTTTTCCACGATCCGCTCGGGAAACCGGCCTTCGAGAATGAACTTGGCCGACCGCTCCTTGATGCCGCCGGGATAACCGGTGTGGTGGTAGTAAACCTTGTTGTCGCGCTTGCGACCGGTCAGCACCACCTTGTCGGCGTTGATCACGATGATGTTGTCGCCGTCGTCGACGTGAGGCGTGAAGCTTGGCTTGTGCTTGCCGCGCAGACGCATGGCGATGATGGAGGCCAGACGGCCCACTACCAAGCCTTTGGCGTCGATCAGCACCCATTTCTTTTCGATCTCGGCGGTCTTGGCCGAATAAGTCTTGCCGAACATAGTGATCCGCTTGTGCAACGATTGTCGCGAGGGCACCCGAAGGGTTCACTCGTCTGCCGGGGCAATACAAGGCTTTTGACCGCTCGTCAACGATTTGCGCCGGAGTCCACGCAGAATCTCAACTGTCTCAACGGTTTGCCTGACCAGGTATCATGATACCCTACCAGCTTTGTTGAGTCGAGGTCGCGCCGGAAGGCCGCATGCAGCTCCCGCACCTTGCATGGCCCTGCCCCCCGGACCTAACTCTTTACTCGGCCAATGCGCCGGCCAGGCTTCGAGGTATGACGTGATGGTCACAGGACACGATCACTATCCGGACTCCTATCTCCGCGACATCCTCCGCCGGGTAAAAACGATTGCGGTTGTCGGGGCTTCCGAAAACCCGGCACGACCGTCGTTCGGCGTGATGCGTTTTCTACTCGCGCGCGGCTATCGGGTCTTAGCCGTCAACCCGGCCGCCACCGGCGAGACGATCGCGGGCGCCCCGGCCTATCACTGCCTGGCCGACATTACAGAACCGGTCGATATGGTCGATGTGTTCCGCAACAATGCCGCGGTTTTAGGCGTGGTCGACGAAGTCTTGGCGATGGCGCCCCGCCCCAGCGTGTTCTGGATGCAGATCGGCGTTCGAGTCGACGCGGCCGCCGAGAAGGCCGAGGCGGCTGGGCTCGATGTCGTGATGAACCGATGCCCGAAGATCGACATCCCACGGCTGTTCGCGCAGTAAGGGGGCAAGACCGAGCAAAGCGGACGCGCCGTCGATGACCCACGATCCGTCCCGACAGGGACCAGGCATTTCGACCCTCGCGATCCACGCCGGCGACGACCCGAGCCAGGTGGTCGCCCCAAGAGCGACACCCATTCTGGGGGCGGCCGAAACCTCGACGGTGATGGAGGAAAGGCTCGCGATCCTGGAAGGCGGGATCGCTGCGGTCGCGGCCGTGTCCGGGCTTGCTGCCCATCTCACGGTGTTGCACCTGCTGCTCAGCGCCGGCGATGAGGTGTTGGTGTCACGGTCCGTCTTCGGCCGCGATCTCGGCAGACTCACCGAGGCCGCGGACGAGTTCGGTTGGACCGTGACGGCCTTCGATCCAACCGATCCGGACGGCCTAGCGGACGCGGCATCGCCCCGCCTCAAGGCGATCGTGGTCGAATCGCTGCTTGCAACGGGCCACCCCGTCGACCTCGAGGCCTTGGCCGCCATAGCCCAGCAGGCCGAGATCCCGCTGGTGGTCGACAACACGCTCGCAACCCCTGCCCTGATCCGCCCCATCACACACGGCGCCAACATCGTGGTCCATGCCGGTGCGATGTCGCTCACGGGTCAGGACACCGCCACTTTCGGCCTCGTGGTCGACGGCGGCAACTTCGACTGGTCTGTGGGCGGCAAGTTGGCGCGGCCTAGAATCTTCCTCGACGGCCAGTCGATCGGCGACCGGTTCGGAAACTTCGCGTTTGCGGCGGCGTTGCGCACCACCAGCCTGCGCGACCTCGGGTCCGGGTTGGCGGCGGCCGAAACGGCGGCGGCGCTGGCCGGGCTCGCCACGCTGGAGCTCAGGGTTCGGCGTCAGGGCGAAACCGCGCTCGCGATCACGCGTCATCTATCGGCTCATCCGGCGGTCGAACGGACAGCTTATGCCGGGTTGGAGGATGGGACCGCTGCTGGCCCGATCCTCAGCTTTGTCCTACATGGCGGCGCGGACCACGCTTCATTCGCCCATCGATTGCAGTTGGTCGCTGTATCGGGACCCGCGGGACGGGCGCGGTCGGCGTTGGCGGACGCAGCACCGAGCAAAGACCGACTGATCTGCCTCTATGTGGGGCTGGAAGACGTCGATGACTTGATCGCCGATCTCGATCAGGCGCTTGCGGGGGCGATGACCTGAAGCGGCGGGGTCCGCCGCCATGCACCACGCAAGCCGCAGCGGTGGGTGACGGCAACGGCCAAAACCACCATCGCAAAGGCTTGATGGGTCAGGGCCGCGCCGAGCGGCACGGACCACACCAGGGTGGCGATGCCGATCGAGGCTTGGCATGCAATCACGATCACCAGAGCGAGCGAGGTGCGTGCGGCGCGGGTTTTGGGCGCGGCACGTCGGCAATCGAGGGCATGGGCCACGGCGCCGATGAGCAAAAGGTAGGCCATCATGCGATGGTCGAACTGCGCGGTCGTGGCGTTCTCGAAGGCGTTGCGCCAGAGCGGGGTGTTGAAGAAAAGCTCCGATCGGGGCGGCACCACATAGTCGCCCATGAGTGGCCATGTGTTGTAGATGCGGCCAGCCCGCAGCCCGGCCACGAGGGCCCCGAGACCGAGCTGCACGAAGACACCCGCCACCAACAATGTCGCGGATACACGAACCCGCGCTGTGGCATTCCCGAGCCGCACCAAGGGCGCGGGATACAGGCTTTCGGCAAACCAGACCGACAACGCCAGCGTGGCCGAGGCGACGAGCAGGTGCAGCGCCAAGCGATATTGCGAGACCTCGGTCCGGTTCACGAGACCCGATTTCACCATCCACCAGCCGATGAGACCCTGCAGGGCGCCGAGCGCCAAAAGACCGACGAGCTTGATCTTGAGCCCACGCGACAGGGCGCCCGACAGCCAGAACCATGCCAGCGGGAGCGCCACCACGATGCCGATCACCCGGCCGAGGAGCCGATGCGCCCATTCCCAATAGAAGATCGATTTGAAGCCCTGCAGGTCCATGGCGGGAAACACCTGCGCGTATTGAGGAATGGTCTTGTATTTGTCGAACTCGGCCTGCCAGGCGTCCTGGGTCAGGGGCGGGATGACGCCGCTGATGGGCTTCCATTCGGTGATCGAGAGCCCTGACTCGGTCAGGCGCGTTGCGCCGCCCACCACCACCATGGCGAGGATCATCAGGGCCACGATCCACAGCCAGATGCGGACCGCGTTGAGGCGGTCGAGCCCGGCTTGCGTCGGCACCGCGACCGCCAAGTGCGGAGACATGTTCGGGGTCGCGACGTTGAGGCTGGATTGGGTCGACATGAAGCGGCGAACCTGCTTTGAGACGCGAATTCGAATTGCTGCCGGACGGAAGCCCTTGCCAAGCAACCGGTACGGCACCCGGCCAGCCTTCTAGGACAAAGATGCGCAGACGTACCCGGAAATTCGTCGGCGCGAGCGTGATGCTCGCCTTTGTCGGCATTTATGCGGCTACCGCCATGTTGGTCGCGCAGTCGGAGCCGGTGCACCACATGCCAGCATGGGCGCAAACGATCTTCTACGCGGTCGTGGGACTCGCCTGGATTGTGCCGCTGCTCCCCCTGCTGACCTGGATGGAACGCCCCGACCCCGACGATCCGGCTCCTGGCCCGATCTAGCGGAGGGAGGGCTGGGGAAAGCCGAGCACGTGGCTGGTGTAGGTTTCAACCACTTCGCTGAAGGGCGTGCCGTCGGGAAGCGTCAAAATGGCGCGGTGCTGCAGCACCTGGTTCGGGATTGCCAATGTGTCGCCGCTTTGTCTTGGCGGTTGGGCGCCCATCTCCCACCCCTCGGGAAGGGGCTGCCACAGCAAGGTGGCGGCGAGCGTGCGGCGTTGGAAATGCAAAGGCTGTACGGCGCGGCCGAAGGCGATGTCGGTGGTTTCCAGCTGTTGGTTCATGCCGGCCGTCAACCGAGCCGGGACATACCAATTGTCCGCCTCCGAAAGCACGACATCCCCGCAGCGTAAGCGGACCCTGCGGTAGCGGACGGGCTCGTCGGCTCCGACACCAAGGGTTTGGCGCTGCTCGACCGTGGGTTCTTTTTCGGTCTTGACACGCTCGGCCACGATGCGGGCCGGGGTGGCCAATTGGTGGGCGCCGCACCATCGGTCGAGTGTCAGGGTTGCGCTGTCGTGGCTCAACAAGTCGACGTTCAGGGTCTGCAACAAGGCCAGAGCTTCGAGACGGGACTGAGTGGTATCGGGCCACACCGGTGAAGCGCCGACCGCCAAAGCGGCCGCGCTTGGCAACCCGATGGCCAACACTGTCGAGACAAGCGAAAAAACTGTCCAATGCACGTGAGGGTCTCCATCGACACCGGGATTATGCCGCGTCGACGTGACGGCCCCGATTCCACAAGGCGAAGGCGGCGCCCGACAACAGGATATCCAGGTTCGTGGTCGTCTGAAAGTTTCCGTTCACGGAGACGCGGGGCAAAGCCGTCGAATGCGCGGCATGTTCGGCGTAAATGAGACCGGGGCGGGTCGTGACGGCACTCGTGAACCCGCACGCCCGCGCCAGGGCGAATTCACGCGGCCCCGCTGAGGTGCGGTCCCCGACCGGATAGGCCAGATGACGCACAGGTCGCGCGAGGCGGGTTTCCAGGCTGGCCTTTGCCTCCTCCAGTTCGCGACGGACGCGCGCTTCGCTCCATTTGGCCAGCATCGGATGGGTGAGGGTATGCGCCCCGATCGAGACCAGCGGATGGTTGGCGAAAGCCTCGATCTCGGCCCAGTCCATGCAGTCAGCCGCGACGAGGCTGCAGCCATCGACACCCTGCTCGGCGCAGAGTGCCGCGATCGTGCCGAGCAGCTGATCCTCCGGGCCATGCCGCAGACGCCAGTAGATGGCCTCATAGGCGTCTAGCTTTTCACGAGCATTGCGGGCGCGAAGGTCGAGCCGCTCTCCAGCGATTGTCAGAACGAGGCGATCGGCGCGGCGAACGGCCTCTTCGAGTTCCACCCACCACAGGCGGGCGCTCCGGTCGGCAAAACCGGTCGTCACATAGAAGGTCGCAGGCGCCCCGTGCCGCTCCAGGATCGGCAAGGCAAAATCCCTGTTGTCCCGGTAGCCGTCGTCGAAGGTCAGCACCGCGAACGGCCGCTTTGCCGGGGTCCCAAGGCGCAGCCGTTCCAAAGCCTCGTCGAGCGTCACGATGTCATAGCCGCAGTGCTGCAGATGGCGGATGGCCGCGTCGAGGAAGTCCGGCGTGATGTCGAGCAGCCCGTTGGGCGCGAAGTCATGCCGGGCCGGCGGCCGGACGTGGTGAAACATCAGAATGGCGCCGAGCCCTCGCAAATAGGGCGCCGCAAGGCGGTGCAGCCGCGTTGCCGCGATGACGCCAAAGCCTGCCTCGATGACCCGTCGTCGCAAGCCCATGCCCAATTCACTCCTTCGATGAGCGTAGCAAGGGGGCGTTGACGTTTGCTTGCTAAGCAGCAAGCTGAATGGCGGACGTTGGCGTCCAAGCGGAGGCGGGATGCGCGCCGACATCCAAGAGAGCATCGCGCCGGGTCGATCCCGTTCGAGTGCCGGGGATGGATCGGACCTGGCCCTCTGCGTGTTTGCACGGGTCGACGTGCTGACCGATCCGAGCCTCGCACTCGAAGCCTGGCGGGAACTCGAAGCGATCGCTCCGATCTCGCCGTTCCAGACGAGCGGCTTCCTGCTGCCCTGGATCGGCACGGAAGGCCGGGCCGCCGGAATCGTTCCTTTCCTGGTGCTGGCCTACGACCGGCACGGTCGCGTTTTGGCGCTCCTCCCGCTCGGAGTGCGGCGGTCCCCCTTCATGCGGGTCGCGGGATTTTTGGGCGGCAAGCAGTGCAACTACAACATGGGCCTGTTCAGGCCGGGTCCGGTGTGGCGGCCGACCGACATCGTTGCCTTGTTCCGCGCGGCAGCAGCAGCATCGCCCTTGCGCGTCGACATGTTCGCGCTCTTGGACCAGCCGCATCAATGGCAGGCTATCCCCAATCCGCTCGCGCTGTGGCCGGGGCAACCAAGCCCGAGTTTTAGCCACCGCGCGGTGTTGCCGGCCGATCCGGACGCCTTCTTCGATGCTCGTCACTCGAACCATGCTCGCAAGCTCTTGCGTACCAAGCGGAACCGGCTCGACGCGGTTGGGGCGGTGTCCCACCGCGTCGCGCGCTCGGCCCACGAGATCGATGAGATTCTGTCGACTCATCTGGCCCAGAAGGCCTCCAAGCTCGCCGCCGCCGGGGTGCGGGCCAGTTTGGACAGTCCGGCGCGCCGCGCGTTCTTGCAGCAGGCCTCCCAGCCCTCGCCCGAGGGTGCGGCGGCGCTCGAGCTTCACGCCCTCCACTGCGGCGAGCGAATCGTCGCCACCTTCGGCGGACTGGCGCATGCGGGACACTTCTCCGGCATGCTGATCTCGCATGATGCGGAACTGGCCTATGCCCGAAACAGCCCGGGTGACCTGCTGCTCGCCTCCGTTATTCGGATGAAATGTCTCGAGGGTTTTGGCAGCTTCGATCTCGGCGTGGGCGAGGCGCGCTACAAAGAAACCTACTGCCCCGTCCCGGATCCGCTGTTCGACAGTTTTTTCCCGCTCACGCCTGTCGGACGGCTGTGTCTGGTGGGCGAATCGTTGCGCCTGCGCGTGAAACGGGCGGTCAAACGCTCGGTCTGGGCTTGGCCGGCGGTGCAGCGGCTACGGCGGCTTCGCGCTCGGATTGCGAACGCCATCCCGCGACGCTAAGCGGCGCTCCGGGTTGCGGCCAGCTGGTCGGCGGCATCGAGATCCAACGTGACGACCTTCGGAACACCGGCCGCGTAGAGCGCCGCGCGGCAAGCATCGACGTCCTCTCGCGACAAGTCGGACGATTCGATCAGGACCGCGAGGTCGGCCCGCTCCCCGGCAACGAGCTCCTCGCCATGCAAGGGAACCGGGACGGCAAAGATCACATGGTCGTAGGTTTCCCCAAGCGCATCCGCCACGAGGTCGAAACTCTCCTCCTGATCGTCAGAGCGGCCTGTCCCCAAGGGCACGATGTGCAGCCTGGACATCGGGTCCCTATGGATCACCTCGGCGAAGGTGGTCCGGCCAGCCAGCAGGTCCTTCAAGCCGGGCATGGTATAGTCGTCGGCGAGGTTCGTCTGCCCTCGGGCCAGAAGGCCGTCGAGGTCGCTGGGTCCGGCCCCGCAATCGACCAGGATCACCCGGTTGTGTCGTGCCAAGGCTCGGGCCAGCCGCAGCGCGGTCGGGACCACCGGGACGTTCGCGGCGGCGCCCGCCATCACGGTGCGAATGCCGCCATGATCTCTGCGGCGCGTGCCGATCTCATTGAGCACGGCGGCAAGGTCCGGCGACATGTCGTCCTCGCTTCTTGCCGTCGTGGCCATCGGGGCGCCGGGTGGTGTCGGGCGCGCTTCGAGCTCCTCAACCTCGTCCTCATAGCGGCCTTCGCGGGCGAGCTGAACCGGCATGGCTCCGGGCGATGTCTCGCGGATGAAGGCGCGTCCGGAAAGCAGTTCCCGGCCGATGACGACGCCGATCGACAGCAAAAGACCCGCCAATGTGAAGATCGCGATCATCGGCCCTTTGCGGGGAAAAGATGGAGTCGCGGGCGCAACCGCGCGTGAAATCACACGGGCGTCCGCAGGAGTTGACTGGGCATTTTCACGCGCGAAGGCCTCTTGGTACTTCTGCGTCGTGAACTCGAGCTGGTCTTTCAGCAGGCGCGACTGCGATTCGAGATTGTTGAGCGTGACCTCGTCGGCACCGGCCGTGCTGGCGGTTTGCTTCTGCGCGTCGAGCGCGGTCTTCAGGTTTTCGACGCGGCTGGCCGCGATGCGAGCGTCATTCTCAAGCGTGCGCGCGATCTTATCGGCCGCCGTCCGCATCTGGTTGTCGATGTCGGCGAGCTGGGCGTTGAGCTCCTGCATGTGCGGGTGACCGGGAAGCAGCGTCTGCGCTTGCTGCGCGATCTGGGCCTTCAACGTGATGCGCTGGTCGGAAATCCGGCGGATCAGGTCATTGTTGGCGACATCCGGCACTTCGCTGATTCGGTTGGCCTTGATCATGTCGCGGAGCAGTTTGGCCTTGGCTTGCGAGTCGGCCTCCGCGGTGCGGCTTTGGGCGAGCTGCGTTGTGATGTCGGCCAGTTGCTGCGACGTGATGGTCGTATTGTTGGTGCCGACCAGAAGGCCATTCTGCGCGCGATATTCCTGCGCCTTGGTTTCGGCTGCCGCGGCCCTGACCTTGAGATCCGCGATTTGGCTCGCCAGTGACGCCGCGGCGGTCCGGGCGCTATCGCGTTTGGCGCTCGATTGGAGGTTGATATAGAGGTCGGAAATGGTATTCGCGGCCTTGGCGGCGAGATCGGGGTCCTGCGCGGTGAACTGAACGCTCAGCACGCGCGACTTGACTACCGGATAAACGTTCAGCTTGTCGTAATAGGTGGACAGAATCCGCTCTTCCGGCGCAACCCGAAGCGGGTCGCGTTCCAGGCCAAGCAGCACGAGCAGGCGCGTCACGCTCCCCAGCCCATTGGCGAGCGGATCGAACTCCGGATTGCCCTGAAGGCCGAGCACTTTGATGGCGTCGCGCGCGATGTCGCGGGACGAGACGAGCTGAACCTGGCTTTGCACGGCTTCGTCGTCGGGCAGTACATCGGTTTCCCGCCCGCCGCGGTCGGGGCGGGTAAAGAAGTTCTCCTGGTTCTCGAGCAGGATCTTGGCTTCGGCCGTGTAGCGCGGCGCCACCACGTTGACCCCGATCAAGGCCGCGATGAAGCACAGCAGCACCGGCCCGAGCACCCAATATTTGCGGCGCCTGACCACGCGGCCCATGGCGGGCAGGTCCAGCTCGTGCCGGAGCATCGGCTCCCGGCGCATCTGATCGTCTTCGTTGTCGAATCTCATAATCCGCTCCGACCAACCCGCACTCGTGTCGCCGTCGCGCCGGGCGGCTACGCAGAGGCAGGCACCGCGGGCAACGCTTAGCTTCGAGATTGAGTAGACAGGACGGAGATTGAGGCTCCATTAACCGTAAAGCGGGATTTCGCGCTTCAACAGTTTTTCCGCGCCTGCCTCACATCGGAAGTTCAGAGCTTGTAGGCGTGCTGCAAAATAGCCACTGCGGCCTTGTCGCTCGGCTCACCCGCGTCGAGACGCATCAATCGGTCGAGTCGTCCCATGGCGGCCGTCTGAGCGTCCCGGGCCGGGCCACCTTGCACGAGGGGCAGAAGCGCCATGGCCAGCCGCTCGGGGGTGCAATCGTCGCCGAGAAATTCCGGAACGCTGCGGTCGCCCGTCACGAGGTTGGGCAGCACGATCGAGGGGACCTTGACGAGGAAACGCAAATTCATTTCGAGGGCCGACACCCGGTAGGCCACCACGGTGGGCACGCCCGCGAGCGCAAGCTCCAGCGTGACGGTGCCCGATGCCGCCAAGGCGGCGCGCGAGCGCCTGAACGCACCGAGCTTTTCGGCCTCGCCCTGAAGGATGCGGGGCGTGACCGGCCAGCCCGCGCTGCGCTCCCGGATCTCCGAGACGAGATGATCGACCGCCGGCAGCAGCAATTCGATCGGCCCGACCGAGGCTTGGAGTCGACCGAGCGCGGCACCGAAATCGGCCATGAGACGGCGGATCTCGGAACGGCGGGACCCCGGCAGCACCAGGATGACGGGTGGGTCCGCGGTGCGACGGGCCGCCTCTTCGGGCGATGGCCGCAATTCGTCGAGCCGCTCGATCAGGGGATGGCCCACATAGGTGCAGGCCGGCCCTCCGAGTCGCTCATGAGCGTCCGGCTCGAAGGGCAGCAGCGCAAGCACGTGATCGACATAGGCCCGCATGGCTTTGGCCCGGCCAGTGCGCCACGCCCAAACGGTCGGGCTGACGTAGTCGATCACGGGAAGGTCGGGCAGTTTCAGACGAGCCCGTTTGGCGACGCGGTGCGTGAAGTCGGGACTGTCGATGATCACGAGCGCGTCAGGCCTGGCGGCCACCACCGCATCCGCGGTCTGCCGGATCCGGCGGAGCAGCGAGGGAAGCCGCCTGATCACCGGCAGGATCCCGTTCACCGCGATCTCGGACATGGCGAACAGCGAGCGCAGGCCCTCGGCCTCCATGCGCTCGCCGCCGACGCCCTGGAACAGGATCGGGCGTGGCGACGCCGTCCGCATAGCGCGCATCAGCTTGAAGCCGAGCTGATCGCCTGAATGCTCGCCCGCCACCAGGAAGATGCGGATCGGCCCATCAGAACCGGCCTCGGGCGGCAGGCCGATGGGCCGGCCCGAAGGCGTCATCCCGCCGATTCCTTGGCCTCGCGAGGCAAGCAAACCGCCCGGTCTCCCCCGTTGCGAATGAAGTCGAGAATTTCATGCACCTCGACATGGGCCGAAAATTCGCTCCCCACATCCTCGATCCGCTCCTTGAGCGTGCCCTCGGCCGCGAAGATCAGCCGGTAGGCCCGGCGCAGGTCATGAATCTGCTCCCGCGAAAATCCACGGCGCTTCAGGCCGACCAGATTGAGGCCCGCCAGATAGGCGCGGTTGCCGAGTGCCATCCCATAGGGAATCACGTCGTTCTCGACGCCCGCCAGGCCGCCCACGAAGGAGTGCGGCCCGATCCGGACGAATTGATGGACCGCGGCGCCGCCGCCCAGGATCGCGAAATCCCCGACGCGGCAATGACCCGCCAGCATGACGTTGTTGGACAAGATGACATTGCTGCCGACGCGGCAATCATGCGCGACATGCGCATTGGCCAAAAAGGTGCTTTTGTCCCCGATGGTCGTGACCGACCCTCCCGCCGCAGTGCCGGGGTTCATGGTGACGCCTTCGCGGATCAGGCAATCGGCTCCGATCGCCAGCGTGGAGGGCTCGCCGCGGTATTTGAGATCCTGCGGCTCATGGCCGATCGAGGCGAAGGGAAAGATCCGCGTGCGCGGTCCGATCCGGGTCTGCCCCGCCACCACCACATGGGCGATGAGTTGAACGCCATCGCCCAATTCGACCTCGGGTCCGACGAGGCAGAATGGCCCGATCGTGCTCCCCTGCCCGAGTCTCGCACCACGCTCGACGATGGCAGACGGGTGGACGGTCGCTGGGCCGGCAGCGACGATCGCGGACTGATCGGAAGCCGTCACTCCATCACCAGCATGGCGCTCACCAGAGCCTCGCAAACCAGCGTGCCCGCCACCATGGCCTCGCCCTTGTACCACCACATGTTGCGGCGCCGGGCGGTCTTGGTGAGGTGATATTCGACGACGTCGCCCGGAACGACCGGCTTGCGGAACTTCGCCTTGTCGATGGTCATGAAGTAGACGAGCTTCGGCCGCGCCAGATGCTGCGAGTGCACGCATAACGCGCCCGCCGTCTGCGCCATTCCCTCGATGAGCAGGATGCCGGGCATCACGGGCCGGGCCGGAAAGTGGCCCTGGAAATGAGGCTCGTTGAACGTGACATTCTTGATGCCGACGCAGCTCTCATCGCCCCGCATTTTGACGATCTTGTCGACCAGCAGGAACGGGTAGCGATGCGGCAAGGCCTCGAGCAGGCCGAGGATGTCGAGCGTATCAAGCGAGTCCTGCGCGATATTATCCATTAACCGGTCCAGTCAGCATCCGAGTCGACCCGCCCCGCAGGCCCGGCGGCGTTCAATATGAGAGGCTGGCCAGCCATGAAGGAACGGGCCGACCGGCGACCGCCGCCTGAAGCTTGTCGCGTCGGCCATGTCGCATACTCGGTGCCAGGGGCCAAGGGCGAAGACGGGCGCCAGATGCAGGATCGTCCGCGAACCGGGCCTCACACCTTGGGCGCGCCCTGCCCCGGTCGGCTTTCCAGCGCGAGGCGCTTCAGCAGAGCGACCTGCTTGAAGAGATCGCGAACCGGCTGCGCGGGCGAGCCGGCCACGCGGGCGCCCGCCGCAACATCCGCCATCACCCCGGATTGCGCGCCGATCTGCGCGCCCGCACCGATGGTGAGATGCCCCGTGATCCCGGCCTGACCACCGGTGGCCGCGAAATCCCCGATCGTGGTCGAACCCGAGATGCCGCTTTGGGACACGATCACGCAATGCCGACCGATCACCACATTGTGGGCGATCTGCACAAGGTTATCGACCTTCGTGCCCTCGCCGATAATCGTATCGCGGTTCGACCCCCGATCCACGGTCGAGTTGGCACCAATCTCGACGTCGTCCTGAATGATCACGCGGCCGACCTGCGGCACTTTGAGGTGGCCGCGCGGACCCATCGCGAACCCGAATCCATCCTGCCCGATCCGGGCTCCGGGATGGATGATGACGGAATTGCCGATCAAGGCGTGGAGAATGGTCGATTGCGGGCCGATCGAGCACGATCGGCCGATCCGAACGTCCGCCCCGATCACACAGTTTGCGCCCACGATCGTGCCTGAGCCGATCTCGGCGCGTGGTCCGATCACGGCGCCCGGGTCGATCATGACACCCGATTCGAGCCGCGCGTCGGGATGGATGAAAGCCCCCGGCGAAATCCCGGCCACGCCGAAGATGGGCCCGGGGCGAAGCGCGTCGGGATAGAGTTTGGCCAGCACCAACGCCACCGCCCGGTAGGGCTCGCTCGCCACGAGCGCCGCCGTGCCTGGCGGCACCATTGCAGCAGAACGCGCCGGCACCAGGCAGGCGGCGGCACGTGTTTGTGGCAGAAGGACCGCATAGCGCGGGTTGTCCAGGAACGTCAGCATCCCCGGGGCCGCCTGATCGATCGGGGCCACACCGGAGATCACGGCCGAAAGATCGGTGCCGTCCGGCACAGCGGCCCCGGTCCAAGTCACGATCTCGCCCAAGGTGGGCGAGCAGGCGGGGCGAAAGAAGACCGGTGCGCTCATGCAGGCCCGTGGTCGAAGCTAAATCGGTCCAGGCCTGGCAGAGCCCTGACTGGGTGGCAGGCACCGTAGAACGGAAACGAGGCTCCAGCCGAAAAAAGGCTGAAGCCTCGTCCTATGCTCGCGAGAAAGGATCAGAACGCGGTGCCGCCCGAGAAGCGGAACGCCTGGGTCTGATCGTATTTGTCCTTGGTCAAGGCGAAGGCGTAATCGAAGCGCAGCGGGCCCACCGGGGAGGCCCAGATCAAGCTCGCGCCGACCGACGATCGGATGGTCGAGGAGTCGCGTACGTTCACGCAAGTTCCCTGGCTCAGCGAGGTTACCGTGGTGAAGGTGCAGGCCGCGCCATTGGCGAAATTCGTCCGGCCATCATAGCCGAACAGGGTGCCCGCATCGGAGAACAGGGCCCCCTTCAGGCCAAGGTCGCGGGGCAGGCCATAGAGCGGAAACTGCACTTCGAGCGATGCCCCGGCGTAGTGCGAGCCACCCAAGCCCGCCGTCTGCAGGTTGGTGAGATCGCTGATATCGCGCGGGCCGATACCCGAGGGTGCGAAGCCACGGACGAGGGTCGGGCCGAGTTGGAACTCGTCGCTGATGCGCAGCGGCTTGCCGTCCAGCGCCGCGACGTTGCCGCCCTGGATGTGGATGAAGCCGACGATGTCGTCATAAATCGGATGGTAGTAGCGCAGATCCGCGGTGTTGCGGACGAAGATGTTCGAGTCGTTGACGGTCCCACCCGAGTCGAAACCAACGTCCGTCCGGATGTCGACGTAAAGGCCGGTGGTCGGGTTCTTGAGGTTGTCGAGCGTGTTATAGGTCAGGTTGAAGCCGACCAGGTTGGTCAGCACAGAGCCCTGGGCTTCCTTGATGGCCAAGGACGCTTCGCCGTTGGTCAAGCAATTGCTGCTTGCAGTGGCCACCGGATTGCCCGGAAACGCGGCGACCTGAGCCGCATTGGTGGGATCGATCGGGGTCACGCCGCCAATGGGAAACGAACAGTCGTTGTAGGGCTGCGACGACTTGTTCGGGATGCTGATCTTGGTGTTGTAGATCGAATAATGCGGCGAGATCGAGAACTCGTCGGTGATCGGAATCCCGAGCCGCAACGTGCCGCCGGTGACGAAAGAGCTGTAGATCGAATATTGCGAGTTGTCGCTCTGCTTGGCGAAGATGTCGAAGCCGGCCGCGATCCGCGTGTCGAGGATGTAGGGCTCCGTGAAGGAGAAATCGACGCCGCGGGCGTACTGACCTTCCTGCACGGCCAGCTTCACGTATTGTCCGCGGCCCAGGAAGTTGGTTTCGGTGACCGCGACCTCGGCGATGAAGCCGTCGCTGGTCGAGTAACCGCCGGAGACCGAGAACGATCCAGTGGGCTGATCCTCGACGTCCACATCGATGATGACGCGATCGGCGGCCGAGCCCGGCTCGTTGGTGATCTTGACCTTCTTGAAGAAGCCGAGGCTGTTCAGGCGACGTTCGGCGCGGTCGATCAGAACCTTGTTGTAGGGGTCGCCTTCGCCGACTTCGAATTCGCGCCGGATGACGTAGTCCCGCGTCCGCGTATTGCCGCGGATGTTGATGCGCTCGATGTAGACGCGCGGACCTTCGTCGACCACGAAATCGAGCGATACCTTGTGGGTCGCCGGATCGCGGTCGCCGCGCGGCCGCACCTCAGAGAAGGCGAACCCGCGTCGACCGACCTCCCGGGTCAAGGCTTCGGTCGTCTTCTCGACCTGATCCCCATCGTAAACGTCGCCGGGGCCGAGCCGCACGAATTTCTGCAGCTGCTCACCGTTGACTTCCGCGAGATGCGAATCCACCCGGATCGACCCGATCGTGTATTGCGCGCCTTCCTCGACCGTGATGACGACGTTGTAGCCGCCACCCTGGCTGTCGAACTTCACGGCCGAATCGACGATCCTGAAATCGGCATAGCCGTTGCGCAGATAGAAGCGGCGGATCAGCTCCTCGTCGGAAGCGATTTTGGCGGGATCATAGACGTCGGACGTCTTGAGCCAGGAGAGAAAGTTCGACTCCGTGGTGGTCATCAGCCCGCGCAGTTTGCCCGAGCCGAATGCCTTGTTGCCCACGAACTCGATCGATTTCACGCCGGTCTTGTCGCCCTCGTCGATGGTGAACACCACGTCGACCCGTCCGTTGGGCAACTCGACGAGGCGCGATGTAACCTTGGCGTTGGCGCGGCCCGAATTGCGATAGATCTCGAGGATGCGCTGGATGTCCGCCTGGACCACCGTTGGGGAATAAGGCCCGCGATTCTTCGACTCGAGTTGCGGCGAAAGCTGATCGCCTTTGATCTTGTTGTTGCCCTCGAAGGCGACCCGGTTGATGACGCCGTTCTCGGAAACCCTGACGACCAGCGTGCCCCCGCGCTGCTCGACCTTGACGTCCGAAAAAAGCCCGCTGGCATACAGGTCTTTGACGGCCTGGTTGACGTTGCCCTTGTCGGCACCGGTGAAATAAGAGCGGACCGTGTCGGCATCGACCCGGTGATTGCCTTCCACGACGATGGATTCTGCTGAGGCCGTCGATGACGCGCCGGCCACCATGATGGACAGCATCGTCACGATCAGGGCCCGGTTCAAGAAGCCGCGTAGAAACTGCATGTACACTCGGTCCCCGTCCTACTGGCGGCGCATTGGCGCGCCTCCAGTCCCTCAACCTGATCGACAGTCATTGATGGCTTGCGAAACCTAGGCTTCGGTTACCAGGCTTTTGTTATTTCAGATTTTCGCTTCTACAAGGTTTACGGGGGGGTGCAAACGGTGTTTCGGCCGAGCTTCGGCTAAACCGGACAGGCGTGACCTGACGGCCACGCAAACCGCTGACAAGTCGCTGAAATGCCGCAATTAACTCACGAACAGCCGAGACAGGTCGTTGTATGTCGCGCAAAGCATCAGCGTGACCACGACCGCTATCCCGATCCGGAAGCCGAACTCCTGGACGCGGTCGCTGACCGGCCTCCCCTGCAGAGCTTCAATGCAGCAGAACATCAGGCGGCCGCCATCCAGCGGCGGAATCGGCAGAAGATTGAAAAACCCGATGGATACCGAGAAGAAGGCCGCCAGGCTGAGAAGGGCCGAGAATCCCATCTTGACGACCTGGTCGGTCACTTCGACCATGCGAACCGGTCCCGACAGCTGGGCGACCGATTCCCGGCCGATCAACAAGCCCCCGAGATAGCTCACGGTCCGGCTGACGACATACCAACATTCCTTGCCGGCCGCGACCACGGCCTGCCCAGGCCCGAGGCGCCTGACCGAAAGATCCTGCGGGTCGGTCGAGGCCGCGATGCCGAGCACGCCGACGCGCGCGGTGCCGAACTGGCCTTTCACATCCTTCCGTTCGGGCGTGGCGACCAGGTTCAGGGCGGCGCCGTCCCGTTCGACGCCGATGGCCAGCGGAACGTCGCTGGACTCTTGGATGAGGCGCTGCATGTCCATGAAACTGTCGATCGGCGTACCGCCGATGGAAGTCACCAGATCGCCCGGCTGAAAGCCGGCGCGCTCGGCCGCGCTCGCCGCCACCACCGAAGCCACACGGGGCCTCAGCACCGTCACGCCATCGATGGCAAACAGGCCGGAGAAGAGCACCACGGCGAGCAGGAAGCTGAAGAACGGGCCGGCCGCCACGATGAGGCCGCGCTGCCAGGCGCTTTTACCCGCAAAAGTCCGGTTACGATCGACGGCCGCCTCACCCGGCAAGGGTTGTTCCGGCCGAGGCGAGGTTTCCTGTTCGCCGTGGAACTTGACGTAGCCGCCGAACGGGATCGCGGCGAGACGCCAGCGGGTCCCTTTGCGGTCGGTGAAGGACCAGAGTTCCGGCCCGAACCCCACCGAGAAAGCATCGATCTTGGCGCCCACCCAGCGTCCCGCCAGAAAATGCCCGAGCTCGTGGAAGAACACCACCAGAACGAGGAGGAACACGTAGCCGAACACCGTCGGAATGTGACTGAAGAGGGCCATGACATGCTCCGGAGCGGCCGGTCCGCCCGTCTTGCTCACGCGCCGCAGCAAGTCCAAAGCCGGACCCAATCGCGCGAAAAGTTAACAACTTCCTTACAATGTTCCTAAAGCGAGCCTAATCCAAGAGAGCGGCCGCCCTTTCTCTTGCAACATGGTCAACGGCGAGCGCTTCAGCCACGCTGGCGGGGGCCCGAGCCGAGCCGTCCGCGATGGCGGCTTGGCACACGCGGTCCACCAACCCCACCATGGCGCCGAACGCCATGCGGCCCGCCAGGAAGGCCTCCACCACGATTTCATTGGCGGCGTTCAAGACCGTCGGAAGCCCCCCGCCCGTTCGAAGCGCATCCTGGGCCAGACGCAGCGACGGAAATCGTTCGAGGTCCGGCCGTTCGAACGTCAAGGTCCCGACAGCAGCCAGATCGAGCTTGCGGGCGCCACTTTCGAAGCGGTTCGGGTAGCCCAGACAATGGGCGATCGGCACCCGCATGTCGGGCAGCGCCATTCCGGCGTTGACGGAACCATCGGCGAACGAAACTAGGCCGTGGACCACAGATTGCGGATGTACCACGACATCCAGGCGTGCCGCTTCGATGCCGAACAGATAGTGCGCCTCGATCAGTTCCAGCCCCTTGTTCATCAGGCTCGCGGAATCGATCGTCACTTTGCGTCCCATCGCCCAATTCGGATGCGCGAGCGCTTCGGTCACGGTCGCGGCCGCGATCCGTTCGGCGCTCCAGGTCCGGAACGGACCGCCCGATGCCGTCAGCGTCATCTTCTCGACGCTTGAGATCGGGGCACCGCCCAAAGCCTGAAAAATGGCGTTATGCTCGCTGTCGAGCGGCAGGATGGTGGCGCCCGACCGCCCGACCGTCGCCATCACGGGCACGCCGGCGCAAACCATGGTCTCCTTGTTGGCGAGCGCCACGGTGCGACCCGCCTCGAGCGCCGCATGGGTGGGCAGGACGCCGGCCGTACCCGCGATGGCCGCGATCACGATGTCGCTTTGTCGTGTCGCGGCCTCGACGACGGCCTCCGCGCCCGCCGCGGCCTCTATGCCGCTCGCGCCGAGCGCATCCTTCAGTGCCGCATATCGGTCCGGGTCCGCGATGACGACGAACCGGGCGCGCAGCGCGACGGCCATCCGCGCCAAAGCCTCGGCGTCACGTCCGCCTACGAGCGCGGCGACATCGAAACGCGACGGGTCCACGGACAGAACCTGGGCTGTCGAGCGCCCGACCGAGCCTGTTGCGCCGAGGATCACCACGGATCGTGGTTCCCGCGCCTTGCGGGCGCCAGAAACGCTAGCCGGGGCAGATCTGGCCACACGAGTCTCCCTTGTCATATGTCACCACGTGAACAATCCGGCGCCCGCCCGATCGAGACCGAAGCGCGCCACGCCGAGGCAGGCCGCGAAGACGGCCGCCGCGACGAATCCGTCGAGTCGATCCATCACGCCGCCATGGCCAGGAATGATGTGACTTGCGTCCTTCACCCCATAGCGGCGTTTCAACGCCGATTCAAAAAGATCGCCGCCTTGCGCAAGCGCGGCTGCGAAGAGACCGACCGCGATGTAATGGCCGTAGGGGCCGGGCGCGGGCGCCACCGCGGCACCGGCCAGCGCTCCCGATCCAATCCCAATCAGAAAGCCCGACCAAGTTTTCGAGGGCGACAGACGCGGCCACAGCTTCGGGCCCCCCAGCAGACGACCGCCGAAATAGGCCATGATGTCGGTGCCCCAGACGACCGCGAAGAGCCATAAAATCGATTCGAGGCCGCCCGGGAACGACGTCCGCAGGACATTGACCGACAGCACCAGGGCCGCCGCATAGGCCACTCCCGAGGCCGCGACGACGCGCAAGCCAGAGGGGCTCACCGCCAAAACGCCCACGGAGCCCACGCCAACCACCGCGAGGGCGGCGCCGATCTGGCCGGAGACCGCGAGGGGCACGCAGGCGGCGAGCGCCAGGGCCCCGATGCCGAAGCGCAGCGCCAAGCGATCGCCGGCCACCAGATGCTGCCACTCCCAATAGACCGCGGCCGACGCCGCCAGCCAGAACAGCGCAAAGGAATGCCCGCCCACGAAGGCCGTGACGAGCGCCAAGGCGATGAGGACAAGTCCGGAGGCGACCCGCGGGGCGAGGTCGGCCCAACGACGCGGCCGGGGCGCATCTTTGGCAAGCGTGGATGGATCTGCCTGGTGCGCGCCCGCCCGTTCGATCACAGAGCGGACTTCATCTGGCGTAGCGGTTCGTCGGGCGCCGTTACCCCGCCGAAGCGGCGCTCGCGCCGGGTATAGGTCGCAAGGGCCTGATCGAAGGCCTCACGGTCGAAATCCGGCCAGTGCATCGGCAGGAACACGAATTCGGCGTAGGCGGCCTGCCACATGAGAAAGTTGGAGAGGCGCTGCTCGCCCGAGGTGCGGATGATCAGGTCAGGATCGGGGATGCCGGCCGTGTCGAGATGGGCCGCGATCAGGTCGGCCGTGACGGCATCGGGTTCGATTTCGCCCGACGCCACCTGAAACGCGATCCGGCGCACCGCCGCGGCGAGTTCCTGGCGGGCTCCGTAGTTGAAGGCGACCACGAGCGTCAGGGCTGTGTTCGAACAGGTCCGCTCCTCGGCCTCGACCAGCAGCGCCCGGATGTCGGGCTGCAGGTTGTCGCGCATCCCGATGACGCGGACCCGGACGCCATTCTGGTGGAGATCGGCAAGGTCGTTGCGAATGAACCGCTTGAGCAGTCGCATGAGGTCGGAGACCTCCTCGACGGGGCGCGCCCAATTCTCCGACGAAAAGCTATAGACGGTAAGATAGCGGATACCGAGATCGATCGCGGAGCGCACCGCGCGGCGCAGGGATTCGACCCCACGTCGATGGCCCTCGATGCGGGGCAGCCCCCGGGCCGCGGCCCAGCGGCCATTGCCGTCCATGATGATGGCAACGTGCGCGGGAACAGCCGGGCGGGCGTTCGCACCGTCCAAGAACGGGCGTCCCAATGGCCTTCCCTCGTCGTCAGGACCGATGTGCTGCATGCGCCGATCCGCCTGTCCTTTGATCAACACAGGCGCTTTCCACTAGATCTGCATGATCTCTTTTTCTTTGGCCGCAAGCGCCTGATCGACCTCGATGATGGTCTGATCGGTCGCCTTCTGGACCTCGGTTTCGAAGCGCTTCTCGTCGTCCTCGGTGATGGCCTTGTCCTTCAGCAGCTTCTTCAGCTGATCGATCCCGTCGCGCCGCACGTGGCGGACGGAGACGCGTGCGTCCTCGCCGTATTTATGAGCGACCTTCACCATTTCGCGGCGACGCTGCTCGTTCAGTTCGGGGATCCGGATGCGCAGGATCTGGCCTTCCACCACGGGACTGAGACCGAGATTGGCGTCGCGAATGGCTTTGTCGACCGCATTGACCATGCCCTTGTCCCAGACCTGGACGGAAATGGTCCGGGCTTCGGGAATGCTGATCGTGGCCACCTGATTGAGCGGCATGGATTGTCCGTAGGCCTGCACCTGCACGGGCTCGACGAGGTGCGCGCTCGCGCGCCCGGTCCGCAACCCGCTCAACTCGTGCCGAAAGGCTTGCACGGTCACCTGCATGCGGCGTTTCAGGTCACCGACATCGAATTCTGCGCTCACGCTTGACACCCTATCGATAATCACCGGCGATAACCGCCGGCCGTAATTGTCGAGCAACGACCACGCGTTGCCGGCCGCAGTCTTACACATGAAATTTGGCTTCCGCATGCCCAATCCGCAGCTTGCGCCATCAGGATCGGCCTACTGACGCCTCACGGGGTGACCAAGGTGAAGCGACCTCGTCCCTCGAGGGCGGTCCTGATCGCCGCCTTGTCGGCGATGGAGAAGACCACGATCGGAATCATGTTTTCGCGCGCAAGCGCGAAAGCGGCCGTATCCATCACGGCGAGATTCCGGCTGATCGCCTCGTCGTGGGTCAATCGTTCGAAGCGGGTTGCGCTCGCATCGAGTTTGGGGTCGGCCGAATAGACGCCATCGACTTGCGTGGCCTTCAGGACGGCGTCGCAGGACAATTCGGCGGCTCTCAGCACCGCCCCCGTGTCCGTGGTGAAGAAGGGGTTTCCGGTGCCACCCGCCAACACGCAAATCCGCTGCTTGGCGAGATGATGCAGCGCCGCCTGGCGCGAATAGGGTTGGCACAAGGATGGCATCGGAATCGCCGAAAGGGCCCGCGCCGAATGCCCCTCGGCCTCGATGGCGGCCTCGATCGCCAGCGCGTTCATGACGGTCGCCAGCATGCCGATCGAATCCGCGCGGGCCCGCTCGATGCCTTTGTCGGCGCCCTGCATGCCGCGGAAAAAATTGCCGCCCCCCACCACGACCGCGATCTCGACCCCGAGCTCCACCGAACGCACGAGGTCCGCTGCGATCCGGGACAGGGTGGGGGCGTGGAGGCCGAATGCCTCGGGACCCGTCAAGGCCTCACCGGAGAGCTTGATCACGATACGTCGATAGAGTGCGCCTTCGTGATCGCTCGTCATGCAGCCTCGGTGTTGCGACAGACCCGCAAGGCTTGCACCCCGCGGGCCTTCAAAACGCAGCCTAGTCCGATCCGGCCCGCGTGTGCAGGCCGCATCGCCGATCGTCAGACCATGCTCGCGACCTCGGACGCGAAGTCCGGACCCTCGGGCTTGTCGATCCCCTCCCCGAGCGCAAATCGCAGAAAGCCCTTGACGGCGATAGGGCCGCCAACCTGTTTTTCGGCTTCCTTGACGGCCTGGGCAACCGACTTGGCATTGTCATGGACGAAGGCCTGATCGAGCAAGCTTACTTCCTTGTAGTAGCTCTTCAAGCCGCTTTCGACGATCTTGTCCATCACGTGGGCGGGCTTGCCGGCGTTCTTATCGATGAGAAGCTGCTTTTCACGGGCGACGATCGAGGGATCGAGGCTGGCGCCGTCGAGACCCAGCGGGCTCGCGGCCGCGATATGCATGGCGATCTGGCGCCCGAGGCTGTTGAGGGCCGCCGAGTCGCCGGAGGATTCGAGGGCTACGATCACGGCGATCTTACCCAAGCCCTCGCCGACGACGTTGTGGACGTAATGCGCCACCACACCTTGCGAGACCTCGAGCCCGCCTGCACGACGCAGGGTCATATTCTCCCCGATCGTGGCGATCGCGTGCGAAATGGCCTCGGACACGGTGCCGCCGCCGGGGTAAGCCGCAGCCTTCAAAGCTTCGACGTCGCTGGACTTTGCGGTGCCGCCCTCGAGCGCCACGCCAGCGATACCGCGAACCAGCTTCTGGAAGTCGTCGTTGCGGGCCACGAAGTCGGTTTCCGAATTGACTTCGACCAGCACGCCGCGGGTACCATCGATGGCGACGGCCACGAGCCCCTCGGCCGCGATCCGACCGGACTTCTTGGCAGCCTTTGACAGGCCCTTCTTGCGCAGCCAATCGACAGCGTTCTCGATATCGCCCTCTGTCTCCTTGAGGGCGTTCTTGCAATCCATCATGCCAGCGCCGGTCTTCTCGCGAAGATCCTTCACCATCCCGGCTGTGATATCGGCCATGGTCCTGTCCTCAGGTGATCTGGATGCGGCGCCCCTGATGCAGGCGGCGTGTTACGCACCGATGTCCAAAACAATGCAAGGCCCAGAAGGGGCCTTGCGTCGTCATCTAATTGCAGCCTGACCCGATCGTGTCAGACGGCAGCCAAGAGTTCGCGGGCCTGCTGCACCCAGCCGTCGCGATCGATCCGGCCCACCAGCTTGAGCTGCTGGTCGAGCTTGGCCACGTCCTCTGGCGTCATGGCAGCAAGCTGCCAATAGTGGAACACGCCGGCATCGTTCAGCTTCTGCACGATTTGCGGGCCCACGCCGTGGAGCTTGGACATATCGTCCGGCGCGCCGCGCGGCGCGGTCAGCAGTTCGAAGGCCTCGGCGGGCGCCTCGAGCTCGGTCGAGGCGTCGCCCTCGGCCGAGGTCGCCTCGGTGGGAGCCGCGACCTCCGGGGGAAGCTCTTCCTCAACCGGCGCTTCCATCTCGCCGACGTCGACGCCGATCGAGCCCTGGCTGCGCGAGATGCCATCGATGGCGGCGCGCGAGACGAGGTCGCAATACAGCACGATGGCGCGGCTCGCGTCGTCGTTGCCCGGGATCGGATACATGATTCCGTCCGGATCAGAATTGGTGTCGACGATCGCCGCGACCGGAATGCCGAGGCGGTTCGCCTCCTTGATGGCCAGCTGCTCCTTGTTGGTGTCGATCACGAAGATGAGATCGGGCACCCCGCCCATGTCCTTGATGCCGCCCAGCGCCTTTTCCAGCTTGTCGCGCTCGCGCGACAGCATCAGGCGCTCCTTCTTGGTGAGGCCGCCCGCGCCCGACTGAAGCTGATCCTCGACCTTGCGCAGGCGCTGAATGGAGGCCGAAATCGTCTTCCAGTTGGTCAGCATGCCGCCGAGCCAGCGGGCATTGATGTAATATTGCGCCGAACGCTTCGCGGCATCCGCGATGGGCTCGGCGGCCTGACGCTTGGTGCCCACGAACAGCACGCGACCGCCGCGCGCGACCGTATCGGAGACGGCTTGCAGCGCCCTGTGGAACAGCGGGACCGTCTGTGCCAGATCGATGATGTGGATGTTGTTGCGCGTCCCGAAGATGAAAGGGGCCATCTTCGGATTCCAGCGGTGCGACTGGTGACCGAAATGCGCCCCCGACTCGAGCAGCGAGCGCATAGAATATTCGGGAACTGCCATGACGTGTTCTCTCTCCGGTTTGACCTCCGCGGGCTTGCGGGCCGCCTCGAAAAGAGACGGCCACCGGAACGGTCCTTGAAGCAGGATCGCTATTGCCCGCGTGTGGAATGATGCGGTGTATAATGTCGCGGCCCTATCGGCGCAAGGGCGAAGGCAGGCAAAGCCGCCTTATCGGCTTGCCGAACTCAGCTGTTTGGTCCGGTCCTGTGCGGCAGGACCAACGATCAAGAGATCAAGCGTTGGGGAAGTCCGCCCCGAGCGTGACGGACTCCCACGCGGCGAAATCCTGTTCGAGCACTTCGAGCTTCTTGCGCGCAAGCTCCAGCGCCGGCTTGCCGAGCAGCAAGTGACGCGGCGGTTTGGCGGCCGTCACCGCCTGGATGATGGCTTCGGCGGCCCGCACCGGATCGCCGACCTGATTGCCGCTGCGCGCGAAGGTCTGGTGCCGGCGCTCGCCCGCCGTCGCATCATAGTCGGCGATCACGGTTTTCGACTGCCCGATGGAACGCCCCGCAAAATCGGTGCGGAATGGCCCCGGCTCGACCACGACAACATGGATGCCGAGCGGCTCCACCTCGATGGCGAGGGATTCGGACAATCCTTCTACCGCATATTTCGTCGCATGGTAGTAGCCGGTCGCCGCAAAACTCACGAGGCCGCCGATGGACGAGAGGTTGACGATGGCGCCCTTGTGCCGCGCGCGCATGCCCGGGAGCACGGCCTTGGTGACCGCCACGAGCCCGAACACGTTGGTGTCGAACATCTGGCGGACGGCGGCGTCCTCGCCTTCTTCGATGGCGGCCAGATAGCCGTAACCGGCATTGTTCACGAGGACGTCGATCTGGCCGAAGCGAGCTTCGGCCTCGCGCACCGCGCTGGCGATCTGTCTGGCATCGGTGACGTCGAGTGGGAGCGCCATCGCGCTGTCCTCATTGTCCTTGACGATGTCGGCGATGACGGCTGGGTCGCGGGCCGTCACCACGGCGCGCCAGCCGCGTTCGAGCACTTTGGTAGCGAGGTGGCGGCCGAAGCCGGTGGAACATCCGGTGATGAACCAGACGGGCGTGTCATGGGCTGACATGCGGTCATCCTTGATTGTAGGAGGAAGGTTCAGCGATTGATCATGGCCATTTGGGCCGGGGTGTAGCGCGGCCCCGACACGCGGGCGGGGGCGAGCGCGTCGTCGAGGCGCCTCAGGTCGTCCTGCACCAGACGGATGTCGGCGGCCGCGACGTTTTCCTCAAGGTAGGTTCGGCGCTTGGTGCCCGGGATCGGGACGATATCCTGGCCCTTGGCCAGCAGCCACGCCAACCCGATCTGCCCCGGCTTGGCGCCCTTTTCGGTCGCGATCTCCCGCACGACGTCTGCTGCCCGCGTATTGGCCTCGAAATTCTCGCTTTGGAATCGCGGATCGTTGCGGCGGAAGTCGCCTTCCGGATAATCCTCGGCCCGCTTGGCGGTCCCGGTCAGAAAGCCCCGTCCGAGCGGCGAAAAGGCTACCAGCCCGATGCCGAGCTTGCGAACCGCCGGAATGATCTCGGCCTCGAGATTGCGCTCCCACAACGAATATTCGCTTTGCAGCGCCGAAACCGGATGAATCGCGTGAGCGCGTTCGATGGTGCCGACCCCGGCTTCCGACAACCCGAAGTAGCGGACCTTGCCGGCCCGCACGAGATCGCCCACCGCGCCCGCCACATCCTCGATCGGAACGGCTGGGTCGACGCGATGCTGGTAGAAGAGGTCGATGTGGTCGGTGCCGAGGCGGCGCAGGGAAGCTTCGCAGACCTCGCGGATATGCTCCGGCCGGCTGTCGGCCCCGGTCAGCCGCGTCTTGGCAGTGCCGATCTTCATGCCGAACTTCGTCGCGATCGTCACTTCATCGCGCCGCCCCTTCAAGGCCCGGCCAAGAAGCTCCTCGTTGATGAAGGGGCCATAAACCTCGGCGGTGTCGAGGAAGGTGCAGCCGAGCTCGATCGCGCGATGGATCGTGGCCACCGATTCGGTGTCGTCGGCGGGACCGTAGGACTGGCTCATTCCCATACAGCCGAGGCCGAGTTCGGAGACTTCGAGGCCCTGCGTCCCGAGTTTGCGTTTGCTGAGCATTGTGGAACCTTTGCGGACGATGAGGCGGTCCCGGGGTTCGGGGAATGGACTGCGAGCATTCCGCAGATGGGAAGCACCGCACCGAATCATGGGACCGACCAGAGACGGGCGCGCCTTGTCGGTGGGCGGCGCTTTCTGGTTCCACACTCAAACGCGGTCGGCTGACTTTAGCTCCCGTACAAACCGCCGCGGCGCTTGCAACGTCAAAGTCACGGCTTTTCTAACCAAAATACCGCAGCTGTGGGAATCGGGGACAAACACCCCGTTTTGGGCGAGATAGCAGGCCCCTCCCCCGGTTCCTGGCGTGGCACCCGCGCCGACCGCCCTGGCCATCGGCTCGCAAATCGTTAACCCTTTCTGCGGATGCGTAAGGAACGCAAGCGAGTCGAGAAAAGGACCGGACCAGCGTCATGGCTATCGTCGAAACGCTGCAGCGGCGGACGGGTTTGGTGCCGGCTCCCGAGCGATCGGAAGAAACCTACAGGGTCGCGCCGCACAACATCGAAGCCGAACAGGCTCTGCTCGGCGCCGTGCTGGTCAACAACGACGCCTTCGACCGGGTGTCCGACTTTCTGCAGGACGCGCATTTTTCCGAAGAAATCCATCGCCGCATCTATGAGGTCGCGGCCAAATTGATCCGCGCCGGCAAGGTGGCGACACCGGTTACGCTCAAGACCTTTTTGGGCGAGCACGACCTCGGCAATAACACGACGGTACCGCAATATCTCGCCCGGCTGGCGGCCGAGGCCACGACCGTCATCAACGCCGCGGATTACGGCCGCACCATCTATGATCTGGCCATGCGCCGCAGCCTCATCACCATCGGCGAGGAGGTGGTGAATGTCGCCTATGACGCGCCCGTCGATCTGTCGCCGCGCGCCCAGATCGAGGAAGCCGAACGCCGCCTTTACGAGATCGCCGAGACGGGCCGCTACGACGGCGGCTTTCAGAGCTTCTCCACCGCGCTGACCCACGCCATCGACATGGCGGCCAAGGCCTATGAGCGCGACGGCAAGCTGTCGGGAATCTCGACCGGCATGCACGACCTCGACCGGCAACTGGGCGGCCTGCAATCCTCCGATCTCGTGATCGTGGCGGGGCGGCCGGGCATGGGCAAGACCGCGCTCGCCACCAATATCGCGTTCAACATCGCCAAGGCCTATCAATTCGAGGTCAAGCCGGACGGCACGCACGCGGCCACCAACGGCGGCGTGGTGGGCTTCTTCTCACTGGAAATGTCATCCGAACAACTTGCCACCCGCATCATCGCGGAACAGTCGGGGGTCGCCTCCTACAAGATCCGGCGCGGTGACATCACGGATGAGGATTTCCACCACATTACCGACGCTGCCCGGCAGATCCAGACGATCCCCTTCTACATCGACCATACCGGCGGCATCTCGATCGCCCAGCTCACGGCACGCGCGCGACGCCTGAAGCGCCAACGCGGCCTCGACGTGCTGGTGGTGGACTACCTGCAGCTGCTGTCGGGATCGAAGAATTCGAATGCCAACCGGGTCCAGGAATTGACCGAGATCACGACTGGCCTCAAGGCGCTGGCCAAGGAGCTGGCGGTGCCCATCGTGGCGCTGTCGCAGCTCTCGAGGCAGGTGGAATCCCGCGACGACAAACGCCCGCAATTGTCCGATCTTCGCGAATCGGGCTCGATCGAGCAGGACGCCGACGTCGTCCTGTTCGTCTATCGCGAGGAATATTATCTCAAGAACAAGCAGCCGCGCGAGGGCACCGAAGAGTTCACCGCGTGGCTGAGCGATATCGAGCGGGCGCACGGCAAAGCCGAGGTCATCATCGGCAAACAGCGCCACGGCCCGACCGGTACGGTGGAACTGCAGTTCGACGCCGAGGTCACGCGCTTCTCGGATCTGGCGCGCGAGGATCACATGCCGGTGCACGTTTGAGGAGCGTTCCGGCGGCCCTTCGATGCTAGACGCGCAAGCTACCCTCACGATCGACCTCGATGCGCTCGCGAACAATTGGCAGATGCTGCAAGCGCGCGCCGGCAGGGCGGAATGCGCCGCGGCCGTCAAGGCCGACGCTTACGGAACGGGCATCGA
Organism: uncultured Lichenihabitans sp.; assembly: GCA_964245915.1. GTDB lineage: Bacteria > Pseudomonadota > Alphaproteobacteria > Rhizobiales > Beijerinckiaceae > Lichenihabitans. The sequence goes on along the minus strand of CAXTOT010000007.1, from coordinate 48,838 downwards.
GCGCTCGGTGCCGGCCCTGGCGCAGGCGGGCTGCAAGACCTTCTTCGTAGCCCATGCGGCTGAAGGCGTGCGGGCCCGTGCGGCGCTACGCCAAGCGGGCTTGGACGACAGAGCCGCGCGAATTCTCGTGTTGAACGGCTTCCATCCGGAGGTCGCGCCCGCACAGGCCTATTTCGACGCCGCCCTCGATCCCGTCTTGGGGTCCGCCGAGGAGGTCGCGGCCTGGTCGGCCAGGGTAACGGGCCTCCTCGAAGGTTTCGGCACCTCCGCCCTGCACGTCGATACCGGCCTCAATCGTCTCGGCTTCCCGCCCGCCGAGGCCGCGGCGCTCGACGAAGGCACGATCCGGGAGGCCCGCGTCACGCTGGTGATGAGCCATCTCTGTTCCGCCGAGGAGCCCACCAACGCACGCAATGCGGCCCAGATCGCGGCCTTCGAGAAGGTCCTGCAAGGCCCGCTCGGCCGCTTGCCGGCGTCCCTTGCGAATTCCTCGGCGTTGTTCTTGCCGCAACCTCCCTTCTACGATCTCGTGCGCCCTGGCTTCGCGCTCTACGGCGGCAACCCGACCCCTGGACAGCCCAATCCCATGGCACCCGTGGTCGGCCTGACGGCTCTCGTCCTGCAGACGCGCACCATCGCGGCCGGGGATTCGGTTGGCTACGGAAGTCTCTGGACGGCGGCGCGCCCGACGCGGCTCGCCACGATCGGGGTCGGCTATGCCGACGGCTTGCCGCGCGGGGCCCGCACGGTAGGGCAAGGCGGTGGCCCGCAGGCCATCGTGGGCGGCGTCCCCTGCCCGCTCGTCGGCCGCGTCTCGATGGACCTCAGCATTGTCGACATCACTGACGCGCCAGAAGCGGTACCGCCCGGCACCGCCGTCGAGCTTCTCGGATCGACCATCACGATCGACGACCTCGGTCGGCAGACCGGCACGATCGGCTACGAGATCCTGACCAGTTTGGGCCGCCGGTACCAGCGCCTGTATAAGCGGGCCGGCACGGCCGAATCATAGCGGCCGGCTCTGTTCGAGGCGTTCCAATCCGCATGACCAAACCGCGCGCCACGTTCGTGTGCCAGAACTGCGGCGCGGTAACCAACCGCTGGCAGGGCCGCTGCGACGCGTGCGGTGAGTGGAACACCATCGTCGAGGAAGCCGCGGCCTCGGGAATCGGTGGCCAGATCGCCCGCAAGGGCCGCAAGGGACGGCTGTTTGCCCTCGAGGGGCTGTCGTCGGACACCGCGGAGCCGCCCCGCACCGCCGTGGGAATCGGCGAACTCGATCGGGTGACAGGCGGGGGCCTCGTGCCCGGCTCGGTGCTGCTGATTGGCGGGGAGCCCGGGATCGGCAAGTCGACGCTGCTGATCCAGGCCTGCGCCAAGCTCGCGTCGCAAGGTCCGCGCGTCGCCTATATCTCGGGCGAGGAGGCAGCCGCCCAAGTGCGGCTCAGGGCGGAACGCCTTGGCTTGTCGGGAGCGCCGGTCGAACTCGCGGCCGCCACCAGCGTCGAAGATATCGTGGCGACGCTCAGCGAAGGCCCGCGTTTCTGCCTGGCGGTCATCGATTCGATCCAGACCATGTGGAGCGACACCGTCGAGGCCGCGCCCGGCACCGTCACGCAGGTCCGGGCCGCCGCGCAAGCGCTGATCCGCTACGCCAAGACCACGGGAGCCTGCGTCATCCTCGTGGGTCACGTCACCAAGGACGGCCAGATCGCCGGGCCTCGGGTGGTCGAACACATGGTGGATGCGGTGCTGTCTTTCGAGGGCGACGGGGCCCACCACTTCCGCATCCTGCGCTCGCTGAAGAACCGCTTCGGGCCGACCGACGAGATCGGCGTGTTCGAGATGACCGGAGGCGGGCTCAGCGAGGTCACCAACCCCTCGGCTTTTTTCCTGTCCGGCCGGGACGCCAACGCGGCCGGGACCGCGGTCTTCGCCGGCATGGAGGGCACGCGTCCGATGTTGGTCGAATTTCAGGCCCTGGTGGCGCCGACCGCGCTGGGGACGCCGCGACGCGCGGTCGTCGGCTGGGATTCCAACCGCCTGGCGACCGTCATTGCGGTGCTCGAATCCCACGCGGGAGTTCGGCTCGGGCAGCACGACGTCTATCTAAACGTCGCGGGCGGCTTGCGGGTCACCGAGCCCGCCGCCGACCTTGCGGCCGCGGCCGCCCTGCTGTCATCCCTGACCGGAGCACACCTGCCAGCCGACACGGTCTATTTTGGTGAATTGGGCCTCTCGGGTGCCGTTCGCCCGGTGGTGCATACCAATGCGCGGCTTAAAGAAGCGGCCAAGCTCGGGTTTTCGGCCGCCGTCGCGCCCGCGTTGGCGATGATCGGGAGCGGCAAAGAGCCCGACCCGTCGCTGCCACTTCGCACCCTCACTCACATCAACGCGCTCGTGGCCGAGATCGCGGAAGAGGCCAGGATTCAGCAGTGGGCCCGATCCGAAGGCACGCCGACCCCACGCTCGGCGGGACGTTAATGACGGGATAGCTTGGCTTCGGTATACCTCCGGGCGCGCAAGTCTGCTGTATTGGACTCAAACCTTAACCGCCGATCCCGGCACGAGGCCTGTTGATGCCGTCTTATCTCGATCTGGCCCTGTTGGGGATCGTCCTGGTTTCCGCCCTCCTGTCAATGGTTCGGGGGTTTACGCGTGAAATTCTGGCGATCGCGTCCTGGGCGGCCGCGGCGGCTGCGGCCTACTTCCTCTACTCGAAGGTCACCCCTTTTCTGGACCCCTACATCCAGAAGGACACCGTCAAGACGATCGCGGCGGTGGCCATCGTGTTCTTCGCGACTCTCATCGTCGTGTCGATCCTCACCGTGAAGCTGTCCGACGCCATCCTGGACAGCAAGGTGGGGGCTCTTGATCGCACCCTCGGCTTCGTTTTTGGCGCGGTGCGTGGGTTTCTGCTGGGCCTCGTGGCCTTCCTGTTCTTCAGCTGGCTGGTGCCCGCCGACAAGCAGCCCGTTTGGGTTGCCAATGCCAAGACGCGGCCCCTGCTGCAGGTCACCGGCGACAACCTACTTGCCATGCTGCCCGACGACCTGGTCAATTCGATCTTCAAGCATCTGAAGCGCGACAAAAGCGCCCCCGGCGATGCGCCCCCGGACGAAAGCGACGGCAAGGCCGCGATCCCGACGCCGCCACCCCTCCCCGAAAAGCGGACCGACACGACTCCGGCGACGCCGGCCAATGCCGCGACGCTTTCTCAAACCGATCGGCAGAAGCTCAACAACCTGCTCGGCAAACCGCCAGCCCCGGCCCCGCGCAAACAATAGGGTTTTCATAATCCTGTGATCTTACGCCGGGCCGCGGTTGTCGCTATATAGGGCTGCAACCCAGCCCGACTCGGAAGCCAAGGATCAGCACGATGCTCCACGCCGATGCGTCCGCACGCACGCGATCCGAGGTGCTCGTCGACGATTTCGACCTCGATGCCGACCGATTGCGCGAGGAATGCGGCGTGTTCGGCATCTTCGGCCACGACGATGCCGCCGCCATCACGGCCCTCGGGCTTCATGCCTTGCAGCATCGCGGTCAGGAGGCGGCCGGTATCGTCTCCTGCGACGGCCAGCGGTTCCATTCGGAGCGGCGCCTCGGCCTCGTTGGGGATCATTTTTCCAACACCGACACGATCGCACGTCTTCCGGGCCGCAGCGCCATGGGGCATGTCCGCTACGCGACGACGGGCGCCACCATCTTCCGCAACGTGCAGCCGCTCTTCGCGGAACTCGACGGTGGCGGCTTCGCGGTGGCGCATAACGGCAACCTCACCAATGGCCTGACGGTTCGCCGGGAGCTGATTCGCGAGGGCGCGATCTGCCAGTCGACCTCGGACACCGAGGTGATCCTGCATCTCGTGGCGCGGTCGAGAAAACCGCGTTTCGTCGACAAGTTCATCGATTCGCTCCGCCAGATCGAAGGCGCCTATTCCTTCGTGGGATTGACCAACAAGAAGATGGTGGGCGCCCGCGATCCGCTCGGTATCCGGCCCCTGGTGCTGGGCGAGTTTCACGGCCACTACATCCTGGCGTCGGAAACCTGTGCGCTCGACATCATCGGGGCGCGGTTCATTCGCGACATCGAAAATGGCGAGGTCGTGGTAATCTCCGAGGACGGGATCGAGAGCCTCAAACCGTTCCCGGCGCAAACCGCGCGGCCCTGCATCTTCGAATACATCTATTTCTCGCGGCCGGACTCGGTCGTGCATGGCCGCTCCGTCTATAAGGTTCGCAAGAACATGGGCGCCGAACTCGCCCGGGAGAGCCCGGCCGACGCCGATGTCGTGGTGCCTGTCCCCGACAGCGGCGTGCCGGCCGCGCTGGGTTTCGCGCAGGCATCGGGAATCCCCTTCGAACTCGGTATCGTGCGCAACCACTATGTCGGGCGCACCTTCATCCAGCCGAGCCAATCGGCCCGCGACATCGGGGTGCGGCTGAAGCACAGCGCCAATCGAGGGGTCGTGGCGGGCAAGCGGATCGTGCTGCTCGACGATTCCATCGTGCGCGGCACGACCTCGATCAAGATCGTCCAGATGATGCGCGACGCCGGCGCCAAGGAAGTGCATTTCCGCATCTCCTCGCCGCCCATCACCCATCCCGACTATTACGGGATCGACACGCCCGAGCGGAACAAGCTGCTGGCTGCCACCATGGATCTCGAAGGCATGCGGGCCTATATCGGCGCCGATTCCCTGGCCTTCCTGTCGGTCGACGGCATCTACCGCGCGATGGGTTACGAGAAGCGCGATCCCATCCGGCCGCAGTTCTCGGACCATTGTTTCACCGGGGACTACCCGACCCGCCTCGTCGACGTGAACGCCGACAACAATGTGCGGCAGCTCGCGATGCTGGCCGAGGCGAGCTGAGGCGGCAAGCCCGCAAATTACGAAGCCACTTCAACCACGTCGTGAAACCGGCTGTAGTCGATGAGCGTTCGCCCGTCCGGCGCCGTATCGATGATGTCGACGTAGCGGTGGTTCCAGCGCAATTGGTCGACCGGGTAGGTTTGGCGGCCGTAGACCTGTTGTGCGGCGCTCTCGTCGTGACCCGTCAAGGCGAGCAACAACGATGCGTCCTCGATCGCGAGTTGATCCGACGAAACGCCCGCCAGGGGGCTGGTCTCGTCGATCACATGGAACAGCGACCAGCTCAACACGAAAACCGGGTTTTCGGACCGCTGCAAGGCGAGTTCCTCGAAAGCCCGATAGACGATCCCCTCCTGATTTGCGCGCGTGCGAACGAGCCAGAGTTTGGCGGTCGCGTCGCTGATCATATTTTGCCGCGCGTTGGCGACCCGCACGATCAGCGTCGGCTTGCCGTCGTGGAAGCTGACCGTGACGAGCTTGGCAAAGATGAAGCGGGCGCGCGGGCGCGCGAAGCGGGCGAAGATCAGCCCGGTGAGCAAAGCCGTCAGGAACAGACCGACGAACATTTCGACGCTGGCCACGGTGTGGCCGAACGTCGACTGCGGATGCAGGTCGCCATAGCCGACGGTGGCCAAGGTTTCCACGCTGAAGAAGAAGTACTGGAGGAAATCGCCCGGTTTGACATTGGAGATGGGCTGGTCGCCGAGCATGTATAGGACGGCGAAGATCGCATTGGTTATGCAGAAGAACACCGCCGATGCGGCCACGAAAGACACCCAGCCGATCGTCATGGCGTTGTAATAGGCGTCCGCCCACACGTTGCTTTTGAGCCCGCGCGTGATGACCTCTCGGTCGCCCACCCTGATGACGCGGGATCCACGGGCCCTACCCTCCTGCTCCACCTGCGGCACGCCTCTTCCTCCGCTCTTGCCTGGCCCGAAAAGATTGGTATCGAGCCTCGAACAAGCCTAAGTCGCGCCACGGCGCAAGCAAGGAACATGACATGGACAAGCGGCTCGAGGGGCGCATCGCCCTGGTGACGGGGGCGACCCGGGGGATCGGACGCGCGGTCAGCCTCGACCTTGCCCGTGCGGGCGCCCACGTGATCGCATTGGGCCGCACGCAAGGCGCGCTGGAGGAGCTCGATGACGAGATCCGCAAGATCGGCTCCGAAGCCACATTGGTGCCTTGCGACCTGACCGATGGCGATGCGCTCGATCGGCTCGGCGCCGCGATCCACGAGCGCTGGAGCAAACTCGACGTCCTGGTGGGCAATGCCGGCCTGCTCGGGCCGATCACGCCCCTCGGCCATGTCGATCCCAAACAGTGGGACGACGTGATGGCGGTCAATGTCACGGCCAATTGGCGGCTGATCCGTTCGCTCGACCCGCTGCTTCGCGCTTCCGACGCCGGACGGGTCGTGTTCATCAGCTCGGGCGCCGGCCATCGGGCCGAGCTGCGCCCCTATTGGGGTCCTTACGCGGTCTCGAAAGCCGCACTGGATGCCTTGATGCGCACTTATGCGGCCGAAACCGCCACGACCTCGTCGGTTCGGGTGATGGCGGTCAATCCCGGTCCCCTGCGCACCCGGATGCGCGCCGCCGCAATGCCGGGCGAAGATCCCGAGACGCTGAAGACGCCGGAGGAGCTGAGCCCGCGCATCGTCGAGCTCTGTCTCCCGGGTTCGAGCGAAACCGGAAAACTGTTCGATTTTCCCGCTGGGCGGGTCGTGAGCTTTGCGGCCCCGAGCTGAGACTCCGAAGCGCCTCTTGGGAAGGCCCGACCGGGCTACCCCTCAATATTTCTTGCGCTTGTCGTAAGGGTTGTCACCCTGGCGCATCGACAGACGGATCGGCACCCCAGGCAAATCGAAGCTTTCGCGTAGACCGTTGACGAGGAAGCGCTGGTAGGAGGTGGGCAGGTCGCGCAGCTGGTTGCCGAACATGACGAAACTCGGCGGCCGCGCCTTGGGCTGGGTCATGTAGCGCAGTTTGATCCGCCGCCCGCTCACGGCCGGCGGCGGCGTGGCGTCGACGGTCGCGGTGAGCCAGCGATTGAGCTTGCCGGTCGAGATCCGCTTGTTCCAGACTTCGTGGACCTTCACCACGGCCTCGAGCAGCTTGTCGAGGCCCTGGCCGTTCAGCCCCGAGACCGGCACCACGGGCATGCCTTTGAGCTGCGGTAGCAGGCGGTTGGCATCCTCCCGCAGTTCCGACAGGCGCGAGCCGCGGGCCTCGATCAAGTCCCATTTGTTGAGCCCGATTACCAGGCCGCGCCCCTCGCGCTCGATCAGATCCGCGATGGTGAGGTCCTGCTTCTCGAACGGGATCGTGGCATCGAGCAGCACGATCACGACTTCGGCAAATTTGGCGGCCCGCAGCGCGTCGTGGGTGGCGAGTTTTTCGAGCTTGTCGTCGATGCGGGCGCGCTTGCGCAGCCCCGCGGTGTCGAAGATCTTGAGCTGCCGCCCACGCCATTCGAAGTCGATCCCGATGGCGTCGCGCGTGATGCCCGGTTCGGGGCCCGTGAGCAGCCGCTCCTCGCCGAGAATGCGGTTGAGCAGCGTCGACTTGCCGGCGTTCGGCCTGCCCAGGATCGCGATGTTGAGCGGCTTAGTGGGATCGAGTTCGGTGCCATCCTCCTCGTCGTCGAGTTCGAGACGCTCGCGCGCTTTCTCGGCGTCGGGCGCGTCCTCGGCGGTGGCGTCCGGCAAGGCGTGCAGCAGGCTCTCGTAGAGCTCGGCAAAACCGTCGCCATGTTCGGCCGAGAGTGGCACGGGGTCGCCGAGGCCGAGATCGAAGGCCTCATAGGCACCCGCCGTGCCGGCCCGGCCCTCGGCCTTGTTTGCGATGAGGATCAGCGGCTTGTCGGCGCGCCGCACAAGGCTCGCGAAATGCCGGTCTATGGGGGTGAGGCCCACGCGGGCGTCGATCATGAAGAAGATGGCGTCGGCATCGGCCACCGCGGCCTCGGTCTGCGCCCGCATGCGGCCGGTGAGCGCGGCGCCGTCGCCCTCCTCCAGGCCTGCGGTGTCGATGATCGTGAAACGCAGGTCGCCGAGCTTGGCCTCGCCCTCCCGCCGGTCGCGTGTCACCCCCGGCTGATCGTCGACGAGCGCCAGTTTCTTGCCGACAAGCCGGTTGAACAGGGTCGATTTGCCGACGTTTGGACGCCCGATGATGGCGATGGAAAACTTGCTCATTTGGCGGGCGGATCAGTCGGCGACGAACCGTTCGGCGGGGTCAAGGGAGTTGGCTGTGCGGCCTCGCTGGTCGCGTCGCCGCTGCCGGCGCGAACGAGACCCAGCATGGCTTCGGCGCGTCGCCTGAGCGCCGCCTGCGTGGTGGGATCGGTCTCGATGGCATCGAGCCAGCGGCCGGCCTCCTCGCTCTGCCCTGCCTTGAGGGCTGCCACGGCGAGAAGCTCACGCGCGGAATTTCTCAGGCCATTGTTGGCGTCGGCCAGAGGTTCGAGCCTCTGCTTCAACTCGGGATAGGACGAGGTGTCGACCAGCAGCGTGCCCGCGCGCAGACGGGCAAGGTTCTGATAAGCTGGATCGACCGCGGCATCCGCCGCAATGGCGTCGAACAGCTTGGCCCCGGCCACGGGATCGGTTTTCCCGGTATCGGCCGCGATGCTGAAACGGGCCAACAAACGGTACCCCGCAGTGCCGTCCTTGGCGACGCCGTTCATTGCCGTGATGGCATCGGCGGTCTTGCCCTCGCGTTGCAGGTCGAGCGCATCGAGGTAGCGGCCACCCACGGCTTGCGCGGCCTGAGTCGACAGGTATTCGTTGGCGCGCCAGGCCCCCACACCGGCCAGCACCAGCGCCACGGACCCCAGGAGGTACAGCCAATAACGATTGAGAAAGCGTCGGATCCGCTCCTGACGAACTTCCTCGTTAACCTCGCGGATGAAATCGGACATGCAGAACTCGGGACGCTGTCATTACGAAAAGAGGGGAAGCGCGCAAGCTGGGCGGGCGCAGGCACGCCGCATAGCACGCCGATGGCGTCGACGCGAGCAACGGGTTTCCGGAGGACTGGCGATGCGGTCGCCGGGAGACGCTAAAAGTCCGTTTTACAGCACAATGTCCCTCATGCTGAGCGGACCGCGGAAGCGGTCCAGTCGAAGCACGGCCACTGTTGCCGTCCTTCGACTCGGGTCCTGCGGACCCGGCTCAGGATGAGGAGCATGGAGCTTCCAAACAGCCTCTGAGGGCGCTTTCGGGAACGCATGGAACCCGTATTGCGCTCCTATCGGCTGCGGACGCTAGTAGAGGCCGCCCGTTCCGGACCCGACCGAGCGATCGGTGTCGGGCGAGACGCTCATGTCCTTGGGCGAGGCGTCGCCGATCACCGAATAGCTGTCGGGCGGGGCCGTACCCGGCTTGAAGGCTTCGAGGATGGAATCCTTGCCGCTGCCGCGCATGCCCGAATGCAGGTCGACGGAGATCAGCTTGATTCCAGCCGGCACCCGGAACGGCACGTCCGGCTTGTCCTTCAACGCCATCGCCATGAAATCGCGGAACACCGGCGCCGCATATTGCGCCGCATAGGCTTTTTCACCCAGGGACTTGGGCTGATCGTAACCGAGATAGAGCCCGACCGCGAGATCGGCCGAATAACCGACGAACCAGACGTCTTTGGCGTCGTTGGTGGTGCCGGTCTTGCCCGCCAAATGCCGCCCCAGCACCTTTACGGCCACGCCGGTCCCGCGGGTGATCACGCCCTCCAGAATCGAAGTGATCTGGTATGCGGTCAACGGATCGAGAACCTGCTCGCGCTTGTCGACCAGCTTCGGCTCGGGCTGATCGGTCCATTTATCGGCGTCACATCCCTCGCAGGTCCGCTCGTCATGCGTATAGATCGTGTGGCCCCAACGGTCCTGAATGCGGTCGATCAGCGTCGGTTTGATGCGTTTGCCGCCATTGGCCAGCATGGAATAGGCCGTCACCATGCGCAGCACCGTGGTCTCGCCGGCGCCGAGCGACATCGAGAGCACCGGCAGCATGTCGTCATAGATGCCGAAGCGCTTGGCATATTCGACGATCAGCGGCATGCCGATATCCTTGGCGAGCCGCACCGTCATCAGGTTGCGCGAATGCTCGACGCCATAGCGAAGCGTATGTGGACCGGAGCCCTCGTCGTCGTCGTTTTGGGGCCGCCACATGCCCTGCCCCGGACCCATGTCGATCTCGATCGGAGCGTCCATCACGACCGAGGACGGGGTATAGCCGTTGTCGAGCGCCGTGGCATAGACGAACGGCTTGAAGGAGGAGCCGGGCTGGCGCAGCGCCTGGGTGGCGCGGTTGAACTCGGATTGCGCGAAGGAGAAACCGCCCACCATGGAGAAGACCCGGCCGGTGTACGGGTCCATGGCCACGATGGCGCCGGAGATTTCCGGGACCTGCCGCAAGCGGAACTGGCCGGGCTTACCCTCGGCGGCCTCGACATAGACGATGTCGCCCGGTGAGAGCAGCACCTTAATCTTCTTGTTGGTCCAGCGGATCCCGTCCAGCGGCAATTGCGCGATCGCGCGTTCGGCCGACACTTCACCGGCCTTGTCGCGTGGCGGTTGCAGGCCGATCCGAGCACCCGCATCGTTGACGTCGAGCACGATGGCCAAGCGCCAGGGCTGCACGTCCCCCAGGATCGGCACGTCCGCCAGCGTCAATCCCCAATCGCTGCCAAGGTCGACGTGACGGATCGCGCCGCGCCAGCCGCGCGATTCGTCGTAGCGGACGAGGCCGTCCACGAGCGCCTTCCGGGCCATGACCTGCATCTTGGGGTCGAGCGTCGTGCGCACCGAAAGGCCGCCCTCGTAGAGCTTCTTCTCGCCATAACGATCGCTGAGTTCGCGTCGAACCTCTTCGGCGAAATATCCCGCCGCGAACGAATCGGGTGACAGCACACGCGGGTTGACGCCGAGCGGCTCCAGCTTCGCCTTTTCGCCGTCGTCATGCGACACGTAGCCATTCTCGACCATGCGGTCGATCACCCAGTTGCGCCGTCCGAGCGCGGCCTCGTGGTGCAGGAAGGGCTGGTAGTTGTTCGGCCCTTTCGGCAAGGCCGCGAGATAAGCGACCTCGGAGACGGTGAGCTCATTGACCGATTTGTTGAAGTAGTTCAGCGCCGCGGCCGCGACTCCGTAATTGCCTAGCCCGAGAAAGATCTGGTTCATATAGAGTTCCAGGATCTTTTCTTTCGGATAGGCCGACTCGATCCTGAAGGCCAGCAGAGCCTCCTTGATCTTCCGGTCGAAACTTCGCTCGTTGGTGAGCAGGAAGTTCTTGGCGACCTGCTGGGTGATCGTGGAAGCGCCCTGGACGCGTTTGTTACCCTCGAGCATGATCATGAGGGCTCTCCCGACGCCCTCGATGTCGACGCCGTTATGATTGTAGAAGTTCTTGTCTTCGGCCGACAGGAAGGCGTGCTTGACGAGCGGCGGAATGGCCGCGGAGGGAAGATACAGCCGACGCTCCCGCGCATATTCGGCCAGCAGACTGCCGTCCCCGGCATGCACGCGGGTCATCACCGGTGGCTCGTAATTCTTGAGCTGCGTGTAGTCCGGCAGGTCCTGCTGGTATTTCCAAACCAGCACCCCTGCCGCGGCGGCGCCGATCACGAAGACCAGCGCGCCCGTCGCAAACAGGAATCCCAGGAACCGGGCGATCAGCCGCATTTGGATCAAGCCTTCACTTGGGCGTTCGAAGACCGGATCGGGCCATCCATCGGCACGCGTTCTCTGGCCTCGTCGTTCAATGACGCGATGGCGATAAGCTGCGGCCGTTTTGTGGTGTCAATGCGGCTGAGCCCGACGGCCTTGGAACCGCACCGCGATCTTGTTGCGGAACAGCAAGGCTGTGGCGCTGCCGACACAGCAGTGTGTGGGTGGAGCGTCTGGCACCCCGCCTTGCCGAACCGCTGCAATCGGGTAAGACCATGCCCATGAGCGCCTACATCCCGCCCTATCCGCTTCGTCCGGAGAGACCGCTCGGGCCGCTTGCCCTGATCCGAACCGCCCGCCGCAGCCTCATCGCGATCTGGCCCATCCAGACCTTCTCGATGGACCTGTTCAGTCACCGTGTGTTGCGCAAGGGCGTGCACGTGGTCAACAGCCCGCAGACCGTGAAGGAAGCCTTCATCGACGGCGCCGCCGTGTTCGAACGGAAATCCTCGCAGCAGCGCACGGCTCTGCAGCCGCTGATCGGCGACGGCCTGTTCATCAGCGAGGGAAGCACCTGGCGCAATCGCCGCCGGGTGATCGCACCCGTTACCCACATTTCGCGCCTGCCCGAGCTGAGCGCCAGCATAACGGCCGGCGCGGCCGATCACCGGGCCACCTGGGCGGCCTTGGCGGCGGGTGCCGAGATCGATGCGATCGCCGAGATGGGGCATCTGACGGCCGGCATCATATGCGCCACCATCTTCGGTCGGGCGCTCGGCCGCGACACCACCAAATCCATCGTGTCCGCCTTCAGCCAGTACCAGAGTCTGATCGGGCAGATGGATGTCCTCGCCCTGCTCGGGTTGCCCGACATCATCCCGCGCTTCCAGGGCTTTCGCATCCGTGGTGCGGCACGCCGCATTCACCGCGCGCTGGATAAAGTGATCGGCACCATCCTGAGCCAGGGCGACGGCAACGAGGCGTCGCTGTTAAAATCAATGTCGGAGGCCAAGCTCGACGACAGCGGGCAGCCGATGGACCGCGCCGCGTTCCGGAACGAGGCTGCCGTTCTGTTCATGGCGGGCCACGAGACCACCGCCAACACCCTGGCCTGGGCTTGGTTCATCCTGTCCCAGGATGGCGAGACCGAGCGCCGCCTGCACGAAGAGGTCGACAGGGTTCTCGGCGACGGTCCGGCCGTCTACGAGGACTTTCAGCGGCTGCCCTTCACGCGTGCCGTCATCGAGGAGACCCTGCGTCTTTACCCGCCGGTGCCGCTGCAGGCCCGGCAGGCCATGGCCGACACGAGCCTTGGGGGTCGCCCGGTCCGCAAGGGCGATCTCGTGATCCTGAATGCCTGGCTACTGCATCGGCACAAGAAGCTGTGGGATGAGCCGGACACCTTCATACCGGACCGGTTCATGCCGGGCGGATCGGGAACGCCATCGCGTTATGCCTATGTGCCCTTCAGCATTGGGCCCCGGGTCTGCACGGGCGCGGCCTTCGGACTAACCGAGGCGGTGCTCTGCCTTGCCACCTTGGCGCGCAACGTCCGGCTGCGTCTCAAGCCGGACTGGGTTGTCGAGCCGGTCTGCCGCCTCAGCCTCAGGCCCGGTGAAAGGCTGCCGATGCTCATCGAGCACCGCAGGTGACACGCGCCGACCTCATCGACTGGGGTTTTCATCTTGCATTGACGGGCCTGCCCATCGACCTCTGTTCGAGCATTGGCGCGCGCTTGTCCAACGCGATGGGCCGCAAGAGCTACCCGGAGGAGCACCACCGGGCCATGCGCCTTTTCGCGCGGCTGAGGCCCGAATTGGCATCGGATCCTGCGGCCTGCGAGGCCGCGGTCGATCGCTTGTGGGCCAACATCGGGCGTACTTTTGCGGAATTCGCCGTGAGCCATCGCATGTTGCGCACCGGCCGCGTCGCGATCGACGGCCGCGAACGCCTCGACGCGATCCTCGGATCGGGGCGCCCCATCGTGGCCGTCTTCCCGCATCTGGGGAATTGGGAATTGTCCGAGATGCAGATCGGTTTTCGCGCGCCGAACCGTGTCGCCGTCATCGTGGCGCCGCCGGCCAGCACGGCGCGGGCCGACATTGCGGCGCGGGTGCGCGGTCGGGTTCCCGCCAGATTGCTTTTGCTGTCGCCTTTGGTCTGGCGGGAGGCTCTGGCCAACCTGCGCCGCCCCGGCGGCATCATGATGATCGCGGCCGACGAGAATACCAATGGACGGGTCGGGGCGCCGTCACTCGACCGCCCGCTTCGCCTGGACGGCAACCTCGGCAAGGCCGCGCGACTGGCGATGCTTACCAAGGCCGTGGTCCTGCCCTTCTATAACGAGAGGCTCGGCGGCGCGCGTTTCGTCACCCGCGTGCTTCCGGAGATGGAGTTCGAGGGCGATCCCAAGGACGATGCGGCCGTCTCGAGCGCGGTCGAACGCATGGATCAGATCTTTTCGGGGCCCGTGCTGCGCCTGCTCGACCAATGGTACATGGCTCTAGCCTATGACACGTGAGATGCACGCATGGCATGCCAGGCCCGGCCGTCAGTTCGTGCTGGCGCGAACCAATGTGCCGAACGGGCTCGCGGCGGCCGGTTTACGGCTTGCGGCGAGCGGCGCGGGAGCGGATTCCCGCGGGGAAAAGAAGGTGTTCACCGCATTGACGATCGATGTGCTGGCTGAATCGCGCCATTCGGGCGAGGTCAGGTTCTTCACGTCCTTGTCGCTCGACAGATAGCCCAATTCCAGCAGCACCGAGGGAACGTCGGGGGCCTGCAGCACCTTGAAGCCGGCCGCGCGTTCCGGATTCTTGTTCAGACGCGCGATCTTCTCCCAATAGCCCACCAAGGTGCGCTGGAATAAATGCGCATAGGTCCGGGTTTCCCGCCGCGTGAGATCGAACAGGATATCGTCCACGCCCGCGGTGGCCGGTGCGGCATCGAGGCCTGCGGCCGCATCCGCCTGATTCTCGTTGTCGGCCACGCGGGCCGCCTCGGCATCGGAGGCTCGATCCGAGGCGGTATAGACGGTGGCCCCGGTCACGGGGCCGTTGGCCGCGATCGTGTCGGCATGGATCGACACGAACAGCGCGGCGCCGGACTCTCTTGCGATCCTCACCCGGTCGCGGAGGCTCACGAACGAATCGTCCTTGCGGGTCATCACGATCGCATAGCGCCCCGTCGCGGCGAGCTTTTCGGCGAGCATGGTGGCGAAATCGAAGACGAGGGTTTTTTCGATCACGCCGTTGCCGTTTGCGCCTGGGTCGATGCCGCCATGCCCGGGATCGATCACGATCACGGGCAAAGCTCCCGGCTTGGGGGGATCGACCACCGTGGCCGTCTCCGGCTGGGCCTGCGTTTCGGCCAAGGGCACGGGAGCCGCAAGAGCCGCCTTGTGAAACGATGCCCGATCGGACTTGGTGAGTTCGATGGTCAGGCGAGACGGATCGCCCCCCGCGATGGAGGTCGTTGCGACTCGCACCAGGACCGCGGGTCCAGCCAGATCGATCACGATGCGGGAGCGCCCCCGAGCGAACAATCCGAACCGGAACGATTTGACGAGAGCACCTGGCTCCGGCCTTGGATGCCCGACCGTGGGGTCTATCTGAAAGTTGACTTGCGGGAGATCGACGATGACCCGGTCCGGCGCCTCGAGCAGGTAGGCGTTTGCCGCCAATTTGGCGGAAACGTCGAAGGACAGACGCGTGATGCTTCCTGATCGCTCGAGCCTCGCGCCGACCGCGACCGGGGCACCGGCGCCCGGATCGACCGGAGCCACTGCGGTCTCGAGACCTGACCTAGCGTGGTCGACGACGCTCGACATGCCGTGGGCAGGGACCATCGAATCGGCCAATAAGCCGAGCAGGACGATCGCCCGTCGCACGCCGTGTAGGCGCTGTCGTCTCACTGCCGCAGACCTTTTGGCAAGGGTGCTCAAACTCCGCATGGACCCGAACCCGGCCGCTCCGCCCGTTCGAAGGACTGAGCCAATCGCGCTCCGGCGCGGCGGGGACTTCATCAATAAGGGATAGTCTACCGAGGGTTAACGGGGCGTAAGTGTCCCCTGCCAGGTTGCACGACACTGTTGCGCAACGGATACATCACGCGAACCTTGCCAATCCGGCAATGAGCACCTAATGAGGTTGGGTCCTGGTCTGGCGATCGACCGGGCATGCATGTACCTTGAACGTCGCCGCGCGGCTGCTCCCGTGGTTCCGTTCATTTCGTCATGCAGGCTCGAGATTGGCGCGTGAAAACATGCCGCTCCGATGGCCGCCCGCCCTTGCGCAGGGATGAGGACGACGCGGCCGGCGTTTGGTCAGTCGCGGATCAACAGGTACGCCGCTTATGACTCGCCCGCGACAGGGTCAGCGCGCGCAGCCGGATCGTCGATCCGACGGCGCGACATCGAGAAAGCTACTCACCGGGGGACCTGATAGGTCTCCGTCTGTGTTGGAGGCGGGTCTTTTCGCCTCTTCCCCTCCCGTGCCCCGAACCGGATTCGACGAGCGTTCCGGCTCGCTTCCATCCCGCATGACCAAGCGCCGCCCGTTCCCGGTCGGACGCGCCAGCGGGTTCCCCTCCGTTTTGCTTCAGACGCGAATTGCGCCTTGGCCTTCGAACGCGCGGCTCGGCATTCTGCCCGTCGCCGTCACCGCAGCTTCGGCCGATTTGCCAACCTATAGAGTTCGCCATGGCCAATAAGATGCTGATCGACGCCGCCCATCCCGAAGAGACCCGGGTGGTGGTTCTGCGTGGCAACCGAGTCGAAGAGTTCGATTTCGAGTCCGCCAGCAAGAAGCAATTGCGCGGCAATATCTATCTCGCGAAGGTGACGAGGGTCGAACCCTCGCTGCAGGCGGCGTTCGTCGAATACGGCGGCAATCGGCACGGCTTTCTGGCGTTTTCCGAGATCCATCCGGACTACTATCAAATTCCCGTCGCGGATCGGCAGGCCCTCCTTGAAGACGAGGCCCACTCGCAAGAGGACGAGGAGGACGAGCCTCGCTCGAACGGACATCGGCGGAGTCGCCGCAATAGGCGCGGCGGCGGGCAACAAGCCGAAAAGCGAGGCGCAAGCTCCGAAGGGGCAACCGAGGCGCCGGCCGGTGAGGGCACGGAACACGACGGCACCCCCAACCCGGATCATGCCCATTCCGACACCGACGCTGCCGCAACGAGCGCCGCTTCGACCGACGACATTTTGCCCGAGCAAGGTTTTGGCGATACCGACCCTGTCCGAGAGGGCTCGGTCGGCTTGGCCGAACCGTCGGCCGATGCAGAGGCCGGACCGACCGCGGCCGATGCGTCGGATTCGGAACCGAACACGGTGGAGGCCGTCCCGCTGCGTGCCGAACACGATGGCGAGACCATTTCGGAGGAAGTCCGCGAGCCGATCGAGGATCTCGCCGGAGAGGCTGATGCAGGGCCGGCCGGGTCCGACGACGAGGACCAGGAGGCGGACGAGCGCGACGGCGACGTGACCACCTTGGAGCATGGCTATGAGGCCGCGCCGCACGACGGCGAAACGGACGAAGCGCCATCGCGCGAGAACGGCGGTGAGCCGGGCGGCGAAGGCGAGGATGACGGGGTCGAGCAGCTCGGTGGCGATGCGTTGGAGGACGTGCCGAGCCGCGTGGCGCGCCCGCGCCGGCATTACAAGATTCAGGAAGTCATCAAGCGGCGGCAGGTCCTTCTGGTCCAGGTCGTCAAGGAGGAGCGCGGCAACAAGGGCGCGGCGCTGACCACTTATCTGTCGCTTGCGGGCCGCTATTCCGTCCTGATGCCCAACACGGCGCGCGGCGGCGGCATCTCCCGCAAGATCACCGACGCCGAGGATCGCAAGCGCCTGAAAGCCATTGCCCAAGAGCTGGAAGTGCCCGAGGGCATGGGCATCATCCTGCGCACCGCGGGTGCGGCGCGTGGCATTCAAGAGGTCAAACGCGACTTCGAATATCTCATGCGCATGTGGGAGACGGTCCGCGAGACCACGCTGAAATCCTCCGCCCCGATGCTGGTCTACGAGGAAGGCTCGCTCATCAAGCGGGCCATCCGCGACCTCTATTCCAAGGAGATCGACGAGATCACGGTGGCGGGCGACGAGGCCTACAAGGAGGCGCACGACTTCATGCGCCTGCTCATGCCGAGCCATACCAAGAACGTCATCGCCTATCGCGACCCGCAGCCGCTCTTCGCCAAGTCGGGCGTCGAGGCCCAGCTCGACGCCATGTTCTCAAATCACGTCGTGCTGCGCTCGGGCGGTTATCTCGTGATCAATCAGACCGAAGCGCTGGTGGCCATCGACGTCAACTCGGGCCGCTCCACCCGCGAACACAACATCGAGGACACGGCGCTCCGCACCAATCTCGAGGCTGCCGACGAGATCGCGCGGCAGTTGCGTTTGCGCGACCTCGCCGGGCTGATCGTGGTCGACTTCATCGACATGGAGGAGGGCCGCAACGACCGCGCCGTCGAGCGGCGCATCAAGGATGCGCTGAAGGACGATCGTGCCCGCATCCAGATCGGCCGCATCTCGCATTTCGGCCTTCTGGAAATGTCGCGCCAGCGCATCCGCACCGGGGTGCTGGAAGGCTCCACGGTGGTCTGCCCGCATTGCGGCGGCGGCGGCATGGTGCGGTCGGTTTCGTCCATCGCGCTGCACATCCTTCGCCTGTTGGAAGACACGCTGATCAAGTCGGCGAGCCACAACTTGACGGTCAGGACCCGTGCCGAGGTCGCGCTCTACGTTCTCAACCAGAAGCGCAGCAACCTGCTCGATCTCGAGGCTCGCTTCGGCGTGTCGATCACGGTCGTCTCCGATCCGCTGATGACCGGCATGATCTACCACGCCATCGAACGGGGTACCGAGGCCACGCCGCCGGTCCTAATCGGCTATCGCCCCGGCGAGGCCCGCACCGATTCTGCGCTGCTCATCGAGGACGAAGAGGAACTCGAGGGCGCTTTCCCCGACGACACCGAGGAGGAGAGCACCGACGAAGCCTTGCCCGTGCAGGCCCGAGACGGCCAGAACGGCAATCGGTCGGAGGGTGAAGGCGAGGGCGATGGATCGCGGCGGCGTAAGCGTCGCCGGCGCCGCCGTGGACGCGACACCCAGCAACAGCCTTATTCGGCCTCCGAGGGCCAGCCCTCCGATGCGGGCTTGGACAGGGTGGCTGACCCGGACCAACCGGCCGGCGCGGAGTTCGAACCCGGCGAGGATGACGAGGCCGGTGAGGAAATGCCGTTCGCAACGGCCGAAGAGGCCAGCGCGGGCGCCGACCTGGGCGCCGAACCGGTGGTGCCTACATTGGCCGACCCGGGCGAGACCTCATCCGATGGAACTGGGGCGCGCGGCTCGACCGCGGCTGCTCCGTCGGGTGAGGCGGCGGTCGAGGCGCCCCGCCGCCGCCGCTCGCGCCGATCCAAGGTGGATGATCCGGCCACGCCGGATGTCTCCGAAGAAGTCACTGCCGCGACACGCCGTCCACGCCGGTCTCGCGCCAAGACTGTCGAGGCGAGCTCCGAGGACGAGACCGATCAAACCAGGCCTTCGGCTGATCGCGACGTGGGTGCCGACACGGTCAAGCATCATCCTGCCGACGCCACGGCAGGCGGAAGCCAGCCGGAGCTTCCCCTCGTCGAGACCGTGGCTCGTGCTGCGGAGCCGGCCAAACCTTCGCCGGAAGTTTCGCGCGAGCCGGAGCTTGCTCCCGCGGGCCAAGAGCTCGAGGCCAAGGCCGCCGATGTCGTGCCGGAACGCGAACCGGAATCCGACCCGAACCGTCCGAAGCGCTCGGGCTGGTGGCAGCGTGCCAAGGCCACCTTCACGACCGGATCCTGATCGACAAAGGGCGCTTCCGGCGAAGGCGGGAGTGCCCTTACACAGCGACGATTGCGGCCTCGCGCAGCCGACCGAATCAGCGCGGCAGCCATGCTCCCAAGCGGTCGACCGCCAGTTCGATGTCCGCGATCGGGCCCGCGAAGGAGAGGCGCATGGTTCGATGACCGCGCGCGCGGTCGAAATCGATCCCCGGGGTTGCGGCGACCCCGGTCTCGGCCAGCATGCGGGCGCAAAATGCCACCGAGTC
This sequence comes from uncultured Lichenihabitans sp., assembly GCA_964245915.1. GTDB lineage: Bacteria > Pseudomonadota > Alphaproteobacteria > Rhizobiales > Beijerinckiaceae > Lichenihabitans. Next base: position 29,200 of record CAXTOT010000007.1, on the reverse strand, counting down.
GTTGGTGAAGCGCCCGACGTCCACATAGACATAGAACGCGCCATCGACGGGATGGAAGTCGCCGAGCCCCATCCTGGGTAGACGCTCCAACAAGAGAGCGCGGCTGCGTCCATAGCCGGCCTTGACGACCTCCAGTTCGTCCCGTGCCTCGAAGGCCTCGAGGGCGGCGATCTGGCTCAGGGTCGGGACCGAGATGGAGAGATTCTGCTGCAGCCGCTCGACGGGCCGAATCAGCTCGTTGGGGAGGATCAGCCAGCCGACGCGCCAGCCCGTCATGCAGTAATATTTGGAGAACGAGTTGACCACGACCGCCTCGCGGGAAAAGCGCAGCGCGGTTTGCGCGGGCCGGTCATAGGTGAGGCCGTGGTAGATTTCGTCCGAGATGAAGGCGATGCCCGCAGAGTCGCAGAAGGCCGCGACCTGATCGAGGTCATGGTCGCTCATCATCGTGCCGCTCGGGTTGCCTGGGCTCATGAGCAGGACGCCATCGAGCCGAGATGCGGCATGAACCGCGGCGATCATCTCGGCCGTCGCGACATAGCGGCTTGCGGCCGTGGTCTCGATAGGGACGACTTCTATACCTAGCGCTTCGAGAATGTTGCGGTAGGCCGGGTAGCCCGGCGCCGCGATGGCGACCCGCGCTCCGACGTCGAACAGCGCCAGGAACGCCAGGATGAAACCGCCGGACGAGCCCGTCGTCACCACCACCCTATCGGGTGCGACATCGACGCCGTAGGTTTCGCCATAGTGGCGCGCGATGCGGCTTCGCAAGGCCGGCAAGCCGAGGGCCTCGGTGTAGCCGATACGTCCCGCATCGAGCGCCCGGCTCGCGGCGGCGCGGACGCGGGCTGGCGCCGGCAGGCCGGGTTCGCCCACCTCGAGGTGGAGGATGTGCTCGCCCGCCCGCTCTCTCGCGGCGGCGGCACTCAACACATCCATGGCCAGGAAGGCCGTGACCCCGCTCCGGCGCGAGGGAGTGAGCCGATGCGCGCGGGAAGGCAAGATCTTGCTCATGGTTCACGCCTTAGCGGATGCCTCGTCCGTGTACCAGCGAACCACTGCGACTGGCCAAACCGGCCACGATCCTGTATCCACCCCTCGAGTTCCGGGCGTTGTCACAAGAAGGCCATATCGGGATCGTTCGCCCACGCCTCGCTTTCGAACCTCGTCCTCTTCGGCCTTCCGCTGTCGTCCGTTCTGATGAAAGACCGTCATGCTCGCACAGTCATCCATGATCGCACCGTCGCTCCGGGCCGCCAAGGCCGCCCTGATCGGTTTGACGATCGCGCTCCTCAGCATCGTAACCCTCACTCCCGCCGTAGCGGCGGAATTCACCGACGCCCAGAAGGCGGCCCTCGGCCCGATCGTCAAGGATTACCTGATGCGGAACCCCGAGGTTCTGCGCGACGTCATGGGTGAGCTCGAAAAGAAGCAGAAGGCGCAGGAGGACGCCAAGCGGCTCGAGGTCGTCGACCACGAGCAGGCCGAGCTCTTCAGCTCGCCCCATCAGGCAACGCTTGGCAACCCAAACGGCAAAGTCACCATCGTCGAATTCTTCGATTACAACTGCGCCTATTGCAAGCGCACGCTCGACGACATGGCCAGGCTCCTGAAGAGCGAGCCTGAGCTCAAGGTCGTGCTGAAGGATTTTCCGGTGCTCGGGCCGGGGTCCGTGGAGGCCGCGCAGGTCGCCTCGGCGGTGCGCAACCAGTTCAAGGGCGAGAAGTTCTGGGAATATCACGCCAAGCTGCTGTCGACCCGTGGCCCTGTCGCCAAGGCACAGGCCCTGTCGGTCGCCAAGGATCTCGGCGCCGATATGGACCAGGTCGCCCGCGACATGGGTGATGCCGACGTGAAGGCCGGCATTCAGCAGAACATGCAGCTTGCCGATTCGCTTAACTTGACCGGGACTCCATCTTTCGTGGTGGGCCGCGATATCGTGGTGGGGGCGGTCGGTTACGACGAGCTCAAGGGCCACATCGACAACGTCCTGCATTGCGGCAAGGCCGAATGCTCCTGAACGGCCGGTTGCGGGTTTGCCGATGACAGCCGTCTACGTCCTCAACGGTCCGAACCTCAACCTGCTCGGGTCGCGCGAACCGACCATCTACGGGCGCCACACGCTTGCCACGATCGAGGCCGGTCTTCGCGCCCGCGCCGACCAGGCCGGGGTCGAGTTGATTTTTCGGCAGTCCAATCATGAGGGAGACCTCGTGGCTTGGATCCATGAAGCGGGCCAGGCGGGGGCGCCCGTCATCCTCAACGCCGGAGCCCTCACCCATACCTCGGTGGCGCTGCATGACGCCATCAAAGGGGTGGACGCTACGGTGGTCGAGGTTCACCTCAGCAACACTCACGCCCGCGAGCCTTTTCGCCATCACTCCTTCATTTCCTCCGTCGCCAAGGGCGTGATCATGGGCTTTGGAGCGCGGTCCTATGACCTTGCGCTCGAAGCCGTGCTTCCGCCTTCCGGCCAAACAAGCAGCTCCTCATGATTCGAAACGGCGCGCGTGTGCGCGGCAGACTGCCAGGCGGGGTCAGTCCCAAAGCCACAGCCGATACCGCCATCGACGCGTCCCTGATGGCAGAACTCGCACGGCTGATAAGCGAAAGCGATCTGGCTGAACTCGAGGTCGAAAAGGGCGACCTGCGGATCAGGATGGTGCGCTACTCGCCCGCCCCCGCCACCACGACGGCGCAGCCCGCGGCGGCCGTGGCCATGCCGACCGTTGCGGTCCCGCCGGTTGCCGTCGTGGTGGCGCCGGTATCGCCGAGCGACGCCGATCATCCGGGTGCCGTGAAATCCCCGATGGTGGGTACCGCCTATCGGCGCGCCAGTCCGGACAGCAAGGCTTTCGTCGAGATCGGCTCGGTCGTGAAGGCGGGCGACAAGGTGCTGCTGGTGGAAGCCATGAAGACCTTCAACGAGATCATGGCCCCCAAGGCCGGGACCGTGACGGCCATCTTCATCGACGACGGCCAGCCGGTCGAATATGGTGAGCCCTTGATGGTGATCGAGTAACCAGTCCGATCCCAAGGTTCACCTCCCGAAAGACCCCATGTTCGAGAAGATCCTGATCGCCAACCGCGGCGAGATCGCCCTTCGCATTCTGCGCGCCGCCAAGGAGCTCGGGATCGCCACCGTCGCGGTCCATTCCACGGCCGACGCGGAGGCCATGCACGTCAAGCTGGCCGATGAGAGCGTGTGCATCGGGCCACCGATTGCGCGCGATTCCTATCTCAACATCCCGGCCCTGCTCTCGGCCTGCGAGATCACCGGCGCCGACGCGGTCCACCCCGGCTACGGCTTTTTGTCCGAGAATGCGCGCTTCGCCGAAATCCTGGCCGAGCATAGTATCGCGTTCATCGGTCCCAAGGCCGAGCATATCCGGCTGATGGGCGACAAGATCGAAGCCAAACGCACGGCCCGCGGCCTCGGCATCCCGTGCGTGCCCGGCTCGGACGGGGGCATCACCGACGATGTCGAGGCCCATCGGGTGGCGGCCGAGATCGGCTTTCCGGTTCTGGTCAAGGCGGCGGCGGGCGGTGGCGGCCGCGGCATGAAGGTGGCGCGCACCCGCGAGGACCTCAGCGACGGGCTGTCGACCGCGCGATCGGAGGCGAAGGCCGCCTTCGGCGATGACGCGGTCTACCTCGAAAAATATCTCGAAAAACCGCGGCACATCGAATTCCAGGTCCTCGGCGACGGCAAGGGCAATGCCATCCATCTCGGGGAACGCGATTGCTCGATCCAACGTCGGCATCAGAAATTGTGGGAGGAAGGCCCCTCCCCTTCGCTCGACCAGAACCAGCGCGACGAGATCGGCGAAGTGGTGGCCTCCGCCATGCGCAAGCTCGGCTATATCGGGGTCGGAACGGTCGAGTTCCTCTACGAGAACGGAAAATTCTATTTCATCGAGATGAACACCCGCATCCAAGTCGAACATCCGGTGACCGAGATGATCACCGGCATCGATCTCGTCAACGAGCAGATCAAGATCGCGGCCGGCCTGCCGCTGTCGTTCCAGCAATCCGACATCCACCTCTCCGGCCACGCCATCGAGTGCCGGGTCAACGCCGAGAATCCCGAGACGTTTCGGCCCTCGCCGGGCCGCATCACCTATTACCATCCGCCCGGCGGGCTCGGGGTGCGTGTCGATAGCGCGGTCTACCAGGGCTACGCGATCCCGCCCAATTACGATTCGCTCGTGGGCAAGCTCGTGGTGCACGGCCGCACCCGGGCCGAAGCCTTGATGCGGCTGAGACGCGCGCTCGACGAATTCGTCATCGACGGCATCGAGACCACCCTGCCCCTGTTCCGCGTGCTCGTCCGCAATGCCGACATGCAGGCCGGCGATTACGACATCCACTGGCTCGAACACTTTTTGGCCGATGGCGGCATGCAGCCGAGCTGAGGTGTGGCGGCTTGGCGAGTCAAAGCGCCGAGCCGAACCCAGGCCATCGACGCGGCCCCTACGCCCTCACCAAACCCGCAACATAAAATCCATCCGTCCCGGTGGTGCGCGGGGTGAGCCGCAATCCCGGCCCAAGCGTGGATGCGCGTTCGGCGAGATCGGGGAGGCCGGCATCCCGGGCCATCTTGGCGGCATCGAGCGGCAGGAGATCGTGACGCCTGCTCAACAGCTGCGCGACGCGATCCTCGTTCTCCTCGCGAAGCACCGAACAGGTGATGTAGACGAGCCGGCCACCCGGCTTCACGAAGCGGGAGGCTTCCGCCAAAACGGTATCCTGGTCCTTGACGCGTTCGTCGAGCGCGCCGGGACGCATGCGCCATTTGGCATCGGGATGGCGTCGCCAGGTGCCCGTGCCGCTGCAGGGCGCATCCACCAGCACGAGGTCGCATTTGCCTTCGAGGTCGGCAATCACGTCCTGGCCGCGCTTGGGGGAGCGAACCTGGATGTTGCGGGCGTCGGCCCGCGCGATGCGGCCGTAGATGGGAGCAAGACGGCGTCCGTCGTCGTCGGTCGCGTAGATCTGCCCCTTGTTGGCCATTTGCGCCGCGAGCGCCAAGCTTTTGCCGCCGCCCCCCGCGCAGAGATCGAGCACCTGCTGGCCCGGTTGCGCTCCGCTGAGCAGGGAGGCGATCTGCGAACCCTCGTCCTGGATCTCGACCTGGCCTCTCACATAGGAGGGCTCGCCGCTGATGGCGGGCGCTCGGCCATCCTCTCCGAGCGGAACGCGGAGCCCCCAGGGCGAGCGCGGCGTCGGCACGGGATTGAGATGCGCCAAGGCCCGCATCACTTTCTCACGCGACGCCTTCAGGGTGTTGGCACGGAGATCGACGGGCGCGCGGGTCGCGAGGGCCTTGCCCTCCTCTGCGGCCTCGTCGCCGAACACCGCCGCGAAACTGCCGCTCAGCCATTCGGGAAAGTCGCCGCGCACATGATCGGGAGCCCCGTCGAGCGATCCGTCCGAAAGGCGCAACCGTTCGGCATCGGTCAGGATCGCGGGTCCGTGCCCCTCGCCGGTGACCAGCGCCGAGATCGTCTCGACATCGAGCCCGCGCAGCTCGCGCAACATGCCGAACAGCACCGCGCGAGGCGTGTCCTCGCCCATGATCCAGGCCGCCGAGGCGCGAACCCGCAGGCTGTCATAGACTAGGCTCGCGACCGCGGCCCGGTCCTTGGAGCCGGCGAACCGGTGCGCGATGCCCCATTCCTTCAGGCAATCCATGGCCGGACGGCGTTGCATTTCGATCACGGACAGGATGTCAATCGCGGCGGAAAGCCGGGCAGCGGGGATCATGACGGATTTGCCTTATTTGGGCCGGTAACTTGGCCGCAAGGACCCATACGTCATTTGAGAGACGGCGGGCCCGCCGTCGACGTATAAGAAGAAAGATTAGCCCCAATGTCTAAACTGATCTGCCGTTCGGCGCTCGCCCTGATCGCGCTGTCGCTCGCGGCCTGCGCGTCCGCGCCGCCCCCGCCGCCGAGCGTCGATCTCTCGGCACCCCCGCGCCGCCATGCCGATGCCAAGACCACGCTCGAAAACCACTACTGATTCCGATGCAGGAGCGGAGCCTGAAGGATCCCGCTCCTGCTTCAGGACGCCAAAATGGCGACCGCGAACAAGGCCCAGGCGATCGCCAGGACCACAACGCCGGCCAGAAACAGCGGCCCGCGCAGCGCCAGGTTGTTCGAGGTGGTGTGAACCGCCGCATGCGCGATCCGCAGGATCACGAACAGCCACTCCAGCATCACGAAAACGAGATCGGCCTTGTGGGTGATGAGCACCAGCGGCACCAGGGCGAAGAACAGCACCGGCAGCTCGAACTGATTGCTGTAGCTGTTGCCCGCCTGCGCGGCGCGGGCCGGCCAGGCGTTCTGGCCCAGCGCAATATCGGCATCGGTCAGCCGGGCTCCCTTGATCGCGACCCTACGGCGCCACGACATGAGGAAGCCGAGGACCATCACCATCGCGACCTGGACGAAGACGGGCGCCAGGACGCTTTGGATGCTCACGCCTTCGCTCAGACGCCCGTCGGATAATTCGGGCTTTCCCGCGTGATCGAGACATCGTGGACGTGGCTCTCCCGCAGGCCGGCCCCGGTGATCCGCACGAACCGCGCCTTGGCGTGAAGCTCCTCGATCGTGGCCGCCCCGACATACCCCATGGCGGCCCGCAACCCCCCCGCCAATTGATGCAGAATTGCTGAGGCCGGCCCGCGGTGGGGTACCTGCCCCTCGATCCCTTCGGGCACCAGTTTCATGGTGTCCTTGATCTCCTGCTGGAAGTAACGGTCCGCCGAGCCACGCGCCATGGCGCCGACCGAACCCATGCCGCGATAGGCCTTGAACGAGCGACCCTGGAACAGGAACACCTCGCCGGGGCTCTCGTCGGTGCCGGCGAGAAGCGAGCCGATCATGACCGACTCGGCCCCTGCCGCGATGGCCTTCGCGAAATCACCAGAATATTTGATGCCGCCGTCGGCGATCACCGGCGTGTCGTGGCGTCTGGCGACCTCGACGGCCTGCAGGATGGCGGTGAGCTGCGGGACCCCGACCCCCGCCACGATGCGGGTCGTGCAGATCGAGCCCGGGCCGATCCCGACCTTGATGGCATCGGCGCCGGCATCGATGAGCGCCTTGGCGCCGTCCCCAGTCGCCACATTGCCCGCGATGATGGCGACTTTGTTGGATTGCCGCTTCAGCCGCCCGACTTGTTCCAGCACCTGCTGGGAATGGCCATGCGCGGTATCGACGACGATGCAGTCGACGCCCGCGTCCATGAGCTGAACCGAACGCTCAAACCCCTTGTCGCCGACCGTGGAAGCGGCCGCTACCCTGAGCCGACCCTCGGCATCCTTGCAGGCATGCGGGAACAGGGTCGCCTTTTCCATATCCTTGACGGTGAGGAGGCCCACGCAGCGGCCCTCGTCATCCACCACCACCAGCTTCTCGATGCGGTGCTGATGTAGCAGGCGGCGGGCTTCCTCCGGCTTGACACCCTCGCGCACCGTAATGACCTCGCGGGTCATCAGGTCCGAGACCGGCTGGCTCGCGTCGTCCGCGAATCGGACGTCGCGGTTGGTCAGGATGCCGACGAGCACCGCAGGTTTGTTGGCCGGTCCCCGCTCGACGACCGGGATCCCCGAGATGTTGTGCCGATTCATCAGCGCGAAAGCGTCCGCGAGCGTGGCATCGGCGTGCAGCGTGATCGGGTTGACCACCATGCCACTCTCGTAGCGCTTGACCTTGCGGACCTCTTCGGCCTGAGCCTCGGGTTCGAGATTGCGATGAATGACCCCGATGCCGCCGACCTGAGCCATGGTAATGGCGAGGCGCGCCTCGGTCACCGTATCCATGGCCGAGGAAATCAGCGGGATGTTGAGGTCGATGGTCCGTGTCAGCCGCGTCCTGAGATCGGCCTGGCCCGGCATGATGGCCGAATGCGCCGGCACCAACAGCACGTCGTCGAAGGTCAGCGCCTCCGGAAAGTTTTGGATGGGAGTCATGAGGCCAGCTCCAGGTCGGACGCGCCGGCATCCTGTTCAGATGCTCACGACACGAAATTGAAGGTGCGCCGGCAGAGGAAAACCGCGAACCCGAGTTGGCACAGGTCCGTAGCATGGGCAGGGCCGGGTGGGAAGCAGCGGGCCCCCGCTTCGGTCTTGCCGCTGATCCGCAACAGGCTTACGGCTGCCGCGACCAACGGAACCAACCGTGCCCCCACGCATCCTCACGCCGCTGATCATCGCCTGCGCGTTGTTCATGGAAAACCTCGACAGCACGGTTCTTGCGACCGCCCTGCCCGCCATCGCGGTCGACCTCCATGAAGATCCGATCTCGCTCAAGCTGGCGCTGACCTCCTACTTGCTCAGCCTCGCGGTCTTCATTCCGGCGAGCGGGTGGGCGGCGGACCGGTTCGGGGCTCGCACCATTTTTCGCGGCGCCATCGTGGTGTTTACGCTGGGATCGGTCTTGTGCGGCTTTTCCTCGAGCCTGTCCGGCTTCGTGGCGGCGCGGGTGTTTCAGGGGCTCGGCGGCGCCATGATGGTGCCGGTTGGGCGATTGGTGCTGCTCCGCTCGGTCCCCAAACACGAGATCGTGCAGGCCCTCGCCTATCTGACCATGCCGGCCCTGCTCGGTCCCATCCTGGGGCCGCCCGTGGGGGGCTTCATCACGACTTATTTCCACTGGCGCTGGATTTTTTGGATCAACGTGCCCATCGGGCTTCTCGGCGTCTTGCTGGCGACGCTGTTCATCGAAAACGTGCGTGACGCGGAGCCGAGGCCACTGGACGTGCCGGGATTCCTCATGACGGGGTTCGGGTTTTCCGGGCTGATGTTCGGCATGACGGTGGCGGGACGCAGCTTCGTCTCACCGCAGATCGACGCGGCCCTCATCGTCGGAGGCGTCCTGCTGCTCGTCATCTACGTCCGCTATGCCCGCTACGCGGCCCATCCCATCCTCGACCTTAGCCTTTTGCGAATCCCGACCTTTACGGCGAGCGTGGCGGGCGGCTTCCTGTTTCGGCTCGGGATCGGGGCGCTGCCCTTCCTGCTGCCCTTGATGCTGCAACTCGGCTTCGGCATGTCGCCTTTCCAGTCGGGGTGCCTAACCTTCTCGGCGGCGGCCGGCGCCTTCCTGATGAAGGCCACCGCGCGACCCATCCTGCGCCGGTTGGGGTTCCGCCGCGTTCTCGTCGCCAATGCGCTGCTCAGCGCCGCGTTTCTGGCCCTCTACGGCACCTTCACGGCCGCAACCTCGTGGTGGCTGATGTTCGCGCTGCTGCTGGCGGGCGGTTTCTTCCGCTCGCTGCAATTCACCAGCATCAATGCCATCGCCTATGCCGACGTGGACCAGGGCGCCATGAGCAGAGCCACGAGCTTCGTCTCGGTCATGCAACAACTGTCGTTGTCGACTGGGGTGGCGGTGGGGGCCTGGACGATCGAGATGTCCCGCATGGCCCATGGCGATGCGAGTCTCAGGACCCAGGATTTCGGGGCGGCCTTCTTCCTGGTCGCGGCCGTATCGGCGGCCTCCTCCCTGGTGTTCGCGCGCCTGCCCGCCACCGCCGCGCAGGATCTGACCGCGCGGCAGCTGCCCGCGTCGACGGGGAGCGGCGTGACTGGCGGCGCAGCGGCCGCGGCTGCTGCGGCGCCGGTGGTGCGGGAGGCCTGAGCGCGGCCGCTCGCCTCTAGATGTCGGCCTCTGAAGGCTCGGGCGGAGCGCGCTTGCCCCTGAACCCCGTCGCCAGCACGTAAAGCTCGGCGGAATCGGCTCGGCTCGCCTGCGGCTTGACGTGGCGCACGGTGGTGAAATCCCGCTTCAATTCGGCCAGCAGCGCCGCCTCGGTGCCACCCTGGAGCACTTTGGCCAGGAAGAAGCCGCCCTGTGCCATGACGTCGCGCGCGAAGGCCGCTGCGAGTTCCACCAGGGCCACGATCTTGAGATGGTCGGTCTTGCGATGCCCCATGGCATTGGCGGCCATATCGGAGACGACCCCGTCGGCCAGGCCGCCCATGAGCGCCGTCAGCCGCTCGGGCGCATCGTCGTCGAGGAAGTTCATCTGCGTGAACGCGACGCCCGCGACCGGCTCCATGGGGAGGACGTCGATCGCCACCACGCTGCCCCGCCCGCCGTCCGATCCCACGCGCTTGGCCGCGATCTGCGACCAGCCGCCCGGCGCGGCCCCGAGGTCGACGATCCTCTGGCCGGGCTTGAGCAGCCGGTATTTGTCGTCGATCTCGATCAGTTTATACGCTGCGCGGGAGCGGTAGCCGTCGCGCTTGGCTTGGGCCACGTAGGGGTCGTTCAACTGGCGCGACAACCACAAGGTGGACGAGAGCGAGCGCTTGCGGGCCGTCTTGACCCGCGTCTTGAGCGAGCGCCCGCCTTCCCGGCCGCCTGGCCCGGGCTTGGAACCGCCGCCCTGTTCTGCCGTCATTGAGTTCGGTCCGCCTCGGTGGCACGCCGCGCGCCGCGGCCCCACACGCCGTCTTCGCGCATCATCTGCATGAGCAGCCCCTCCCGCAAGCCCCGATCGGCAATACGCACGCGATCGGCCGGGAAGGCGCGCCGGATCGCCTCGAAGATCGCGCAGCCCGCCAGCACGAGGTCGGCCCGGTCGGGTCCGATGCAGCCATGCAGGACGCGTGCGTCGAAGCTCATACCGCGCAGCCGGGCGATGGCGCAGTCGACCTCCTGGGCCGACATCCAGAGTCCGTCCACGCGCTTGCGGTCGTAACGCGGCAGATTGAGATGCACACCCGCCAGGGTCGTAACGGTGCCGGAGGTTCCGAGAAGATGGAAGCGCGAACAGCGCTGCTTGGAATGGACCTTGGCGGCAAAGTCCCGCAGCGCGTCGGCCACGTAAGTCACCATTGCCTCAAAACTGGCTTCGGTGACGGTTCGACCGCCGAATTTCTCGGCCAGGGATACGACCCCGAGACGCAGCGACACCCAGGCCGAAAGCCGGTCCGCGAGCACGCCACCCTCACCGGAATCACCGCTACGGACGGCAGATCTGTCCCTGGTCAACCAGACCACCTCGGACGAGCCGCCGCCGATGTCGAAGAGGAGAACGCTTTCAGCCCTGTCGTCCGCAAGCGCCGCGCACCCCGCGGTTGCGAGTCCGGCTTCGGTCTCGCGATCGACGATTTCGAGATGCAGCCCGGTTTGTTTGGCGGCGCGCGCGATGAATTCGGCCCCATTCGCGGCCGCGCGACAGGCCTCGGTGGCGATCAGCCGTGTGCGGCTCACCTGCCGCGCATCGAGTTTGTCGCGGCAAACCTCAAGGGCCCCCAAGGTGCGGGCAATGGCCTGCTCGCTGAGGCGGCCGGACTGGCTGAGCCCTTCGCCGAGGCGAACGATCCGGGAGAACGAATCGACGACACGAAAGCCGCCCTCGGCGGGTCGCGCGATCAGCAAGCGGCAATTGTTCGTTCCTAGGTCCAGGGCCGCATACGCCCGGTCGGGCGTGCAGAAGCGGCCGGGCATCGCGCTTGCCGACAAACCGCACGTCTCCGCCATGTCCGCATCGCGTGAATCTGTCCCGTCTCCCCCGCCCAAGTTCCCTCCCGGCATTGGCAAAAGCTGGCACGTTCAGCCTGAATGCAATGCCGAGTAACCTACGCTATCATTTCGACAAAATGCAATGAACTCGCCGCCGGGGCGGCGTCTCCGCGACAGATTCGGCAATCGGCGACGGGCCGATGTTCGAGCCGCCGCCAGTCGACCAGAGATCGAAGGCGGCCCTGATCCGCAAGATACCCCGCGATCAGGACTCCAGATCCCCGCTTCGAGCGCGCGCCCGTCGCCGCCTGTTGCGCACCCAGGTATTGAAGGCTTCGACCGCGGCCGAGAACCCCATCGCGGCGTAGAGGTAGCCACGCGGGATTTCGAACCCCGAGCCTTCCGCCACCAGCGAAAACCCGATGAGAACGAGAAAGCTCAGGGCCAGGACCTTGGCGGTGGGATGAGCCTTGATGAATTCCGCCACGGCGTTTGCGGCGAGATACATGGCCAGAAGCGCGATCACGATCGCGATGACCATGATGGCGATATCCCTCGCCATGCCGATCGCGGTGAGGATGCTGTCGACCGAAAAGACCAGATCCATGATTGCGATGTTGACGATCACGATGGCGAAAGCACGGGATGCGAATTCCTGCCGCTCCTCCTCGGGCGAGGATTCCACCTCGCGATGCAGTTCGATCGTGGCCTGGGCGATAAGGAAGAGCCCTGCTCCGACCAGGATCACGTCACGCCACGACACGGCATGTTCGTAAACCGTGAACACGGGTGCCGTCAGCGCGATCAGCCAGGTCAGCGCGAACAGGCAGGTGACCCGGAACAGGAAAGCGAGGATCAGCCCAAACATCCGGGCCAAACGGGCTTGATGGTCCGGCAGTCTCGATCCGATCAGGGAGAGGAACAGAACGTTGTCGACCCCGAGCACGATTTCCATGGCGGTCAATGTCAACAGGGCGATCCAGCCCGAGGCCGTAAACGCCCAGTCGAAAAGCAGGTGGTTCACGGCGAACTTTCTTGGATGTCGACCTTGCCGGAAAGGCAGGCGGGAGGAAGGACCACTGGCGAGTCGAGACGGCGTTCACCTGGGAGCCATGTGACATCCCGGCATGTTCATCCATTCGGTCTCGTCGAAGCTTCAGTAAAGCTCTAACTTGGGCATCATGACAGCACAGCGGCCCCCATCGTCCGAGATCCATCCGACCCTTCAGGCCGATCTCGTGGTGGCGGGAGCCGGCACGGTGGGCTTGGTCCTGGCAATCGCACTCGCCAAGACCGGCTTCAAGGTCGTGTGCCTCGGCCCCATGGCTCGCGAACGGAACGGCCGGACGGTGGCGCTGCTCGATGGATCGATCCGCATGCTCTCCGCGCTCGGGATCTGGCCGAGTCTCTCGGCCTTGGCGGCGCCGCTTGCCGTCATGCGCATCGTGGACGACACGCCATCGTTGTTTCGTGGGCCGCCCCTCGAGTTTCGAGCCGTCGAGATCGGCCTGCCTGCGTTCGGCTATAATGTCGAAAACGCCGATCTCGTCGGGGCCTTGTCGGCCGAAGCCAGCCGCGTCCCGGGTCTGACCTGGATCGACAGCCGACTCGAAGCCACTGCGGCTCGTCCCGACCGCATAGCGACGCGGACGTCCGATGGGGTGACGGTCGAAGCCCAGCTTTTGATCGCGGCCGATGGCGCGCGCTCGGTCGCGCGTGACGCCGCCGGGATCGGGACACACGAGGAGAGCTATCCGCAAACCGCGCTTACCGCGATCCTCCACCACGAGGAAGACCATCACGAAACCTCGACCGAGTTTCATACACGGCAGGGTCCATTCACGCTGGTGCCCCTGCCGGCCACCCCGGGCGCGGCGCATCGATCGAGTCTCGTCTGGGTGATGTCGCCTGCCGAGGCCGCCCGCCGCATGACGCTCGAGCGGGCCACACTCAGCGCCGAGATCGACACGCAATCGCGCTTTTTGCTCGGGCGAACGCAGATTGAAGGGACGGTCGGGCGGTTTCCGATCGGTCGGATGATCGCCAAAAGGCTCGTCGGTCCGCGTTTGGCGCTGGCGGGCGAGGCCGCCCACGCACTTCCGCCGATCGGGGCGCAGGGCCTCAATCTGAGCCTGCGGGATGCCGCCACTCTGGTGGATATTCTGGCGGCGGCGCGGCGCGCGGGCCTCGATCCCGGATCCGTCGGAGTGCTCGAGCGCTACGAGCGCGCCCGAACCGGCGACATCATGCTGAGAACCAGGGGCGTGGACACGCTCAACAAGGCCCTGCTGTCGTCTCTCTTGCCGGTGGATGCCGTCCGGGGGGCGGGCATGTTCGCGCTCGCGGCCCTTCCTTCTTTCCGCCGCGCCCTGATGCGCCAGGGCCTCATGCCTCGGCACGCGATTCCGAGTCTCATGCAGTGAGGTGGGAGCCAGGCAGCTCTGAGGCGTCAGATGTCCTGACCGGGGAGGCGCTCGGCCCGCGAACCCAAAGTGCGCTTGACGCGGGCGACCAAGATCAGCAATCAAGCCCGGACGAGCGACGGGACTCGCGGCACCAATGGATCAATCAAGCCTTAATGCGACGCGTTTGGACCTCGCTGAAATACAGGCTTGAATATGCCGGTTTCACCCTCGCGGCGTTCATCCTCCGGTCGATGAGCGTGGAGACCGCCTCCAACCTGTCGGGTTGGCTCTGGCGTCATCTCGCCCCCCGGTTCCGCCGCCACGAACGCGCGCTGCTTCATCTCGAACGCGCCTTCCCGGAAAAGACCCACGCCGAACGCGAGGCGATCGCGCGCGCCATGTGGGAGAATATGGGCCGCACGTTCGGCGAGGCATTCCACCTCGCGGAGATCGCTTCCAGCGGCCGCATCATCATGGAAAACCCGGAGGTTCTTCGGCGCTGGACCGCGATCCCCGGGGGAAAGGTGGCGTGCACCGGCCATCTCGCCAACTGGGAACTCGCGGCTTTCGGGGCCAAATCCCAAGGCTTGAAGCCGTGGGGCATGTATCAGCGCATCAAGAACCCATACGTGAACCGCGAGGTCGCCCGAATGCGAAGCCCGCTTTTCACCGGCGGGCTGGTGCAGAAGAGCGCGTCGGTCCCACGCCTGTTCCTGCGCGTGGTCCGGGAAGGCGGCGCGGTCGGATTCCTCAGCGACTTGCGCGAATTCGGCGGCGTTGAGGTGCCCTTTTTCGGCATGCCGGCGCCCACCACCACCTTCCCGGCGCTCCTCGCCCGCAGCGTCGAAACCCCTGTCCTGATGGCCCGGCTGCGCCGGCTGCCGGGGGTTCGTTTCGTGCATTCCTACGAGATCGTCGACACGCCCGTCACCGACGACCGCAAGGCCGACATCCTTGCCACGACGGTCAACATCCAGGCGACGCTCGAGCGCTACATCAGGGATGCGCCCGAACAATGGATGTGGGCGCACCGCCGCTGGGGCTGAGGACTGGACCGGAGAGCATGGCCATGCGCATCGCGACCTGGAACGTCAATTCGGTCCGCCAAAGGCTCGACCACCTGCTCGGCTATCTCAAGCGGGTCGAGCCCGATGTCCTGTGCCTGCAGGAACTCAAATGCACCGACGAGGCGTTCCCGCGCCTCGAGATCGAGTCAGCCGGATACCGCTGCTACGTGCATGGCCAGAAGGGTTTCAATGGCGTGGCCATCCTTTCCAAGCGGGATGCCCATGTCGAGAACGGCCTGCCGGGCGATCCGCTCGACGTCCAGGCGCGGTATATTGAGGCAACCGTGCCGGACGGCGTCTCCCACGTTCGCGTGGCATCGATCTATCTGCCGAACGGCAACCCGGTCGCGTCCGAAAAATATCCCTACAAGCTCGGCTTCATGGAGCGGCTCACGGCGCATGCCCGGGACCTGCTGGCGCTGGAAGAGCCATTGGTGCTGGCCGGGGACTACAATGTCATCCCCGATCCCGCCGACGTCCACGACCCCGAGAACTGGACCACCGACGCGTTGTTCCTGCCCACCACCCGCGAGCGCTATCGAGCGCTGATCAACCTCGGCCTGCTCGATGCCGTGCGGGCCGTCACCGAGGCCCGGGCCGTCTACAGTTTTTGGGATTATCAGGCCGGCGCCTGGCAGCGCAACAAGGGACTGCGGATCGATCATCTGCTGCTCTCGCCGCAGGCCGCGGATCGACTCCTCGACTATGCGATCGACAAGGAGCTGCGCGCCCTCGACAAGCCGTCGGACCATGTGCCAGTGCGGATCGACCTCGCGTAACGCGATCAGTCGAGCGCCGGAGTGGCATCAGTTTCGCTTCTTGCGCTCGTCGCAATAGGCGAGAGCGGCCTGACGGTCATCGTCGCTCGCCGCACTGGCGGTCTTGTTATAGAGGTCGATGATCCAGCGATCCTTGGCGTCTTTGGACTCGGCGGCGGCATCACGCGCCAGGGTCAGCCACATCAGGCCTTTGGCGCGCTGGCGCGCGAAGCCCTCGAAGCCGTTGAACAGCATGTGACCGAGCAGGGCCTCGGCTTGGTAGTGGTTCTTCTCCGCCGCAAGCGAAAGCCAGCGCGCCGCCTGACGCACGTCCTTGGGTACCCCATCGGCGCCGTCGAGATAGAGCCGCGCGAGATTATATTGCGCATCGGCATTGCCGAAGGTCAGAGCCGCATAGCGGAACATATCCAGCGCCCGCGTGGGATCCGGCTTGATGTCGGTGTTGGCGATCCCGTTCAGGCTGTAGACCCCGACCGCCACGAAGGCGTTTGACACCACCGAGATGTCCCGGCGGTTGTCGTCATCCTCGTCGTAGTTCTGCACGACTTGGGAGAAATAATCGAAGGCCTTGTAATCGTCCTGCGGGACGCCGTCGCCATCCGCATACATTTTGCCGAGTTTCCAGCGGGCGAGCGGGTTGCCGTTGGCGGCCGCGTATTTGAACGCCTCGACGGAGGACTTCACGTCCCCCGAACGATAGCCGTCGACGCCAAGCCGGAGCGCCTGCTGGGTGTTCTTGAAGACCTGCAGCGAGCCCTTGTCCGGCACGGGATAGTTGCTGTCGAGCGCAACGGCCCGGGTCGCGCAGGAAAACAGCGCGGGGCCGGCGATCGCCAGAAGGAAAAAGCGGTTACAGATCGGCATAAATGTGAGTCTCACCCGCATGGCCGGGATGGGTTACGGCCCCGAGATAGGCCGGACCAACCGTCTGCGCATATTTCCAGATTGCACCAGAGCCGTAGGCGGTCTCGCGCGGCCGCCAGGCCTTGGCTCGCTCGGCGAGTTCCGCCTCGCTCACTTCGAGTTCGATGCTGCCCACCTTGGCGTCGATGGCGATCATGTCGCCGTCGTGGACCAGCGCGATGGGTCCACCGACCGCCGCCTCTGGCCCGACATGGCCGATGCAGAAACCGCGCGTCGCACCCGAAAAACGACCATCGGTGATCAACGCCACCTTGCCGCCGGTGCCCTGCCCGTATAAAGCGGCCGTGGTGGACAGCATCTCGCGCATGCCAGGGCCGCCGCGCGGGCCTTCATAGCGGATGACGAAAACGTCACCCTCTTTGTATTGCCGCAGCCGCACCGCCTCGAAACAGGCTTCCTCGTCATCGAAGCAGCGGGCCGGGCCGCGGAACGTCAGGGCGTCGTCCGCCATGCCGGCGATCTTCACGATCGCGCCCTCGGGCGCCAAACTGCCCCTCAGGCCCACCACGCCGCCGTTCTCGGTGATCGGCTTGTTGGCGGGGCGCACGACGTCCTGCGCGTCGTTCCACTTCACCCGGTCCATATTCTCGGCCAGCGTCCGGCCCGTCACGGTCATGCAGTCGCCGTGCATGAAGCCATGATCGAGCAACGTCTTGATCAGCAAGGGAATGCCGCCGGCCTCGAACATGTCCTTGGCGACATAGCGGCCGCCGGGCTTCAGGTCCGCGATATAGGGCGTGCGCTTGAAAATCTCGGCCACGTCGAAGAGGTCGAACTTGATGCCGCACTCATGTGCCATCGCGGGCAGATGCAGCGCCGCATTGGTCGAGCCCCCGGACGCCGCCACCACGGTGGCGGCATTCTCGAGGGCCTTCAAAGTGACGATGTCACGCGGGCGGATGTTGCTGGCGAGCAACTCCATCACCATCTCGCCCGCGGTGGCGCAGAACCGGTCACGGATCTCGTAGGGCGCGGGCGCGCCCGCCGAATAGGGCAGCGCGAGGCCGATCGCTTCCGACACGGTCGCCATGGTGTTGGCCGTGAACTGCGCCCCGCAGGCCCCGGCCGACGGGCAAGCCACCATCTCGAGTTCGTCGAGATCCTCGCTCGACATGTCGCCGACCGAATGCTTGCCCACGGCCTCGAACAGGTCCTGCACCGTGACGGGCTGGCCCCGGAAGCTGCCGGGCAGGATCGATCCCCCGTAAATGAAGATCGAAGGCACGTTGAGCCGCAGCATGGCCATCATCATTCCGGGCAGCGACTTGTCACAGCCGGCAAGACCCACCAGCGCGTCGTAGCAATGGCCGCGCATGGTTAGTTCGACCGAGTCGGCGATGAGGTCACGCGACACCAGCGAGGCCTTCATGCCCTGGTGACCCATCGCGATCCCGTCCGTCACCGTGATGGTGCAGAACTCGCGCGGCGTACCGTGCGCGGCCGCGACACCCTTCTTCACCGCCTGGGCCTGCCGCATGAGCGAGATGTTGCAGGGCGCGGCTTCGTTCCAGCACGATGCGACCCCGACCAGAGGCTGATGGATCTGTTCCTTGGTCAGCCCCATCGCGTAGAGATAGGAGCGATGCGGGGCGCGAGCCGGACCTTCGGTCACGTAGCGACTTGGCAGAACCCGCTTGTCGAACACACGCACATCCATCACGAACTCAATTCTTGAAGCGGGACGCCTACCATCGTTACTTGCTCCCAAATCTCACGGCCGCGAGCGTCCGCGCAAGGCGCCGGGCGCGAAGTTCCGCAGCGGGAGACTAATTTGCAACAATCGAGTAAACGCCTGATTAGACTGTCAAACCGATCCTGATCTGTGCTCAAGATTGCTTGGAATTAGCGGGACCTTTATGGCGCAATCGCGGCGCCTTTGAAGTGGCAAAACGGTCCTGTCAAGATGCGGAAACGCTGTTGCCCAAATGCGACGAATAAAGCTGGTTCGGGCTGCGGAAAAGCTCGCAGGGCCCGACGCCTGGCGCATAGAATCTGACGCTTGGAACCCACCCACGACTGTTCCTTCCAGCTCGCGGAAGCGCGCCGGTGCCGTCATCATGCGCGACGGGTCGCCATCGCACGGCGAAGAGCGGGAGGACGAGATGGCGAACTTTGTCGTGAAGGCGGCACCGCGGCCTGAGGGCGCCGACTGGCTCGAGTTCGACGAGAAGACCATGTGGCGCGGCAAGGATGTGCAAGCCGGCGATCAGGTCTTCATCTTCGCGGCAGAGCACAACGGCGGGCATGGCCTCTATGCGCAGGGTGTCGTCATCGAGGCTGTTCGCGGCGCGGGTAGTCGCGTCAGCCTGAAGGTGAAGCGCATGGGCAACGCCATCCGGCCCCTCGGCCGTGCCGAGCTGCGATCCTTCCGCGATCTTCCGGACCTCGGCCCGGCGACGAAGATCGACCACAAGCTCTACCGCCAGGCGACCAACAAAATCGCCGGGGTCTCCGATGCGGCCACAGCCTTCCTCCTGAGCTTCTTTTAAACCGATCCCGCCCCATCGGGCCTGACCACTTGCGCGAACAGCCGGGCACGTGCTCCGACGGCCGCTCGATCGACGTCGGACCGGAGAGCCCGCTCAGGCGCCTGCCGGGCCGGACCCCAAGCGATCGGCCGCTTGGCGGAGCTTCTCGGCGCGTGCTAGCGCCTCGGCGCGCCGCTCCCGGTTCTCCTCGATGACGGCCTCGGGCGCGCGGTTCACGAAGTCCGGATTGGCGAGCTTGGCGTCGATCTTGACGACCTCGCCCTCGATCTTGCCCACTTCCTTGTCGAGCCTCGCGCGTTCGACCGCGACATCGATGAAATCGGCAAGCGGCAGCACCGCGTTTGTGCCCGGCGCGATGATCTGGACCGATCCGGCCGGGACCGCCGAGGCTTGCTCGACGGCCGAGAGCCGCGCCATGCGGTGCAAGGTCTCCCGCCAGCGCTCGATGCGCCCTGAAGCGGTCTGATCGGCCTCGATCAGCAGTAGCGGGACTTGGGCCGCGGGAGGCACGTTGAGTTCCGACCGGATGGAGCGGATATCGGAAATAAGGTCGATGATCCAGGTGATCTCGGCCGCTGCGCCACCATCGTCATGGCGCGCACCCGAGGGCCAGGCCGCCAAGGCCAGGAGCGAGGTTCGCTGTGGTCCCTGTTCGCCCTTGATGGCCCAGAGCTCCTCCGTGATGAAGGGCATGAACGGATGCAGGATGGCCAGGATCTCGTCGATCACGAAGGCCGTGGCGGCCTGCGTTTCGCTCTTCGCAAGGCCGTCCGGCCCGATCAGGACGGGTTTGGCGAGCTCAAGATACCAATCGCAGAAGACGTTCCACGCGAAGCGATAGATGGCGGCGGCCGCGTCGTTGAACCGGAAGGCTTCCAGCGCGGCCGTGACATCGGCGGCCGCCTGTGCGGCTTCGCCCACGATCCACCGATTCAGCGGCTCACGGCATGCCGCGGAATCGAACCCGGCGACGCGGGCGCAACCGTTCATCTCGGCGAACCGGGCGGCGTTCCACAGCTTGGTCGCGAAATTGCGGTAGCCCTCGACCCGGTTGGTGGCCAGCTTGATGTCGCGCCCCTGAGCCGCCATGGCGGCCAGGGTGAAACGCAAGGCGTCGGCCCCGAACTGGTCGATCAATCTGATGGGATCGATGACGTTGCCCTTGGACTTCGACATCTTGGCGCCCTTCTCGTCCCGGACGAGCGCGTGCATGTAGACGTCTTTGAACGGCACCTCGCCGGTGAAATGCAGGCCCATCATCATCATCCGGGCCACCCAGAAGAACAGGATGTCGAAACCCGTCACCAGCGTCGAAGTGGGGTAATAGCGAGCCAAATCGGGCGTGCGTTCGGGCCAGCCTAGGGTCGAAAACGGCCAGAGCGCGGACGAAAACCAGGTGTCGAGCACGTCCTCGTCGCGCCGAAGCTCGACGGTGTCGCCGTAATGCTCCATCGCCGCAATCGCGGCCTCGGCCTCGCTCCTGGCGACGAAGACCTCACCGTCCGGACCGTACCAGGCCGGGATCTGGTGGCCCCACCACAACTGCCGGGAGACGCACCAGGGCTGGATGTTCTCCAGCCACTCGAAATACGTCTTCTCCCATGCCTTGGGGATGAAGGTGGTCTTGCCTTCGCGGACGGCCGCCAGGGCCGGTTTGGCCAGTACCTCCGCCTTCAAATACCACTGTTCCGTCAGCCAGGGCTCGATAACAACATTCGAGCGGTCCCCATGCGGCACAACGTGCTGATGGGCTTCGATCTTATCTAAAAGTCCCAAGGCTTCCATCATTTCGACCACCCGCTTGCGGGCTTCGAAACGATCAAGCCCCCGTAACTCTTCGGGAATTTCGTCGATGTCGAAGTTCTTCGGTCCGATGATTATTCCGGTTTGCACAAGTTGAGGATGTCCCGCAACAGGGTATCGCGCGGGCGGCATGTCATCGAAATCTGATGAAATTATCTTAGCTTCTTTGGTGAGAACGTTTATGACATCTAAGCTATGCCGCTTGCCCACCTCGAAATCGTTGAAATCGTGGGCAGGAGTGATCTTCACCGCCCCGGTTCCCTTCTCAGGGTCCGAATAGCTGTCCGGGATAATCGGAATCATGCGGCCGACGAGCGGCAAGCGTACCTTCTTTCCTTGCAGGTGCTTGTAGCGTTCGTCATCCGGATGCACGGCGACCGCTGTGTCGCCCAACATGGTTTCGGGCCGCGTCGTCGCGACAACGATGAATTCGCCCGTCTCGTTTTCGGCTTCGTCGACTACAGGATATTTGAAGTGCCAAAGATGACCCTTGGTCTCGACCGGCACGACCTCTAGGTCCGAGATGGCAGTCAGGAGCTTCGGATCCCAATTGACGAGCCGTTTGTCCTTGTAGATCAATCCTTGCCGATGCAGCGTCACGAAAACCTGGATGACGGCCTTGCTCAGCCCCTCGTCCATGGTGAACCGCTCGCGCGACCAGTCGCAGGAGGCCCCGAGCCGCTTCAACTGGCTGACGATTTGGCCGCCGGATTCTTCCTTCCAGGCCCAGACCCGCCTGACGAAGGCCGCGCGGCCCATCTTGCGACGGTCCGGCTCCTGCCGCTCCATCAATTGGCGTTCCACCACCATCTGGGTCGCGATCCCGGCATGATCCATGCCCGGCTGCCATAGAACGTCCTTGCCGCGCATCCGCTCGAAGCGGCACAGAACGTCCTGCAAGGTATTGTTGAGGGCATGCCCGATGTGCAGCGATCCTGTCACGTTGGGCGGCGGAATCACGATCGAATAGGGAACCGCGTGCGCGCGTTCGGGACGGCCGGGCTTGAACGCATCGGCTGCGTCCCATGCATCGCGAACGCGGTGTTCGACGGATGCCGGATCGAAAGTCTTATCCATGCTCTTGGTTCTTGCTCAGGCCCTGCCGCCTCGCGCCACGCGCTCGATCTCGATGCGGACGAGGCGCTCGACGATGGTGGGCAGGTTGTCGTCCAGCCAGGTCTTGAGCATCGGTCGGAGCATCTCCCGCATCATCTGCTCGACCATGGCGCTGTTTTGCATGAACACCGTGGTGGCCAGGGCCTTGAACGAGGTTTCGATGCTGGCCCCCGTGGAGGATGAAACCAGGGGTTCGGGTGGCTGTTCCTCAATCCATGGGTCCGGTTCGGCCGATAGATCCGACAGTTCGGGTTGCTGCAAAGCGGCTGGCGCGGCCTCGATGTCTTCTGCCGGGCCGAGTTCGTCGACGCTCGTTGCAGCCGGCTCCGCCTCGGGCGCGAACCTCGGTCTCAGGATCGAAGCCACCGCCGCACTGGCGATCTCCTCGATGACGTCGGACCCGTTCGCCTCGACGACGTGATGCTCTGCTGCGGGCGGGTTGATGTGCGGCACAGCTTCCGGTGCCATGACGATGGGTTGCTCGGGATCGAGCGGAAACAGGGAGGTCGGATTCGGCTCGACGCTGGACGTCACGGGCGCGACCGGATCAGGTTGCTGCAGGAGATCGGCGCGATTTGGTCTCCGGCCCGTCGGCGCGAAAGATGGGGCCGGCGGCCCGGAAGACGGCACGGCTGCGGCAGGGACTCGCTTCGAGGAGGTTTGCACGTGCCGGGTCTGGTCATCCGCGATGATGCGCCGAATGGAGGCCAGGATGTCTTCCATCGAGGGCTCGGAAGCCCGAGGGTCCGCCGCGACAGCGCCTTCGGGGTGCGGGAAGGGTGCGTTTACCGCGCTCATGGCCTCTTACGCTTTCTACGCTTTTCCGTCCCACGCGGGCCTAGGGAGCGGCAATCCTGTGGTAACGCTCGACCACCGCGCCCACGCGCCCGATGCCTTGAAAGAATTAGCCGCGAGCGGGGTTGGGAACAAGCGGTCAAACCGGCCCACCACCCCCGCGCACGGGTTTATTTGGCGCAATCAGGCAAAGGGCGCCGTTCTCGAGCGGCGAACCGCTATTTCCCGTCCGGCGTCCGCAGCCCGAACCATTTGTCCTTGACCTGATCGAAATGGACGATCGGGTTGTATTGCGAAACGTTCAGGCCAAGCGTCGAAATCGACAACCGACCGATACTGGCCAACACCGAATAGGATGCGACGACGCGGTCGCGCTGGGCACCCACCAGGGCCACCCGGGCGTTCAGCAGAGTTTGCTGCGCATTGAGCACGTCCAGCGTGGTGCGCTGACCAACCCGGGCCTCTTCGCGCACCCCGTTCAGCGCGATTTCGGAGGCGTTCACCTGGGCCTGGTCGGATTGGACGGTCGCCCTGGAACTCTCGAGAAGTCCCCAGGCGGAGATCACCGCGGCGCGGACGTTGTCGCGCTGCACATCGGCCTGCAGGCGGGCTTGGCTGAGGGTCTCCTTGGCCTGGCGGATCGCGGCATAATCCGAGCCCCCCTCGTAGAGCGGGACGCTGACCGTGCCGAGCACCGAGCCGGTGAACACGGTCGAGCCGGGCGTCGCCTGGTAGTCATAGTTTTGCGACAAGGCGCCTTGGACGCTCACCGTGGGGTAGAGCGCGCCCTCGGCGATCTTCACCTGCAGCGACTGCGCGTCGACCTGATGCAGGGCGGCCTGGACCGAGGGATGTTCCACTTGCGAAATCGAGACCGCGACCGCAAGCGTGGGCGGTAAGCCGCGCTCGACCGGCCGAGCGGCCTCCAGCCGTGTCGGCTGGATCCCGACGACCTGGCGGAAGCTGGCGATCGAATTCTGCAGGTTCGACTGCGCGGTGTAGAAGTCCGCTCGCGATCCGGCGAGTCCCGCTTCGGCCTGCGCCACGTCGGTGCGGGTCACTTCACCGACTTTGAAGCGGTCCTGGGTCTGCCGAAGCTGCTCGTCCAGAACCTTGATGTTGCTGCTGCGCAGATCGAGCACCGCAGTGTCGCGCAGCACGTCCATGTAGGATTGCGCGGCGCTTTGCAGCACGCTCTGCTCGATATTGCGCAGCGTTTCGCGCGAGCCGAACACGTTCGACTCGGCCTGGCGGATCGAATTGGGGGTGCGATATCCATCGAACAGGGTTTGCGTGACCGTCAAGCCGACGCTTCGCGGAACCGTGTCGGTGACGCTGTTGCCCTTTGAACTCGTCGCCCCGCCCACTCCGGCCCCCGCTGCACTCCCTGCGCCTGCAACGTTGTACGCGGTGTGATTGAAGCCGCCGTTGGCGGTCGCGGTGACTTTGGGCAGATAGCCTGAATTGGCGATCGGAAGGTTTTCGTCGGTGGCCCGGGTGCCGGCCCGCTGCGCGTTGAGTTGAGGGTTGTTGACGTAGGCCCGAGTGAGCACGCTGTTCAGCGTCTCCGAACGGGCCGGGCTTCCCAAGCTGGCCATGATGGCCATGGCCGCGCCGGCGATCACCAATTCGAGCCGCATCGTTCCCGATTGCATCGATTTCATGGACAGCATGCTGAGACCTTGGCTTACGCTTGTACCAACCGCCACGAAGGTCCGCCGTAGACGTCGTTCAAGCGCGCTCCTCACGAAGAGGCCCGCGCCTTGCGGTGGCGTTTGACTGAATCTCTACCGCAACTGCACACAGAGCGCTTGCCTGTCACGGGCTTGCGGGCGTCGAAAACGGGAAACTGCCGCAAAAATACGACAGTGCCGATCGTCGAAGCCGTCCGCGGTTTGCGAGATTAAAGTAGAAGCGTCAGAGTCATAGCGGCCTTTCGGCGCGCGTGACGCGGTCCGGATGCTCCATGGTCCACCCGCCCTGTTCAGGCGGTATGAACGCTCATTCGCAGCGGCCGTTCAGAACACGAAGACAGGCGCGTCGCGAAAGGCGGCCAGAACCGGCACGGTGGCGTCGAAAATGGCGCGGCCGCTGATCTCTCCACCGACATTGTCGTAACGCATCGCCTTGCCGGATCGCCGCGTCGCGGTGCTCGACTTGGTTTCGATAGTAACCAGGCGCCCCCCAGGGGCAAGCTGTCCGAACAAGGTCTGAAGCTTGGTCTCGACGGCGCCATCGATCAGGATCACGTCGTAGGGCGCACCCGCCGCGTGTCCTTCCGTCAAAGGACCAGTCACCACCTCGATATTGTTCAGCCCGAGGTCGGCAAGCTGTCGTGCGGCAACGTCGGAAAAGGCGGGTTCGCAGTCGAGAGCAACCACGGACGTGGCAAGCTCCGCGACAAGGGCCGCCGCATAGCCCGTGCAACTCGCCACCACCAAGGCCCGACTCGTCACGTCCAGGCGAGCGTTCTGGATCAGCTTGGCCAGGAACATCGGCGGCATGAGGACACGGTCTTCGTCCTGCGAGCACTTGAGCGTAATCTGGGCGTCCGAATAGGCCAGCGACCCGAGTTCGGGCGGCAGAAAATTTTCGCGAGGAATGAGATACATCACCTCGAGCACGCGCTGGTCGGTGACATCGAAGGTTCGCACCTGATTGTCCACCATGGCGCGCCGCAGATCGTGGGAGATGTGCTCCGGTCGCGCGACCTCGTCCTGCATCGTCGTCCGCCTTCCTGCCGATCCGGCCTTCGCGCGGATGTCTCATAGGACGTTCAAAAAGACAACGGTCGGCCGGAGCCTCTGCGGCTGGCTTTCGATCCGGTTCTGGCCTCCTGGGACGGTCGACGGTATGAAGCACCGCATAAGACAAAGGGAAACGCACCGATGGAAGATTCGCCGGCCGAACACATGGAGCATGCCGAGCATGCCGAACACGCGGCCCACAGCGGCGACCCGTTCCTCACCAAGGTGTCGGTGACGATCGCGATCCTCGCCGTCGTGGCGGCCACGATGGGGAGTTTCGAGACCGTCGAAAGCAGTTCGGCCATTACGGAGAAGAACGAATCGGTTCTGCTGCAGAACCGCGCCACCGACCAGTGGGGCTTCTTCGAGGCCCAGAGCATCAAGAAGAACATGTACGACCTCGCGGCCGGCAACCAGGCCGACCCGGCGCGGCAGGCCGAACTCGTCAAAAAGGCGCGCCAGTATGAAAGCGATGGCGGCGGCGTGAAGAAGCAGGCCGAGGATCTCGAAAAGGAGCGCGACGTCAAGCTCATGGAGAGCAACGCGCACGAACACCGGCACCACATCCTGACCGCGGCCGTGACGCTGCTGCATGTGTCGATCGCCATCGCCACCATCGCGATCATCATGCGTGGGCGGCGTTGGCCATGGTACAGCGCTATGGCGCTCGGTGTGGCGGGAACGATCCTGGCCGGCTTCGCCTACGTTTAGCCGAGCCGCTCCGCCCGAGGTCTATTGACCGGCGGCTTTCAGGCGCGCGTTGCACTGACTCAAATATTTGGGCCATTTCAGGCCGGGGGTCTGCGCCACCAGGGTCGCCTTGTTGGCTCTCCATTCGGCGCCGCACTGGCGTTCCCGCGTCACGAACGCGACGCGTCCGGCCGACATGGGTTTGCCGGCCTTGTCCAGGGTGGCGGAAGCTGGGGGCGCGGCCGGGGCGGCCGCCGTGGTGGGGGCCGGTGCAGGAGCCGCGGGAGCCGGCACGACCGCCGGGGCTGGCTTGAGGGGATTGGCAGGGGCCGGGGTAGTGGCGGCGGGAGCCGACGCGGGCTGCGCCTTCAGCCGAGCCGCGCACTCGCTGCGGAACTGGTTCCAAGTCTGGCCGCCCAATGTGCCCCCGGCCTTAGCGGCCTGATATTGCTGGCCGCATTGCTGCATCACGGTTTGCGCCATCGCGGCGGGAACAGTCAGTAGGCCTGCACCCGTTGCGGCCAGCACCGCGGTAACCATTATTGCCACACGTCGCATCATGGTGCATTTCCCCAGTCCGTCGGCAGCCTGCTCGGACTGCTCAACCAAATTCGACGTGGTACCGTGTTGCAAACGGCTGGTCTCGTCAATCCGGCGTGCTCGCGCGTTAATTCGCGGGCGCAACCCGGGGACGGCCAGGGGTAGCCGGACCGGACGGATGTCCGCCACTGACGAGGACCCGATGACGATCGATCAAGATTTCCTGCCAGCCACGATCGAAACCCGCACCCTCGACGAGGGAGCTCTCGCAGAGCTCGCCGGGGCTGTGGCAATCCTGGAGCAATCGAGCTTCGCGCAAAAGATCAGCGCGCTGCTGGGTCGCCAGCTGGATCTTGCGACGCAACTCGTGCCTGCGCCGATCCTGTCGGCCGTCAACAAGGTCACCATGAGGGCGCTGCGGATCGCGCTCAAGGGCGCGGTGCGGTCCTTGTCGGGCAGCACCAGGACCCGCGCGTCGAACAGGACGCATGTGGCGTTCGCGGCGCTTTCAGGGGCGGCCGGCGGGGCCCTGGGCCTCGCGTCGCTGCCACTCGAACTGCCGATCTCGACCACCATCATGTTGCGCTCGATCGCCGACATCGCCCGCCACGAGGGCGAGGATCTGAGCAGACCGGAAACCCTGCTGGCCTGTCTGGAGGTTTTCGCGCTGGGAAGCGGCAGCGAATCCGGGCCGGCCGGCGAGAGCGGCTACCTGACCATGCGGGCCCTGCTGGCCAGATCCGTCTCGGAGGCGGCGCGCTATATGTTGCAGCGCGGGCTCGGCGACGAGGCGGCTCCGGTCCTGGTGCGGTTCCTGGGCCAGATCGCCCAGCGTTTCGGTGTCGTGGTGGGCCAGAAAGCCATGACCCAGGCGGTCCCGGTGATCGGTGCGGTGACGGGCGCCGCCGTGAACATGGCTTTCACGGATCACTTCCAGTCGCTTGCTCGGGCGCACTTCACGGTGCGGCGCCTCGAACGCATATACGGCGAAGAGCCGGTGCGGGCCGCCTTCGAGCGCTTGCGCCAGGAGCTTCGCGACAAGGCGGCTCAGGGCACGTCGGCGCCGATGCGCCATGTTCCGGCCGTGCTGGGGTCCCGGCTCGAATTCTAGGTGGGAGCGTGGTGGAGGCCTCGCCCGGAATCGAACCGGGGTGCAAGGATTTGCAGTCCTCTGCGTGACCACTCCGCCACGAGGCCGTGACGGTTCAATGAAGCGCCGCCGCGACAGCGCTCTTAAAGCGGATCGTCCCGCACGGCAAGGACAATGCATGCGCGGTGATGGTACGCCGGGGGCTTGGGAGCCGAGCGGGCTTGCAAAGTTTTCGCTTTGCATTCGCGGCCCGGCTTGCTAATCACGCCCCACATTCCCCGATAGCTCAGTTGGTAGAGCATTCGACTGTTAATCGAATGGTCGCAGGTTCGAGTCCTGCTCGGGGAGCCAAATTTACGATCAATCGCAAGATTTAGGCGCTGTTCGCGTCACCCTGCCGCCACGCCCACGTGTGATCGATGATGATCGTTCGTGATGCTTTGGCCCTGGACGTCCCGGACCATTGCGATGCCCGTCGTGGCTGAGTGACGCCAGCGTGCAGATCACACGTCCCCACATGGCCCGCGGCTCCCGTGACGAGGAGCATTATCCCGCTCCACGCTCCGCCTTGACAGACAAATAGCTCGTCGGTTATGTAACGATCCATAGCCGAAGAGTTATCGATCGCAAATGCCCTACCCTCATGACATGCTCTTCAAAACGCTCGCCGATCCGACTCGGCGGGCTCTTTTCGAGCGATTGTGCCGCGATGGAGAGCAGACGGTCGGGGCCCTGACGGCTCGGGCCGGGGTCTCGCAACCGGCCGTGTCGAAACATCTCGGGGTTCTGAAACAGGCCGGTTTGGTGCGCGACCGCCCCGAAGGTCGCCAGACGCACTATAGCGCGCAACTCGGCGCCTTGGCCCCGCTGATCGACTGGACGAGCCAAATGGCCGGCTTCTGGCAAGGCCGGTTCGACGATCTCGAAGATCTACTCAAAAGGATGGACCAATGAGCGAACCCGCTGCCGAAACGCTCTCCGTCGTTGTCGAACGGGAGATCCCTCATCCGCCGGAAAAGATCTGGCGCGCGCTCACGCAGCCGCACCTCATCGAGGAATGGCTGATGAAGAACGACTTCCAGCCTGTCGTTCACCACCGTTTCAATCTTCGCGCCGACTGGGGCGCCGTCGACTGCCAGGTTTTAGCGGTCGAGCCGAATAAAACGCTGTCTTACACGTGGGCCGCTTATGGTCTCGAGAGTGTCGTGACTTGGACTCTCACCCCTACGAGCACGGGGACGCACCTGCGCATGGAACAGTCGGGCTTCCGGCCGG
>CAXTOT010000006.1:0-109149 GCA_964245915.1 uncultured Lichenihabitans sp. | reverse complement strand
TCGCAACTCGAAACGCTACCCCGCCGATTCAATCAGCGCGCAAACCGCTCTAGCTGGTGAGCGCTCCGATCATGGTCGGAGCGAAATCGGCCGTCCCCTTGCGACGGTACCGATCCCACCAGCGCGGCGCGGTGTGGGTTCGCCACGGTTCCAGATCGTGGCGTGAAACGTCCGTCAGCCGCGTTTCGAAGTCTGCCCAATCAGCCTGCAACTGCTCGCGGGTGAAGCCCCAGCGGTGGCCCATGCCATTGACGACATCCGTCTGCGTCAACCGCGCCGCGGATCCTTCGTGGCGGCGCATGACGCGCTCAAAATCGAGGTATTTGAAGTGGAGAAGGAGCAATTCGTCCACCTCTGGCGCCACCACGTGCCCTTCGGGCTCCGCACTATGGCGCCCGGCCGAGAAGTTCAGCTTTGTGATGGCCCGGGGCGAGAAAACGCCTAACTTGTTCATGTTGACCCAGGGCGCTCCACTCGTGACTTGCTCGCGCAGCAGCCCGTCTTGAGGCATGTGCGGCGAAACCATCTGATAGCCGAGAGACGGCACGATCGTGATTCCCTCGCGCGCGCACCAGCCGAGATAGGCAGGAAGGTCGGCATGGTGCAGGTGTTCGTCCACGTCGGCCATCATCACCCAATCAGCGTCCGCTGACGTTTCGCGCCAACACGTTTCCGCAGGCGAAAGAGTGACGATGCAACGGGACGCGCTCGGATCCACCTTTGGCATCCGTCTGACCTCGACGCGTGGATGGGCGCGAAGGATTTCGAGAGACCCGTCGTCGGACCCGTCGTCGAACGCGACGTAGCGTCGTACGAAGCCGTCATAGTGACGAAAGAAGAATCCAAGCAGATCGGCATTGTTCCAGCACGGGAAATACATGTCGATAACCAAGGACCGTTCTCCTTTCAGTCAAAAAGATGCCAGGAGCGCAGAAGCGCGGCCGCTCTTGCATCGTCTCAAGCAATTCGCTGCTGGCAAGGCCAAGGCCGGTACGGCCGCGTGCACCTTGGAATAAATGCCGGTGGTGGCCGAGATAGGAATGCGACATTCGAACGAAGTCATTGGGCCGATGCCCTCTGCACGGGAGACTGCAAACGCTTGGCGCCGCCGACCAGCCGGGCGTAACCGAAGCCGCCCCGTCCGAAATCGTTGCCGTTGTAGAACATGATGAGGTCCTTCCCGAGCGCCTCGACGCATGGATAAGCCTGCATCCAATCGTCCCACTCGCCTCCCGCGGGCGGATTTTGAAACTCGATGGCTTTGTTGCTGATCCTGCCCCCATCGCGGTTCGTTGTGGCGTGCCGAAGTCGATAAGCGGTCAGGCCCGGTTCGCGGAATCTTTCGCCGCCTCGGCTGCAGTACCACAGGTCAAATCCATCACGCCGCGCCATGACCCAGGGGCGGACCAGCCCGGCCTCTCCTTCGCTGTCGAACCCCAGCGCCAATTCCGTGGCGAGGCTCCAGATGATGCCATCGTCCGAGCGGGTGCGGCGCAGGACGTAAAACGGCTCCAACCGACCCTCGATGTTCCTCCATTCGACGCCGCTTGCGTACCACATCTCGAACCCGGTGGCGGTCCGTCGTACATGGGGCGTCGACATGAAGAAGGGATCGCGAGGACCCGTCGACAGCACCGGGCCCCCGCTCGCTTTGCGAAAACTCAAGCCGTCGGCGCTGACCGCCAAGCCGATCGCCGTCTGGTAGGGAACATCCGACCGCCGGGCGATGCCCGTGTAATAGAGGTGGATTCGTCCGTCGACCACCAGGACCGTGGACGGACCCATGCCATGGCTGTCGAAGGTACCCGCGGCGCCCAGATCCAGCACGGGCTCGGGATGGACGCGCAGCACGCGAAAGCCGTCACCGGGATCAATGTCGGCGCACAAGATCCGGCTGCAGGGAACCGCATCTCGGGCCGCGAAATAGACGCGCCACAAACGCTCGTTCATGGGCAAGACGGTCGGCGTCTGAGCGTGACTGACCCACCAGGCATGACTTGATGGCGGAGCCAGCAGGAGACCTTCCCGCCGCCAAAGCTGGCTTACCGCCGCATCGACGCCACGCGTCCTATTCTTGTCGTTCGTCATAGGCCGCTAGATTAGCCGCTTAATGCGCGAGGCCGGATACGGGGCGACGAGATCCGCGGCGCCCGGGACGACGCTGTGCGCGGGCAGGTTCTTCTTCACAAGGACGCCGGTTCCGAGAAAGCAGCCGTCGCCAACAGTAACGCCGCCTTCGACGCCCACTTTGCCAGCCAGGAAGCAACGTTCCCCGATCTTTGCGTCACCGCCCAGGCCAACTTGTGAGGCAATGAAGCAGTAGTCGCCGACGGAGGAATGATGGCCGATGTGATTGCCGCTCCACATCATCACGCCAGCGCCGATCCGCACGAAGGGCTGGATCACGTTATTCTCGAGGATGAAGCAGTTCTCACCGATGGCCGCGGCATAGATGTGGGACGCGGGGTGAATGAAGCTGGCGAACGTGTAGCCGCGTTCGCGCCCTTCCAGATGCCGGTCACGGCGGAACTCATTGAGTCGGCGATAGCTCAGCGGCCCCAAGAGCTTGACGTCCCCGGGCGGGAATTTCTGCTCGAGCTCTTCCCATGCAATCAAGGGTAGTCCTGCAAAGGTGTCGCCAATTTTGTACGCGGCGTCGACCGTAAACCCGACGATGCGATCCGGACCGTGGGCGTCGATATAAGCCTTTGCGACCTGAGCAATTTGTCCCGCGCCAAATAGGACCAGGTCGGCCATCGATGCCCTTTTCATGTTCAGTCTGGCCAGCTTGACGAGCGCCGGGGCGGTGTCGCGTTGCCGTCATCTTCCCTCTCTTAGAGGGTGGGCGTTACCGGTCAATGGTAAGACCAAAGGCGTCTACGATTGATTGCTGCGGGATTTCGGCGGCGTGTGGAGGTGGGACGAGGTCAGTGCCGCACACCATGTGTTCGGGGGCGGCCGCCGAGACAGCCCCGAGCATCCGACCGCGGTGGAGCAGGGCGTCATCGCCGCGGAACCCGGCGTCGACCATCCCATCGGCGCGCAGGCCATCGGGGCGTCCTACGGCAGCACCGTCACGGTGGACCTTCAGACAAAGTTCTCCGACTTCCGCACCGGCCGGACCGCTACCGCGTGAAGCTCGCCTTGGCGGCGCGGTGCTGACGAGTCCCGGCAAAAGGGGTCGTCTCGCTCTATCGCTACGCCGAGATCAGGAATCCGGCCAGCACCGCTCAGGATACAGAAGAAACGAACGCGCGCTCGCCACAAAGGCTCCGAACCAGGTCTAAGCCCTTCTGCCGCGCGCGGCAGAAGGGAAACGCGGCTCAGTTGCTCGCGGCCGCGACCAGGACCGGGTCGGGGCGGTATTGCGCCGGGAACAGATGCTGCAGGTCGCTGATCTTGGGCAGGTCGTTGTAGACGATGTAGGGATAGTTCGGGTTGAGGGTCAGAAAGTCCTGGTGGTGCGCCTCGGCGGGATAGAAGGTTTTGCCGGGCTCGATCGTGGTCACCACCGCGGCATTGAGCACGCGGGCCTGGTCGATCTGAGCGATATAGGCTTTGGCGACCCGCGCCTGATCGGGGCTCGTGGGGAAGATGGTCGAGCGGTATTGCGTGCCGCTGTCGGGTCCCTGGTGATTGAGCTCGGTCGGGTTGTGGGCCACGGAGAAATAGATCTGCAGGATGTGGCCGTAGCTGATCTTCTTGGGATCGAACGTGATCTTCACCGATTCCGCGTGGCCGGTCTCACCCGTGCTGACCTGGTCGTAGTTGGCGGTCGATTTGTCGCCGCCGGTATAGCCCGACACCGCGCTGGTCACGCCCGCGACATGCTGGAACACGCCTTGGACGCCCCAAAAACAGCCGCCCGCCAGAACCGTGGTCTCGGACGGGCCGGCCGGCACCTCGTCGGTGACAGGGGCCGGCATCATATGGGCGTCCTCGGCCGCCATCGAGGGTGCCCGCAGGCCGAGACCCGCAAGGACGAAGAGGCCGCAGGCGAGCAAAGCCGGTCGCCCGAAACGGGTCAGGCCGTGGCGCTTGGTTTTGGTGGAGGAGGTAAGCATGGAAGGACTCCTATTCAGCCGAAGGTGAAGGCATAGGCCTGGACACCGGGATCCAGGAACCTGATTTCGAAAGTGTGGTCGCCGACCGGGCCGCTCTGCCGCACCAGTTGATAGAGCCGCTGGCTCGTCACGACCCCCTGGCCGTTGGCATCGATGTCGCTGCCGTGGTTGGCGCCGGGCGCCGCGCCGTCGACCGTGACACGGAAGTGCACCGGCTGGCCGGCGGCATTCGGTCCCAGAACCAGATGCAGGTCACGGGCGTGGAATCGATAGACGATGCCGCCGTCCTTGGCGTCCAGCACCGCATTTTCGCCCCCCACCGTCCAGCCGCCCGCCAGGCCCCATTCGTTCAGCCGAGGGGTCCCGGGTTCGTAGACGTGATCGGCCCCCCGGACGATACCGCCGGGCGAGACGAAGCGTTCGGCGCGGTCCATGCCGACATAGGTCTCAGGCGATTGCACGTCGCCCAGGTCGGGTGCCATCTCGGCCCCGGACGCCGTGACGGAGACCAGCGCGGCCGAGGCCGGCGCCTTGCCGGCTTCCGCGAGCAATTGCTGGATGATCTTCTCCGAGCCGGCGTAATCGCCCTCGCCGAAATGATGGTGGCGAATGCGGCCCTGCGCGTCGACGAAGTAATGGGCCGGCCAGTATTGATTGTTGAAGGCGCGCCAGATCGCGTAATTGTTGTCGATGGCGACAGGATAGCCGATCTTGAGATCGTCGACCGCCTTCTTCACGTTGTCGATCTGTTTCTCGAAGGCGAATTCCGGCGCATGCACGCCGATGACCACGAGCCCCTGGTCCTTGTATTTTTCTGCCCAGGCCCGGACATAAGGAATGGCGCGCAGGCAGTTGATGCAGGAATAGGTCCAGAAGTCGACCAGAACGACCTTGCCCTTCAGGGCTTCGGCGGTTAGCGGCGGCGAGTTCAGCCACTCGACCGCGCCGGAGAGCGAGGGCAGATTGCCCTCGACCGGCAGATCCTGCGCCGGCGGCAGGCCGGGCTTGGCGGCCATCATCATGGCTTTGTTGCCCGCCATGGCGCCGCCTTGGGCCATCATGGCCCCATTCTGCGCCACCATGGCACCGCCCGCCTTCATTGCGTCGCCGCCCTGCATCACCACGGAGGTGGTCGGCCGAACTGGGGCGTCGCCCGGTGCGGGATGCAGCTTGTCGAGCAGGCCTTGTTCCAGCGACCCCGTGCTGGCCAGCGACACCTGGGTCAGGAGGCCGGTATCAAGCCCGAGCGCGATGGCGCCCACGCCGACGAGAACCGCCGCTCCGAGACCGCGCCTGACCCATTCGCCGGCCCCGAGCGAGCGCTTCATGGCGACGAAGACGCGGCCGCCGATGAGAAGCGCCAGCGCCAGCGATGTCGCGGCGCCGAGCGCATAGGCAAACAGCAGCAGCGTGGTCCCGACGCTCGCGCCTTGCAGGGCGGCGCCGGTGAGGATGAGGCCGAGCACCGGCCCCGCGCAGGGCGCCCAGAGCAGGCCGGTCGCCACCCCGAGCAGAAGCGACGAGAGCACGGATGACCTTGGTGGCCCGTTGATCGGCCTTGCCGTATCGGAAAGCCGCGCCCCAAGCGCCACCAGGGGCCGTGTAGCCCGTTCGGCGATGCTCGGGAAGAGCAGCGTGATGCCGAACAGCGCCAGCAGCAGCAGGGCTGCGCCCCGGCCATATTGGTTCGCCGCGACCGCCCAGCCGCCCGCCACCGCGGCCAGCGTCGCCACCGCCGCGAAAGTCAGCGCCATGCCGACCAGCATCGGCAGACCGCTGCGCAAGAACGGCCGGTCCGCCCGCGCGAACACGAAGGGCAGGACCGGCAGGATGCACGGGCTCGCGATGGTGAGGGCACCGCCGAGATAGGCCAGAAGGAACAGGATCATCGGTCGGGTTTCCGCCGTCAGGCAGCCACGGGTTTGAACGTAAGCGCGACGCCGTTCATGCAGTAGCGAAGACCGGTCGGCTTGGGACCGTCGTTGAACACATGGCCCAGATGACCGCCGCATTGTGCGCAGTGGACCGCCGACCGCGTCATGCCGAAAGACGAGTCCTCCGACGTGGCGACAGCCTTGTCGAGCGGCGCCCAAAAACTCGGCCACCCCGTGTGGCTGTCGAATTTGGTGGTTGACGAGAAGGCGTTGAGGTCGCACCCCGCGCAAGCGAAGGTGCCGCGTCGCTCCTCGTGCAGCAGCGGGCTCGTGAACGGCCGTTCCGTGCCCTCCTGGCGCAGCACGTCATATTGATCCGCCGTCAGTTGCTTGCGCCATTCGGCATCGGACCGGGTGACAGCAAAGACATCAGCCGCGCGCGCCAACCCGGCCCAGAGCGGGGCTGTGGCGGCGGCGGCCAAACCCGCCATGGCATTTTTGATGAGCGTGCGACGTGTCGTCATGGCGATGATCCTCCGTTGGTCGGTTCGGTCTGCAGACACCAAAGATACGAATGCTCGCGCGATATCGTTACGCGTATCGCGGTAGTTGCGAAAATTTAAGCATCGGGGACGCAGCACCGCCGTCGGTCGCAGCGACCTCACGGGAACAAGACGCTCGACCAGCCGGTCTATTCCACCGCTGCCTAGAAATAGTGTCGCAGTGCCCCTGGCGGCAGGCCGCGTCCCGCTGTGTCCAGGCGAAAATCCCCAATCGGCGGAGACGCTGGCGCGACGAACGATCGTAGCTCAAGCCGATTGCCATCCATCGGGACGAGCGCCACGCAGACCAAGGCCGGTGCGGCTCAATCATGGCTTCGACGTGGACGAGGCGGTCGCGGCCGCCAAACGGGCCTTCCGGACCTTCCCGCACCAGCCCGGCCGAACGCCGCGCGCTGCTGCAGCGGTTCGTCGCGATCTAGAAGCGGCGTAGCCCCGAGCTGGCCGTCGCGATCTCACGGGAAAATGGGGGCACCGCGCCCCTATGCCCCCTCAACGCCCAGGTTGCCGGCGGACTCAAGGGGAGAAGGAACTGCGGCGACCGCTCCATAGTCATCCAAAGATGCCCGCTTCTCACGCCGCCTTGGCGTTGAAGCGGCCGTAAAACGTCTCGTGGTCCTTCGCCATGTCGATCAGCAAGCCGGGCGGGTCGAAACGCGGGCCGTACTTTTTCGACAGGGCGTCGCAGAGCAGCACGAACTGCGCCACCCCCATGCCGTCGATGTAGGACAGGGTGCCACCCGTAAAGGGCGCGAAACCGAAACCGATGATCGAGCCGACATCGGCCTCGCGCGGATCGGTGACGATATTCTCCTGCATGGCCCGCGCGGCCTCGATGGCCTGGGCCACCAGAAACCGTTGCTTCAATTCCGCGACCGCGATCGTGTCGGCATCGAGCTTCCGCTTTTGCAAGCCGGATAGGCCCTGCCACAGGGTTTTCGGCCCTTTGTCCGGATAATCGTAAAACCCCTTGTGGTTCTTGCGCCCAAGGCGGCCGTGGGTCACCACCAGGGCATCGAGCAGATCCATCTGGGCGGCGTCCACGGCGGCCTCCCCAAGGTCCGCTTTGGCGGCGAGCAGGACCTTGCGGCAGAGGTCGATCGCGACCTCGTCGGTGAGTGACAGGGGACCCACCGGCATGCCGGCCTGGCGGCCCGCATTCTCGATCATGGCGGGCGGCACGCCTTCGAGGAACATCGTGTGCCCCTCGAGCAGGTAGGCGAACACGCAGCGGTTGGCATAGAAGCCCCGCGCGTCGTTGACCAGGATCGGGGTTTTCTTGAGGGCTCTGACGAAATCGAAAGCGGTCGCGACGGCTCGATCGCCGGTCAGGCTGCCCTTGATGATCTCCACCAACGCCATCTTCTCGACCGGCGAGAAGAAGTGGATGCCGATGAAATTCTCCTGGTGCTGGGCCGCCTCGGCCAGAGACGTGATGGGGAGGGTCGACGTGTTGGACGCGAACACCACATCGGGTCCCAGCACCGCCTGGGCCTGGCGGATCGCCTCGGCCTTGACGGCACGGTCCTCAAACACGGCCTCGATCACGAGGTCGCAGCCGGCCAGCGCGGCGTAATCAGGAGCCGCCGTGATGCGGGCCAGTAGGGCGTCTCGGTCGGCCGTCTTGGCGCGGCCCTTGGCGATCTGCCCGCTCATCAGCTTATGGGAATGGGCTTTGCCCCGGTCGGCCGCCTCCTGGTTCTGGTCGATCAGCACGACCTCGATCCCGGCATTTGCCGCCACATACGCGATGCTGGCGCCCATGAACCCGGCCCCGATCACGCCGAGTTTTTTGACCGTCGTGGCCGGCACGTCCTTGGGGCGGCGCGCGCCCTTGTTGAGCTCGCCCATCGACAGGAACAGGGTGCGGATCATCACGGCGGCTTCGCGCGAGCGCAGGACTTTGGCGAACAGCCGGCTTTCGATCCGCAGCCCGAGATCGATCGGCAGCTGCAGGCCCTCGTAGACGCTCTGCAGGATCGCTTTGGCGGCTGGATAATTGTCCTGCGTCTCGCGCCGAAGAATTGCATTGGCGGCCGGCCATATCATCATGCCGGTGGGTGAGTAGACCTTTCCAGACGGCGGCTTGAAGCCTTTCTCGTCCCACGGCGCAACACCCTTGCCGCCCCCCACGATCCACGCTTTGGCGGTAGCCACCAGATCGGCCGGAAGCCCCAGTTCATGCACGAGTCCCATGGCCTTGGCGGCCTGGGGCCGGATCTGCTCGCCCCGGAACAGCATCTGCAGGGCGTCGCCGGTCTGCATCAGGCGCGGCACGCGCTGGGTGCCTCCGGCGCCCGGGAACAGCCCGACCTTGATTTCGGGCAGGCCCACGCGGGCCTTGTCGCTGTCGGCCATGACCCTGTGATGGCAGGCCAGCGCCAGTTCGAAGGCGCCACCGAGGCACAGCCCGTTGATGGCCGCGACCCACGGCTTGCCGCAGGTCTCCAGCTTGCGAAACAGCATCGACAGCCGGCGCGAGCCTTCGAAAAAGCCCAGCATGGCGGCCTCCGGGTCGCCCTCGGTCGCCAATTTCTCATAGGCGCGGCCGAGCCCCTGCAACATCGTGAGGTCGGCGCCTCCGGAGAAGGCCTCCTTGCCCGACGTCACCACGCAACCCTTGATGTGCTCGTTGCAGCCGACCTGATGGATGACGTGATCGAGTTCGTCCATCACGGCTTCGGTGATGACGTTCATGGATCGGCCGGGCATGTCCCAGGTCAGAAGCGCGACGCCGGCCTCGTCGGTCTCGAGGCGAAAGTTTTGGAGGGTCATGGCGATCTCTCGGAAGCATCCTTCCCGGAACTCGGAAAGGTGGCGCGAAGCGCCGCATGGATTGGCGGTCGGGCGGTCGATGAAGTCACTTGCCCGAGCCTTGTTCATTGTCGGTAGACCCTCGCGCGCGACAAGCCTCGAGGAAAACGCGCGCGTCCTTGGTGACTGCGGCGGCCTCGACGATCGCAATATCGGCGCCAAGATCATAGTCCGCGATCACGCGCTCGCCACGCGCACGGTTCAGCATCAGCCCCGTCCGTGCGAGAGGACCGGTCTCATTCAGGACCAAGCTGGTGAAATGCTCAAGCACATGCTCGTGGCTCTTTGGCACGTCTTTCCGCTTTCCTACGCCTCCGGCAAGCAGCAGTGCCGCACAGGCTCCGTGGTGCATCGCATAATAGGCCGCGTGAGCACAGGCATTCGGCGCCGCAGCCATCTCGACCAGGGCCTCAGCCTCGGCGAGATGTAAGTTGGCCTTCCTGTACTCGAGCTGTGCCCGTTCGCGCCTTTCGCCTTCGCTCAATGGCAGAACGGGGACCTC
Source organism: uncultured Lichenihabitans sp. (assembly GCA_964245915.1). Classification (GTDB taxonomy): domain Bacteria; phylum Pseudomonadota; class Alphaproteobacteria; order Rhizobiales; family Beijerinckiaceae; genus Lichenihabitans. The sequence continues at coordinate 99,335 of CAXTOT010000006.1, read as the reverse complement.
GCGCGGACGCCTGGGATGCTTCTTCTTGGTCGGATGCCCCCCTTTGGCACGTGTCACCGGACAACCACTCCATCGCGGCGGATGCTGGCTGAAAGCGGATCGTTGGAATCCCCCGCAAGCCGCTTGCTGGAGAGCGCTATGGGCCTGATGTGGATACCCGCCCTAATATGCGCGTAGGCTTGGTCCGCGAGGCTGTATCGAAGCGCCTGGTTTGGCTCGGGAGCTTCGACGAATACCGCCACGTCGTAATCCGACCGCCGGCCCGCGTCCCCTCTGGCCCTCGAACCGAAAAGCACGACTTCCGTCACGCGATTTGGAAGAGCCTGCTCGATCTGCTGCCGAAAGGCGCGCAGATGCGTGGCGGCGCGCCGGGTTATCCGGCTCTCCAGAGACTGCTCCAGTGGGACTTCGGACATGCTCGCCCAACCTGCTCTCTGCCCGCCGCCGTCACACCCGCTCGATGATCGTGGCCGTGCCCATGCCGGCCCCGATGCACAGGGTGATCAGTGCCGTGCCCTTGCCGGTCCGCTCCAGTTCGTCGAGCACGGTGCCGAGCAGCATGGCGCCGGTGGCGCCGAGCGGGTGCCCGAGCGCGATGGCGCCACCGTTCACGTTGACGATGTCGGCCGACAGGTCGAAGGCTTGCAGATAGCGCAGCACCACGGCCGCGAAAGCCTCGTTGACCTCGAACAGATCGATGTCCGCAACGCTCATTCCGGCACGGGCCAGCAGTTTTTTGGTCACGTCGACGGGCCCCGTCAGCATCAGGGCCGGGTCGGAGCCGATATTGGCGAAGGCCCTGATTTTCGCACGCGGCATCAGCCCAGCGGTTCGGCCCGCCTCGGCCGAACCGATCAGTACGGCGGCGGCGCCGTCCACGATACCCGACGAATTGCCCGCATGGTGGACGTGGTTGACGCTCTCGACCTCGGGATGGGCCTGGATCGCCACGGCGTCGAAGCCGCCTTGATCGCCCATCATGGCGAACGATGGTTTTAGGGCCGCCAGCGACTGCATGTCGGTTTGCGGCCGCATGTGCTCGTCCTTGGCCAGGATCGTCAACCCGTTGACGTCGCGCACCGGCATCACGGCTTTGGCGAAGCGCCCTGCGGTCCAGGCGCGATCCGCCCGCTTCTGGCTCTCGACCGCATAAGCGTCGACAGCGTCGCGTGAAAACCCGTATTTCGTGGCGATGAGGTCGGCCGAGACCCCTTGGGGCATGAAATAGCTCTTGATGGCGATCTGTGGGTCGACCGGCCAGGCGCCGCCCGAGGCCCCGATGCCGACGCGGCTCATCGATTCGACGCCCCCGCCCACGACGAGGTCATGCTGGCCCGCCATGATCTGGGCGGCTCCGAAATTGATTGCGTCAAGCCCCGAGGCGCAGAAGCGGTTGATCTGGATGCCCGGCACGTGGGTGCCGTAATCGGCCGTCAGCGCCGCCGCGCGGGCGATATCGCCGCCTGCCTCGCCCACGGGATCGACGCAGCCCAGGATCACGTCGTCGACCCGAGCGGTATCGAGGTTGTTGCGGTCCTTGAGGGCGGTCAGCACGGCCGTGGCGAGGTTGAGCGTCGAGACCTCGTGCAGGGCGCCGTCCGGCTTGCCGCGCCCGCGCGGGGTCCGGACATGGTCGAAGATGAAAGCGTCAGGCATTGCTTGTCCTTGCGACCTTCACGAGTCGTCGCGATCGGGATGTTGATGGATCCGGAAGGATTGGATTCCCGCCGAGCTGCGCCATTCAGCGATGTCCGTGATGGGGAGACGACCCACCTGCTCGCTCCACTCCAGCACCGTGTCGCGGGCCAGGCGTGACGTCGGCACCGCCTGCTCAGCCCTGTCGAGCGACCCCGTCGTAATCCCGATGGCGTCCGGCTTTCGTTGATAAGTCAGCGGTGTGCCGCAGTCCTTACAGAACCCGCGCTCGGCCAGGGTGGAACTCGCATAAAGGGCGGGTTTGCCCCGAGTGAATGTCAAGGCAGACCTGGCAATGTTGCAAAAAGCGAGGAACGGTCCCCCACCCGCCTTCTGGCACATGCGGCAGTGGCAGACGTTGAGGTCTTCAAGGGCTGCGGAAATGGCGTAGCGGACCGCCCCGCACTGGCAGCCGCCCGTGATCCGCGCCGACTGGCCAACCTTCGATTCCGACAAGCGGACCTCCTCGATGCCGCGTCACCTTAGAATGCTTCGGCCGGCATTGCCATCAGCGTATCGGCGCCCGCCGTGATGCGAGCGAGATGCGCGGCGGTTTCGGGCAGCATGCGCTCCATGAAGAACCGCGCCAGCGTCAGCTTGGTGGCCGCGAAGGCAGGATCGCCTTGCCGACCCAGCGCCGCCCTGGCCATCAGCAGCCACATGTGGCCCATCGCCACGAGGCCGAACAGATGCATGTAATCGGTGGACCCGGCGCCCGCATTGTCGGGCTTGGCCATGGCGTTCTGCATGAACCACAGGGTGGCCTGTTGCAGCCGCTCGAGCGCCTCGGTCATCGGCTTGAGGCAGAACTTCAAGTCTTCGATCTCCTTCACGCTCTCAAGCGCTTCGGAGGCCTCGCGCATGTAGGCCATGAAAGCCCGGCCGCCATCCTTGGGCAGTTTGCGGCCCACGAGATCGAGCCCCTGGATGCCGTTGGTGCCCTCGTAGATCATTGCGATGCGGGCATCGCGCACGAACTGCTCCATGCCCCATTCGGCCACATAGCCGTGGCCGCCGAGCACCTGTTGGGCCTTCACGCAATTGTCGAAGCCGGTGTCGGTCAGCACACCCTTCAGGATGGGGGTCATCAGGCCGAGCCGGTCGTCGGCGGCTTGCGCCACCGCCTTGTCGGCCGACAAGCGCGCCAGATCGGCCTGTAGGCTGGTCGCGATGAGAAGGGCACGCGCGGCCTCGTTGAAGGCGCGGATGCTGAGCAGGGTGCGCCGCACATCCGGATGAACGATGATGGGATCGGCAGGCTTGTCGGGCGTCTTCTGGCCTGAGAGCGACCGGCCCTGCAGCCGGTCCTTGGCGTAGGCGGCGGCATTCTGGTAGGCGACTTCGGACAGGGCCAGCCCCTGGTTGGCGACTCCGAGCCTGGCCTCGTTCATCATCACGAACATGGCGTTGAGGCCCCGGTTGGCCTCGGCCACCAGCCAGCCGGTGGCGCCATCGTAGTTCATCAAGCAGGTGGCATTGCCGTGGATGCCCATCTTGCGCTCGATGGAGCCGCAGCTGACGCCATTGCGGGCCCCGAGCGAGCCGTCGGGGTTCACCAGCATCTTGGGCACGATGAACAGGGACAAGCCCTTGGTGCCTTGAGGCGCGCCGTCGATGCGGGCCAGCACGAGATGGATGATGTTGGGCGTGAGATCATGCTCGCCGGACGAGATGAAGATCTTCTGGCCGGTGATCGCATAGGACCCGTCGGGCTGCGGCACGGCCTTGGTGCGCAGCAGTCCGAGGTCCGTCCCGCATTGCGGTTCGGTGAGGTTCATGGTGCCGAGCCATTCGCCCGACACGAGTTTGGGGACGTAGGTGTGCTTCTGGGCCTCGCTGCCATGCGCCAGCAGCGCCGAATAGGCGCTCTTGGTCAGCCCCGGATACATGGTGAAGGCCATGTTCGCAGAAGTGTGGAATTCATTGACCAGCGCGTTGATGGCTTGCGGCAGCCCTTGCCCCCCGTAAGCGGGGTCGCCCGACACGCCGCCCCAGCCGCCTTCCGCGTAGCGCCGGTAAGCTTCGGGAAATCCCGTGGGTGTCGTCACGGAACCGTCCGGGTGCCGTGTACAGCCCTCGAGATCGCCGATCCGGTTCAACGGCTGCAGCACGGTTTCGCCGAACCGCCCAGCCTCGGTCAGGACGGCCTCGACGACGTCCGGCGTCGCGTCCGAGAAGCCGGGCAGATTGTTGTGCCGCTCGATATGGAACACGTCGTCGAGAAGAAACAGAACCTCGTCGATCGGGGCTTTGTAGCTTGGCATGAACATCCACCGGAGCCGGACCGGCCCTCTGCCGATCCCCTCGATTGCGGCGCGGCACCAGAGGTCCCGCATCTTGCCCCGTGCGTCACCGCCGGGACGAGCCAGCCCTCAGGTAGAGCCTCACGCGGCCGCAGGCAAATCCCGGCCTGGAGGCTTGCTCAGGATTGCCAATCACCCCAGCTGAGCTGAGCTCTATTTCGATTCCTCGAGCTTGGCCTGGGCGGCACGCAGCTCGAGTATGGCGCGGTCGATGTCGCTTCTCTGTTTTTCGAGGTGGGCGAGTTGAGCCAGGATCTGGTCGTGGCGGAGCGCCAGTTGCTGGCTCTCTGGCCGCTTGTCGGCATCGACCAGGAATTCCCGAATTTCGGTCAAAGTAAAACCGAGGTGTTTGCCCTTCAGGATCAATTCCATCCGCGCTTTGTCGCGCGCCGCGTAATAGCGGGTCGTGCCTTCGCGTCGGGGCACCAGAAGGCCCCTGTCCTCATAAAAGCGTAAGGTTCTCAGGCTGAGGTTGAAGACACGGGCCATCTCCCCGATCGTGATCCGGTCATCGTTTGACGTCGGCACGCTGGTGCGCGATTTGCCAGGGCTGTGAGAGTTGGCGAGAGTCATGGCTCGGGCTCGGGGCGTGGGACTGCGGCGGCCGCCTTGGATCGCAACGCAGTTTTCAGCTTGAGATACGGTCCGATTTCGCATGCGGTCGGTCCTTGCCAGGGCAGACGTCGCATTTTTGTGAAAAAAGCCGAGTTCAGCGACCCGTAAGCGGCTCACCGGAGCAAATGGATCAAGATCGAACGCAATCAAGGGTTGCGCGGCCTGGTCTGGTATCTCTCTGTGCCAAAATCATCCAGAGTTAACCCTCTGTTTACCGAAACTGTCGAAAGTCGGTGGGCAAGCAATAACGTTCACCTTCGGTCAAGGGTTTGCGTAACCGGTGACGGGCAGGTCATCCTGATCGAACGAGGCCCCTGGCCTGATTGGCGCGACCATGAGCAGAGCGGTTTCCTGGAGTGGTGACGCCGAGGTCGACCTGAGGGACGCGGCCCGCAGAGCGGCTCGCCGCGACGGTTTGTCGCTCGGCGAATGGCTCGACGTGACCGTCGCCCAGCGGGCCGCCGATCTAGGCGTCGATCCTGCGGACCTTGGCTCTGAGGATCGCATCAGTGCCGTGAGCGATCGGTTGCGTGACTTGGCATCGGCGCCGGCGGCAACCGGCATGGCCTCCCGCCAACCCGCCCCGCGCGGCTTGGGTCAAGCCCAAGGGGGGCGTGCCACTCCCACCGATCGCGATGACGAAGAGGCGCTTTCGAAGAACCTGAGGGAAGAGCGGAGGAAGCCGATTGCTCAGGTCCCGGCGAGCCGGTCCGATGTGCGGAGCTTGGCGCGATCGTCCGAACGTGGCGAAGACCTGGAGTTCGCCGATGGAGACTCGCGCAAGCGGTCAGCCCTCGTAACCCGTGATCGGGCCGAGTCCGAAGAGTTTGGGCAGAGCGGCCGCGATTGGCCGCTGAGGATTCCCGCTCCGGCGGCGTCCTCGTCCGAGGATCTCGACGATTTAAGCAAGGTCGAGGCCAAGCTCACTGCGCTGTTCCGTGCGCTCGATCGGAAACCCATCCAGCTAGCCGACAAGCCCGCTCGCGGTTCCGCGACGGCCAAGCCCCTGCGTGGCTCGCGGCCGGCATCCCGCGAGGCCGCCAGCGCGGCCGGCGCCGTCGAGCAGCCCCGCACGGTGCTGCATCGCCTGCCGACGGCCGGTCCGTCGTCACGGACCATGGCCCAGGCCATCGCGGAAATCGCCGAGCGGCAGGCGGTCCTGGACCGCGCCGCCGCTGCTTCGGCCAGCCTTCAGGCGACCGCCGACGTCGGCGCGAAGGGCGAGCCCTCCGAACTCGCCGACCGCTCACGCGCCGCCGCCAGCGACCTGCTCGAGCGGTTCGGCTCACGCCTCAACACGCCACCCCCTCGCTCGAACAACGCGCCCTTGCCGGCGGCCCCCGATGTGCTCCCCGCCATGGCGCTTTTGCGAAGCGAAATTGCCGCCCTGTCGCAGTCGCTGGGTGGTCACGCGCCGAAGGACGCCATCACGTCGCTCGAAGCCGCGGTTCGGGATCTCAGCGCCAAGGTCGCGGCATCGCGCGACGGCGGCCTTCGCGATGTCGTGCTGGCGCCGGTCGAGCGTCTCGCCAGAGATCTGCGCGCGGCCCTGAAGGAACTCGATCCGCGCTCGGCCGTCAAAGATCTGGACCGCGAAATCCGTGCGCTTGGTCGCAACATCGAGAACGTGACGACGCAAGGGATGGACGCCGACGCCCTGCGGCGGATCCAGGAGCAGACGACCGAGGTGCGCGACTTGCTCGTCGCCGCCGCCACGCGGCCCCTGCCGGCCGACCGGACGGAACGCCAAGGTGCCGAACGCCAAGCTGCCGAGCGCCAAGCCGCCAAACCCCAATCGGACGCGCAGACGCCCGTCCAAGCCCGGAGCCCGGAACCGACCGCGGACACCGTGGCGCTCGCCGACCTGCGCTCCATGTTGAACGGCCTGCAACCCGCCAAGGGTGTCGAGGTCCTGGAACAGCGCGTCGACGCCCTCGCGGCCAAGATCGACGCCGCCATCGCGGGCCAATTGCAGCCGGGCGTCATCGATGAATTGTCGTCGAGGATCGAGAATGTCCATGCCTCGCTTGTCACGCGCCTGGCCGAGCCCGCGGCCCCGCCGCCCGATCTGGCGCCCGTCGAGGCGATGATCCACGGCCTCATCGGCCGGTTCGACAGCATGCGGCAGGACGCCGGCGATCTGCGCAGCCTCGAGGCCATGGTGCATCGGCTCGCCGCCAAGCTGGACGACGCCCACGACCAGCATGCGGATGCCGAGGTATTCGGCGAATTGCAGGCTCAGGTCGCCAAGTTGGCGGCGCGCATCGATCGCAGCGACGCCGGCTTGACCGCGATCGTGTCGGTCGAGCGGTCGCTGGGCGAACTTTTCGCTCAGCTCGAGGAGACGCGTGAAGCGACCATCAATGCGGCCGAAGGCGCGGCCCGGACAGCCGCGCGCGACACATTGCGCGCCGCCATGCTGGATACCGGGCTTCCGGGCCGCCAGGGAACCAGTCTCGCGGACGAAACGGTCGAGCATGTCACCCAGGAACTGCATGAACTGCGGGCCGCGCGGGAGATCGCGGATCAGCGCCTCAACGTCATCCTGACGGCCGTCAATCAGACCCTTGAACAGGTCGTGGCCCGCCTTGCCATTCTCGAGGAAGCCCCCGCGGCCGGCGTGCCGCTCGCCCCGATCGTGGCGAAGGGATCCAGACCCGGGGCCCCGAATGCCGCTCCTTCGGGCGAAGGCGCGCGCAGATCCGATTCGGGCCGCCCGGACCGGGACGCCGCGCCGGCCACCAACACCAATCCGGGCGCGAAAGTGCGCGGCCCGATCGACCGGTCTCGCCAGGCGTTCGACCTCGGCGAGCCCGACTTTCCCATCGAGCCCGGCACAAGTGCGGTCCGGCCACGCGCCGCCGCATCGGGCAGCGGGGCGGCTCCCGACGTCAAGGCAGACCCGGCGCAATTCATCGCCGCAGCCCGCCGCGCCGCGCAGGCCGCCGCCTCGGATTCCGCCAACCGGTCGTCGGCCGCTGCGGCGGCACGCGCACGCGGGACCTCGTCGCCCTCGACGGAACCCGCCCGCTCCTTGATGGAACGGGCCAAGCTTCATGCCGCCGGCAGCCGCCGGCCCTTGCTGATTTCGCTCGCCGGACTCGTGCTCCTGCTCGGTGCCGCACAGGTGGCGCGGCTCAGTCTGGCCAATCCGGTCCCGTTGAGGGAGGTAGCCGCGGCGCCTGCGTCAACCGAAGCGGGCCAAGCTCCGGCCGCGCCTTCCTCGGTGGCTCCGGCCACTGTCACGGCCAAGAGCACGGCCTCGGTCGATGGCGCCGCCGTAACGCCCGAGACGGACAACACCGCCACCACGGCCTCCGCTCCGGCAAAACCGCTCCCGAGCCTTGCCATGGCGGCGGGGGCGGCCCGGGCCGCGAACCCGAGCGGGGAGACGCCGGCGGGCCTTGGCGACGGATTGCGCGACATGGCCCTGGATGGCAACGCGGCCGCGCAATATGAAGTCGGGCTGCGTCTGGCGGACGGCCGAGGCGTGACCCGGGACCCCAAAACCGCTGCCGGCTGGTTCGAGAAGGCCGCGCGCCAGGGATTGGCGCCCGCTGCCTACCGGCTTGGATCCTTGTACGAAAAGGGCATTGGAGTGGCGCGCGATCCGGCTCAGGCCGTCGATTGGTATCAGAAGGCTGCCGAGGCCGGCAACGTGCGCGCCATGCACAACCTCGCGGTCATGTCGGCCGAGGGCGCGGGCGGCAAGTCCGACTATGTCAAGGCGGCCCAATGGTTCACCAAGGCGAGCCAGATGGGCGTACGCGACAGCCAATTCAATCTGGCGATCCTCTATGCGCGTGGTCTCGGGATCGAACAGAGCCTTGCCGAGTCCTACAAATGGTTCGCGATCGCGGCAGCCCAAGGCGACACGGATGCCGCCAAAAAGCGCGACGACGTCGCGGCGCGACTCGATGCCAAGGCGCTCGCGGCCGCCAAAGCCGCGGCCGACGACTTCAAACCCATCAAGCCTTTGCAGGCCGCCAACGACGTGCAGGCCCCGCCTGGCGGGTGGGATGCCGTCGCCCCGACGCATGCGGCGCCGGCTCCCAATGGAACGGGCAAGAGCGCCCCGAACCCTCGGGTCAGCACCCTTTAGAACAGCAAAAAGGCCCGGGTCGAAACCCGGGCCTTTTCTGATTTCAATCGCAAGCCTTGGTGCCCGACCGCCGATCAGACCTGGGGCTGAGGCTCCAGCCCGGTCTCCGGTCCCGCTTTCGGACGACCCTTGCCAACGGTCGGCACAGGCGAGGCCCTTGGCGCGGGCGTATCGTCGCCGGTGTCCCGTATGGGTAGTCGGCCTTTCAGCAGGCCAAGGATCTCGTCGCCCGACAATGTTTCGTATTCCAGCAAGCCCTTGGCGAGCGTCTCGAGATCCTCGCGCCGGCGCATGATGATTTCGGTGGCCTGGCTGAGCCCGGTCTCAACCAGACGCCGGACCTCGGAATCGATCTTCTGCGAGGTCGACTCCGAGATGTTGTTCTGCTTGCCCATCGAATAACCCAGGAACACTTCTTCCTGGTTCTCGCCGTACATGACCGTACCGAGTTCGTCGGAAAAGCCCCAGCGGGTCACCATGGCGCGTGCAAGCTTGGTGGCCTGCTCGATATCGGACTGGGCACCCGAGGTCACCTTGTCCTTACCGAAGATTATTTCCTCCGACACCCGGCCCCCCATGAGGACCGCGAGACGCGAGGTCATCTGCTCATAGCTCATCGACAGTTTGTCGCGCTCGGGCAGCTGCATCACCATGCCGAGCGCACGGCCGCGCGGGATGATGGTCGCCTTGTGGACCGGGTCGGTCGCCGGCACGCTGAGCGCCACGATGGCGTGACCGCCCTCGTGATAAGCGGTCAGCATCTTTTCCTGCTCGGTCATGACGAGCGTGCGGCGCTCCGCCCCCATCATGATCTTGTCCTTGGCGTCCTCGAACTCGCTCATCGTGACGATGCGCTTCGAGCGGCGTGCCGCCATCAAGGCCGCCTCGTTGACCAGATTCATGAGGTCGGCACCGGAAAAGCCCGGCGTTCCGCGCGCCACGGTCTTGAGGTCGACGTCGGGTGACAGCGGCACCTTTCGGACGTGTACCTTGAGGATGCGCTCGCGGCCGATCACGTCGGGGTTGGGGACCACGATCTGACGGTCGAAGCGGCCGGGACGCAGCAAGGCGGGATCAAGCACGTCCGGCCGGTTGGTGGCAGCGATCAGAATGATCCCCTCATTGGCCTCGAAGCCGTCCATCTCGACCAGCAACTGGTTGAGCGTCTGTTCGCGTTCGTCGTTGCCGCCGCCTAGCCCGGCGCCGCGATGTCGGCCGACTGCATCGATCTCGTCGATGAAGATGATGCAGGGTGCGTTCTTCTTGGCCTGTTCGAACATGTCACGCACGCGGCTGGCGCCGACGCCCACGAACATCTCGACGAAGTCGGAACCCGAAATGGTGAAGAACGGCACGCTGGCTTCGCCCGCGATGGCGCGCGCCAGCAGCGTCTTACCCGTGCCGGGCGGGCCGACCAAGAGCACGCCGCGCGGGATACGGCCTCCGAGCCGCTGGAATTTCTGCGGATCGCGCAGGAACTCGACAATCTCCTGCAGATCGTCCTTGGCCTCGTCGACGCCAGCCACATCCTCGAAGGTAACCCGTCCATGCGCTTCGGTCAGCAGCTTGGCTTTCGATTTTCCGAACCCCATGGCCTTGCCGCCGGCCCCCTGCATCTGCCGCGACATGAAGATCCAGATGCCGATGAAGGCGAGGAGCGGCAGACCGTTGACCAGCAGGGTGACCAGCCAGCTGTTGCCGTCCGACGGCGGCTTGGCGGAGATGGCGACGTTCTTCTTGTAGAGCGTCTGCACCAGCGTCGGATCGTTCGGCGCGTAGGTCGCAAAGGCGCGGCTGTCGTTGTAATGCCCCGTGATCTCCGACCCCGCGATGGTCACCTCGTGGACCCGCCCGGCGTCGACGTCGGTCAACAGCTGGCTGAAGGTGATGTCGGTCGTCTGCGTGCGCTGCCCAGGGTTCTGGAACAACAGCACCAGGGCGACCACGAGCAGGAAGATGATCACCCAGAGGGCGAAGTTCCGGAAATTCGGATTCATTTCGGACCCGTAGAGACACTGGCCCCGCAAAGGGCGATTATGGCCGCCTGACTCGAAGCACGATTTGGAGAAGCTGACCGCCGATTCGGGCAGGACAATGCTCCAATTCGTGCCTTGGTGCGTCTCCTGCCCAGTGGAGCGCCACCTGGCAGGAAGAGGCGCCAGAGCTGCCCCGCTCTCGCCCTGACTCTTCAGCCAGGTCGACATCGTGAACCGCCCGGAGCTGACCTCAAGCCAACCGGCGCGAACCGGTCAGGCGAGAGATGCTGCGTTCCTTCGAGGCTCAATGTATGCGTCCGTGCCACCCTTGCCAAGGGAACCGCGTGAGATGGCTTCCGAGTGCGGCAACTCATCCGCGGGAGAGTGAACGGGAAGACGTCGCGCCGGAGTTCCGCGACGGCGGATGCCCTCGGGTCTGACGGTCAGCGTCGCGTCGCCTGACAGAACCACCGTCGTGCCGTTGAGGGTTCGTCGAAGCGTCTGGGTCGCTCGCAGCGCGTCCATTAGGTCGGCCGCCAGGCTCTCGAGCCGGTCGAGACGCGCGGCCTTGCCGGGCCCGACCCGTTGGACGGCGCCGCCGAGAACCCGAATCACGATCTCCTCCGGCAGGCGCGCGAGCATTCCCCCATCAAGCACCTCGGTGCCGGTCGGCGCTTCGCGCCTCACCGAGCGGCTGGCCGCGTTGGCGGCATCCGTCAGAGCGGCATCGGCCCGTGCGGCCCGCTGGGCGAACCGCGCCAACCCCTGCGCGTCCAGTCCCTCGCGCGCGAGGCTTGGCAGTAAATTTCGCAGCCGTGCCCGGGCAAAGCGCGGATCCGTGTTGGACGGATCGACGAGAAACCGCCATCCGGCCGAGATGCAGGCCGCGACCAGGCGGGTCTTGGGGGTGCCGAGCAGCGGTCTTGCGTGAAGGATATCGGATCGTTGGGTGGCGGCCGCCATCCCGGCCAGTCCCGCGATGCCGGAGCCGCGCGCGAGGCGAAACAGCACGGTTTCCGCCTGATCGTCCAGCGTATGGGCGGTGACGAGATGGCTGGCGCCGAGTTCATGGCAGAGGTCGGTCAGCAATGCGTAGCGGGCCGTCCGGGCGGCTTCCTGGATGGCCCGCGCGGGCTTCGGCCCGTGCCAGGCCAAGACATGCGCCGCGAAACCCAGCGTTTTCGCTTCGCCCACCACGAAGGCCGCCTCAGCGGCGGACTCGGAACGCAAGCCATGATCGACCGTGGCGACCACGATCGGCGGCAAGCCGCCAGCCGCGCGGCACGCCGCCGCCATCATATGCATGAGGCAGACGGAATCGGGCCCGCCGGAGACGGCCAGCACCAGCCCTGTCGGCGATCGGACGAGGACGGGCGCGAGGGCGGCGGCAAACTCGGGGACCGTGAGCCGCACCCCGAGCGTTGCGTCCCGCACGTCGGGCCAGGGCCGATCGGCCAGGGCCGATCCAGCCTTATCCATCAACGCGGCAGTGCGCACGCTTGAGTTCACGATCGACGCTGGCTTTGACGTCCGCGGAGGCGGCCGGATATTTGCGGTTGACCTCCTGGAAGGTCGCACAGGCCTGTTCCTTGGCGCCGAGCGAGTCGAGCGACATGCCGAGGCGAAGCAGCGCGTCCGGCGCGCGCGGCGACTTGGCGTAATCGGTCGAGACTTTCAGGAATTGCTCGGCCGCCTCGCGATGGCGCCCCAGCCTCGAATAGCTTTCGCCCGCCAGGTAAACGGCTTCTGGGACCAAGCGGTCGCGGGGATATTTCTCGGCGAAGCCTTGCAGGCCCGTGGCCGCCGTCTCGTATTGACCTTGTTTGTAGAGGCCGAGATCGGCGTCGAATTCCTCTCGCGTGCCGCCAGGGGCCAGACTGGCCACGGAATTCTGGTTCGGCAGCGCCCTGGCCGCCGCGGGCGCCCCGATGACGGCCGGCCCGACGTCCGCGACGGGCGCATCCACGGGTTGCGCCCCGGATCGCATCAGGTCCAGCGGTGCACGCCCCGCAGCGCCGTTGAGCGCCGCCGTGCTTCGCGAGGGAAGCGGTTGACTGGGCGGGGTGGTGCCGAGCGGTCGCGGGGCACCCGGTGCACTGGGATCGAGCGCAGGATCGAAGGCATCACCCGTGCGCGTCGGCTTCAAGGGAACGTAGACCGGGGGATTGGCTGCCCCTGCGGTGTCGGCCGGCGCCACCGGGGTGATGGTCGGGGTCACCGGATCGGCAGCTCCAGCGTCACTCCGGCGCTGGACCGGTGCGGGACGCGGTTGTGGCGCCGTGCCGCCGCCATGTCCCTGCAGGTCCTGGAACCGGAAGTCGACGTCCTGGCTGAGTTTGCGCAGATTCTCCTGGAGCAGCTCGTTTTGATGCTGCAACTCCTCGACACGACCCCTGAGGGCTCGGATGTCGGTCTCGAGGCGGCCGACGCGCAACAGCAGCGCCGAGGCATCGCCGCCACCGCCGTTGTCGTCACTCTGGTCGTCCGCGCCGGGCATGCCGCCAGGCGGCTGATACTGGGCGAAGCGTTGATCCGGCGCGGCCCCAGCCCCGGCAAGCGGACAAACCGCCAGACTGGCCAGCACCAGCAGGCCGGCCAGCAGCGGAGTGGAACGGGGAGGTCGAGCGGTCATCATGATATCGGTCCACCGGGTGAAGCCGTGATCATCTCACACGGCACTTCGGCTTTTCGATGAAACCCTCGCCTGGAGCAAGCAGAGGCTTCGGTTCACGGCTCCGCGGCCGCCGAACCAGCGCGGCCGCGGTTCCGCTCGCGCACGAGACTTACGACTGTCCGGCTTTCAGCACGGTGACGGCGCGCCGGTTCTGCGACCAGCAGGAAATGTCGTTGCAGGTCGCCACGGGACGCTCCTTGCCATAGCTCACGGTGCGCATGCGGCCAGCCGCAATGCCGCGTGAAGCGAGGTATTCCTTGACCGATTCGGCGCGCCGCGCGCCAAGCGCGAAATTGTATTCGCGGGTGCCGCGCTCGTCGGCGTGACCTTCGATCACGAAGCTGTAACGCGGATAGCGCGCGAGCCATTGCGCTTGCTTGTCGAGGGTCGCCTGTCCGGTCGCGTTCACGTCGGTCTGGTCGGTCTCGAAAAACACCCGATCGCCGACGTTGACGGCGAAATCCTGCGGACTTCCGGGCGTCGCGGCGCCCGCCCCAGCCCCGAAGCCGCCGAGCGCCGCCTCATCCGTATTGTTCTTGGCGCAGGCCGTCAGGGCGAGGCCCGCGGCCAGCACGATTGCGAGCCTGAGGCTCCCCTTGGATGGAAAAAACGGCATGAACACTCCTTGCGGTCACCAGAGGCTGTCCTGTGCTTAGGCCCGCCTTGGTTAATCGAAGGTTTTTGTCAACCTTGACGAAAGCTTATTACCGGGCGCCGCAGTCAACCGAACCAGAGCGTGGTTAATGATGGGTTGATGGCCGTATTGCGGCCTCGACCCGCCACGCTACCGCGTCGATGGAGACGGGAATCGCCTGTTGCCCTTGGGCAACATTATTCGGCAGCTTTGGCGTGACGGGTCGGGGCGGCGTGCTCGGCGTCGGTGATGTAGTCGCGCGTCAGCGGCACGGCGTCGATGCTGCGCGAAAGCTGCGCCTGGAACACCATCATCCCGCCATGCCGGAAGGAGACCTCGCTCCCAGCGAGGTAGAATTCCCACATGCGGCCGAAGCGATCGTCGTACAGCGCACTCAGCTCGTCCTTGCGGGCCAGGAACCGCTCACGCCAATGCCGGAGCGTCTCGGCGTAGTGCAGGCGCAACACTTCGAGATCGGTGAGCCAGAGTCCGCTCGCCTCGATCGTGGGTATGACTTCGGACAGGGCCGGGGTGTATCCACCCGGGAAAATGTATTTCCGGATCCACGAATTCGTGGCGCCGATGCCGTTGTTGCGACCGATAGAATGAACCAGCGCGACCCCGTCGGGAGTGAGAAGCCGGCGGATGGTTTTGAAGTAGGTGCGATATTGCGGGGTCCCGACGTGTTCGAACATGCCGACCGAGACGATTCGGTCGAAATCTCCCTCGAGCGTGCGGTAGTCGCGCAGCTCGAACTTCACGCGATTGCTCAAGCCGAGTGCCTCGACGCGTTGCCGCGCGACCGCGAGCTGCTCCTTCGACAGCGTCACGCCCAGAACCTTCACATCCTCGGTCTGGGCAAGCGTTATGGCTAGGCCGCCCCAACCGCTGCCGATGTCGAGGATTCGCTGCCCGGGTTTCAGCAGCAGCTTGGCCGCGATATGGCGCTTTTTCGCGGCCTGCGCTTGTTCGAGATCGAAGTCCGGCTCGGCGAAGTAGGCGCAGGAATATTGTAGGTCGTCGTCCAGGAAGAGCCGATACAGGTCGGTCGACAGATCGTAGTGGTGCGCGACGTTCTGCCGTGCCCGGCGCTGGTCGTTGTACTGCTGCAGGCGGGCGAGCGTCTTGTAGCCCGCGGCGCGCATCAGGCCAGGATAGCGGAGCGGCTGAGCCGCAAAATTGGCCATCGCGAGGTCGAGCAGATCGTAGATGGAGCCTTGCTCCATCACCAGATCCCCATCCATGTACGCCTCGCCGACGAAGCGATCGTGATCGAGAGCGATCTTGAGCGGAGTGGTGGCTCCCTTAAGGCGGACCACGAGCGGATTGGACGTGGAATGCTGGTCTCCGACCGAGAAGCTCTTGCCGCCGGGGAGGATGACCGTGACATGGCCATGCCTGAAGAGGTTATTCAGTTTTGCTTGGAGCATCATGTGCAGCCGTGGTCTGGTGGCCGTCACTCCTCATTGTCGGGCACGAACGTCCACCCGAGGGTGACCCCAACGCCATCGCACAAATCGCGGCTGAATCAATTATGAAATACTAGGCTTTCGGCGGGTGTGGCCAATTTATGACGGTCGGACAATGCACGGTTGTCCAGAATGCCGTCCGGCACTCAGTTCAGCAGCGGTCCCCAGGCTGGATCCGACCCGAAGGCCCCGGTCGGCACCGGGAATTCGCCGCGGCCAAAAACGTCGGTCATGAAGATCTTGGAGCCCGAACTGCCGCCGGGATCGCGGAAGAACATGAGGTAGAGACCGTTCGGGGCCCAAGTCGGACCTTCGTTATGGAAGCCTTCGGTGAGAATCCGCTCGCCCGAGCCGTCCGGCTTCATCACTCCGATCGCGAAGCTGCCGGCCTTCTGCCGGGTGAACGCGATGTAATCGCCCTTCGGGGACCAGACCGGTGTCGAATAGTGCCCGTCCCCGAAGGACAGCCGCTTGGCCGCACCGCCCGAGGCGCTCATCACGTAAATTTGCTGGCTGCCGCCGCGATCGGATTCGAAGACGATCTGGGATCCGTCGGGCGAATAGGACGGCGAGGTGTCGATCGCGGCCGTATTGGTCAGCCGCGTCGTTGCATGCGAACGCAGGTCCAGCGCATAGAGATTCGAGGTGGAGCCCTCGGAAAGCGACATCACCACCTTCTGGCCGTCCGGCGAAAAGCGGGGCGAGAAGGTCATGCCGGGAAAATTGCCCACCATCTCGCGCTGCCCTGTCTCGATGTTGAGCAGGTAGACCTTTGGATCGGCGTCCCCGAACGCCATGTAGGTGACTTCCTGCGAGGTCGGCGAGAAGCGGGGCGTCACCACGAGGTCGTCGCCCTTGGTGAGGTATTTCACGTTGCCGCCGTCCTGATCCATGATGGCGAGCCGCTTGCGGCGGTGTTCGGCCGGCCCGGTCTCCTCAACGAAGACGACCCGGCTGTCGAAGAAGCCTTTTTCGCCGGTGATGCGGGTGAAGATCGCGTCCGACACGATGTGGCCGACCCGGCGCGTGTTGCTGGCGTCGGTCACATATTGTTGGCCCGCGACCTGTTGGCCGTTGGATGTATCCCACAGGCGAAACTCGGTCTTGAAGCGACCGTCGCCCTGCCGCTCGGTTCGGCCCGTGACCACGAATTGGGCGCCGGAGTGCTGCCACGCCGCCATCTGGGGCGCTTCCGGATTGACGTCCTTCTCCGGAAACGAGCCGGGGTCGACGGGGCTCAGGAAGACCGATCGCTTGAAGTTGTTGGTGATGATCCCGGTGAGTTTGGCGCCGTCCCCCGCTTCGCCCGAAAACGCGGTGACCGCGATCGTGACGGGCTTGAACTGGCCGCCGGGCCGGATGTCGAGGAAGCGCTCCTCGGCCGCGGCCGGATGCATCGTCAGGGCCAGCAGGACGGCGATCGCGGCCAGCATGGCTCGGACATGGTCGAGGTTTCGCCTCATCATGGATCGAGTCTCTTCAGCAGCGGATGACGCCTCAAGGAACAATCCTTTGGGGTCACCCTGGGTCAAGTTTGTCATGCGAGATTTCGAGACGGCGGCCCGAATCAGCCCGCCATCTCCTCGGGGTCGAAGCGAAGCACGCGCCCCTTCCATTGATCATAAAAGGGTGCGAACTGGTCGGGTATCTTCAGCGGATTGCAACGTCTGACGGCCCGCATGGCACTGTCGGCGAGGCTTTGCAGCGACGGGTCCGAGGGCGGGTTGATCAGCACGGGCTCGCCCTCGAGGCCGCCATTCTGATCGAACACTACGCGAACCTGCGGGATATATTTCTGGCCGGCGCTGAGCCCGAGAAAGCTCCAGCATTGGCGGTATTGATCCTCGAGCAGGCCGTCGAGGGCCCCCCATAGCGAGGGCGCCATTTTTGCGGCGCTCGCGGTCGGTGATCCGAGCGAGGCCACCCGGCTCACGTCGTGACCCGTCGAGGGGCGCTGCGCGGGCGCGTCTCGGCTCAGCAGCCGCGAGATGTCCGTCGGATCGAATTTGCTTTGGTCGTTGGTTTGCGGCGAGGGGCGGGTTTTCGCCACGACCGTCTTGGGCGGCGTGAGGTCGGTCGGCGGATCCTCGAGCAGTTTGGCTAACTGATCAAGCTTCGGTTTGTCGAGCGGACGGGGTTTTGGCGGCGGCGGCGGGCGTGTGTCGTGCACCTTGGCGACGTCGGGCCTGGGTGGGGCCGGGACGGGTTTGGGCACGGGTTTGGGAACCGGTTTGGGCTCGAGCGGCTCGGCCGTCACGTCGCGGATCGGCGGCGTAGGTACCGGCGGGGCGGGCGGAGGAGGCAACGGCGGCGCAGGATCGGGGGGCAAGGCCGCCACGGCAGGCCGCGGCGGTGGCGGCGGGGGCGTCGGGACATCGTGCGATTGATCGGGCGCGGGCGGGTTGGGCTTGGTGTCGGTGACCTGAGCGACCTGCTCGGCCTTGGCGATCGCCTCGGGCCGAACCTCCTTGGCGGATTTCTCGCCCCGCATGATTTGGTTGAACTCGGACGTGCTGACCATGTCGACCGGGACGGTCTCCTGAACGTCGTCGAACTTCTCGGTCTGCGAAAAAGCCACAAGCGTGGCCGCCAGCGCCCCTGCGTGGATCAGCGCCGAAACAATGAAACCAGGTTCTGTAACGCGGCGCGGAAGCCTCAAACGTGTCTCACTTGTTGTCCGGCTCGGTGACGAGCGCGACCTTCTTGAATCCCGCCGATGTAATGATCGACATGACCTCAGCCACCCGGCCGTAATTCACGGTCTTGGAGCCGCGCACGTAGATGCGCTCGTCGAAGCCGGTCTTGGCCATGGCCTGGAGCTTGGCGGGCAGTTCCTCGATCGAGACCGGTTGGTCGAGCAGCGTGATGCCGCCCTTGTCGTCAACCGCCACGCTGAGCGGTTTCTGATCGACATTGAGCGGCGCGGCCTTGGTCTGCGGCAGGTCGATCGGCACCCCGCTCGCCAGCAAGGGCGCCGCCACCATGAAGATGATCAGCAGCACCAGCATCACGTCGATGAACGGCGTCATGTTGATTTCGGCCATCGCGCCGTAGCGCGGCACCCCGCGGCGTCGCCGTCCGCCCTTATGTCCCGCCGCAACCGACATGCCCATCGGGATGATCCTTCAGCTGTGGTCTCAGGCCGCCCGGTCGCGTTCGCCGCCCACGTGCTGGTCGATCTGGCGCGACAAGATGGACGAAAACTCGTCGGCGAAACTTTCCATGCGGGCCTGCACCTTGGCCACGATGCCCTGCAGGTTGTTGAAGAAGATCAGGGCCGGAATGGCGGCGAACAGCCCGATCGCGGTGGCCAGCAGCGCTTCGGCGAGGCCCGGGGCGATGACGGCCAGTGACGTATTCTTGGAAGCCGCAATCGAGCGGAATGATGTCATGATGCCCCAGACGGTGCCGAACAGCCCAACGAAAGGCGCCGTCGAAGCAACCGTGGCCAGCACGATGAGGCCCGATTCGAGCTTCTCGACCTCGCGCGCGATCGACACGTCGAGCACCTTCTCGAGGCGAGCATGCAGGCCCATGAAGGAGGAGCCCGCATTCTGGAACGAGCGCTTCCACTCCCGCATCGCGGCCACGAACAAGGACGCCATGCCGATCGTCTCGCGTTGCGACAGGGTGGTGTAGAGCTCCTCCAGGGACTGGCCCGACCAGAAAACGGATTCGAAGCGGTCGATCGCCTTGCGGGTTTTCGAGAACAGGATGGTCTTGTTGATGATGATGGCCCAACACCAGACCGACGAAAACAACAGTCCCAGCATCACGCATTTGACGACGAGGTGCGCGTTCCAGAACATGCCGAAGATCGAGATGTCCCCAACCGGGGCGGCTGCTACATCGGCAGGGTTCATCGGCTGAAAATCCTTGCGGTCCGCGCGGGTTCTGACGGGAGTTCCGCGTCTCCTGTCGCCCAATTCGGTCATTTCTGGGGCTTGACGGAACCAGCCGGCGAGGAATGGCCGCCCAAGTTAAGCAGTCGTTAGCCTTAAAGAATCCTTAAGCAAGCGAAGATCGTCTTCTAGGCGCCGGTTCCGACGCCGCGGCGAGCCGGTCTCGCAACTCGGGGGGCAGCCGCCGAGCCCGGGTTCCCTCGATGATCGCGATGCGCACCAGCGCCGAAACCAGGACGCTATCGTGGCGCGAGACCGCCTGGCGAAGCGTGAGGGAGGCGCCGCCGAGCGCTTCGACGAGGGTCTCGACCGTCAATTCGTCGTCCATGCGCGCAGCGGCTCGAAAATCGATCTCCATGTGGCGGACCGCGAACGCCAGCGCGGCTCGGCCACCCTCGCCTCGGTGCAATGCGGACTGATCGATCCCGAGGGAGCGCAGGAATTCGGTCCTGCCGCGTTCGAGAAAGCGCAAATAATTGGCGTGATAGACGACGCCGGAAAAATCCGTGTCCTCATAGTAGACCCGAACCGCGAGACGGTGGGGTTCCCTCACGCCTCGTCCCCCAGGTCGAACAGGCCGATCTGGTTCGCGACGGGCGCCTGCGCGGGCACCGCGAGCCCGAGGTGGCGGAAGGCGTGCGGGGTGAGCATGCGGCCGCGCGGGGTGCGCTGCACGAAGCCGAGCTGGATCAGGTAAGGCTCGATGATGTCCTCGATGGCGTCGCGCGGCTCGGACAGCGCAGCCGCGATGGTCTCGATGCCGACCGGGCCGCCCCCGAACGAGATCGCCACTGCGTCGAGATAGCGCCGGTCCATACCGTCGAGCCCCGCATCGTCCACGTCGAGCAGTTTTAGCGCGCGGTCCGCCACCGCCCGGGTAATGGTGGCCTGGTCGTCCACGGCCGCGAAATCGCGCACCCGCCGCAGCAGCCGCCCCGCGATGCGTGGCGTGCCACGCGCCCGGCGTGCGATCTCGTTGGCGCCATCCTCCGCCATGCCGATGCCAAGCACGCGCGCGCCGCGCCGCACGATCCGCTCGAGCTCCGGCACCGTGTAGAAATTGAGCCGTAGCGGAATGCCGAAGCGGTCGCGCAGAGGCGTGGTCAGCAGGCCAGCGCGCGTGGTGGCGCCCACCAGCGTGAAGCGGGCGAGATCGATCTTCACCGATCGGGCCGCCGGCCCCTGACCGATGATGAGGTCGAGCTGAAAATCCTCCATGGCGGGATAGAGGATTTCCTCGACGGCCGGATTGAGCCGGTGGATCTCGTCGATGAACAGCACGTCGCGATCTTCGAGCGCGGTGAGTTGCGCCGCCAGATCCCCCGCCTTGGCGATCACGGGACCGGAGGTCGAGCGAAAGTTGACGCCGAGTTCCCGCGCCACGATCTGGGCCAGCGTAGTCTTGCCGAGGCCCGGTGGGCCCACGAACAGCACGTGATCGAGCGCCTCGCCCCGCGCCTTGGCGGCATCCACGAACACCTTGAGGTTGTTGCGCAACGCCTCCTGGCCGGTGAAATCGCCGAGCACCTGCGGCCGCAGCGACGCCTCGTGATCGTCGTCGTGCTTGTCCGGAGTGACGAGGCGGGTTGGATCGGGCACGCGATATCCCAGGCTGTCTCGGTTCTGCTTTTGTGCTATGCTCCGGATAGATCAGCAAGGCCAGCCGCGATGAGCCGTTCGGACCAGTTCGACTATATGGACCTCGACGATTTCGAAGAGCTTTTGGCCGACAAGCCCCGCGACGAGAAGTGGGAGCTGATCGGCGGCCGCGTCGTCAAGATGATGGTGGGCGCGCGCTGGGAGCATAACTTCATCATCCAGAACCTCTCGTCCGGCCTGCAACGTCGGCTGCGGGACGCTGGATCGCCCTGCCGGACCTTGATCGAGTCGTTCCGACTCAACGATCAGTCCATGCGATCCTCGATGCTGCCTGACATCATCGTGCGTTGCGGGCCATTGCAGCCCGGCGCATCATCGCTGAACGATCCCACGGTTCTCGTCGAGGTCATGTTGGATGGTAGCGTCGGTCGTGATCGCGTTGAAAAATGGCGCGTGTACCAAAAGCTGCCCTCACTGCAGCATTACGTGCTGGTCGAACGTGACAAAGCCCTGATCGAGATTTTTGACCGGAGCGGCGACGCCTGGTTCGTGGAACGGGTCATCGAGGGACTCGGTGCCGTGCTCGACCTGCCTGCGATCGGAGTTAGTATCGCACTTGCGGAGATCTACCGGGACGTGCTCTCCGCCTAAGGGTCGGCGGGGCATGAATGTCCCCGCGGCTACCTCCATCACGCGGCCGCCTCTACGGCCGGCTTCTGCCGCTCCATCGCGAGCGTTTTCACGGCCGCGAAATCGAGCTTTCCGGTGCCGAGGACCGGGACCTTGTCGACTACCACGACCTCCGTGGGGATCATCAGGTCGGAAGCGCCGTGCGCCTTGGCGAAGGCCTGGAAGGCGGGCCGGGTCGCACTCTTTTCTTCGCTGAGCAGGATCAGCCTCTCCCCCTTGCGGGCGTCGGGAACCGCGGCGACGCCCGAGAGGGCATTCGGCCAGAGTTCGGCCGCCAGCGCCTCGATGGCGGCCAGCGAGATCATCTCGCCCCCGATCTTGGCAAATCGTTTGGCTCGCCCCTTGATGGTCACGAACCCTTGCGCATCGATCGTCACGATGTCGCCCGTGTCGTGCCAGCCCCCTTCAGGCGGCTCCAACACCCCGGGATGTTCCGCGCGAAGATAGCCGAGCATGACGTTCGGCCCACGCAGGAACAACCGGCCGCCCTCGTCGACCCCTGCAACTGGATCGAGCCGCGCCTCCAGCCCGGGCAGGAGGCGGCCGACGGAGCCGAATTTGTTGAACATCGGCGTGTTCAGCGCCAGCGCCGGCGCGGTTTCGGTGACGCCATAGCCTTCGAGGATACGTTGGCCGAACTTCTCCATATAGACGCGTCGCGTGGATTCCTTCACGGGTTCGGCGCCAGCCAGAATGTAGCGCAGCGAGCGGAAATCGTAGGCATTGGCGGCGCGCGCATAGCCGGCCAAAAACGTGTCGGTCCCGAATAGGATGGTGGCGTTGGTGCCGTAGATCAGTTCCGGGACGATGCGGTAGTGCAGGGGCGAGGGATAGAGGTAGACCGGGACGCCGGACACCAGCGGCAGGATGAGTCCCACCGTCAGGCCGAAGGAGTGGAACACCGGGAGAACGTTGAACACCTTGTCGGTGCGGCCGAAATCGATGCGCGCGGCTGCCTGCGCGACATTGGCCAGGATGTTGCCGTGCGACAGGACGACCCCCTTGGGGGTACCCTCCGAGCCCGAGGTGAACAGGATCACGGCGCGGTCGCCGGGTTTTCGGGCCACGATCGGGGTTTTCCAGGAGAGCAGGGCGCGCAGCTTGTCGCCCAGTGCGACCGTCGCGCGGATGTCTTCGAGGTAGACGATGCGCACCCCATCGCCGAGCGCCGCAATCAACGCATCCAGCTTGGCCTTCTCGACGAAACCGCGCGATGTCACCAGCGTGGTGATCTCCGCGGCATGAAGGGCCGCGAGGACATTGGTGGCGCCGGCCGTGAAATTGATCATGGCGGGCACCCGGCCGGCCGACATCAAGCCCAAGATGGTGGTCGCGGCCGCGTTGCTGGAGGGCAGCATGACCCCGACCGCGCCGCCTTCGGGCGCCGCGCCGATCAGCTCGTGTCCCAGCACCTTGGCGCCGACCAGCAGGCGCTTGTAGGTAAGGCACCCCGACACCGGATCCTCGACCGCGACCCGGCCCGGGCCATTGTCGAGAGCCGCCATGATCACGGCCTCGATGATCGTGCGATCGATCGAGGTGGTGCGGAACACCAGGTCCGACATGACCTGGTAGAGGGCGGCGCCTGCCGCCTGTCGCCGATAGCGGCCGCGCAGGTCGGGATCGATCGCCAGGCGCACCGGCTCCAGGATGGTGACGATGACCTTGGGCCACCATCTTCGGCGCACCTGGTTGGGCGACAGGCGCGAGAAGGGCGTCTTTTCCAGCCCGTCGATGCGCACCGGCACCACCATGGCGTTCGACTTGTCGGCGATCAGGCCGGCGCCGTCGTAGACCTTCATCAGGCTGCCCGTGACGGTGAGCCGGCCTTCGGGAAAGATGATCAAGGACTCGCCGCCCCGCACGGCATTGATCAGCGTGCGGGTCGCCATGGGCCTGGTCGGGTCCAGCGGCATGGCGCGGGTGATCTTTAAGAACGGCTTGACCCACCAGCGCTTGGCGATGTCGGAATCGATGGCGAAGACCGGCTCCTTGTCGAGCAGCGAGAGCGCCAGCGCGGCATCGAGAAAGCTGACGTGGTTGAGCGCGATGATGGCGTTCGGCCCCGCCTTGGCGACATTGTCGAGCCCATGCACCTCGAGCCGGTAGAGGGTGCGGAACACCATCGAGAGGAAATCACCGATCACGCTGGTGGGCAGAATGCGGAAGATCACCATGCCGGCCAGCAGGCTTGCGGCCCCGATCAGCGCGAACAACGCGGCGGTCGGGACGCCGGCGGCCTGCAGGGCCGCCACCACGAGCGCACCCCCCACCATGAAGGCGGCATTCAGGATGTTCACGGCGCCAATCACCCGCGCCCGCATCGCTTTCGGGGTCCAGGCCTGAACCGCCACGAAGGCCGGTACGATGAACAGGCCTCCCGCGATGGCGAGGCCCGCCATGTCGAACGCGATATGCAGGCCCGACCCCTGCGTCAGGAAAGCGTGGATGCCGAGCGGTTCGGCTGCCGGGACGGCCCGCGCGGCCGCCACCGCAAGATCGATCGAAAAGGCGCCCATGAACAAGGCCGCGACCGGCGTCGGCAGCATGATGACGCGCCCGCTCGCCAGCCAGGAGGCCAGGCCCGACCCCACCGCGATGCCGATCGAGAAGACGGCGAGGAACAGGGTGACCACCTCCTGTGCGCCGCCGAGCGTGTTCTTGACCAGCGGGGGCAGCAGCGACAGCACCACGGCCCCGACCAGCCAGAACCAGGACACGATGAGACCGCCGCGCCATAGCCGTGCGTCGGCCCACAGGTCTTTCAGCAGGGAGCCCGTCGAGCGGAGAATGTTGGGATCGACCTTGAGGGTCGGGGCGCCTTCGCCCGTTTTGGGGATCAGCAGGCTGGCGGCCCAGCACAGCGCCGCAAACCCCATCACCAGGGCCCCGAACGAGGCGGGATTGCCGCCCCCTTCCGAGGCGAGGCCGCCCGCGATGGTGCCGAGCAGGATCGCCAGGAAGGTCGCGGCCTCGACTAGCGCGTTGCCGGCCGGCAGTTCCTCGCGGGCGAGGTGATCGGGCAGGATGCCGTATTTGATGGGCCCGAACAGGGCCGCGATGACGCCGAACAGCGCCAAAGCGGCGAACAGGGCCGGCACCGACTGCCAATAGAAGCCCGCCACCGAGGTTGCGGCCGCGGCGATCTCGGCGAGTTTCAGCCGACGTGCCAGGATGGCCTTGTCGTAGCGATCCGCCATCTGGCCGCCGAGGCCGGAGAGGAAGAAGAAGGGCGCAATGAAGATCGCACCCGCAAGCGTGATCAGGCTTTCGGCCTGGCTGCCGCCGATCTTGAACAGGATCAGGAACACGAGCGCGTTCTTGAGGAAATTGTCGTTGAAGGCGGAGAAGAACTGGCACCAGAACAGCGGCGCGAAGCGCCTCGACGTCATCAATGACCGAATCATGGGGCAACTCCTGGCGGCCACGACGCTACAGCAAATCGCCGAGAGCCGATCCCACGCTCGGCCATCGGCCATGCTCTGGTTTACGCTGAGCGGCAGGACTTGCCCATAAGCCTCAAGATATGCTTACGCGTCGTGCATGAACGCCGCACCCCGCGCCTTCGTGATCGGGCACCCGATCGCCCACTCCCGCTCACCTCTGCTGCATGGCCATTGGCTGCGGCAATTGGGGCTTGCCGGCTCGTATGAGAAGATCGACGTGGCGCCCGACGCGCTGGCCGGCTTCATCGCCGGGCTGCGGGACGCCGGATTTGTCGGTGGCAACGTCACCGTGCCGCACAAATCGGCCGTGATGGCGTTGGTCGATGACCTGGATGACGCCGCGCGCGCCATCGGGGCCGTCAACACGCTGTGGTTCGAAGACGGCCATCTTCACGGCGGCAACACGGATGCCCTCGGGTTTGTCGCCAACCTCGACGCCGAGGCGCCGGGCTGGGATCAGCAGGGCAGTCGAGCCGTCGTGCTCGGGGCCGGAGGAGCCGCGCGCGCGGTGGTTTACGGTCTGCTCGGACGAGGTTTCGACATTGCCGTGGTGAACCGAACGACCGAAACAGCGCGCGCGCTGGCGGCCCATTTCGGAGAGCGGGTCGCGGCACACCACTGGGGCGAGCTTTCTGCTCTTCTCGGAGGAGCCGACCTTCTGATCAACACCACCGCCTTGGGCATGAGCGGCAAGCCTCCCCTTGCGCTCGACCTCGCTCCGCTCAACCGCGATGCGGTCGTCTGCGACATCGTCTACGTGCCGCTCGAAACCGAGCTTTTGCGCTCCGCGCGCGCGCGCGACAAGCGGATCGTAGACGGCCTGGGCATGCTGCTGCATCAGGCGGTTCCGGGATTCGCCCGCTGGTTCGGCGTCACCCCGGCGGTCACGCCGGAACTTCGGGCCGAGATCGAGCGGGATGTCCGGGCCGCATCGCGGTAGCGGTCGTCGGCTACTCGCGCTCTGGCACTCCGTTTGAAAACACCATGTTCCTCATGCTGAGCTGACCGCGGAAGCGGTCCAGTCGAAGCACGGCCAGAGGCGCCGTCCTTCGACTCGGGTCCTGCGGACCCGGCTCAGGATGAGGAGCATGGAGGTTCAAGACGGTCTCAGGAATTGCCGGATCGGAACCCAGCCCCCAGCAGCCGCAGGGCCGCCGAGGATCGGGGGTCGAACACGCGCGAATGGAGGACGACCTGCGAGGTCGGAAGCTCTGGCAGTCCGAAGGTCGCCCCGACATCGACCGTGCCGACCGGTGCGACTCGAACCGCCAAGGCAGCCACCGCCAAACCCGCCGTCAACGCGGCCCCCACCGCACTGACGCCGCCGCCGATGAAGGCGTCGCGCCACGGGATGTTGGCACGATCAAGCGCCTTGGTGGCGAGAGCGCGAGCCCCGCAGGGGTCGGCCAGGGAGGCCAGCGGTAGGGGCTGGTTCGCCGGACGACGCCAGGAAGGGGCCGCCATCCAGCAATAGCGGTCTTTGAACAGCATCTCGCCGTCGCGGCGGTCGTCGTCCTTGCGGATCACCACGGCGTCGAAGGCACCGCGATCGTAGCGGTCGAGCAGGTCGCGGGAGAGGCCGATCCGTACGTCGAGCAGCAGGCCGGGATCGAAACCATTGATCGTCGCGAGAACCGCAGGCAGGTCGCGACCCGCTACATGATCGCTGATGCCGATCGACAGGCGCCGGTCATCGACGGTGAGTGCCGTCATGGCTTGCTCATGCTGGGCCAGCAACAGGCGCGCCGAGGCCAAGAAACCTTCGCAGCCGTCAGCCAGCCGCACGAGGCGCGGCGTCCGCTCCAGCAGGCGTCGCCCGAGGCTCGCTTCGAGCCGTTTGATCTTGAGGCTGATGGTCGATTGGGTGGTGCCGAGCACCTCCGCGGCGCGGGTAAAGCTCTGCAGATCGGCGACCAGCACGAAGGCCGCGACGGCGTCGAGGTCGAGCATTTTGCCAGGAGCAGCCATTTCATTTCGCAATCACAGAGATGACATGGCATCGTGTTTATAAATCACCCCAGAAGCAATAGAGTTGTTGCATTGCTGTTCGACAGGAGGACGTCATGCCGCTCGTTCACGTTGCGATGCGCAAAGGCCGGTTGCCTGGCTACCGAGCCGCCATCTTGCAAGGGATCTATGAGGCGCTACGCGCCACCTTCGACGTCCCCAAGGACGACCGGTTCATGGTGCTTTCGGAGCATGACGAGCCGGATTTCCTTTATGGAAAGTCCTACCTCGGCATCGAGCGCAGCGACGACGTCGTGATGATCCAGCTGACCGTGAGCGCGACCCGGACGGCCGAGCAAAAGAAGGCGCTGTTCGCCGCCATCGCGGCCAAGCTGACCGAGAGCCCGGGGCTGCGTCCGGAGGACGTCTTCATCAACCTCGTCGAGGTGAAGACCGAGAATTGGTCGTTCGGCCACGGCGTCGCGCAATATGCGACGTGAACCTCAGCGCGCTTCGTGGCTGGTGCCGGCCCAGCGCTATCGCCTAAACCATCCCCTTGCCCGCATCAGACCCCTTGCGGGCCTGGCGCGCACTGAGGAACGCGATGCCGAGCAGCGCCAGGGCGATGACGCCGAACGAAACGGCCGTCGTGGTCGTGCCGAGCGCGTAGATCTGCGGCGTCGTCACGGTCGTGGTCAGGGCCTGCAAGGTCAGCGGCAGGGTCGTGTCGCCGCCCAGCACCTGGCTCGACCGAGCGATCTCGTCCCAGGATAGGGTGAAGCCGAACAGCGCGACCCCGACGAGCGCCGGCAGGATCAGGGGTAGGACGACGTGCCGGAAGGTCTGCCATGGCGTGGCGCCGAGATCGCGCGCCGCCTCCTCGAGCCGGCCGTCGAATCTGTTGAAGATCGCGAACATGATGAGGAGACCGAAGGGCAGGGTCCAGGTCAGATGCGCGCCGAGGCCGGAGGTGAACAGGCCCACGGAGGTCGTGTAGCCGTCGCTGAGCCAATCGGGGGCGTTCTTCATGCCGTCGTCGATCAGGCGGAACATCAACCCGATGCCCATCGAGGTCACGATGGAAGGAACAATGAGGCTCGCAATGGCGACGTAAAACAGCGGCCCCGAGCCCGTGAACTTGCGCCGGTAGGCCAAGCCCGCGAGGGTCGAAAACACGACCGTGATGATGGTCACGGTCAGCCCCAGGGCAAGCGAGCGCTGGAACGCGCTGCCGATGTCGACGATGCCGCCGCCCTCCCACAGCTTCTGGAACCAGTGGAGCGAAAGGCCCCGCACGGGAAACGTCATGCCGCCGTCCGGTCCTTGGAAGGAGAGGACGAAGATGACGATCATCGGTCCGTAGAGGAACAGGACGTAGAGCCCGAAGAAGGCCGCCAGCAGGTAGAAGGCGAGGGAGCGGCCTTCGCGCATCAGAGTTCCTTTCTGATGTCGACCACCTTGGTCAGCGCCGAGATGATCAGCAGCGTCGCGGCAAGAAGAATGACCGCATTGGCGGCTGCCGGAGGGAATTGTAGCGCGTTGAGCCGCGTCTCGATAATCTTCCCGGCCGAGGCGATCTGCTGGCCGCCCATCACGCCTACGGTGATGAAATCCCCCATCACGATGGTGACGACGAAGATCGAGCCGATCACGATGCCGGGCTTGGCGAGCGGGATCACCACGTTCCACAACGTCTGCCAGCCGGTCGCCCCGGCGTCGTAGGCGGCTTCGATCAGCCGCTTGTCGATGCGGACCATCGAATTGAAGATCGGGATCACCATGAAGAAGGTGAAGAGGTGGACGAAGGCCAGGATCACCGAGAAGGGCGAATAGAGCAGCCACTCCAGGGGTTTGTGGACGGCCCCGGACGCCACCAGGGCCTGGTTCACGAGGCCGTTGCGGCCGAGCAAGGGAATCCAGGAGATCATCCGGATCACGTTCGAGGTCCAGAACGGAATCGTGCACAGCAGGGCGAGGCCCATCTGCACCGCCAGCGATTTGATGTGGAAGGCCAGGAAGTAACTGATGGTGAAACCGATCACCAGGGTCAGCGCCCACACGGTGACGCAGAATTCGATCGTGGTCAGATAGGTCTTGAGGATCGTGCACAGTCCGGGCAGCTGGTCGTAACAGCCCTCGAAGGTCTCGAAGTAAGACCTGAAGGTAAAGCCGGGCAGGATCTCGAAATCGTTATAGTCCCAGAAGCTGACCATGACGACCAGCAGCAATGGAATGACGAAGAACAGAAGAAAGACGGCGCCCATGGGCGCCGCCTGCAGCCAGGCGGGGACGCCTCGCCTGAACCAGGGTTCACGCAGCTTCCCGGCCGTCACCCGAGCCGAAGCGGCGAGGGGAGCAACCCCCGCCACGTCCGGCGTCGCGCCGAGGTTGCGTGCCGCGTCCATCATGCCGCGATGAACTCATTCCATTTGGTGACCATGTAGTTGTTCTCGTCCATGATGGCGTTCCAGCAGGCGACCGCGCCCATGCGGTCGTCGTAGGAGCCGCCGTCGCGCACGCTTCCAGCCTTTTCCAGCAGGCTGCCGTCGGGACCCTTGATGTCCTTTTCGGCCGGCTTGCCTTCCATCCAGAAGGCCCATTCGTAGGGCTCCATATTGGCCTTGGCGGTGGGCAGGACGGCCGAGTAATAGCCCTGACGATTGAGGTAGGCGCCGGCCCAGCCGGACAGGAACCAGTTGACGAATTCGTAGGCGAGCTCGGCCTTCTTGCCGGTGACGCCCTTCGACAAGGCGAAGCCCGAAGCCCAGGACCGGTAACCCTCCTTGAGGGGCTGGAACGTGCACGGAATGCCCTTCGAGCGTACCGCGGTCACGGCCGGCGACCACATCGACTGGATCACCGTTTCGCCCTGCGCCATCAGGTTGACGCTCTCGTTGAAGTCTTTCCAAAAGGCCCGGAATTGTCCCGATTTCTTGGCCTCGGTCATGATCTTCATGGTGAGATCGATCTCGGGCTTGGTCATATTGCCCTTGTCGGCATATTTGTGCTGACCCATGGCTTCGACCACCATGGCGCAATCCATGATGCCGATCGAGGGAATGTTCAGCAGCGCGGCCTTGCCCTTGAATTCGGGGTTCAGCAGTTCGGCCCAACTGGTGATCGGCCGCTTGATGAGATCGGGCCGGATGCCCAGGGTGTCGGCGTTGTAGGTGGTGGGGATCAGCGTCGCCCACTGCGTCGGGGTCGCCGAGAATTTCGTCGAATGCTGCCCTTCGAGGAACATCACCTTCTTGGGCGCGGTGCCCTGGTCGCCGATCTTCTTGCCGTTGGGCAATTCGCCCTTGGTAAAGACCGGGGTGATCTGATCGAAGTATTTGATCTTCTTGACGTCCATCGCCTGCAGGCTGCCGGCGGGAACGATCTTCTTCAGCGAGAAATATTCCGTGTCGGCGATGTCATAGGTATTTGCTTGCGTGATGATCTGCTTGGTGACGTCGTCGGTGTCGGCAGCGATGTATTTGATCGTGATGCCGGTGTCTTCTTTGCATTTCTTCGCGATATCGGCCGATTGATTGACGGCGGTGCCGAAATAGCGCAGTTCCTTGACCTCCTGCGACCAGACCGCCGGGAACCCGGTGATGGCCCCCGTGCCGGCCGCGGTGCCAGCCACGACCGCGGCGCCTTTCAGGACCGTTCGGCGCGACAGACCCAGATCAGTGCTCTTGTCGTTCGTCATGGTGCGTCTTCCCTCGCTACGGCGCCGTTCAGGCCGCCTTCAATTGATGGATGTCGCTTTCGCCCCAGGACACCGCGATCGGGTCTCCGGGGGAAAAGGGGGTCTGGTCGAAGGTTGCCTCGTCCACCATGGCGGTGAGTTCGCGCCCGCCTTCGGCGTCGAGGGCAAGCTGGACGAAGGTGCCCTGATATTCGACCGAGCGGACCACGCCCTCGACCGAAGCGTTCACACCCGAGGCGGGGCGGCGCAGCACTAGCTTATCGGCCCGCACCGCCACCGGTCCCGCAGGGGTCTGAATGACATTGTGGCCGCCGATGAAGCGCGCCACGAACTCGGTGCGCGGTTCGTTGAACAAGTGCCGGGGGGTGCCGGCCTGTTCGATGCGGCCGTTGGTCATCACCACGATCAAATCGGCCAGCGCCATGGCCTCGTCCTGGCTATGCGTCACATGCACGAAGACGATGCCGAGGCGGCGTTGCAATTGGCGCAATTCCACGCGCATCTTGACGCGCAGGAACGGGTCGAGCGCCGACAGCGGCTCGTCGAGCAGCACGATCTGCGGCTCGGTGATGAGGGCGCGCGCCAGCGCGATCCGCTGCTGCTGGCCGCCCGACAATTGCGCCGGCAGGCGCTCGGCATACTTATCCATGGCCACCAGGGCGAGCAGTTCCCGCGCGCGGGCGTGGCGCTTGGCTTTGGCGACCCCCTTCATCTTGAGCGAAAAGGCGACGTTGTCGAGGCAGTTCAAATGGGGAAACAACGCATAGCTCTGGAACATCATCGCGGTGCCGCGCTGGGCCGGCGGCAGGTCGGTGATGTTCGCGGCCCCATACAGAATATCCCCCTCGCTCGCGGCCTCGTGGCCCGCGATCATGCGCAAGGTCGAGGTCTTGCCGCAGCCGGATGGGCCGAGCAGGCAGCTATAGGAGGCTGCCGGAATCTTGAGATCGATCGCATCCACCGCAACGGTCTGGCCGTAGCGCTTGGTCAAGTGGACGAGTTCGAGGTCGGCTGGGCGCATCGTGCCTCCTGCGGTGCCCTCGTTCTCAAGCAAACCGTGTGCCATGGAAAACCCATCGCAGAGCAGGCCAAGCACGTGCGTTTTGCCTGCGGAAAGGGCGATTGTGCCCGGTTGGTCGGCAGATCGTATACGATCCGGCTCCGTGCCGCATGCATGGTTCTTGCTACGCTCCTCGGCTCGGATCGGTCCCGATCCCAGTGAGGAGCCGAGAGTGAGTCGCATGCTTTCCGCCGAACCGTCGATGTCCGCTTGGCCCGAGACGGGTGGGCGGGCGGTCGGCATCGCGGCCGCGATCCGCCAAGCCGTCATCGAACATCGCCTGTCGCCCGGCACCAAGCTGCCGGAGGATCAGATCGGCGCGATCTTTGGGGCGAGCCGGACCCTCGTGCGTTCGGCCCTGCAAGCCTTGGCGCACGATCACATCGTGGTAATGGCCAAAAATCGCGGCGCGGCCGTTGCCTCGCCGTCGGTCGAGGACGCGCGCCATCTCTTCGACGCTCGGCGTGTCGTCGAAACCGTTCTGGTCCGCAAGGCCGCGAGCGCCATGCGCCCTGCGCACGGCCGCAGCCTGATCAGGCTCATCGATCAGGGCCGCCGCGCGGTGGCGGCCACCGATCGGGGCACCGCGATAAGGTTGTCGGGCGAATTTCACCTGGCGATCGCGGCGGTGGCTCAGCAACCCGTGCTCGAAGACTTCCTGGCCGAGTTGATCTCACGAACCTCGCTGGTCATCGCACTCTACGGGCGCGCCCGGGCGGTCGATTGCGGTGAGGTGGAGCATCAGGGCCTGCTCGACGCCTTGATGGCCAAGGATGTCGAGGCCGCAGTCACGTTGATGAGCCATCACCTCGACCACATCGAGGCCGATCTCGACCTCGCCAGTCATGCGCGGCCGGTGATCAGGCTCGTCGACGCGTTGGGGCCGCTCTGAGTTCGAGCGATCAATCGTCGCTCTGAGCCGTGACGATGAAGGTGTGGTCGTCCTCGGTCCAGATCAGGCCGAGGTCGAGCGCATCGCCCTGATGATATTCGACCTTGCCCGAAATGGCCGTATCGCCGCGCTGGATCGAGGCGCGCAGATATTCGTCGGCATCATGGGTCATGGCATCGACGATGGTTTCCACCTTGGGCCGGTCCCATTTGAAAGCCGCCACGAGCGCGGCCTGCTCGTAGGTCTTGATCGCGGCCGATAACTTGTCGTTGACCGGCGCCTTCACGCTGACCTCGAAGCGAACGAATTCGTCGCCCTTGCACTTCAACGTGCCTTCGACACCCTCGGCGGTCGACAGCACCCGGACGTCGACGCCGGCCTCCTCGCCGAAAAAGCCTCGCGTGATGATCAGGGGCCGCTCGAAAATGGCGCGATGGCCCGCGGCGGCTTTGGAAAAATCCTCCATGAAGGAGGCGCAGCCGAACGGCGCCCGCTTGACGGCCGCGATCCCCGTCGCCGGCATCGCGCCCAGGCAGGCAAGGGCGAGAATCAGGGCGGCTTTCATAGGCGGGCTCCTTGGGCGGCAGAAAAGGTTCTAGCTGTCAGCCGTCCATTTTCAACGCCGCGATGAAGGCTTCCTGCGGAATCTCCACCTTGCCGAACTGGCGCATCTTCTTCTTGCCGGCTTTCTGTTTTTCCAAAAGCTTGCGTTTGCGGGTCACGTCGCCGCCGTAGCATTTGGCCGTGACGTCCTTGCGCAAGGCCCGGATGGTTTCGCGCGCGATGATCTTGCCGCCGATCGCGGCCTGGATCGGGATCTGGAACATGTGCTGCGGGATCAGGTCCTTGAGCTTGTCCACCATGGCCCGGCCCCGCATCTCGGCCCGGTCGCGATGCACCAGCATGGACAGGGCGTCGACCGGTTCGGCATTGACCAGGATCGACATTTTCACGAGATCGCCGGCCTTGTAGTCGGTGATGTGATAATCGAAGCTGGCATAGCCCTTGGAGATCGATTTCAGCCGATCGTAGAAATCGAACACCACCTCGTTGAGCGGCAGGTCGTATTTCACCATGGCGCGTTTGCCGACGTAGTTGAGGTCGACCTGCGTGCCGCGCCGATCCTGGCACAATTTCAGGATCGCCCCGAGATATTCGTCCGGCGTCAGCAAGGTCGCCTGGATCCAGGGCTCGCGGATCTCCTCGATCTTCATGACGTCCGGCATGTCGGCCGGATTGTGCAGGTCGACCTGGGTGCCGTCCCGCATGGCGATCTCGTAGATGACCGAGGGCGCCGTGGCGATGAGGTCGAGGTTGAACTCGCGCTCGAGCCGCTCCTGGATGATCTCGAGATGCAGAAGGCCCAAAAACCCGCAGCGGAAGCCGAAACCGAGCGCGGCCGAACTCTCCATCTCGTAGGAGAAACTGGCATCGTTCAGCCGGAGCCGCCCCATCGCGGCGCGCAGATCCTCGAATTCGGCGGCATCGACGGGGAACAGGCCGCAGAACACCACGGGCTGGGCGGGTTTGAATCCGGGCAGGGCGTGGGCGGTCGGCTTCTTCTCATCCGTGATGGTGTCGCCGACCCGCGTGTCGGCCACTTCCTTGATCTGTGCCGTGATGAAGCCGATCTCGCCCGGGCCGAGCGTCGTCACGTCCTTCATTTTTGGGGTGAACACCCCGATCCGGTCGACCTCGTAATGGGCGTCGGTGCCCATCATGCGGATGCGCGTGCCCTTCTTCATGGCGCCATCGATGACGCGCACCAGCACCACGACGCCCAGATAAGCGTCATACCAACTGTCGACCAGCAAGGCTTTCAGCGGCGCGGTCTCGTCACCCTTGGGGGGCGGCAGCCGGGTCACGATGGCCTCCAGCACGCCCTCGATGTTGACCCCGGTCTTGGCCGAGATCAGCACGGCCTCCGAGGCATCGAGGCCGATGACGTCCTCGATCTGCTCCTTGATGCGTTCGGGCTCGGCGGCCGGCAGATCGATCTTGTTGAGCACCGGCACGATCTCGTGGCCGGCGTCGAGCGCCTGATAGACGTTGGCCAGCGTTTGGGCCTCGACGCCTTGGCTCGCATCCACCACCAGGAGCGAGCCCTCGCAGGCCGCCAGCGAGCGGGACACTTCATAAGCGAAATCGACGTGGCCGGGCGTATCCATCAGATTGAGGATATAAGTCTTGCCGTCGTTGGCCTTGTATTCGAGCCGGACCGTCTGGGCCTTGATGGTGATGCCGCGCTCGCGCTCGATGTCCATGGAATCGAGCATCTGCTCGCTCATGTCGCGCAACGCCACCGTGCCGGTCGTCTGGATCAGGCGGTCGGCCAGGGTCGATTTCCCATGGTCGATATGGGCAACGATGGAAAAGTTGCGGATCGCGTCGAGCGTATGCGTGGTCATCGCGTCGGGATAGCAGCCGCTGGGGTTAAAACCAAGGCGAATGAGGGTCGCGGCAGGCCCCAGCCGGGCTGGGTTCACGGTCGCCCTTCAATTTGGGCAGGCGAACAAGCCCTGACACAGGGTTTCCAGCAGGGTGAGCGTGAGCGCCATGTAGATGCCCCAGGTCGTCAGGGGTGCCAGTAGGACGATCGCGCGCGTCCGTGCCCGCTGCATCCGAGGCGCCAGGATCGCGAGCACACCCGTGGCGAGAAGCGCGACGGGCAGCATCAGGCTGCCACCCGCCAGCGCCCAGGTGATCGGGTTCTCGCTCGATCCTGGCGCATCGAACGGGAACACCGCCATCATTAGGCTGAAGGGCGCGGCCGCGACGGCGGCAACGACGAAGGCGATGCCGAGCACGACTAAGATAAGTGTGCCGATGTTACGCTTCCGGTCGCCTTCAGTCATCATCTTTCAGCCCTCTCGGCGGGTTATGCGTCTCGTGCGCGCAAAATATGCGTATCAATCGCATTCTTATTGCTCACAGGCTGTGCTGAGATTACATGGGGGACGACGAAGATTGGAGAACGATATGGCCAGAGACAAAGTTAGACTTAACCTCCAGGTGTCGGCCGATCTCAACGACATGCTGGAGCGCATCGCCGACGATACCGGGTCCAACCGCAGTGAAGTTATTCGTCAGGCATTGGCGTTGATGAAGGTTGCTCACGACGCGAAAGTGGACGGCAAGCGGCTCGGAATAGTCAGCGATCCCAGCCGGTTGGATACCGAGATCGTCGGACTTCTCTGAACCGCAGGAGGAATGGGTGCCAAGGGAATTGAGGATCGACGAAGCCCTCGGACGAGCGTCGATCAGTATTGAACCTGAGGAAACCCCCGAGGAACTGCACGAGCGCTTGCGGCGAGAACGCGACGCGCATCGCTTCGAACTGACCAAGAACTACGTGTTGTTGTTCACCCTTCTGATCGCGGTGATCAGCGTAGGTGCGATGAGCGTCTTCGAGGCGGTGTTCGACAATTCCGTCACGCCCGATACGAAGCGGTGGGCACAAACGGTTCTTTCATCACTGTTTACCGGCGGCCTGTCCTTCTTGGCCGGTCTCGCCGTCGCCCGGAAATCCAAGTAGCGCGCGTTCAGTTCACCGGGCTGGAGCCGACGGCAGGTCCCGCCGCCGCGACCTTCCCGGCCTGCGCCTCCGGGGTTCCCGCGAGCGCCACCGCGAGATCGTCGGCGCTGCGGCCCGCGAGGCTCGCGACGATCTGCGGCGTCACCGAACCCCAGGGATCCGCGCTGGTGGCAGGCACCTCGATGGCGTCGTTCACCCGCTGGGTGCGGAGCTTCTGGCCGGCGTCGAAGACATCGTAGACATAGGCGACGGTATCGCCGCGCTCGCTCGGATAGGCCGCGAGATAGCCGCGGACCAGATAGCGAGCCGAGGCCACATCCGTCATGGTGATCTCGCGGTTGCCGGCTTCGGACGTGAGGGCCTGCCTGAACTGAGTGGCCACGGAATCCGGCGCACCCTCCAGGCTGACCAGCGCCACTGTGGCGGACCGAGGGCTCGCCATCTGGCCACGCGCGATGGCGTTGCGGATGTCGCCACGCCCAACGCTGGCATCGGGAAAATTGTCGACGCAGCCGCTCAATGCCGCCACGAGCGCTGTGCCGGCCAAACTCCGCGCCAATAAGCGCGCGAGCCGTGAAGACGCGTGTCGCATCATGCCTCGGTCCAGGCTCCCCGACGTCGCCATGCCTGCGTCAGCACAGCTTTCCTAACCACGGGTTAAAGCTATTTGACGACGAGGTCCAGATCGGCGGCGTTGAGCGGTTGTGGACCGGTGGGCGTCACGAGCGAGGTTCGCCCCAAGCAGAGGGCCGTTTCGGTGGCGGAATCCATCAGGATCATGTGCAGGAAGAAGACCTGATCGGCCGCGATCACCCATGGATTGCCCGCATAGAACATCGGCGGGTCCATCCAGGAGGGGGTAAATTTTGCGCCCAGCGCGTAACCGCAGGCTTTCAGCCGATGCTGCGACAGGCCATGGGCATCGAGCACGCGGGCGTGGGCCGCAAACACATCGCCCGCGGTGCGGCCGGGCCGGAGTTCCGCCTCGCAGGCCGCCAGCGCCTCACGGGCCGCGGCATGGTAGGCGAGGTGAAGCGGGCGAGGATGGCCCACGACGTGGGTCCGCATGATGGCGGCGTGATAGTGTCGGAAGGTGCCCGCGAATTCGAGAGTGATCTGGTCTTTGGCTTCGAGCTTGCGGCGGCCGGCCTTGTACCGGCACAGCAGGGCGTCACGGCCCGACCCGATGATGAATTCATTGGCCGGATAGTCGCCTCCCGCCGCGAAGATCGCGGCATGCTGGGCCGCCAGGATGTCGCCCTCGTCGGCACCCGCGCGGGTGGCCGCGATGGCGGCCCGGTCGGCGGCATCCGACAAGGCAGCCGCCTGGCGCACGAAGACGAGTTCGGCTGGCGATTTTGTGACCCGCAAGCCTGGAATGAGGTTTGACGCGTCAACGAGGGTTGCAAAACCGTCGAGCGCCGCCGCGACCTTGAGGCCGTTGGCATAGGTCAGGCCATAGGAATCATATTCGACGCCGAGACGCGCGTCGGCGGCGCCAAGGTCGGCCAGCATGGCGCGAAGGTCGCGGGCCGGCTCTGCCGCCGCGCCATCGGCCCAGATCCGGATGTCGGCAATGGTCGAGGTGTGCTGGGCTTGCCGGAGGTCCGCCGAACGGGTCAAAAGCGCGGTGCGGCCATCGGCGCCGACATAGAGGCACTGAAAGAAGCAGAAGCCGAAGGTGTCGTAGCCGGTCAGCCAGAACATGCTTTCCTGGGCGAAGAGCAGCATGCCGTCCAGCCCTGCCTCCGCCATGGACGATTGCAGCCGTCCCATGCGGGACGACATTTCTTCTTGGCTGAAATGAACCGCCATGTGTCGTCTGGACCTCGGGTCAAGTGCTGGTGGGCAGGCCTTTGGTGGGCGACCCTGTGGTGAGCGCGCGCGCGTGGAGTTCGGCGTCGACCTCCGCACCCATCAAAAAAAAGACCGCCGCGACCCACAGCCACAGCAAGAGGATCACCACGGCCCCAAGCGAACCATACATTTTGTCGTAGCTGCCGAAGTGGCTGACGTAAAACGAGAACAGGGCCGAGCCCAGCAGCCACAAGGTGGTGGCTGTGGCGGACCCCCAGGTGATCCATTCCCATTTCGCGTCGCTCCTGCACGGCGCGTAGCGATAGAGAATCGCGAATCCCAACAGGATGACGATCGCCAGTATCGGCCAGCGGACCAGAACGAGTGTCGTTGCGAGTTCGGGCGGCAATTGCAGCAGCGCCACGGCCGCCGGGATGACCGCGATCGCGAAGATGACCGCGATCGCCATCAAGACCGCCGCGAACGTCATGGCGATCGCCACGAGATTTTGCACGATGATGGAGCGACGCTCGGATTCCTCGTACGCGATATTGAGGCCCGTCATGATCGACTGGATGCCGGCGCGCGCGCTCCAGATTGCCAGCACGAGCCCGGTGACCAGCGCGACGTTAAACTGCGAATTGCTCTTGGT
The DNA here is from genome assembly GCA_964245915.1 of uncultured Lichenihabitans sp. Classification (GTDB taxonomy): domain Bacteria; phylum Pseudomonadota; class Alphaproteobacteria; order Rhizobiales; family Beijerinckiaceae; genus Lichenihabitans. The sequence goes on along the minus strand of CAXTOT010000006.1, from coordinate 60,650 downwards.
CACGAAGGCCTGGAGGCCGTCGGTGATCAACTTCAGAGCCTCCGGTGGCAGCAGGTAGGAGAAGGCGCTGATCTGCCGGGAGACCTCGATCGGGTCGCTGAAAAGTCCATAGAGGGATACGACGGCCGCCAGGGCCGGAAATATGGCCAGAAGCGCGAAGAAGGCGACGCCCGCCGCCACCATGGTGACGTTGTCGCGGCCGACCCGCTCCACCACCGACCAGGCGATCCCGATCACGCCGGCACGATGGGTGACCGGCACCGGATCAGGGTTGACGCTTGCGGCATGCGATGTGTGGCTGGGTTGCAGGTGGTCCGTCGCTGGCGGTTTTGGGGCGACGCCGGCGCGCTGGAGCGTCGACCCTGCGCCTGCGACCTTGCCCAGCGCGATGCCGGCCGCGATGGCGAGCAACAGTCCGGACAGCTTGCTCGGCCCGGTATGGGCCCCGGAATCCTGCATCGTCGCGTTCCCCTCGCTCGGTGCTGAAAATCACCTTAATGCCACAAACGTTCCCGCGCATCGCAAAGGTCTACGAGCGCTGCGTGGAGAGCTTGTGACCATCAAGGGTTAGGCCGCCGCATCGGAACAGCCGTCACAAAGCGATGGTCCGCCGAGCCCTGATCTTGCACCCAGATGGTTCTTATGCACGGGTTTCGTCCATCGGGCGTGCTCATGGAGCATTCCAAGACGCGCTTGACGCCGCCTTCATTTTCGACCTCCGACAAGACGTCGTGATCCAGAGGATGTTGGAGCAGCGCGGTCTCGAGTGTGGCCGGTTTATCCAAAGCGAAGCCAAAGGACAGGAAGAATTTCGCCTTGCCGAACCCGCCGGTTTCGCTCCCGAGGTTAAGCAGATAACCGGTGATTTTGCTCGGAGCGACGTTTTCGGACCGACGAGTTTCTTCAAGTGACTACCGCAAACCGATGATTTGGCTGTGTCTCAGCGTAACAACTGCTGAAAAAGGCATGGAAAACTCAACTTCGAACAGGTGCCCGCTTTGGTATGCGTGGACGACGGTTCCGATGCTCCCCACCGGAAGCCGGCCGTCATCTGTGTCGACATCCGCCACTAGTCGCACATCATCAAGCTCCTGCAAGTTGGCAGAAGGCGGGGCCCTTAGGTTGATGTCGTGCTTAACAGCCACGGTTGTGTCCCATCGCAACAATAAGGCGAAATCCTATCATGGGTGCGGATCAAGGGGAACTTGAACTCTCCCGCAAACGGCTTGCCGACGGACTCGGCGATCGCCCGCCTCGTCGACCGTAAGCCGTTCAGACCTGCGTCCCTTCGCGCTGCAATTCGAGTTCGAGCCAGCGGTTCTCGGCGTCGGCAAGTTCGGCTTCAGCCTTCGCCAAGGCGCTCGACCACTGCGCGAATTTAGCTGGATCGCGAGTGTAGAGGCCGGCATCGGCCAGCGCGCCGCGGAGTTTTGCAATCGTGCCGTCGAGTTCGTTGATCCGCTTCGGCAAGTTGTCGAGCGCATGCTTGTCCTTGAAACTCATCTTGCGCCGGGATGGCTCGGCGGTGCTGGCCGCGATCCGGGGCGTCAAGTCGGGGTTCGAAGCCGTGCTGCTGCTGCTGGCGGCTGGCTTGCCACTCAGCATCGCCCCACGTTGCGCCACCATGTCGGTGTAGCCGCCGGCATATTCGACCCACCGGCCCTGACCTTCGGAGACGAGCACGGACGTCGCGACACGGTCCAGGAAATCGCGGTCATGGCTCACCACGATCACGGTGCCCGGATAATCGGCCAGCATTTCCTGCAGCAGGTCGAGGGTTTCGAGATCGAGATCGTTGGTGGGTTCGTCGAGCACCAGCAGGTTGGAGGGCAGGGCGAGGGCGCGGGCCAGCGTCAGCCGGCCCCGCTCGCCGCCCGACAGACGGCCGACCGGAGTGCGCGCCTGTTCAGGGCCGAACAGAAAGTCCTTCATGTAGCCGATGACGTGTTTGGCCTGGCCATTGATGATGACGTTGTCGCTGCCGCCGCCCGTTAGGGCATCGGCGAGCGTGGTGGTGGGTTGCAAACTGGTGCGGCCCTGGTCGAGGGTCGCGAGCGCAACATTGGCGCCGATCTTCACCCAGCCCGAATCCGGTTCCAGCAAGCCGGTCAGCAGTTTCAACAGCGTCGTCTTGCCGGCGCCATTGGCCCCGACCACGCCGAGGCGGTCGTTGCGCAAGATGCGGGTCGAGAAATCCTTGACGATCACGGTGTCGCCATAGGATTTCGCGACATCCTCGGCCTCGATCACCAGTTTGCCGGAGGTTTTCGCCTCCGAAACCGAAATCTTGACCTCACCGACGCTGCGGCGCTCCTCCTGCCGGGTCTGCCGCAAATTGGCGAGTTCGCCCATGCGGCGGACGTTGCGCTTGCGCCGTCCCGTGACCCCATAACGGACCCAATCCTCCTCCATGGCGATCTTGCGATCGAGCTTGTGGCGGTCGCGCTCTTCTTCCTCCAGCACCGTGTCGCGCCAGGTCTCGAAGGACTCGAACCCCTGGTCGATGCGCCGGGTCTTGCCGCGATCGATCCATAACGTGGCGCGCGACAGGCGGGTGAGAAAGCGCCGGTCATGGCTCACCAGAACCAGCGCGGAGCGCAGCTTGGAAAGTTCGGTTTCCAGCCATTCGATGGCGGGCAGGTCGAGATGGTTGGTGGGCTCGTCGAGCAGCAGGATGTCGGGCTCGGGCGCCAGCACGCGGGCGAGCGCGGCCCGGCGGCCCTCGCCGCCCGACAGGTTGCCCGGGTGTTCCTCGCCCGTCAGCCCGAGTTCGTTGAGCAGGGACAGCGCGCGATAGGGATCGTCGAGCGGACCCAAGCCCGCCTCGACATAGGCGAGCGTGGTGTCGAAGCCCGACAGATCAGGCTCTTGCGGCAGGTAGCGCAGGTTGGCATCGGGCTGCAGGAAGCGGGTTCCGCCGTCGGGTTCGGCCAGACCCGCGGCGATCTTCAGAAAGGTCGACTTGCCCGATCCGTTGCGCCCGACCAGGCACAACCGCTCGCCACGCGAGACGGAGAGTTCCGCGCCGTCGAGGAGGGGCTTGCCGCCAAGGGTGAGCCGGATGCTTTGGAGCGTGAGAAGCGGAGGAGCCATGACCTGCTGATGTGGGACTGAACGTTGCGCGGGGAAGCGGTCGCACGGCTGGAGGCCGCCGCCAACCCCCAAACTGCGGCTTTTGGTGCAGTGCAGCGCGACTAATACCCTGTCGCGTGGTTATGGTGTCATGGTTTTCAGCTTGGCTGACCGACAAGGAGTTTGCCATGACCAACGATATCGATGCCGCTGGCCTCACGGCGCTCGCCGCCTTCGCCAAGAGCACGCCCCCCAAGACGCTCGTCGAAATGTTCGCGGCCGACCCGAAGCGGTTTGATCGCTACCATGTGGAATTGGGCGACCTTCTGTTCGACTATTCCAAGCACCGCGTCGACGACGCGACCCTGCAAAAGCTCTTCGAGCTGGCTCGCGACGCCGATCTCGAGGGCAAACGCGAGCGCATGTTCAAGGGCGACATCGTCAACCCCACCGAGCACCGGCCGGCGCTGCATACGGCGCTGCGCAATTTTTCCGGCCAGCCCGTGCTGGTGGATGGCAAGGACGTGATGCCCGACGTGATCGCGGTACGCGAAAAAGTCGCGGCCTTTGCCACCGGCATCCGCGACGGCTCGCTGCCGGGCGCCACCGGCCGTGCCATCACGGATGTCGTCAATATCGGGATCGGGGGCTCCGACCTCGGGCCCGCCATGGCGGCCCGGGCGCTAAAACCCTACGGAACGCCGCGCATCAGCTGCCATTTCGTGTCCAACGTCGATGGCGCCGATATTGGTGACACGATCGCCGACCTCGATCCCGCCACCACGCTGTTCATCGTGTCGTCCAAGACCTTCACGACCCTGGAGACCATGACCAACGCCAACACGGCGCGGCAGTGGATCGCGGCCGCCATGGGCGAGGCGGCCGTGGAGCACCACTTTGCGGCGGTGTCCACCAAGCTCGACCTGGTGGCCAAGTTCGGCATCAAGGCCGATCGCGTGTTCGGCTTCTGGGATTGGGTGGGCGGCCGTTACTCCATCTGGTGCAGCATCGGGCTGGCGCTGGTGATCCTCATCGGTCCCAAACAATTCGAGGATTTTCTGCGCGGCGGCTTCGAGGTGGACGAGCATTTCCGCCAGGCGCCGCTCGAGGCCAATATCCCGGTCCTGATGGGCCTCATCGGCGTCTGGTACCGCGACGCCCTCGGCTTTGCGACCCAGGCCGTGATCCCTTACGACCAGCGGCTCGGCCGCTTCTCCGCCTACCTCCAGCAGCTCGACATGGAGAGCAACGGCAAGTCGGTTCGGATCGACGGCAGCGCGGTGCATTTCCCGACCGGTCCCGTGGTCTGGGGCGAGCCCGGCACCAACGGCCAGCACGCTTTCTTCCAACTGCTGCACCAGGGCACCGAGGTCGTGCCGATCGACTTTCTGGCCGCGGCCGAACCCACCCACGCCGATCTGCACCACCACGAAATTCTGCTGTCCAATTGTTTCGCGCAGAGCCAGGCGCTCATGCAGGGCCGCGACCTCAATGAGGTCAGGGCTCAGCTCGAAAAGACCGGCATGGCGCCTGACGCGATCGAGCGCCTGGCGCCCCATAAGGTGTTTCCCGGCAACCGGCCGTCGTCGACTTTCCTCTACCGCAAGCTCGACCCCGCCATGCTGGGCCGCCTCATCGCCCTCTACGAACATCGCGTGTTCACGATGGCGGCCATCTGGGACACCAATCCCTTCGACCAATGGGGCGTCGAACTCGGCAAGGAACTCGCCTCCAAGCTCGGCCCAATCGTGGCCGATGCCCAGGCTTCGACCGACGCCCTCGACGCTTCCACGGCCGGCCTCGTGGGGCACCGCCGTGCTCTGCTGGGGAAGAGGCCCCTAGGGTGATCGACGGTGTCTCCCGGCCCTGAGCCGGGACCCCGCCCTCGGTGATCAAGGCGCTTTGGCGTCCGGCGCTGAGGCCGCCCCCGACGGCGCGGGTGCAGGCATTCCGCCGGGCTGAGCCGGAGTGGAAGCCGGGGCGGCCGCCGCTTTCTTCTGCTCGGCAATCTGGTTCTGCAGACCCGTAAGCTCGCCTCGCGCCTGTTCGATTTGCGTGTTGGCCTGGGCGAGATCCAGATTGCGCTGCTTGACGAGCCCATCCAGCGTGGCGATCCGGGCCTGGAGGTCGCCGAGCGTCTTCTGCGCGCCGGACAGCTCGCTATTCAAGCGATCCCGTTGCGTAGTTGCGTCCGCGACGGCCTGCGCCAGCCGTTTCTGGTCGGCCTGGCTGGCGCTGACGGCGGTCGAGCTTGCGTCGAGCTGCGTCTGGTTCCGTGCAATCGTCTGCTTCAGCTCGTCAGATTGTTTTTGCAGCGCATCGACCACCTGCTTGAGGGTGTCACGCTCAGCGGTGGCATCCGCCACCGCCTTGTCGAGGCCGGCGCGCTCAGCCCGCGCGGGGGTCACGGCCATCCTGGCTTGCGTCAGGTCGCTCTGCGCCTGTGCGAGCTGCTTCTGAACCTCGGCGGCATCGGCCTGCAGCTTGTCCCGTGTCGCGGCCGCATCGGCGACGGCCTTTTCCATGCTGGCCCGTTGCGTTTGCAGGGGTGGCAGCGCCGCTTTGGCGGTCTCGAGTTCGCTTTGCGTTTGTGTCACTTGCTGCTGGAGGTCGGCAACCTGCTTGCGGGCGGGTTCGACCTCGCGATTGAGCTTGTCCCGCTCAGCGGCCGCATCGGCCACGGCCTTCTGGGCAGCTGCCCGATCCGAATCCAGCGTCAACATGGCGGCCTTGGCGGTGGCGAGTTCGGCCTCGGCCTGCTGGCTCTGTTGCTTGATGGTGTCGCCGTGCCGCGTCGTCGTCTCGAGTTCCGCCTTGGCCTTGTCGAGATCGGCATTGGTCTGGGCGACCGTCTGTTCGAGCCCACTCTGCTGGGCGGTCAGCTGCTGCAGGCTGTCCTGCGTGCTTTTCAGGGCGGCCTGGGCCTCATCCCGGGCGCGCGACGCCTGCGTGGTGGCGTTCTGGGCCGCCCCGATGGCGCTTTGCGCCGCGACCCGCTTGGCCTCGATGTCGGAGAGCGAACCGGCGGCGGCCTGCTCGGCTTTCAGGTCGTTCGCGACCTGCTCGTTCTGACGGCGAAGCGACGCGATCTGGTCGGCCGATTGCGCGGCGTCCGAATTGGCGTTAACGAAGCTGTAGATCGCCAGGATCCATCCCAGGATCGCAAAGCCCAGCACGGTGAGCGTAACGGGCTTGCGGAACTCGGCCGCGAAATCGTTTTCCATGACGCGCATCCCCGAACCTTGTTGATTGAAGCAGACCCAATCATGACGGCGGCTCGATGTCACGCCACCGTTACCGGCTGCGCCGTCAGACCGCGACCTCGAGGGCCATATTGGTCCGGTGCACCCGGCCATATTCGTCCTCCGCCGTAACCCGCACGGCATGGACACCCGGCTTCAACCCCGCGGGCAAGCGCGCCACCCACATGTGGGAGGACGGTTCCGCCTTGACCCAGCTCTTCTTCACCGCGTCGTTGCGGCCGTAGAGCTCGGCCACGAAGGGGTCGGGCATGGTCTTGCGCGTCATGGCGATGGGCTCGCGGCCCGCCACCGTCATCGTGACCTTGGTCTTCGGGCCGCCGTCGAACACATTGGCGGCGATCGTGGTGGAAGGGACGGCCTGCTCGGTAATGGGCGGCTCGATCAGTGCGCCGGGCCGGTAGTCGCGCCACATCTCCTGATGCAGGTGGCTGAGCACGGAAACGCGGATCTGCCGGGCGTTGGGTTCCTTGAAGGGAACGAACCGGGTCGTGTAGCTGGTGCCGTCGACCGAGAGGATATGAAAGCCGTTGGGCGTGCCGTCGCGGCTGTCCGCGACCGCCACGCCCCGGTGATCGTAGGGCCCGCTCCACCAGGAGCCCGAGACGGCCGTCAGAATGTGGTGGTGATGCGGCTCCGGTCCGCTCCAGCCTTGCGCGGCATCGAGATAGTGATGCTCGGTCGTGTGGGTGTGGCCCGAAAAACTCACCGTATCGGGCCGCCCCTCGAGGAGTTTGAGGAAGTCGGCGAGGTTGGTCAGGTTCTGGGCCGGATCCTGGGGATCGAGGTAGGTGCGCAGCGGGATGTGCAGCGTCACGACGAGCAGCTTGTCGGCCGGCACGGCGGCGAGAAGGTTGCGCACGAAATCGAGCTGCCGGTCGTCGAGCCGCCCGCGATATTTGCCCGAGCCGCCGGGCCGGGTCGGGTCGGGGCCGAGATAATCGACGTTGTCGAGCATGAGGAAGACCGCGTCCGCATAGGCGAACGCGTAGTAGTTCGGGCCGAAATGGCGCTTGAAGGTCTCGCGCGAATAGTGCCGATCGGGCGCTTCGAAATTGAGGTCGTGGTTGCCCCCGATATTGTACCAGGGCATGCCAAGTGTGCCGATGATGCCGTTGTAGCGGTCGTAGAGCGACAAATCGTCGAACATGAGATCGCCGAGCGTCATGCCGAACCTGGCCGTGGTGCCCACGAGCGCGTCCTCGACATCCTCGCGGATGAAGTCGACCTCGGCGGGTGTTTCGGGCTGCGGATCGGTGAACATCACCACTTCGAACGCCTTGGGCTCTTCTTGGCGCGTGAGCGGGAAATCCAGCGAGGCGGGCAGGGGTGGGGTGGGGGCGAGCCCCTCGAAGGTGGTCCCGAGCGAAGCCGGGCTGCCGTTGGGCTGGTGGATGCGATAGAATCGATGCAGCATGGTGGCCGGGTTGATCGGCGTCGCAAAGCCCGCGGGTTTGATCACGAAGATGATGGTCTCGTCGGTGACGGGAAGGGTATAGCGGCCCGAGGCGTCCGTCTTGGTCACCTCGCGGCCGTTCGACACCAACACCTCGGGCAGGCCGGGACTGTCCGGCCCGCGCGTGCCGGTGCCGGCTCGGTCCTCGAACACGATCCCGGACACCGTGGCGCTCGAGCCTGAGCCGGAAGCAGCCGGTGTGGTCTCGGCCGCGCGCAGCTGCGAGGTCGTCAGGGCAAGGCCGACCCCACCGACCGCTGCCGTCAGAATATCGCGACGCGACATCCCATCGAGCCTGTCGTTCATTATGCTGGTCTCCGAGTCGTTGAAGAGATTATCGCGGCGCGGCATGACCGAGCGATGACCTCCCCAGAACGCAGCGGGATCAAGGCAGGGCCGCTCAGGCGGCGCGCCGAGATCCCGGCCTTGCGGCAGCCGCAGACTTTGCGTTTTCCTTGTCGCTGAACAGCTCCGCCAGCTTCTCGGTCATGGCGCCGCCGAGTTCCTCGGCATCCACGATGGTGACGGCGCGGCGGTAATAGCGCGTCACGTCGTGGCCGATCCCGATGGCGATCAGTTCCACCGGCGAGCGGGTCTCGATATCCTCGATCACGGCGCGAAGGTGCCGCTCCAAGTAGTTGCCCGGATTGACCGAAAGCGTCGAATCGTCGACCGGGGCGCCGTCGGAGATCATCATCAGGATGCGGCGCTGCTCGGGCCGCCCGAGCAGGCGTTTGTGGGCCCAATCCAACGCCTCGCCGTCGATGTTCTCCTTGAGCAGGCCCTCGCGCATCATCAGCCCGAGATTTTTTCGCGCCCGGCGCCAGGGCGCGTCCGCCGATTTGTAGATGATGTGGCGCAGGTCGTTGAGCCGCCCGGGATTGGCGGGTTTTCCGGCCTGCAGCCAGGCCTCGCGGGATTGGCCGCCCTTCCAGGCCCGGGTCGTGAAGCCCAAAATCTCGACCTTCACGCCGCAGCGCTCCAGGGTCCGGGCCAGGATGTCGGCGCAGCTGGCCGCCACCGTGATGGGCCGCCCCCGCATGGAGCCTGAATTGTCCATGAGCAGGGTCACGACGGTGTCGCGAAAGCTCGTGTCCTTCTCGCGTTTGAAGGAGAGCGGCTGCTGCGCGTCGATGACGACGCGCGAGAGGCGCGCCGGATCGAGCATGCCCTCCTCGAGGTCGAATTCCCACGCTCTATTCTGCTGGGCCATCAGGCGGCGCTGCAGCCTGTTCGCCAGACGCGCCACCACGCTCGACATGCTGGTCAGCTGCTTGTCGAGATAGCTGCGCAGCCGCTCAAGCTCTTCAGGCTCGCACAGATCCTCGGCCGGCACGATCTCGTCGAACCTCGAATTATAGGCCTTGTATTCAGGTCCGCGATTCTCGATGGGGCCGTTCGGCGGACGGCGCGTCTCGGCTGCTTCATCGGCGTCGCCATCCTCGGATTCTTCGGGGGCCTCACCCACGGGCGCATCGGCGCTGTCCATGGCGCCATCCTCGAGATCGTCGGCCGCGGAGTCGGCGGCATCCATCTCCATGGTGTCGCCCGAATCGCTTTGTTTCCCCTCGCCCTCCTGGTTCTCGGGATTGTTCTGCGGGTCGTTGTCGGAGGTGTCTTCGTCGTCATCCTCGCGCTCCGACGAGGAGGGGTCCTCCATGTCGAGTGAGGCGAGTAGCTTGTGGACCGCGCGGCCAAAGGTCCGCTGGTCCTCGATCGAGCGGCCGAGTGAATCGAGCTCCGCGCCAGCGCGCGATTCGATCCAGGGACGCCACAGGTCCACGATCTTGCGGGCGGCCTCCGGGGGTTTTTGACCCGTGAGCCGCTCGCGCGCGATGAGCGCCACCGCGTCCTCGAGCGGGGCATCGGCCCTGTCCGTGATCTCGGCGTAATTGCCGCGGTGATAGCGGTCCTCCAGCATGGCGGCGAGGTTGGTGCCGACCCCGGCCATGCGCCGTGCCCCGATCGCCTCGACCCGAACCTGCTCGACCGCATCGAAGACGGCTCGGGCCGCCTGGGCCTCGGGCGCGAGGCGGCGATGGATTCCAAGATCGTGGCAGGCCAGCTTCAGGGCCATCGAATCGGCATGGCCGCGCACGATCGCGGCCTCGCGCGGCGAGAGTTTTCGGGCAGGTTCCGGCAGGCGAGCTTTCGCGCTCTCGCCATGGCCGGTGACGTTGGGCTTGTCGGCCGCGTAGGTTACCTCAAGATGAGGCGTGCGCGACATGGCCCGCATACAGGACGCGACCGCCCGCTTGAAGGGTTCTTGCGGGGCCTCGGTAGGGCCAGCGGGCTTGCGGTTCGTGGGAGCGGGCATGGTTGCTCTGGGTCAATCGAATGAGGCGGGAGGGAATATAATCCCGCCAGGAACCTGCTATCGACCGTCTTGCCAGACGATCTCTCGACTGGTTATGGCGTCCCAATCGTAGGGGCAGAGTGCCGGAATGTCTGAGTCCAGGAGATCGCTCTCAGCCAACGCATCATCGCGGGCATCGGCGTAAGCCTCGGCCAGAAGACGGTCCAATTCAGGTTTGAGACCTGGATTTTCCCGGATCTCACGGTCGAAGTCGCGGCGTTGGGTCCGGATTGTCAGGGCCCAACTCCGACTTCGGCGCGCCGGCTGATAGTCCCATTTCAAGAGGTGTTGCAGCACCAACCGAAGTGCACTTCGCGTTGACTGGGTCTCGCGCTTCGCCACGTCGATGATCTCGTCCGCTATGTTCGCAACGTCGATTAGATCAAGTCGCCCCTCCCTGAGGAGGGCGGCCTGCTCGATGGCCCATGTGTAGCCATCGTCCTCGTATCGCGTACCGATGGACCGCGGAGTAAGCTCAGCTTTGTCGCGAATGAGCGTCATCGACGCCTCCTAAAAAAACCCTCAGCTCAGCGCCACATTGACGGCGCTTTCGGGCAATTCCTTGCCGAAACAGCGCTGGTAGAACTCGGCCACGAGCGCGCGTTCGAGTTCATCGCATTTGTTCAAGAAGGTCAGCCGGAACGCGAAGCCGATGTCGCCGAAGATGGCGGCGTTCTCGGCCCAGGTGATCACGGTCCGTGGGCTCATCACGGTCGACAGATCGCCCGCCATGAAGGCGTTGCGGGTGAGATCGGCCAGGCGCACCATCCGGCTAACCGTGTCCCGCCCTTCCTTGGTGCCTTTGTAGTGCGGCGACTTGGCCTGCACGATATCGACCTCGCGGTCGTGCGGCAGGTAGTTCAGCGTTGCCACGATCGACCAGCGGTCCATCTGGCCCTGATTGATCTGCTGCGTGCCGTGATAGAGCCCCGATGTGTCCCCAAGGCCGACCGTGTTGGCGGTGGCGAACAGGCGGAACGCGGGATGTGGCTTGATGACCCGTTTCTGATCGAGCAGCGTCAAGCGGCCGGAAAGCTCCAGCACACGTTGGATCACGAACATCACGTCTGGCCGACCCGCGTCGTATTCGTCGAAGCACAGCGCGATGTTGTTCTGCAGCGCCCAGGGCAGCATGCCGTCGCGGAATTCGGTGACCTGTTTGCCATCCTTCAGCACGATCGCGTCCTTGCCCACGAGATCAATGCGGGACACGTGGCTGTCGAGGTTGATCCGCACGCAAGGCCAGTTGAGCCGGGCCGCGACCTGTTCGATATGGGTCGATTTGCCGGTGCCGTGATAGCCGGTGATCATCACGCGACGGTTGTGGGAAAAGCCCGCCAGAATCGCCAGCGTGGTGTCGCGGTCGAAAATATAATCCGGATCGGTTTCTGGAACATGTTCGTCGGTCCGCGAGAAGGCCGGGGCCTGCATGGCGGTCTCTATGCCGAAAACCTGGGATACCGACACCTTCATGTCCGGCAAGCCGCCGGTTTGCTCAACTCTGTCCATCATGCCTCCGTGCCCACCTTCGAATTCGAAGGCGGGGACACCTCGCGTTTGAATCTGCCGGAACAGATCATTTGCAATGATCGTGCCCGGATCGTGGGTCGATGGATGCGCGCCGGCACCCGTCGGCTAACTGGCCTTGGCGGTCTCGCCAGGCAGTTTAACCGTCTTCAAAAATTTGTAAGCCCGGATGATCTCGCGCAACTTGTCTTCGCACGACCGGTCGCCGCCGTTGGCGTCCGGATGAAGTCGTTTGACCAGGTCCTTGTAGCGCGTCCTCACCGTCGGTCGGTCGGCGGCCTCGTCGAGATCGAGGGCCGCCAAGGCCTTTAAGGTCGCGGGGCTGTGACGGGGCCCGCGTGGACCCGGTTCGTTGCGCCCGTAGCGATTGTTGAACATGCCGAGCGGGTCGGTTTCGGCCGGTCCATCGCCCCGAGCCATGCCGGCGCGATTGACTCCCATGTTCCAGGTCGGACGATGCCCGACCAGGGCCTCCTTCTGGTATTTGGCAACGGCGTCGTCGCTCATCCCGTTGAAATAGTTATAGGTCGCGTTGTACTCCCGGACGTGGTCGAGACAGAAGGAGAAATACTGCCCCTCCCTGTCCCGTCCCATGGGGGCGCGGAACTCGCCTACGCGGGTGCATCCGGGGTGGTCGCATTGAAGCTGCGCGGGGGCCGCCTCCTGCTTCGGAGCGGGTTTCACCCGGATGCTGTCGAAAAGGCGCGAGTTGAGGTTCATGTCCATGACATTATGGGGGATCGAAGCGGGTTGACCAAGCGGGGGTCTAGGAATGAGGTCGGAAAATGCGCTTTATCGATCGTCACACCTGCCATGTCACGAAGGCATCCCGATGACCGTCAAGGACACCATGACTGCCGTTTTGAACGAGGCCCTGCATCCCGTGGTGCTGGATGTGGTGGACGAATCCCACCTTCATGCCGGCCACGGCGGATGGCGCGAGGGGGGCGAGACGCATTTCAGGGTTAAGGTGGTGGCGGACGCTTTCAACGGGAAGAGTAGGATCGAGCGTCACAGGATGGTGAACGCCCTGCTGGCCGCCGAGTTGCGCGCCGGCGTCCACGCGCTGGCGATCGAGGCCAAGGGCAGCGCCGATTAGACGCGCCGCTCCCCTAAGGTCGAAATTGGCGGAGGAGTGATTGTGACCGACATGCGTTTGGTGGTGACGGGTGCGGCGGGCCGCATGGGCCGGATGCTGATCGGGGCAATCCACGCCACCCCGGGCGTTGTCCTGGCGGCCGCGCTCGAACACGAAAACTCCAGTGCGCTCGGGCAGGACGCGGGTGTCTTGGCGGGTCTCGGCGAGCTCGGCATTCCGATCACCGCCGATCCATTGCAGGCTTTCGTGGCGGCCGACGGCGTGATCGATTTCAGCACCCCGGCCGCGACCGTAGCCTTCGTGGCGCTCGCCGCGCAGGCCCGCATCGTCCACGTCATCGGCACGACCGGCCTCAGCCGCGACGACCTCGACCATATCGAAGCCGCCGCCTGGCATGCGCCCGTAGTCCGCTCGGGCAATATGAGCCTGGGCGTCAACCTTCTGGCCGGGCTGGTGCGGCAGGCCGCGCAGGCGCTTGGCCCGGATTTCGACATCGAGATTCTGGAAATGCATCACAGGGCCAAGGTGGATGCGCCGTCGGGCACGGCCCTTCTGCTCGGCGAGGCTGCGGCCGAGGGCCGCACGCTAGATCTTGCGAGCCACTCGGTACGCAGCCGCGACGGTCACACCGGTGCGCGGCCGCAAGGCAGCATCGGTTTCGCGACGCTGCGCGGCGGCACGGTGGTGGGCGATCACCGCGTCGTCTTCGCGGGGCCGGGCGAGCGGATCGAGATCGCGCATATGGCCGAGGACCGGGGCATTTTCGCCCGCGGCGCCATTACGGCGGCCCTGTGGGCACGCGGGCGTAAGCCCGGACTTTACGCCATGGCCGACGTCCTCGGGCTCGGCGAGGTCTGACGGGCCCTTCACCGGACCGGGGCTATCTACATAAGGGCGGATCGCACCCCACCTAAGCCCTGAACACCGAACGGCCTGCCGAGCGAACCGTGTTGCTGTAGAGTTCGGTCCGAGCGCGTCTCCGACGGCGGCTCGCGGATGCTGGAAAGGCCTGATGTCACTCGTTTCAATGCAAAGCTTGCCGGCCCAGCCCGCACCCACGGGGGTCCTCGACGATCTCGATCGCGCCGCGCTCGATGCCGAACTCGCCTCGACCCACGCTCGCCTTGCGGGGCAGGACGCGAGCCCGCGCAAGGCGGTCGTGGCCTGCTTCAAACGCGCGCTGGACGATGGGCGGGCCGCGATCATTGCGCGGTTTTTCGAGCACAACAAAGGACTGACTTGCGCCCGGGACCTGGCGAAACTGGAAGACGCCATCGTCAGAGCGATCCACGCCTATGTGCTGCGCCATGTCTGCCCGCTCGATCGCCCCACCGCGGCCGAACGGCTCTGCATCGCGGCGGTGGGTGGCTACGGGCGGGGGACACTCGCACCCGGCTCCGACATCGATCTATTGTTCCTGCTTCCCTACAAGCAGACCCCTTGGGGCGAAAGCGTGGTCGAGGCCATGCTCTACATCTTGTGGGACCTGCGTCAGAAGGTGGGTCACGCGACCCGCTCGGTGGACGAATGTATCCGCCAGGCCAAGGCCGACATGACCATCCGCACCACTTTGATCGAGGCGCGCTACATCGAAGGCGACTCCGGGCTGTTCGACGACCTGCGGTCGCGGTTCGACAAGGAGGTCGTACAGAAAACCGCCCGTGAGTTCGTGGCCGCCAAGCTGGCCGAGCGCGAGGCCCGGATCAATCGGGCCGGCGTAGCGCGTTACGTGGTCGAGCCCAACGTCAAGGAAGGCAAGGGCGGCCTGCGCGACCTCAACACGCTGTTTTGGATCGCCCATTACGTCTACAGAGTCAGGACCAGCGAGGAATTGGTCGCGGCGGGATTGTTCACGCGTCACGAATTCAAGCTGTTCCGCCGTTGCGAGGAGTTTCTCTGGCGCGTGCGCTGCCATCTTCACTTGGTTGCGGGCCGCGCCGAGGAGCGGCTAAGCTTCGACTACCAGCGCAGCATCGCGGACCGGCTGGGCTATGCGGCCCACGGCGGCCTTTCGGCGGTCGAGCGCTTCATGAAACACTACTTCCTGATCACCAAGGACGTCGGGGATCTGACCGCCATCGTGTGCGCGGCCCTTGAGGAGAAGGAGGCCAAGCCACCCGCCGTCCTCAACCGTTTGATGGGCGGCTGGCTGCGCAAGGTGCGCACGATCCCCGGCAATAGCGATTTTGCCATCGAAGTGAACCGGATCACGGTCGCGGACAAAAATGCCTTCGAACGCGACCCGGTGAACCTGATCCGGCTGTTCTGGGCCTCCGACGTCTACGTGCTACCGATCCATCCGGATGCCACGCGCCTCGTCACCCTGTCGCTGCGCCGCATCGACGCCAACCTGCGGCAGGATCCCGAAGCCAACCGGCTGTTCATGGAGATCCTGACGTCGCGCAACGCGCCCGAGATCGTGCTGCGGCGCATGAACGAGGCGGGCGTGCTGCGGCGCTTCATCCCCGAATTCGGCCGGGTCGTGGCCATGATGCAGTTCAACATGTACCACCACTACACGGTGGACGAGCACCTCCTGCGCGCCGTCGGCAATCTCTCGGAGATCGATGCCGGACGCATGAAGGACGAGCATCCGCTCGCCAACGAGATCATGCCCACCATCGCGTTCCGGCGCTCGCTTTACGTCGCGGTGTTCCTGCACGACGTCGCCAAGGGGCGCGATCAGGACCATTCGGTCGCGGGTGCCCGGCTGGCGCGCTCGCTCGGCCCCCGCTTCGGCCTCAGCAAGGCCGAGACCGACCTCGTGGCCTGGCTGATCCAGAACCATCTCGTCATGTCCAACACGGCACAGAACCGCGACTTGGCGGACCGCAGGACCATCGACACCTTTGCGGACATCGTGCAGACGCTGGACCGCCTGAAATGCCTGCTGATCCTCACGGTCTGCGACATCAAGGCGGTCGGCCCGGGTGTCTGGAACGGCTGGAAGGGCCAGCTCCTTCGGACCCTCTATGTCGAGGCCGAGAAGCTGATCGCCGGGGAGTCGCAGCCGATCGCTTGGGCGGTTCGCCTGGCCGCAGCCCACAAGGAGCTTCGCGCCGCGCTCCCCGATTGGTCCGAGCCCGAACTCGACGCCTATATGGGCCGGCATTACCCGCCCTATTGGCTGCGTGTGGATCTGCCCACCAAAGTCGAGCATGCCGAGGTTCTGCGGGCCATTGCCGGGGAGCCGACGCCCCTGGTGACCAAAATCAAGTCCGATACGTTCAGGGCCATTACCGAATTGCTCCTGGTGACGCCCGATCATCCAAAACTCCTGTCCATCATCGCGGGCGCTTGTGCGAGTGCGGGCGCCAATATCGTGGATGCGCAGATCTTCACCACCACGGACGGCCTGGCGCTCGATACGTTCTCGGTGTCGCGCGGCTTCGATCAGGATTCCGATGAAGAACGGCGGGCGGCCCGCATCGTCAGTGCCATCGAGCGCGCGCTGCGGGGCCAGATCCGGATCGCCGACCTCGTGGCCGCAAAGGGCGGCGTCCCCAAGGGGCGTGCCACGACCTTTCCGATCGAGCCGAAGGTCATCATCGACAATCAGGCTTCGAACCGGCATACCCTGCTGCAGGTCAGCGGCATCGACCGGCCGGCGCTGCTTTACGATCTGACCGTTGCGATCGCCAACCTCAACCTCAATATCGCGTCGGCCCAGGTCGCGACGTTCGGCGAGAAGGCGGTGGATTCCTTCTACGTCAGCGACCTGACGGGCGCGAAGATCTGGGACGAAAACCGCCAGGCCTCGATCCGGCGCGCCCTGAAAGGGACGTTCGCGGACCTCGACAAAGCCGCTCCAGAGGTGGCGGGAGCTTGATTTTTGGGAGGTCGCGCCTGATATCCGCGGTCGGAAACTGAACTAGAGCATATGATGACCGACCCGAATGCCGACTCGATCAATCTCGCGGATGCCGCCACCCTCGGCCAGGACAAGATCCCGGCCGATGCGGCAACAGGGGTATCCGAGCCCGATCCGTTCGTGGTTCTCGAAGCCCTCAAGGAGGAAAACGCATCGTTGAAGGACAAGGTGCTTCGCACCATGGCCGAGATGGAAAACCTCCGACGCCGCACCGACAAGGAAGTGGCGGATTCCAAGACCTACGGCGTCTCCAACTTCGCGCGCGAGATGCTCAACGTCGCCGACAATCTGCACCGCGCCATTGCCAGCTTTCCCGAAGAGGCGCGCTCCGGCTCGGATGCCGTCCGCACGCTGGTCGAGGGTGTGGAACTGACCGAACGCGATCTGCAGTCGCGACTGGCGCGATTCAACGTCAAACCCGTGGCGCCCGAGGGCAAGAAATTCGATCCCAACATGCACGAGGCTCTGTTCGAGATCCCGGACGAGAGCGTGCCGGCCGGTACCGTGCTCCAGGTCATCGAGACGGGCTATGCCATTGGTGACCGCGTGCTCCGGCCCGCCAAGGTGGGCGTATCGCGCGGCGGCCCAAAGGGGTAAGGGCCGCGGCCGCCGGCATGTTCGATCGATCGCGTCGCGACGACAGCCGACTCCCAAAAGTCTGATGGGGCGGGATGCGTTGCCGCGTCCGCCCCATCGTCACGTTCAGGCCTCGGTTTCAGTCGCAAACGCGTACCCGCCGAATGTACTCGTTGCCGTCTTCATCGACGACGCGGCGATGAGCGATATAGCAGTCGCCGTCCGAGTCGGCGGCGCTGGCCGCGATGGCGCCGAGAGCCAGCCCGCCGACGAGCGCCGCGCCGTAGCCATAGCCGTAGCCGCCGAAGTACGGGCCGGGCTTGATCACGGGCTTGGGCAGGGGCATCGGGAAGGGCTTCGGGAAGGGGATCGGGAACGGGGGCTTGGCGCTTGCGTCGCTCGTGGTGGCGGCGAGGCTGCCAGCGAGGACGGTGGCGGAAACGACGAGCGCGAAGGCCTTGCGGCTGAGGGTGGTGAGGCGGGACATGGCGGCTTTCCTTGAGCGTGTGGGCCGCCCATCGCGGCCCTTACCCTCATTGGTCGCCACAGCCGCTCAACAGGTTCATGCGGGTGGTTATATTTCGACGGCTTATTTGCAGCGACAGCCTGTCTCGCCAAAGCCCATCGGCCGGCAGGTGAGCCGGTCCGCTGACCGGCCCCTCGGTCAGACCTTGAACATCTGAAGCGGGATCGTGAAGGCGCGGTTCAAGGTGGGAGAAATCACCACCTCGTTGATGCAGACTTGGGCCGGCAAGCCGGCAATGTAGTGGATCAGATCGCCGACATCCGATGGCCGCAGCATGCGAGCGAGATCCTCGTCGCTGACCTTGGTCGGGCGTGTCTCCATGATGGGCGTTGCGACCTCACCCGGGCAAAGCACGCACGAGCGGATGCCGTTGACGCATTCCTCCATGTTGATCGACTGGCTCATTGCGACGATGCCGTGTTTCGTTGCCCCGTAGGTTGCGCCGGTGACCAAAGTTTCGTAGCGGCCTGCCCAACTGCTCATGTGAATGAGCAGCCCATCCTTTTGCTCCCGCATGATTGGGAGGACTGCGGCGACACAGTAAAAAGCGGCCGAGAGGTTTACCCCGATGACCTGGTCCACGCCCTCCGGCGTCAACGTCGCCCAGGAACGCTCCTTGAGGTTGGCTCCGGCATTGTTGATCAGGATATCCAGCCGTCCCAAGGTCGACCCGATCCAGGCAGCAATTCGTTGCGCCTCCGTGGCTTGGACGAGATCGGCCGACCGAACGTAGGCTGTGCCGCCTGAATCCCGGACGTCTGCCGCCACCTTCTCCAAAGGCTCGGTCCGGCGCCCCGTCAGCACGACGATGGCGCCGTCATCCGCCAGGGCACGAGCCGCAGCCTCGCCAAGGCCGCTGCCGGCGCCGGTAATCCAAGCAACCTTTCCCGTCAGATCGGACATCTCGAGCTCCTGTTCGACGCGTCACTGACATCATCGTGTTGCAAACGGATGTCCCATTTTCAGGAGCCGTTACAGCCGTAACGACAGGCCGCCTGCGATCCCATCGTTCAGCCGGAACAGCGCCCTGGCGTCTATCGATTCCGGTCACTCTTTGACGATCCTGGCATTGAGCGCATCGGCGAGCCGCATCTTGGCCGAGCCCGGCTTCAGCGGCTTCTGCTGGCTCTCGTGCGGTGCCCAGCCCGACAGCCACACCAGTTCGAAGGTGGCCCGGATGCGTCCGTCCGGGTCGCTGAAGCGCGTCGCGTAGATCTCGGCGGCGCGCGCCAGGAGGGCGCGCGAGAGCGGCCTGCGGCTGCGCTCGTGCAGCACGTTGGTGGCCCCCATGGCGCGCAGATCCTCGAACAGGCGGAACATCGAACCGTAGCGCACCGCCAATGGCTCGCTGTCGGTCACCGGCAGCGCAAGGCCGGCACGCTGGAGCAGGGAGCCGAGATCGCGCAGGTCGGAGAAGGGGGCGACGCGCGGGCTGGCGCCGCCGGTGAGCTCGATCTCGGCCACCGTCAGGGCGGTGCGAAGTTCGTTGAGAGTCTGCCCGCCCAGCAGGCCGGCCAAAAACATGCCATCGGGCTTTAGCGCCCGTCGAACCTGCACGAGCGCGCCGGGGAGATCGTTGACGGCATGCAGGGCCAGCAGCGACACCACGAGATCGAACCGCTCTCCCGCGAAGGGTAGATGCTCTTCATCGGCCACGACGGTCCGCCAGCGCGGGTCCCCGGCCTCCGGAACGGGCGCGGCCCGAAAAAGCTCGGCCTGGGGCAGGGCCTCGGCCAGGGCGGCGGCCAGCGCGGGTCCCGGCGTGCCGAGATCGAGGACCGCGCGAAAATCGCGCTGCACGGGGGCGAGCCGGTCGACCACGTCTGCGGCGGCGCGGTCGAGCAGGAAATTCGCGCCGCCTTCTCGGGCCGCGTGGGCGAGCCGGGCGCGCAGGAGGGTCCGGTCGAAAATTTGCGGGGCGGAGGAGGGCGGGTGAGCCATGGCCTCGTTATGGGGTGCGGGGGCCCGGCTTGAAAGAGCATTGGGGCTCGCGCCTTCCTTGCCTTCGGGAGGGGTGCGGCTTAATCGAGCAGGATCGCTCGCCGAGGAAGCCCCGCCTTGCTTCGCCAAGACCCCAAAATCACGCCAGAGCTCGTGGCGGCCCACGGCCTCAAGCCGGATGAATATGCGCGCTTCGTGGCCCTGATCGGCCGCGAGCCGGGTTTTACCGAACTCGGCATCGTGTCGGCCATGTGGAACGAGCATTGCTCCTACAAATCCTCGCGCCTGCATCTACGCGGCCTGCCCACCAAGGCGCCCCACGTGATCCAGGGGCCGGGCGAGAATGCCGGGGTGATCGACATCGGCGACGGGCTCGCCTGCGTGTTCAAGATGGAAAGCCACAACCATCCCTCCTTCATCGAGCCCTACCAGGGCGCAGCGACGGGTGTGGGGGGCATCCTGCGCGACGTCTTCACCATGGGGGCGCGGCCCATCGCGACGCTCGACGTGCTGCGCTTCGGCGCGCCCGATCATCCGAAAACCCGGCATCTGGTGGCGGGCGTCGTGGCGGGTGTCGGGGGCTATGGCAACTCTTTTGGCGTGCCCAATGTCGGCGGCTCGGTGGCGTTCGACGCGAGCTATAACGGCAACATTCTCGTCAACGCCATGGCGGTCGGCATCGCGCGGGCCGACGAGATTTTTTACGCCACCGCGACCGGGGTGGGAAACCCCATCGTCTACCTGGGGTCGAAGACCGGACGCGACGGCATCGGGGGCGCCGCCATGGCATCGGCCTCATTCGAAGCAGATGCCGAGGAAAAGCGCCCCACCGTGCAGGTCGGCGACCCTTTTGCGGAAAAGCTACTGCTGGAGGCCTGCCTGGAGTTGATGCGCACCGGCGCCGTCATCGCGATCCAGGACATGGGGGCTGCGGGTCTCACCTCCTCGGCGGTCGAGATGGGCGCCAAGGGCGACCTCGGCATCGAGCTCGATCTCGACCGCGTGCCCTGCCGCGAGACCGGCATGACGGCTTACGAGATGCTGCTGTCGGAGAGCCAGGAGCGCATGCTCATGGTGCTGCATCCCGAAAAGCGCGGCGAGGCCGAGGCCGTCTTCGTCAAATGGGGCCTCGATTTCGCGGTCATTGGTTACACGACCGACACGTTGCGCTTCGTCATCAAGCAGGGCGGCGCCATCAAGGCCGACCTGCCCATCAAGGAACTCGGCGACCAGGCGCCGCTCTACGACCGGCCGCATGTGGCGCCGCCCAAGCTGCCGGTGCTTGACGCTTCCGCGGTCGCGCCGCCGATCTCGAACGCCGACGCGCTCATAAAGCTCGTGGGCTTGCCGGACCTCTGTTCCAAGCGCTGGGTCTGCGAGCAATATGATCATCTGATTGGCGGCAACACCGTGGCGGGGCCGCGCACCGGCGGGGATGCCGCCGTGGTGCGGATCGACGATGGGCCGAAGGGTTTGGCGCTGACCGCCGATGTCACGCCGCGCTATTGCCGCGCCGACCCCCTCGAGGGCGGCAAGCAGGCCGTGGCCGAGGCCTGGCGCAATCTGACCGCCGTGGGCGCGACCCCGCTCGCCCTGACCGACAACCTCAATTTCGGCAATCCGGAAAAACCCGAGGCAATGGGCGAACTCGTGGGCTGTATCCACGGCATCGGCGAGGCGGCGCGTGCGCTCGATTTCCCGATCGTGTCCGGCAACGTGTCGCTCTACAACGAGACCATGGGCAAGGGCATCCTGCCCACCCCCACGATCGGCGGCGTCGGGCTCGTTGCGGATGTGTCCCGCACCGCCCGCGCCCGGTTCGAGCGGGCCGGCGATGTTCTTTTACTGGTCGGTGCGACCCAGGGCTGGCTCGGCCAATCCATTTACCTGCGCGACGTCTGCGGTCGCTCAGAGGGGGCGCCGCCGCCCGTCGATCTCATCGCGGAGCGACGCAATGGCGATTTCGTGCGCGGTCTGATCGGAGGCGGATTGACCAGCGTGCACGATCTGTCGGACGGCGGCCTCGCGGTCGCGGTAGCCGAGATGGCCATGGCGTCCGGCATCGGCGCCACCCTCGCCGAAGGGGGGGACACGCTGCCGCTTCACGCTTTTATGTTCGGTGAGGATCAGGGACGCTATCTGTTGGGTGTCCCCGCCGATGCGGTGGGGGCGATTCTCGATGCGGCTCGGCAGGCGGGGGTTCCGGCCCAGGTGGCCGGAACCATCGGCGGCGACGCGTTGACGCTGCCCGGCGAGGCGCCCATCTTGGTCTCTGCCCTGGTCGCGGCCCACGAGCACTTCCTGCCCGCCTTCATGGAGGGAACCCTGTGACCCAGTTCATCGAACTCAAGGCATTGGCGGGCGTCAGCTACGTCCGTGCCCAGGACGTGATCGCGGTTCAGTATAACGAAGCCAATAAGTCGACCCTGATGTTGGCTGGCGGCAGCACGCTGTCCTGTTCGGAAGCCGCCAAGGATATTATGGCGCGGGTCGAAGCGGCCCTGCGTACAACGAGCGAGACGCCCCATGGCCATGCAAGCAGCTGAGATCGAACGCCTCATCAAGAGCGCGCTTCCGGACGCCACCGTCGAGATCCGGGATCTTGCAGGCGACGGCGACCATTATGCCGCAACCGTGGTGTCGCCCTCCTTCAAAGGCAAGACGCGGGTGCAGCAGCACAAGCTCGTCTACGACGCGCTCCAGGGGCAGATGGGCGGCGTGCTGCACGCGCTTGCGCTGCAGACATCGGCGGAGTAGCGCGCCTCCCGGGGCTCGCCTATATTGAGCTCCAATGGGGCTCTGCCTCTTGCTTCACAAGGAATATGCGATGTCCAGCGCACACGAGCAGATCGACGCCGAGATCAAGGGCAACGACGTTGTGCTTTTCATGAAGGGAACCCCCCAGGCCCCGATGTGCGGGTTTTCGGGCCAGGTGGTCCAGATCCTCACCTACCTCGGCGTGCCGTTTAAGGGCGTCGACGTTCTTGCCGACCCCGCGTTGCGCCAGGGCGTCAAGGAATTCTCCAACTGGCCGACGGTTCCGCAGCTCTACGTCAAGGGCGAGTTTGTCGGCGGCTGCGACATCGTCCGCGAGATGTTCCAGGCGGGAGAACTGCAATCCCACTTCGAACAGGCCGGCGTTCCGGTCAAGCAGGCTGCCCAGGCCTGATCGAGCCCTCGCGGGTTCTGACGGACCATTTGGCTGTAAACCCGGTTCTCGCGCCCGCGAGCGCCGGGTCTTTTGCCTCTCGGCGCACCGCTGCACGGGCGGGTTCGCCGCCGCCGCAACCACACAGGTTACAATAGTTCCGGATGACGGCCGTGTGACTGTTGTTCCGACCCGGCAAGATTGCTATTCAGCGGCCACGGCACGGGACGTGTCGCGACCGGCCGGAGAACGGAAATGGCGGGCACGATCAAAATCCTTCCCGGCAATTCCAACCGACCGTTGACCGATGCCATCGCGGCCTATCTCAACGTTCCGGTGACGAGTTGCCAGGTGCGCCGTTTCGCCGACATGGAAATCTTCGTCGAGATCCTCGAAAACGTCCGCGGCGAAGACACCTTCATCATCCAGTCGACGTCCTTCCCGACCAACGACCATCTGATGGAACTGTTGATCATGACGGATGCGTTGCGCCGGGCCTCGGCGCGCCGCATCACGGCGGTTCTGCCGTATTTCGGTTACGCGCGACAGGATCGCAAGGCGGGTCCGCGCACGCCAATCTCTGCAAAGCTGGTAGCCAATCTGATCACGCGGGCCGGCTGTGATCGCGTGCTGACAATGGATCTCCATGCCGACCAGATCCAAGGCTTCTTCGACATCCCCACCGACAACCTGTTTGCGGCGCCCGTCATGGTGCGCGACATCCAGGAACGGCTGCATTCCGACAATTGCATGGTGGTGTCGCCAGACGTGGGCGGCGTGGTGCGGGCCCGCGCGCTCGCCAAACGCATCAATGCGCCGCTCGCGATCGTCGACAAGCGACGCGAGCGCGCCGGCGAATCCGAGGTGATGAACATCATCGGTGAAGTCACGGGCAAGGTCTGCATCCTGCTCGACGACATCGTGGATTCGGGCGGTACCCTGTGCAACGCTGCCGATGCGCTGCTCAAGCAGGGGGCGCTCGAGGTTTACGCCTACTGCACCCACGGCGTTCTATCGGGCGGCGCGGTGGCCCGCATCGCCGGGTCGCGGCTCAAGGAACTCGTGATCACCGACACGATCCGCCCCACCGAAGCGGTGCGGGTGGCAAGAAACATCCGGGTGATGTCGATCGCGCCGCTTATCGGAGAGGCGATCGGCCGGGTCGCTCAGGAATCCAGCGTTTCGAGCCTATTCGAGAACGCGACGGTTGCGGGCGTATTCGACAGTTCCGCGCATCGCGAACCGGTGATGTGACGGCCCACCTGGCGCCGCGCCGTCGCTGATTACATCTTGATCTGCAGTTTGACGTCGCCCGGCCGGCCCTCGGCGGCCCGCTCGAAGGCCGCGACGCTCTCTTCGAAGCTGAACGTCTGCGAGATCAGCGGCTTGAGGTCCACCTTGCCGGACGCGATCATGGCGAGGGCTCGGTCGAACACGTTAGCATAGCGGAACACCGTCTCGATCCGGAGCTCCTTGGCGGCCGCGGCCGAGACGTCGAAGGCGACCGGCTCAACCGGCATGCCGACCAGCACCAGGCACCCACCCGGCCGCGCAAGCCCGAAGATGCCTTCATAGGCGCGCGGACTGCCACTCGCCTCGAAGACCGCGTCGGCGCCCCAACCCTGGGTCAGCTCGGCGACCGCATCGGCCAGCGCGCGCTCGCGAATGTTGACAGCGGTCACGCCCGGATAGCGGGCCGCGATGGCGAGTTTCTCGGGCTGGAGGTCGGCGATGACTACCTGGCTGCAGCCACCCGACAGCGCCGCGAGCGCCACCATGATGCCGATGGGGCCGGCGCCGATCACCACGGCGAGGTCGCCCGGCGGGATCCGCGCCTTGACGGCCGCCTGCAGCCCCACCGCAAAGGGTTCCACCATGGCGCCCTCGGCAAACGACACATTGTCCGGCATCTTGTAGGTGAAGGCTGCGGGATGCACGACGCTGGGGGTCAGGCAGCCATGCACCGGCGGCGTCGCCCAGAAGACGACGCTCGGGTCTACGTTATAGAGCCCGAGCTTCGAGGCCCTGGATTCGAGGTCCGGGACGCCCGGTTCGACGCAGACGCGATCGCCCCGCTGGAACGCCGTGACGGCATTGCCGACCTCGGTGACGGTGCCGGAGGCTTCGTGGCCGAGCACCATCGGGGCTTCCACCACGAATGGGCCGATACGGCCGTGCGTGTAATAGTGAACGTCGCTGCCGCAGATCCCGACCGTGTCGATCTTGATCCTCAGGTCCTTCGGGCCGACCCTTTGGGGCAGGTCGATGTCACGCAGCGACAGATTGCGGACGCTTTCGAGAACCAGGGCCTTCATGGCGCTTATCCTTCCGCACCCGGGCGAGACAACGCCCGGCGCGACTCATCCTACTGTTCGGCGAACCGCTCGATCCAGATCCGATGTCAGGAACGGCTTCTTCAGGGTGAACGTCCCGGCATAATTGTCGTTCAGCCCCTTCGACCCATAGCCAGTCGCAAAAAAGAACGGAATACCACGCTGCCGCAGGATGTCGGCCACGGGAAACGACAGCTTGCCATCGAGGTTGACGTCCAAGATGGCCACATCCGCCTGAATGGTCTCGGCCAGCCGAATAGCCGGTTCGAGCCGCATCGACAGCCCGGCAACCTCGTAGCCGAGGTCCTCCAGCATCTCTTCGATCATCAAAGCGATGGTCATCTCGTCTTCGACGAGGAACACGCGGTGGCGTGCCTCGTTCATTGCATGGCCAAGACAGTCACGGGGCCTCGTATGGTGCGTCGATCGTGCAGACTACGCCCGATTTCAAAAATTCAATCCGCACCTCTCCCTGGAGTTCCGCCGCGAGCCCGCGCTCTATCATTTTTAAGCCGAATCCGCGCCGCTGTGGCGGAACCACAACGGGTCCGCCACTTTCGACCCAGCGAAACGACAGGCGCCTTTCGCCGTCGACGTTGGGCAGAGCCCAGCGGACCGTAACCTGTCCTTGTGGGGTCGACAGGGCGCCGTATTTTACGGCATTGGTTGCCAGTTCGTGCAACGCCATGGCGATCGAGAGCACCGCCTTCGGCGAGATGGCGGCCTCTGGGCCCGCGATGTCGAATCTGTCGGCCTCGTCGCCCGCATGGCTGTCCACCACGAGCGCTACAACCTCGCGAAGATCGCCGCTCTCCCACTTGGTCGCGGTCAGCACGTCGTGCGCCCGGGCGAGCGCGACCAGACGTTCCGTGAACGCCTTGCGGGCCGCCTCGATATTGTCGGTCGAGCGGAACGTCTGCGCCGCGACGCCCTGAACCATGGCCAGGGAATTCTTCACGCGGTGGTTGAGCTCGTTGACCATGAGACGCAGGTGCAGTTCCGACCGCTTCTTCTCGGTGATGTCGCGGGCCGTCCCAATGAAGCGGTGCGCCGCGCCGTTGACGAACGTGGTCTGCCCATTGGCCGCCACCCAGCGTTCCCTGCCGTCCTCGATGCCGATCGCCCGGAATTCCACGTCGTAGCGTCCCGATCCAGAGGGATCGAATGCTTCCTCCAGGGCCTTTTCGATGCGGGGCCGGTCGCTCGGATGGAGGGCCGCGACATTCCGTTCCAAGGTGATGGTCCGGCCCGGCGCCATGCCGAAGATCGCGCGCACACGATCGTCCCATTCGAGCCGGCCGCTTCCGGGCGAATAGTCCCAAATGCCAATCCCGGAGGCTTCCAGGGCCAGGGCCAGCCGCCGCTCGCTTTCCCGCTGCCGGGCCTCGGCCGCGAGCCGGGTCGTGATGTCCACGAACGTGACGATCGTGCCTTGTAGGGCTCCATCGCGGACGATCGGTTCGGCCCGGTATTCCACCGGAAAGCTCGTGCCGTCGCGACGGAAGAAGAGTTCACTCGTGACGACCGCCGAGGTGCCATCCAGGCCGGCGCGGTAGATCGGGCAAGCGGCGAGCGCATAAGGGGAGCCGTCGGGGTGGCTGTGGTGGATAAGGGCGTGCAGCGTCTTGCCGAGCACCTCCTCCTCGCGCTCATAGCCGAGCAGGCGCAGGAAGGCGGCGTTGCACAGGGTGGTGCGACCCTGCCGATCGGTCGCGTAAAATCCCTCGGAGACCGAGTCGATCAGCAGTCGCGTGAAGGCCTGCTGCTCGTCGAGCTGCCGCGCCATGCTGGCCGCACTCGCGTCCGTTGGCGGCGAGGGGGCCGAGCCTGCCTCGCGCAGCAAAGCCCGCAGCCGGGCGTTTTCCAGCTCGAGATCGGCCTGCCCTGGGGTTGCGTCAGAAGTCATGGATCGATTTGTTCAACGCGAGGTTTGGAGGGCCGAGAGGCCGCGTGACCGACATACCGCAACGCGCGCGGATGTCGACGGGCAGAGAGTCACTCCGGGATCTCGGCGGTCGGGGCCTGCGCCGCGATCGGCCGCACCACGAAGCTGACCGGAACGGGCCCAGCTTTGTCGAAGCGCACCGTCCCGGCGAAGCTTTCCCCCGCCTTGAGCTGCCGCTTCAAGCCCTCCAGCATGAAATGCAAGGCGCCCGGTTTCAGGGTGAGCGAGCCATGCGCGGGAATGACGACGCCGGCCGGCATCGCCCGCATGGTCATCATATCGCCCGTCATCGTCATTTCGTGGACGCCCGCCCGCGCCGCGACCTCGACTTCGATGCCCGTCAGACGGTCCGCGGCATCGCCCGCATTGCGGATCGTCAGGTAGGCGGCCGCCACGGTGGCGCCTTTCGGGGTTGCCCGCGCCCAAGGCTGCAGGATGGTGAGTGGACCAGCGGGGCTGTCGCCCGCCAGACCGGGCTGTAGCGTCAAGCCCTGGCAGAAAGCCGCGAGTGCCGCGACCGCGGCCCATCGAGCGGAACGCGTGCGGCGAGGAAGGCGAAACATCAATCCAGTCCCTTGGAGGAAGCCGATCAAGCCACCGCGGCGGTCGGCGCCGCGAGGTCATGCGGCCACCCATCATACCGCGATCGGCGCAGAATGCGAAAGATCGGCGCCGGACATGGTTGAGCTCGCAGCCCATGTGTTTAGGCCAAAGACCCATCCTATCAAGATCAATATCGCGTTCATGCGCGACCATCTGCAACAAACGGGTCTGCTCTAAGTCCATTCATGGATGAGACGGGAGGAAGTTTTTGCGATCCGCATAGCACTTCGTTAAAACGCGGCGGAATACTCTGCGTTCTCCGCGTTTCAGAGTAGCGTAATGTACGGCCTCATCGAACGATTTGCCCACGACGAGTCCGGCGCAACCGCGATCGAATACGGCCTGATTGCCGGCCTGATCAGCATCGTGATCCTGACTGCCGTGACGGCGGTCGGCACAAAACTGAATGCCAAATTTGCCAATATCAGCCGCGCGCTGAATTGACGCGTCCGCTGCCGCTCAGCCTCGGCGAGCTTGCCGCCGATTGCGCAAATCTTGCCTGGACAAGCCGACGGCTGACGATCACGCCCTTGGCTGAGCGCCCATCAGCCCGGCGATCGCTTCGGCTTCGCTCGGGGCCAGCAGGGCCAGTGTAGCGGTACGGGCGGCATCGGGGTCGCGATCGCGGATCGCCGCGAACACCATGGCGTGATCGTGCAAGAAGCGCCGGGTGTCGTCATCGGTGCGACGCTGCATCCTGAACGTGATGGTCAGCGATGCCTCTATGGCGGGCGCGAAGGTGGCCAGAAAATCGTTGCCCGAATGGGTCAGCACGGCGCGGTGGAAATCGAGGTCGGCACGCACCGAATCGAGTGACGTGAACGAAGCCTTGCCCATCGTCATCAGCGCCTGTTCGATCGCCAGGATTCCCTCGGGGGAGGCGCGCAAAGCCGCCAGCGCCGCAGCTTCCGGCTCGATCATGCGCCGCAATTCGAAAAGGTTGCGGATGAAGGCTTCGTTCGGGGCCTCGCCCATCTCCCAAGTGATGACGTCGTCGTCGAGACGATTCCACAGCGCCCGGGGCCGGACCACGGTGCCTCGGCGAGGCGCCATCTCGAGCAGCCCCTTGCCGGCAAGAAGTTTGATGGCCTCGCGGAGCGCCGGGCGGGACACTTTGAACTCGCGGGCGAGAAGGTCGGCATTGGGCAGAACCGCCCCGGGTTTGAGTTTGCCGCCCACGATACGGCGCCCTAATACCTCGGCCGTGATGGCGTGCCTTGGACGGCGAGCCGGCGAACCTGGCCGCAATCCGGCGCTACGTCTTGAATCCACCATTCCCCCCGAAGATCTCGCCTGCGTGCGATGGTCTCCGCTCGGGCAGGATCCGTATGCGAGCAATAGTCAGATCAACCCGCCGCAATGTCAAACGGCTTCGCGCGAATGGGCGCCCTTGCGCCACCGGAACAAACACCGAGGTCTCCCCGTTGCCGTTGCGATTGTGGCGCGGTGGGAATCCGTGCCTGACGCTAATGGAGATCGATCATGTCATCGACAGCTACTAAGGTCGCGGCCGCGCTTCTGGCGGGTGCCACCTTGATCGGAACCATCGAGTCCGCCTCCGCCGAGCGCAACCGTTACTCGCACCAGCGCACTGGGGTCCGTTATTACGGCCACCACCGTGGATACGGCAATGCGGTTGGCCTCGGCGTCGCGGGCGCGGCGCTTGGCATCATCGGGGCCGCGACCGCCGGTGCGGTGGCGAACAGTTACAATGGATATCCGGCTTACGGCTATGGTCCGGAATATGGTTACGGGGCGCCCTACGGCTACGATTATCACCCGGGCTATGGCTATTACGGCCCTTATTGATCCTGGCTCATGGAGAAGCGCGCCGTGAGGCGCGCTTTTTTTGTGTCCGAACGGTTGGGTACCTGCTTAAGGTGGCTTCAGTTGAGCCCGTCCCGGTCGGACGGGGGCGGCGCTCCGTTGCCCGACGCCCCTCAGCACACGTTCCGACCCGCAGCAGTCAGTCGCACTTGGTGACGGTCTTGCTGACGGTCTCGCCAGTCGTGTCGTCGCTCGTGGTCGTCTTCTTCTTCACGCAGTCGGGCTGATGTTCGACGATCACCGGCGGCGCGCTGATCACGACGTCCGGCTGCTCGGTATGCGTGACCGTCGTGGTGGTCACCTCGTCGGCAAAGGCCGCCAAGGCCCCGAGGCCGACCCAGGCCAGGGCCGCGAGTCCGATGGTCATCATGCTGAATTTCGACACGGTGATCTCCCTTCGTTTGGAGGACCGCGACCGGTGCCGAGCGGCAGCCGTACGAGGCCATCCTCACCCCGCTCGACAACGAGGTTTGGCAGGACTGGTTCCCAGGTCGACGCCAAAATGTCGCGCGGATCGAGTGTCCCTTCTCCCGCAGCAGGGGGGGTTGCTAACCAGGCTCGGATGTGGACACGACCGTGCTCGACGGCCCGGATCGCAATGGGCAGTCATCACACCGCATCCCGCTCGAACCCGTACCTCAGCCACACCAAGCCATTCGACCTCGGCTCGCAGGACAGCAGTTTCAGCCGGTATCCCTTTGCGGGTTCCTCCCCCTCCACCACGTCATAGTCGAAAACGGCCGGCACGCCGCGGCCGCCGTCGACGGTGGGGGCGAGCAACAGGCTGAGTTCGTCCACGAGGCCCGCCTTCAGAAAAGCGCCGTTGATGCCGCCGCCGCCTTCGACCAGCAGCCGGCGGATGCCGAACAGGGCCCGCAGCTTTTCCAGCACCAGGCCCACATCGAGACTGTCTCTCCCGGCGAACAGATAGGACTGCCCGGCGGCGCGCAGCGTGTTGAGATGCGCGTCGGACACCGCTTCGCCGAGCACCACCACGACATGGTCGCCCTCAATGTCGTTCCGCTGTCCCCAATGCAGGTGACCGGAGAAATCGAGGGCAACGGCGTAACCCTTGGCGTCATGTCGGGCCACGTGATCCTGGCGCGGCACCGGGGTCGGATCGGCATCGTCGCTCGCCTGGCCACGGGTATAGCCCTGCATGGTTTTGCGGCCGCACATCCAGGCGTCACCCGCGAGGGCATCGTGCACATCCTCGTAGTCGGAGCCGCTGTCGTAGGGCTCCAGCGGCGGGACTGGACGCGTCCGTCGACGGAACTCGTCATGTGGACGATGACTTTGGGGCGCGTGTCGGGCAGGGGGCTCATTGGGACTCCGTCCATAATAGTTCCAAGGTCGGGCTTCCGACGGCCTCTTAGTCTAGGGTGCCAGCGCGCGACGGACGGCGGGCGCCACCACGGTACCGAACAACTCGATGGCGCGCAGCACGGCGGCATGCGGCATGGCACCGAGGCTGAGCTGCATCATGAAGCGGTCGTGCCGGAAGAAGCCGTGCTGGTGGAGGATCTTGTCGATCACCTGCTGCGGGCTGCCCAGCAGCAAGGCGCCCTGCAGCGTCGTCATGGCATCGAACTGCGCCCGGCTTGTCGGCGGCCAACCGCGCTCGCGGCCGAGCTGGGTCATGATGGCGGCATAGGGCGGGTAAAAGGTTTCCACTGCCGCTTCGGCGGTGTCGGCGACAAAACCATGCGAATTGATGGCGACTTTTAGGATTTTCGGATCGTGTCCGGCCCGCCGCCCCGCCTCGCGATAGAGGTCCACAAGCGGCGCGAAACGGGCCGGCTCGCCCCCGATGATGGCGACCGCCAGCGGCAACCCGAGCGTGCCGGCCCGCACCACCGATTGCGGCGTGCCCCCGACCGCGACCCAGATCGGCAATTCGGCCTGTAGCGGGCGCGGATAGACGCCCTCGCCCCGCAAGGGCGCCCGATGGGTGCCCGACCAGGTGACCCGTTCGCTCTCGCGGACTTTGAGGAGCAGATCGAGCTTTTCGGCGAACAGCACGTCGTAATCGTCGAGGCTCTGGCCGAACAGTGGAAAGGATTCGATGAAGGAGCCGCGTCCGACCGTGATCTCGGCCCGGCCTCCAGAAATCAGGTCGAGCGTCGAAAAATCCTGAAACACCCGGATGGGATCGTCGGAACTCAGCACCGTGACGGCGGCCGTCAGCCGGATGGTTTTGGTCCGGGTCGCAGCCGCGGCCAGAACGATGGCGGGCGCCGAGACCGCGTAGTCGGGCCGGTGATGCTCACCGACCCCGAACACGTCGAGGCCGACCTGATCGGCGAGCACGATTTCTTCGAGGAGGTCGCTGAGGCGCTGGCCGGGCGAGATGGCCCGCCCGGTTGTCGCGTCCGGCTTCACGTCGCCGAAGGCGTAGAGGCCGAGTTCCATGGTGGCTTCCAGGTCAGACGGGTGGCGCTTCTCCCGCAGGCGGGAGAAGGTGTCGGCGCGAAGCGGCGACGGATGAGGGGAATCCCGGTTCGGTGTTTACCCTCATCCCCGCTTCGCGGACCTTCTCCCGCCGAGCGGGAGAAGGGGCGGTGGCGCGGGCCCCCTTTTCCTCACATCCCGCCGTAATTCGGGCCGCCGCCACCTTCCGGCGGCACCCAGGTGATGTTTTGCGCCGGGTCCTTGATGTCGCAGGTTTTGCAATGGACGCAATTCTGCGCATTGATCACGAAACGCGGGTCGGTGCGGGCCGCCTCGTCGGCATACACCACCTCATAGACGCCGGCCGGACAGTAGAGCCGGGCGGGTTCGCCGTAGACGGGCAGGTTCTCGCGGATCGGGATGTCGGGGTCGGTCAGCACGAGATGGGCGGGCTGGCCCTCCTCGTGATTGGTGGACGAGAGGAACACGGAGGACAGCTTGTCGAACGACAGCACGCCGTCGGGCTTGGGGTAGACGATGGGTTTGACCTGATCGAGCGGCTTTAGGGTCGCGTAGTCGGGCTTGCCGTGCGACAGCGTGCCGAAGGGCGAGCCGCCAAACAGCGCGTTCATCCACATGTCGAGGCCGCCCAGCATCACCCCAGCCAGCGTGCCGAAGCGCGACCAAAGCGGTTTGACGTTGCGCACGCGTTTGAGATCCTGGCCGATCGCGCTGCCGCGCCAAGCGTCCTCATAGGCCTGCAGCGTATCATGGGCGCGCCCCGACGAGAGAGCCGCCGCCACATGCTCGGCCGCCATCATGCCGCTCAGCACCGCATTGTGGGAGCCTTTGATCCTCGGCACGTTGACGAAGCCAGCCGCGCAGCCGATCAGTACGCCGCCCGGAAATGCCAGCTTGGGGACCGACTGCCAGCCGCCCTCGGTGATGGCACGCGCCCCATAGGCGAGACGCTTGCCGCCCGCAAACGTGTCGGCCACCATCGGATGGGTCTTGAAGCGCTGGAACTCGTCGAAGGGCGAAAGGGTCGGATTCTGATAGTTGAGGTGGACCACGAAGCCCACCGCAACCGTGTGGTCCTCCATATGGTAGAGGAAGGAGCCGCCGCCCGTGGCATTGTCGAGCGGCCAGCCGAAGCTGTGCTGCACGAGGCCCGGCCGGTGTTTTTCCGGCGCCACGCGCCAGACTTCCTTGAGCCCGATGCCGTATTTTTGCGGATCGCGGCCCGCGTCGAGCTTGAAACGGCTGATCAGCCCCTTGGCGAGCGAGCCGCGCGCCCCCTCGGCCACCATCACGTATTTGGCCCTGAGCTCCATGCCGCGCGTAAAACTTTCCGTGATGGTGCCGTCCTTGGCCACCCCCATGTCGCCGGTCGCGACGCCCACCACCTCGCCGGCGTCGCCGTACAGCACTTCCACCGCCGCAAAGCCGGGATAGATGTCGACCCCGATCGCCTCCGCCTTGCGGCCGAGATAGCGCGCCACATTGCCCAGCGAGCCCGTGAAATTGCCGTGGTTGCTCATCAGCTTCGGCATGAGGAAATTGGGTAGCCGCATGCCGCCCGCCGGCCCGAGATAGAAGAACTGGTCGGCCGTCACCAGCGTCTTCAGCGGCGCATCGGAATCCTGCCGCCAATCCGGCAGGAGCTTGTCGAGCCCCACGGGGTCGATGACGGCGCCCGACAGGATATGGGCCCCGACTTCCGAGCCCTTCTCGACCACCACCACCGCGAGCTCGGGTGCGAGCTGTTTGAGGCGGATCGCGGCCGCAAGCCCGGCCGGGCCGGCCCCCACCACGACGACGTCGAATTCCATGGCTTCGCGGGCCGGCCGTTCGAATTCGGGTGCAGAGCCATCCGCCACGGCCATTCCGGTGTTCCTCAAAGACGCCTGTGTTCCTACGCGTGATAGCGCGTCCGGCCCTTCGCGCAAGCGACACTCTTTCGCGCAAAGCGCGACGGGATGCTAAAACGGCGGCATGACCATCCCGCTCGACACCATGGACCCCGAACAACTCGTCGAGCTTCTACGCTGGTATGGCGAAATGGGCGTGGATGCCGTGTTGGACGAGGTGCCGCACGACCGGTTCGCGGAAGCGGCCGCGCGGGCCCAGGTGGCGGTCGCGGCCCCATGGCGCGAGCCTGCCGCGGCCCTGCCACACGAGCCTGCCGAGCTGCCGCCATTCGAGCCCGATGAGCCGGGCAGGGCGGTGCCCGAACGCGAACCCCGTGGCCGTCCGTCGCTGCCTGGCCGTTCGGCCCCGCCAGCACCGGCCGCGCGACCGCTGGATGCCGCGGCCCTGTTCAGCGAGGCGGCCGTGCGATCGGCCCGCGAGGCCGCGGCTTCGGCCGCGACGCTCGAGGAGCTGCGCGCCCTCCTGGAGGGGTTCGACGGCTGTGCCTTGAAGCGCACCGCCAGCCGGCTCGTCTTCGCTGACGGCAATCCGGCCGCCAACATCATGGCGGTGGGCGAGGCGCCGGGCGCCGACGAGGATCGAACGGGCCTGCCCTTCGTGGGACGCGGCGGTCAATTGCTCGACCGGATGCTGGCCTCGATCGGCCTCGACCGCACCAAAATTTACATCGCCAACGTGGTGCCCTGGCGTCCGCCGGGCAATCGCACCCCGACCCCGCAGGAGCTCGCGGTGTGCCTGCCCTTCATCACCCGGCAGATCGAACTCGTGGACCCCGACTTCCTGCTGCTGCTGGGGGGCGCCGCCATGCAGGCGCTGGCGCCCGGCAAACAGGGGATTACGCGGGCACGTGGCACATGGCTGGACTATGCCCTGAACGGCCGCACCATCCGGGCGATGCCCATGCTGCATCCGGCCTACCTGCTGCGCCAGCCCGGCCAGAAGAAGCTCGCCTGGCGCGATCTACGGGCGCTCGCCAAGGTGTTGGCGGCCTTCGGCCAGGACTGAAAACGCGCGTCATTCCGGGACGCCGAAGGCGGGCCCGGAATCCAGAATCCCGGGGTCGGATTCCGGCCCGACGCTCCGCGTCGACCGGAATGACGGCGCTGGGGACGGGCCAATATCGCGCGACGCCATGGTCAGGGCGCGCGGGAGCGGTACACTGCCGCGATCCCTCGAGGAGTCCGTAACGTGCCCGAACACCTGTTCCCGACCGGGACACGCGAAACCTTGCTGTTTCTCGCCACCGCCGGAATTGTTGTGCCGATCTTCCAAAGGTTGCGGCTCAGTCCGGTGCTGGGGTTCATCTTTGCCGGGACCGCGCTTGGGCCGTTCGGGCTCGGCCGGCTGGTGCCAAGCCTTCCCTGGCTCGCCAACGTCACGCTGAGCGACGTCGACCGCGTCTCCGAAGTGGCGGAATTCGGGGTCGTCTTCCTCATGTTCATGATCGGGCTCGAACTGTCCTTCGAGCGCCTCTCCGCCATGCGCCGGCTGGTGTTCGGACTGGGGCCGTTGCAGGTCGTGGTCTCGGCACTGGCGATCGGCCTCGTGGCGGGCCTTTTGGGAGTTGCGGCGCCCGTGGCGCTGATGCTCGGGGCCGCACTGGCGCTGTCCTCCACCGCCATCGTGGTGCCGGTGCTGGCCGAGCGCAAACGCCTCAATTCGGCGGCGGGCCGCACCGCCTTTGCGGTGCTGCTGTTCCAGGATCTCGCGGTCGCGCCGCTGCTGTTCGGCGTCGCCATCCTGTCGAGCCACCAGGGCGGCATAGGAATCGGGCTGCTACTCACGCTGGCGCCCGCCTTGCTGGCGATCGCCGTCATCGCGGTGCTGGGCCGCCTCGTGCTGCGCCCGCTGTTCCACCATGTGGCGGCGGCGCGCTCCACCGAATTCTTCGTCGCGGCGTGCTTGTTCGTCGTCATCGGCACGAGTGCGATCGCGGCCATGAGCGGCCTGTCCATGGCGCTCGGCGCCTTCATGGCGGGCCTGCTGCTCGCGGAAACCGAATATCGCCGCGAAATCGAGGTCACGATCGAGCCCTTCAAGGGCCTGCTGCTCGGGCTGTTCTTCGTTTCGGTCGGGGCCGGTCTCGACCTGTGGCGCCTGGCCTACGACCCTGGCCGCATTCTGGCTGTGGCGGCTGGTCTCGTGCTGCTGAAAACCGTCATCCTCGGGGTGCTGGCGCTCGCCTTGCGGCTGCCGCGCCGTGTCGCGGCCGAGGTCGCGCTGCTGCTCGGGCCTGGCGGCGAATTCGCCTTCCTGATCGTGGGCGCGCTCCTGAGCGCTCACCTGCTGGATCCGGTGCTTGGTGCCGATCTCCTGGTCGCCGTGACCCTCACCATGGTGGCGACCCCGTTGATCGCGATCCTGGCCCAGCGTCTGGGGCGGCGCCTGCGCCGTCGCGACGAGGCGGTCGTGCCGGCCGAACCGCCGCCCGAGGATGGCCGCTCGCGCGTGATCCTGGTGGGGTTCGGACGTGTCGGGCGGCTGGTCAGCGAGATGCTTACGGTTCACGGCATTCCCTTTCTCGCCATCGACGACGACCCCAATCTCGTGGCCCGCGAACGCGAGGGCGGCACCCCCATCTATTTCGGCGACGCCACACGCCCGGAATTCTTGCGCCGCTGCGGGCTCGACCAGGCGCGGGCCCTGGTGGTGACCATCAGTGCTTCCCGGGTGGTGGAACTGGTGGTGGCGGCCGGCCGCGCCGAGCGCGCCGACCTCATCGTGGTGGCGCGCGCCCGCGATGCCGATCATGCCCGGGCGCTTTACGTCCTCGGCGTCACCGACGCGGTGCCGGAGACTATCGAGGCGAGTCTGCAATTGTCCGAGGCCGTGCTGGTCGACGTGGGGGTGCCGATGGGCCACGTCATCGCCTCGATCCACGAGAAGCGGGACGAGTTTCGCAAGCTGCTCAATCACGTGCCGGGTGGCCCGGAGGACCGGCGCGCCATCCGGCGATCCTCCCGCCCGTCTCGCCGGGAATAGGATCGCGGCGGGCTTTTCCCTGGCCGGTCTGTTCCGGTTTGGACCGATCTGCCTTATTGCCCTGACGTCGCCACCGGACGCCACGTCATGATCAAGCTCTACGACAATGTTGGAAGCCGCGACGAGGTGCCCTGCGATCTGTCGGCAGCCGTCCTGCCACCCGGGGTCGTCTGGCTCGACCTCTATGATGCAACGCCCGCCGAACTGGATTTCGTGGAACGGGTCGTCGACCTCAAACTGCCCAGCGACGATCGCCTGACCGATCTGCAGACCTCGAGCCGTCTGCGGCTCGACGGCGAGACCCTTCAGGTCTTCACCCCGGTGGTGTTTCGCGATGCCGCCGACCGCGTCCGCATTACCACCGTCGGCTTCATCCTAAGCCCAAAGCTTCTGGTGACGCTGCGGACCGAGGAGTTGAAGTCGTTCTCCGACTATATCCAGCGCAAGACGACGGCCGCCGACGAGCACAAGGTCCACACCGCAACCGACGTCTTCGTTGGCCTCATGGAAACCATCGTGGACCGGCTGGCCGACGGCATGGAAAAGGTCGGTGCCGAACTCGACGAGGTGTCGCGAAACATCTTCAACGGGCACCTCGACCGCACGCAGCATCCCAAGCCGATCAAATACGAGGCCGACCTGCAATCCATCCTGCAGATCGTGGGGCGAAGTGGCGAGCTCACGTCCAATGTGCGCGACAGCTTGTTGGGGATCGGTCGGGTGCTGGCCTTCATCGCGACCAATGTGCAGGAAAAGCTCGCGGCGGACCCGAAGATGCGGATCAAGACGTTGCGGCAGGATATCGCGGCTTTGAACGACTACGAGTCGCGCTTGACCGACAAAGTGCAATTCCTGCTCGATTCGACCCTCGGGTTCATCAACATCGACCAGAACCGGATGTTCAAGTTGCTCACGGTCGCCTCGGTCATCGGCATTCCGCCGACCTTCGTGGTCGGCCTTTACGGCATGAATTTCAAGAATATGCCGGAATACGACTGGGCCTACGGCTACCAGTGGGGCCTGCTGCTCGTGGCGCTCAGCATCGCGGTCCCCGTCATATGGTTGAAGACCAAGGGCTGGTTCTGACTGCGGAGCGAGCGGACCATTCCTGGCGGCGTGCGGCTCAAATCAGTCCAGGCGCGACAGGAGCCGCGCTCGGGCCCGTGGCGCCAGCCCTGGCCCGGATCACGTTGTCGAGGAACTGCCGGGCGCTTTCCGCCCAGGTGTAGCGGAGCGCAAAGAGGCGCGGCTTGTGGCGCGGAACCTCCAGCGCCTTGCGGCAGGCGACCGCGAGGTCTTCGTCCAGCACGCCCACATCGCTGTCGCCGATGACATCGTTGGGCCCGGCCACCGGGTAGGCCGCTACCGGCAGGCCGCTTGCGAGAGCCTCGAGAAGCACGATCCCGAAGGTGTCGGTGCGGCTCGGGAACACGAAGACGTCCGCGCTGGCGTAGATCTCGGCTAGCGCCTCGCCCGTTTGCATGCCGAGAAACACCGTCTCGGGGAAGCTGGCCTCGAGTTCCTCGCGGGCCGGGCCATCCCCCGCGATCACCTTGGTGCCCGGCAGGTCGAGCGACAGAAAGGCCCGGAGATTTTTCTCGACCGCCACCCGGCCCACATAGAGGAAAATGGGGCGCGGCAGATTGAGCACCGAGTCCTGGCGCGGCCGGAACAAGTGGTGGTCGACGCCGCGCGACCATCGCATGATGTTGAGGAAGCCGCGTGCGTGGAGGTCCCGCGCGACGGTGTCGGTCGACACCATCGTGCCGGCCCCGCCGTTATGGAACCAGCGGAGCGCCGCATAGGTCAGATCGCGCGGGATGGGAAAGCGCGCCGCGAGATAATCGGGAAACTGCGTGTGGTAGCTGGTGGTGAAGACATGCCCGGTCCGGCGGCAAAAATGGCGAACCGCCAAGCCGATCGGACCCTCGGTGGCGATGTGGATATGGTCGGGATTGAGCGCCTCGATGCGACGGGACACCGCGGAGGGTGTCGCGACCGCGAGTCGAATGTCTGGGTAGGTCGGGGCTCGGATGAAATTGAACCCGTCCGGGGTCAGAAAGTCGACCGACGCACCGAGGCGACGGGCTTCGGTCGCCATTGCCTCGATCGAGCGGACCACGCCGTTGACCTGAGGATGCCAAGCGTCTGTCGCGATGACGATCCGCATCAGGCGGCGACTTTCGTCCGCCTTGACGGAAAAGCCGCGGGTTCCAGTTCTTCATCCAGCGCCGGCCCAAGCACCAGCCAGTGCAGGATTTCGAGCCGTCCGTCGTGGTGTTCGGCCACGACGGAGCAGGATTCGACGAAATCGCCGATGTTCACATAGGTGACGCCGTTGATGTCGCGGATCGCCGCATGGTGGATGTGGCCGCAAATCACGCCGTCGACGTTGTGCTTGATGGCCTCTTCCGACAAGGCCGTTTCGAACGAGCCGATGAAGTTGACGGCGTTCTTGACCTTGAGCTTGGCCCAGGCCGAGAACGACCAGTAGGGAAAGCCCAGGCGCCGCCGCACGATGTTGAACAAAGTGTTGGTGCGCAGAGCGGTCTCGTAGGCCCAATCGCCCAAAAGGGCCAGCCAGCGGGCATGACGGACCACGATGTCGAAGTCGTCGCCGTGGGTGACCAGAAAACGCCGGCCGTCCGCCGTGACATGGGTCGCGTGACGCATGATCTCGACGCCACCGAAGGTGTAACCGACATATTCCCGCGCGAACTCGTCGTGATTGCCCGGGATGTAGATCATCCGGGCGCCCTTGCGCACTTTGCGCAGCAGCTTTTGCAGAATGTCGTTATGGGCTTGCGGCCAATACCAGCCCGATCGCAGTCGCCATCCGTCGACGATATCGCCGACGAGGTAAATGGTCTCGGCGTCATGATGCTTCAGAAAGTCGAGTAACAGATCCGCCTGGCATCCCTTGGTACCGAGATGAAGGTCGGAAATGAAAAGGGACCGGTAATGCTTGCTGTCTTCGCTCATTGCTGTCATCCGGCAGCCCTCGAAGCGGCCCTCGCCAATGCGGACACGCCCCTGATCGAAGAATGGAGCAAACCCGCCGCCAGGCTGCGCGGCTCGCGACTCAGGTCACACCGCGATTGCTTCACCCTCGTGAAGGTCATGGCCTGAGCAGCATGGCAAGCGTGTGACATGACGTTCAGTTTGCCCATTCCCCGGCAACACAACAATGGACAAGTCGAAAATCTCTTGCGCCGCAGCAATTTCGCAACGATCGGAAGCCGCGAACGGAACTGCGTCCGAAGTTTCGTTCGATAATCCAAACGGAATCGTCTACAAGCCCAAACAGCGCGCTTGCGGACCCTCGCTGCCGTCGGGTGGTCCCGCCAGAGCGGTATTCACCTTCCTCGAGTCGCGTGGCGACGGGGGTGGATGAGACTGCTCGCTTTTTGAGTTGGAGCAGATCGGCCAAGGCCGATCATGCCCTGGATGACGAGCACGGGCGGTTGACCATGGGCGTCGAGGGACGAGACAAGGCCAAGGTACTGGAGGCCGGGGCGATCGCCGTATCGAGCCAACTCGGCAAGACCGTGCAGCGCCTGCGCAAAGCCTACAGCCTTTCCTTGTCCGAGTTGTCCGAACAGTCCGGGGTGGCAAAATCGATCATCAGTCAGATCGAGCGCAACGAGACCAATCCGACGCTCGCCACCATCTGGCGCCTGGCCCAGGCGCTCGACGTCTCGATCGATCGCGTCCTGCAGGCCGCCGAAGACGAGCCGTTCGTCGAGAAATCAAGCCGCGGCGACACGCCGATCCTGGTCTCCGACGATGGCCGTTGCAGGCTCGCCATCACGGGTTGGATCAAGACGGTCGAGTGGCTGCAGTGGTATGATTTCCAGGCCGAGCCGGGGGGTGTCTTGGAATCGGAATCGCACCAGCGCGGGTCCATCGAATGCCTGTCGGTCATCGAGGGCGAATTGGAGGTTGAGGTCGCCGGGTCGAACGAGCGGGCCCGCGAGGGCGAGACGCTGCGTTACCGTTGCGACCGTCCCCATGTCATCCGCAACCGCTCCGACCAGCCCGCGCGGGCCACCATGGTGTGTATTCTCAGAGCCGCCGTGATGGAATGAGCTTGCCGGCTCACCCCCAGAGTTCCTGGCTCGGGGGATGGACGATGGATCCGTCGTAGACGAGCCCATGCTCGCGGTCTTGCGCGA
The DNA here is from genome assembly GCA_964245915.1 of uncultured Lichenihabitans sp. Taxonomy (GTDB): domain Bacteria; phylum Pseudomonadota; class Alphaproteobacteria; order Rhizobiales; family Beijerinckiaceae; genus Lichenihabitans. The sequence continues at coordinate 19,630 of CAXTOT010000006.1, read as the reverse complement.
GCAGAAGCGGGCCATCGAGATCGACGAAGCGCGCGCGCGGTGCGAGCAGCATGGCGGGCGCCATGGCGAGCGAGGTCGACACCATGCAGCCGACGAAAATCCCGAAGCCGAGCCGCTCGGCCTCATCGGCCAGCGCCAGTGCCTCGGTCAGGCCCCCGGTCTTGTCGAGTTTGATGTTGATGACGTCATAGCGGTCGCGCAACGCCGCAAGTCCGTCGCGGGCATGAACGCTTTCGTCGGCGCAGACCGGCACGGGCCGGACCATCCGCCCCAGCGCGTCGTCCTGGCCGGCCGGCAGCGGTTGCTCGACCAGCAAAACCCCGGTTTCCACGCAGGCCGCGAAATTGGCCGCGAGGTCGCTCTCCCGCCATCCCTCGTTGGCGTCGACGATGAGCTCGGCGTCGGGTGCTGCCGCCCGAATGGCCCGGAGCCGCTCCGGATCGCCTGGCTGGCCGAGCTTTACTTTCAGCAGCGGACGGTGCGCGGCCAGCTTGGCGGCCTTCGCCATGGCGTCTGGCGTGCCGAGCGACAGCGAATAGGCGGTGACGGCCGGGCCGACGCGGTGCAGGCCGGCCAAAGCCTCGGCCCGAAGCCCGAGCCGCTTGGCCTCGAAATCCCAGAGCGCGCAATCGAGCGCGTTGCGCGCAGCCCCCGCCGGCAACAGGGCTTGCAGGCCGGCCCGGTCGACGCCCTCCTCCACGGCGCCGCGCACACTCTCGATCTGGGCCGCCACGCTGTCGGGGCTTTCCCCGTAGCGAGCGTAGGGCACGCACTCCCCCCGGCCGCGCACCGATCCTTGCCCGATGCTGGCGACCAGCACCGTGCTGACGGTCCGGGCTCCGCGCGCAATCACGAAGGGGGTTGCGAGCGCGAAGGTCTCGACCGAACAGGACAGGGTTCGCGGCATGGTGCCTCCGGGCGCCTTGGTCAACCTGCCCGGAGCGCCGTTAGGGCATGATCCGCGACGGCGGATCTGCTCAAGACCTCGAAAGCGAGCACGTTCATGAGTTTAGACCGCGCGTCCGCGTCCGTCTAAACTCAACGTGCCCTAGCCCAGCCGGCCGGCCGCATGTGCCAGCAAGGTGTACACCTTGCCCGTGTCCGAGCCGAGGTAGGTCTGGGTGACCCGGTCATCCGAGCCGACCTCGGCGAGCAGGCGCTCGAACTCCTGGGTGTAGCGCTTTACGGTTTCGGCGAAGTCCGGATCGGCGCGATAGCGACGGCGGATCTCGTCGAAGGTCTTCTGGCCCTGCGGCGAGTAGAGCCTGGTCGAAAACACGTTCTTCTCACCGCGGCGGAATTGCTCCCAGGCCTGCGCGGCCTCACGCTCGTTCATCAATCGGGCGATGTCGAAGGAGATCGCGGCCAGCGATCCGGCCGCCCGTGTTGGCACCATCGCGGCATTCGGGGGCGACTCAACCCTCGAGGCCGGGGGCGGCGGCGCGGCGGGCGGAACTGGCTGGGATGCGGGCTGCGACTGGGATGCATTCTGGTCGTCCTCGCGGGACGCTCGGGCGAGCAGATCGGACAGCCAGCCGGGACCTCGTTCGCCGCCCTGGACTTGGGCTGCGGCCGGCAGGCGGGGGCCGCCTTCGGGCGTCCGCCTGCCCGTGGGGGTGCGCGTGGGGTCGACCACAGGGGGCCGCATCATCGCGCGGCCGGGCAGCATCGATTGCGGCGCGCGCGCTTCTGTGGGGCGCGACGCCGGACGGGGAGCCATCGGCGCGTCATCGAAAACGCCATCGCCCGGGTCGCCCCGGCGCGGGACGGAGTTCGGCTCTGCCACGTCGTTGCCGGTGCTGGTCCGGGCGATCAACGCCGTGAGATCGCGCAACGCCTTGATCTGCTCGTCGACGACACGCCTGACCTCACTGGCCTGTTCGGCGGTCTCGCGCGGCAGTTCGATGGTCGAGCGATGCAGGTCCTGTCGGGTCGAGTCGAGCTCGCGATGGACTTCGCTCGCCATTTTCCGGATCTCGCCGGCCGAGTTGCGGAATTTCTCGACCGCGCTGTCGAAGATCGCCGTCATGTCGGCCGTGGATTGATCGTGCACGGTCTTGAGCGCCGCGGCGGTCCGATCGCGCTCTTCGGCCGTGCTGGTCCGAATGGCGTCGAAATGCTCGCTGATGGTTCCGGTCGCGACGTGGGCGGTGTCGGCCAGGTAGGTCCCAAGATCGCGGGCGCGCGCTTCGGCGCTGTGAAGCGACTCGTCCACCAGCGCGGAGAACGAGCGCATCATGCCGTCGAACTCGTCGACCCGGGCGCTGACATTGCTGAGCAGGCTGTCGAGAGTGGCGCGCCGTGCATCGATCTCGGCGTCGACATCGGCCTGAGTCTGCGCCAGCGCCTGGGCCGCCTCGACCAGGGCCTGCTGATGCGACTCCAGCGTGCCCGCGATCGCCTGGGCGTCGCCGATACTGGCCTGGGAGGCCTCGGTCATCGCGTCCATCTGAGCCGCGACCTGGCCCAATTGCTCGTTGAAGTCGACCAGCCGGGCCTGCAGCGCCGCATCGACGCCCGACAAGCTGCCGCCCGCGTCCTGGATCAGTTGCGACAGCGACGCGTTGGTGGTGCCGAGCCGCTCCAGCAGGATGCCGATCTCGTTCTTGAGCGTATCGCTGGTGTTCACCAGCGCCGACACCGACGTACGCGCGCCGGCTTCGAGCGCGCGGCGGAGGGCCTGGGCCGACTGGTCGATCGAGGAGGTCAACTCGGCCTGCTTCTCGCCGATATGCTGCACGATGGCATTGCCGCGGTTCTCGATGGCCTGGGCCACCATCTCGCCGACCCCGGCGAGCTCTTCGGCGACTTCGCCCCCGCGGGCGGCGAGAAGATCAATGAGGATCGGGCCCTTCGTGTCGAACAATTCGTGCAAGTCGCCCGTGCGGGTCGCGAGCGTCTCGTGAAGCGCCTGACCACGCTGGTCGAGCACGGAAGCGATCTCCTCCATGCGGGCGCCGAGCGTCGAATGGAGTTCACCGAGCCGGTCGCCGATGGCCCGCGTAATGTCCCCGGTGCGCGAGCCGAGCGAACCGTCGAGGTCGCGGAGCGCCCCCGTGAGCACGGTCCGGATGGTCCCGAGATGGGCCGACAGGCTTTCCCGGATGGCGTCCGAGCGCTCCCGCAGCGTCGTGGCCATATCGTTCGAATGCGTGCTGAGCGACCGATCGAGCGCCTGGATGGCGGTGCCGAGCACATCGCCCATGGTTCCGAGGCTGTTGTTGAGGGACGTGTGCATGGCCTCGACATTGTTCGAAAGCGTGGCTTCGATTTCCTCGGTCCGGCTGTGCAGCGTGGTGGCGATCTCTTCGGCGCGCGACCCCAAGGCTCGATCGAGATGATCGGTGGCGGTGCCGAGCGCTTCGACGTGACGACCGACCTCCGCCGCATGGGTCGCGATCGTGCCGTTGAGGGCCTCGACCGAGCCACCGAGGATCGTCTTCATCGTATCGACGTGGGCCACGAGCGCCGAGCCGACTTCGTTCTCGCGGGCGTCGAGCACCGCCCGAATGTCGCGCGCCTGTTCCCCGATCAGGGTGGCATGGGTACCGAAGGAATCGTGGAGCACCGCGACGCTATCCCCGACCACGGTCTTGATGCCGTCGACGTGGCGGTGGACGGCGGAATGAATGGCGCTGGAACGAGCGTCGAGCGTCTTTTCGATGTCGTCCACGCCCGAGCCGAACGTGTCGCGGATCTCGTCGAGACGCGATGCGAGCGTGTCCTGCATCCAGGCGGTCCGCTCGGTGATGGCCTCCGCGGCCGAACCCGCGCTGGCTCCGATGGACTGGGTCAAGCTGTGAATTCCGGCGTCGAGCGCTGCCGCCATGGCGCCACCCTGTTGGACCAAGGCCGTCTCGAGCGTGCGGGTCCGCTCGTCGAGCATGCGATCCATCTCGGCCGTCCGGGTCCCGAGCGTCTCGGCCACGGCGCGGCCGCGCCCGTCGAGGTCGTTGCTCACCTGATCCAGACGTCCGACCACCTGCTGTTCGAAGCGGGCGATGCGGGTATCCAGCGTATCCGCGATGGCGTCCGCTCGGCTGCCCAGCGTGCCATCGATCTCCTTGGCCTTGGCGCCCAGGGTCTCGGCCAGCGTGTCCGAACGGTCGAGCAGGAGCGCGTTGATCTGTTGCGCCTTCTCGTCGAGCGCACGGGTAACCTCGCGGCCCCCCTCGCCCAGCACCTTGGCGACTTCGAGCGTGCGCTGCGCCAAGGTTTCGTTGAGGGTCTTGGCCCGCACGTCGAGGCCGGCGTGGACGCGCGACATCAGCCCGTCCATCGATTCGCCGATGGTCCCGGCGCGCGATCCGAGCCGCTCCTCGAAGGCGTTCATCTGCGCTTCGAGGGCCTCGGACGTGGCGCGGGATCGTGTGGACAACCGGTCCACCAGACCTTCGCCGTGGTCCGCGAACACGGTTTCGATCAGGCCGAGCCGTTCCGCGAACTGCGTCGAGAACCGGTCCGTATGGGCGTCGATCGAGGCATTCAGGACGCCGGTCTGATGCTGAAGCGCCGCGTCCAGGGCCTGCAGGCGATCGTCGATATGGTCGTTGACGCGGTCGCCATGGGTCGCCAGCGCGGCCAGGATATCGGAGACGGTCGAGCCGAAGCGGTCGTGGAAGGCCGCGCCGGTTTCGGCGACACCGGACAAGGCCCGTTCAGCCGATTGCGCAAAGTCGCTCTGCAGGGCCTGGAGGTGCGCCGCCAAAGCCTGCCGGGTCTGCGCGTCGTGCCCGGCGAACAGGGTGGTGAGATCCTCCGTCGAGCCGACGAGGGTGTCGCGTGCGGCCGTGACCTGTTCCACCAGAAGGGCCGCGACGCGGTCGCCGGCGGCGGCGATTTCGGCGCCCCGGCCTTCGATCTGCCCGTTCAAAGCCGATCCGAATTCGGCCAGGGCCGCCTGCGTCCGGGCCAAATGCGCCTCATGGTTCTCGATGAGGCGGTTGATCGAGCCTTCCGATTCATCGACCAGCCCGGTCACGGTTTGCAGGCGCGTTGCCAAGGCGATCTCGAAACCCTCGCCCCAGGTCGCAAAAGCTGCCTGACGCTCGTCCAGGGTGGCGGTGATGCGGTCGCTGAACTGGGCAATCTCGGCACCATGATGCTCGACGGCGCGGACGATCATGTCGGTGGCGCTGTTGGTGAGCTCGGTGGTGACTTGGGCGCGCTCTTCGATCGCCGCCGCCAGATGGTCGCTCCAGGCCCCGAGCGCCGCCTGACGCTCCTCCAGGGTCGCCGCGACTCGATCGCCGACCAGCTCCAGATCGGCACGGCCTTTTTCGAAGGCTCGCGACAGCACGTCGGCCGATGTCGCAACGGCTGTGCTGGTTTGAGCGGAATGGTCCACCAAACGTCTGGCAAGGTCGTCCCCGATAGCTGCGAGGCCGGCATTGCCGTCCTGGAGCACTTGCCCGATGTTTTCGGTCGCGGCCGCCAAAAGTTCGTGGGACGCGGCATGGCCGTCGCTCAGAACCGCTGTCAGCTCGGCATTTCGGTCCTGGAACAGCTGCCCGATGTTTTCCGTCGTGCCGGTCAAGAGTTCCCGCGAGGCGGCATGGCCAGCGCTCAGGGTCGCTGCGAGTTCGGCATGTCGCTCCTGAAAGAGCTGCCCGATGCCCTCCGTGGTGGCGGCCAAAAGCTCCCGGGAGGCGGAATGGCCGTCGCTCAGCGTTGCCGCGAGCTCGGCATGTCGCTCCTGAAAGAGCTGCCCGATCCCCTCCGTGGTGGCGGCCAAAACCTCCCGGGAGGCGGCCTGACCTTCACTGAGGGCTGCCGCAAGCTCGGCCTGAACGGCCGCCAGATCGCCGTGACGCTCCGCCATGATGCGGTCGAGGTTCTCGCCGGAGGCTTGAACCGCGGCATAGACGTGAGCCGCCTGCTCGTCGAACCGCTGGACCAGCGTGTCGCTCGCCGCCACGATGTCGTTCAACCGCGTATCGAGCACCTCATTCAGCGTGGCGCCTGCCTGTTCCAGCGCTTCGCGTGCCCCGTACGTGCGTTCGGCCAGCAGGGCCGTCATGCGATCCTCCGTGCCGGTCAATTCGGCATGGCGGGCCTCGAACAGCGCCGTCAGCGTCTCGGCGGACTGGCCCAAGGCCTCGCGGGCCGCGGCGGTCCGGTCGGCGAACAGGGCCGAGATCCGGTCCCCCGTTGCGGCGATGTTCTCGTCGAGCGCCTTGCCGTGAACCGCAACGGTCTCGTGCAGCCGATCGTTGGTCTGCGCCAAGCGTGACACCAGCGTCTCGCCACGTTGGGAAATCGTTTCGGCGATGGTGGCGCCAGAATCTTCGAGCCGGCGGGCGACATCCTCGCCGCGCGTCGCAAGATCGTTCAACAAAGCCTCGCCGGCGGCCCGCAGGCGATCGTCCACGGCCCCGATCCGGTCGGCCAGCGCGTCGGTGACGCCGGACGTCGCCTCGGTCAGTTGCAGCGAGACCGTCTCCGTGGTCTGCGAAAGATGGCCGATCATGTCGGCGCCGTGCTGGGCAATCTGCGCCGCCATGGTGTCGCCGGTCCGGCCGAGGGCGGTCGTGATCTCCTGTCCTTTGGCCCCCAGCGACTCGGTGACGCGCGCTCCGGCTTCGTCGACGCTTGCCGCGATGCGTTGGCTGGTGGTCTCGAGGTCGCGCGCCAGGGCCTCGTTGGCGCTGGTGATGGCGCCGCGCACGCGATCTGCATTGAACACGATGGCTTCGCGCTCGCTCGACAATTCCCCGATCAACTGCCGCATGCGGCGTTCGTTGTCGGAATAGGAGCGCTCGAGGCTGGCGACCTCGGACCTCACCATGGATTCAAGCTCGCTGGCTCGGGTGAGGGCGCGCTCGATGCCGTCGCCCATCGAAGCCACCTCTCGGCGAATGGCTTGCGAGAGATTGACGACCTGTTCGGTCGCAATCGTCTCGGGCTCGGCCAAACGAATCGCGATCTCGGTCATCGACCGCGCGGTAAAACGCATCTCCTGAGCCCGCATGAGCAGGACGGCGGAGATCATGATGAACACGATCGGGCCGACCAGAATGGCGGTCGCGATGGCCAGATCCGGCCCACGCAGGGCATCGAGGCCGCCACCGCGTGTCACCAGGGCATAGAAGAACAGGCCAGCCCAAATCACGACCGCTAGGGCGGCCAGCACGTAGGGGGTGCGGCTCGGGCGTGCCCGCAAGGTCTGCAGCATTTGCCCGACGGACTGCCGGTCATCGTTGGCGGCCGGACCCGCGGGCGCGAAGGCGGGAGCCTCCCGCCGCGTTGCGGGTCTGGACTCGGATGCAGGGATCGAGGGCGCCGATGGACTCGCCGACTCCGGTTCGCGATCGCGAACGCGTGGATCGGCCGTCACATGCGGGCTCGGGCCATGCGGCACCGGCTCGCCCGTCGCAGGCGCGCTTGCCGTATCATCCAACTTGACGAGATTGAGTGCTTCTTCGATCGCCAGGAGGGCCGCCGCGGCGGGGTCCTTGGCCTGATTTTGCACGCTCATCTTTACACCTCAACGCGGATACGCCTCGTCGAAGGACACCGTCCGCCACAGGCGATGCCCTACTCGTTAACGGTCAAGTATCACCTGACGCTCTCATCGCGTCCAAGGGTAAGCCAGCCCGCTCCCGCTCGGGCCAACGATCCGAATGCCCACAAGGATCGCTGGCCTCAGCGATTCCATGGAACGCCACAAAGGGATCATTAACCAAATCGCAGTCTACTCGCGGGAGGCTCCGTTGCAAACGGAGCAGGTGCCCTATCGAGAAACGTCGTTAACGCTGGCCGCGAGGCTTAGCGTTCCGAGCGGCCGACCTAAGAGGACCATCCATGACGCCGCACATGCCCGCCCGGCCGCCGGAATCCGCGCGAAGCGGCCGCTTGGCGCAGGAGCTGGCCCCGGACGGCGCCCCGGACGCGCGACCCGCCATCGATCTGGTCCACCTCGCGCGCCAAACGCTCGGCGACGGCGATCTCGAATTGGAACTACTCGGCCTGTTCGCCCGTCAGGCCCGGTCGATCGTGGCAACGCTGGCCAAAGGCACGCCGCAGGATGGCGACATGCCCAAACGCGCCGGTGACCTGCTCCATACGCTTTGCGGCTCGGCGCGGGCGGTCGGCGCATGGGGGGTGGCGGAGGAGGCCCAAAGCATCGAGCGGGACGAACGTTCCCCTGCCACGGACCGGGCGGCGGCGGGACCCGATCGCCTGGCCACCCTGCAGGCCCGCGTCGATCGCGCTTGCGCGGTTATCGACAACCTTCTCGATCAACATCCGTGACGAATCCGCGACCGAAAGGCACTCTCGCCATGGGCGGCGAAACTGGCTAAGAGGTTACGGGCCTTAACGTCGCGCTCGCTGGGACCGGCAGTGGCCGGCGAGGATCGGCTTCGGGGTTTGCGCAGGATGGCACGTTCGGGAGCTGACCGGTCGACATGATCAAGATCACCTTCATCGACTCCGCGGGCCAATCGCGTGATGTCGAGGCCGAACAAGGATCGACCGTCATGGAGGCGGCCGTTCGCAACGGCGTTCCGGAAATCGAAGCCGAATGTGGCGGCGCTTGTGCCTGCGCCACGTGCCACGTCTATGTCGATCCGCAATGGGTCGAGGCCGTGGGCAAACCCGAGCCGATGGAAGAGGACATGCTCGACTTCGCGTTCGAGGTGAAGCCGAATTCCCGCCTGTCGTGTCAGATCAAGGTGCGGCCTAGCCTCGACGGACTGACGGTGCGGACGCCGTCTCGGCAGGGTTGACGCTGCACCAGCCCTAAAGCGCCGAAGCGCCGGCTCGGCTCATCGTGCTCCAGGTGATTTCATTCGGACCGATACTGCTTTAAGGAGCCGGCTCGGCCGAGCTTTGGCTGCAGGCTTGAACGAGTGCAACGGGCGCGCGCCGACGTGCGACCATAGGATTGTAGGATGACCGAAACCATTACCACGGACGTCGTGATCGTCGGCGCCGGGCCTGTCGGGCTGTTCACGGTGTTCGAACTGGGCCTGCTCGATATCAAGAGCCACTTGATCGACATCTTGAGCAAACCGGGTGGTCAATGCGGCGAACTCTACCCGGAAAAGCCGATCTACGACATCCCGGGTTTCCCGTTGGTGACGGGACAGGGTCTCGTCGACAACCTGCTCGAACAGTGCAGACCGTTCGGCCCCACCTTCCATTACGGCGAGATGGTCGAGGCGCTCGACGTGCTGGGTGATCCGAGTGCGCCGCGGTTTCGCCTACACACCGATGCAGGGCAGCAATTCGAGTGCAAGTCGATCGTGATCGCGGCAGGGGGCGGCTCCTTCCAGCCCAAGAAGCCGCCCATTGCCGGCATCGAGGCCTATGAAGGCACTTCGGTCTTTTACGCGGTCCGCAAGATGGACGCCTTCATCGGCAAGAAGGTTCTCATCGTGGGGGGAGGCGATTCCGCCCTCGACTGGACCTTGAACCTGCATCCGCTCGCCGAGCGCGTCACCCTGCTGCATCGCCGCGATGCCTTCAGGGCCGCGCCGCATTCGGTCAACAGCATGCGGCAGCTCGTGGCCGAGAAGTCGATGGACCTCGAGCTTGGACAGGTCACGAGCCTCAAGGGAGCCGATGGTCAGCTCACTGGTGCCGTGGTCAAGCATGACGACGGCACCAGCACCGAGATCGCCTGCGACGTGATGCTGCCGTTCTTCGGCCTGACCATGAAGCTTGGACCGATCGGCGCGTGGGGTCTCAACCTTCACGAAAACCTCGTGCCCGTGGATACGGAAAAGTTCGAGACCAGCGTGCCGGGCATTTTCGCGGTCGGTGACATCAACACCTATCCGGGCAAGCTGAAACTGATCCTGTCGGGCTTCCACGAGGGCGCCTTGGCGGCGCAAAAGGTGCACCGCTACGTCTATCCGGAAAAGCGGCTGACGTTCCAATATACGACGTCCTCGACCAGCCTGCAGAAAAAGCTCGGCGTGGCGTGACGCAAACGAACGATCGGCCCGCGCCGGGGGGTTCGGCGCGGGCCGCCCCAACCTGATCGAGACTGGGGCCAAGCGTGGTGGACGAGGACTGAGGGGGAGAACAGTTTCGTCCACACGCTCGGTCGGAGTTACGGTCGACGCAAGCCTGCGGTTTCGTGGCCGGCCGGGGAATCTTCGTAACCCTGTCCTCGAAGATTGTTCGACCAGGCGGGCCGGTATCAGGTGGTCAATCACGTTCCGGCCGGTCGTGTCCTAAAGGCCGATCTCGACGTCAGCGGTACGATCCGCCCCGCCTGGTGTGTGTTCCTCGTCGGGCTCGGGTCTGTGGCGGTTCGGCTGGCTCGGCCCCTCTGGACTAAGCAAACCCCATCGCGACGAAGCCGTGTGGCGCCTGCGGAAACCTGACGCTCGAACGCTCTACGCGCAGCAATAAGTCCTCATGGAGTTTCCCGAACTAAATCGTCGAACGGTACGGTCATCACGAGTTGCCCACCCTGATCGGTCACCTCGAAAGAGCAATCATACCAATTGCGGATCACCTCGATCCGCGCGCGCGCGGTCAGGTCGCGCGCGGTCTCCAGCACATGCTCGCGTAACAGGTCCTCGCTCGCGAGCTCGTCGCCCTCGTGGTCCAAGGCCACACCGTCGGCCCCCGCATGTCGCCTGAGATGCAGGAAATAGCGGGGCACGTCACGCCGGCCCGATCAGGCGGGCATATTCCGCTTCCGCCACGCCGTAACTGTCATCCGCCAGGGCCTCGAGACCTGGCCTATTCAGCACGTGGACGTGCCCGCGCGTCGCTTTGATGAGATGGTTTCCTTCGAGGATTTGGATCGCGACCGTGACGCCGGGGCGACGAACCCCCAGCATGATCGACAGAAATTCGTGGGTGAGCAGCATGTCATCCACCTCGCAGCGGTCGCGGCACATCAGGAGCCAGCGGGCAAGACGAACCTCGATCGTGTAGGCCGCGTTGCAAAATGCTGTTTGCGCAGTCTGTATCATCAGTACATGCACATATCGAAGCAGCAGGGCAAGCAGGGACGGGCTCTTGGCTGCCGCGTCGAGGAGGTCGTGCGCCGAGATGCGCAGGGCCTCGCCGGACATTTGGATGAAAGTTTCATGCGGGGTGCGATCGACCCCCAGCAGCACGGGTGCGGCCCCCACCAGGCCCTCAGGTCCCACCATCCCAAGCTCGATCTTCCCGGCGGATGAATCCGTCGTGATGGATGCGAACCCAAGCTCCTGGAAATACAGATACTTGATCGGAGCGTGAGCCTCGATCATCAGCAACTTGAGCGGAGCATCGATGATCTGAAGATGGGGCCCAACGGAGGCAAAATCATCGGCCGACAAGGCCCTCAGAAGGCCGTTGCGGGTCGCTGTTTGAAGCAGGAGAGGCATGGCTCGACACCCGTTCGGGGCAAGAGCACACGATCTCCCAGTCGCCTGCGCCCGGAAACCGAGCAAGCGATGTCACTAACATAGGTTTTACCGCGCGCCATTGCAATCGGTGCGCTTTCAGACGGGGCTCCGCGAAGGCTTTTAATCGCAACAACATGTGATTAAATCATTTGTGAGGCGTCGCATTGGTCGCAGAATCAAACCAGAGCCAAGGGGATCATGCGTAGAAACCCGCTTATCCGCAAACTCGAATGCTTTGCCACACTCCCGGAAGCCGACAAGATGCTGTTGGAACGCGCCACTGCGAACCCGCGTGACGTGAAAGCGCATCGGGACCTCATTCGAGAGGGGGATACGCCGCACGACGTGTTCCTGGTCGTCGAGGGTTTCGCCTGCCGCTACAAGATGCTTTCTGATGGGCGGCGTCAGATCATGGCCTATCTCCTGCCGGGCGATCTCGACGATCGGGATATTTCCATCCTGGACGAGATGGATCACTCCATCGGCACGCTGTCGGCCTGCAAGGTGGTCCAGATCCCGCGCGAGACCGTCAAGTATTGGCAGGAGCATCACCCCGCCCTGGCGCGGGCGCTGCGCTGGGCCGCGCTGGTCGACGAGGCGATCTCCCGGGAATGGCTTGCCAATATCGGACGCCGTCCGGCGGATCGAAGGATCGCGCACCTTTTATGTGAGTTGCTGCTTCGGCTACAGGCGGTCGGCCTGGCGACGGAGAACAGCTATGATCTGCCGCTCACGCAAGACGAACTGGCCGACACGACCGGTCTCTCCGTGGTGCATGTGAATCGCGTGCTTCAGGGCCTCAGGGGAGAGAAGCTGATCGGCTCGCAAAGCAGGCGGTTGGACATTCTCGATGTCGAGGGGCTGAAAGCTTACGCGGAATTCAATCCGAACTATCTTCACCTGAAGCAGGGGGCGGGCAAAGAGCTCAGATTAGCTGAGGGAGCCCGAGCGAGCGCATAGCGGGTCCGCTCCGGCCTGGCGAGGTTGCCTCGGACGGTTTGGCGGCTAAATGTTACGATGACGGGGTGGAGAAGGACCGCGCCGATGTCTGCGACCCTCACCCTGCAATCGATCCAGGTTGCGACCGGCAGCTCTGATGAAGAGGGAATGCTGGTACTGGCGGCTGGCCGTCTCATCGCTGTGCTGGTTCGTCTTTCGGCGGATCACCGCGAGTCGAAGCTTCAGGACCGTTGGTTTCTCGAAGTCGGCTTCGGCAACCTAGGCGCCGGATTAACGCCGACATTTGCGGATCTCGATGAAGCGCGTGCCTGGATCGCTCGGCGACTGCCCGCTGACTTAATGCTGTCCTCGCCGTAAGCCGGCCGAGGCCTAAGGTTGTCGATGCGTACGGTATCGTACAGACGTTCTGCGCGGCCGATCGGCCGGAGGCCCTTCGTCTTTACGGCCGTCAACCCTCGCGGTCGCCGAATAGGAAGGGCGCCACATCCTTGACGCCGGGCTGTCGGGCGGCCGCAAAGGGCATCGGCCGGCACACCGCCATGGCGGACAGGCCGACCCGGGTCGTGAGCAGGCCGTTCAAGACGCCCTCGCCGAGCCGGGCCGAGAGTTTCGCGGCAAGGCCGTGGCCGACGATCTGCTGCAGCAGGCTGTCGCCAACCGCCATGCCGCCCGTGATGGCAAGATGTGCCCCCACCGAGCGGCCGAGCCGCAAGAAGCCAAGCAGGCCTGGCCGACCGCTGTAGATCTCGGCGATCCGCCGGATCAGGCGCACGATCTGCGCCACCACGAAGATGAGGTCGAGCACCGCGCGCGGGCTGATGGCGGTCACCATGGAGACGCGCTTGGCCGCGAGCGCGATCTCGCGCCGGGCCAGCAGGTCCAGCGGCAGCATGAGCTGGCGCTCGGCAAGGTCGATGAGATCGCGCCCATCGATGATCTCGTCGGAGAACCCGGCGACCGCTTGACGGCCCCGCGCGGTCTCGGGTCTCGCGCGATAAAGAGCGGCCAGATCCTTGAGGGCCAGGCGGGCCGCATCACGGTCGTCGGCCGCATGGGCCTTGGCGATGGTCGCGTGCAATTCGGCGACATGGCGCTGGCGCGCGACGCCCACGACCTCGCGAACCGCTAGCGCCAGCAGCGCCACGAGCACCAGCGCCGCGAGCGCGAGGCCTAGCCAGCCGAGGCCGGGCACGCGGGCGAAGAGATCTTCGATCAGGCGGTCGATCCAAAGCCCGATGCCGAGCGAGACGAGGCCACCCAGCGCCGACCAGAACAGGCCGCTCCAGCTCAAGAAGCTGCGTCGGCGCATGCCGCGTTTTTGCGCGATTTCGATTGCGACCTCGTCGGGCGGCTGCCGCTCCAGCTGATCTTCGGCCTCGAGCGCGTAGGGATCGGGCTGCTCGGCGATCTCGACGCGCCGGGCCGGCGCGGGCCGTGCCGTTTCGGTGCGGAAGGCGCGTGGCGGGGCCTGCGGCGAGCGGATGCCTTCGGGCGGCAACTCGGCAGCTTCGGACGAAACCGCTTCACGGCCCGGCACGGGCGCGCCAGTGCTTTCGGGCGAGATCGGCCGCTCCGGCGTGATCTTGAACGCTCGCGGCCCGCGGTTTTCCGGATCGGGCGGCATGTCGCTCATCCGAGGCGGTCTCCAAGCAGAAACTGCAGCGCCCGGTCCAATCGAATGTGGGGCAGGGGCAGGGCGGTTCCATCGGGCCCACGTGTCGCCTGCGGGGGCCTGAACTTCACGAAGCGGTAGTCGGCTGCGCCCTCCGCCTGTCCCAGAGCGTCGCCGCGGAACACCAGCTTCGGGTCGGCCGGAAGCTCGCCTGGAAAGATCGCGGCCTCGGTCTGGCCGTCGAACAGATCGCCATCGATGCGTTCCCCGGCGAGCGGGGTGCCCACGATGGCGTCGAGCTGCTCGCGACCCTCCTTGACCACCACCTCGCGGGTGGCCCGCACGGCCGCGAGCGCGATCACGTCGACCGTCGCGCCGACGCCCTCGGCTCGCGCGATCGCACGGGCCGTAAGCAGGCGGAGAATGGCCTCGAGCCGGTCGTGGCTGGTGTGATGGAGGTGGTCGGCCTTGGTGGCCGCAAACAGGATGCGATCCACCCGCGGCCGGAACAGCGTCGACCACAGCGAGGCGCGGCCGGCGCGGAACGCGGTCAGCAGTTCTGCAAGCGCCTGTTCGAGATCGCGCACCGCGGCCGGGCCGGAATTGAGGGCCGAGAGCGCATCGACCAGCACGATCTGGCGATCGAGCCGGGCAAAATGGTTGCGGAAGAACGGCCCCACCACATGGGTTTTGTAGCTCTCGTAGCGCCGCGCCATCATGGCGGCGAGCGAGTGTCCGGGAAGGCTCGCGCCTTCCTCGACCGGGAGCGGTGCGAAGGTCAGGGCCGGCGAGCCTTCGAGATCGCCCGGCATGAGGAAGCGTCCGGGCGGCAGGGTCGACAGGCTGTAGAGTTCGGTGCGGCTCGCCCTGAGGTAGGTCGTAAAGAGTTCGGCACACCGCCGCGCCGTCTCCTCCGAAGCCGGGGCGAGCGGGTCGATGGTCGCAACAAAGCCGCGCCAATCCGCCGCGATGGCGGCGCGGGCCGCTTGCCCGCTGGCTTCGAGCGTTTCGCGCGACCAGCGGGCATAGGACTTGCCGAGCAGCGGCAGGTCGAGCAGCCATTCGCCCGGATAATCCACGATGTCGATGGTGAAGGTCGAGGGCCCCGAACGCCACAGGCCCTTGCGTTCATAATCCAGGGTCAGCCGGAGTTCGGAAATCTGCCGCGTCGATTCCGGCCAGCTCCGGTCGACCGTCAGCGCCGCCACATGATCTTCGTAGGCAAAGCGGGGCACCGCATCGTCCGGCTGCGGCCGCAAGGTGGCTCGCGCGAGCCGACCCTCGGCCGCGACACGAAACACCGGAAGACGGCCATTCTGCGTGAGGTTGTGCACCAGCGCCGTGATGAAGACGGTCTTGCCGGCCCGCGACAGGCCGGTGACGCCGAGCCGCAATCCCGTGCCCGTCACGTAATCGGCGACGCTTTGCGCCGCGATCTGGGCGTCCTGGATGATGTCGGAGATGAAGGGCAAGGCGCGGTCCGGTGTGGCGACACCGTCCATCTAACGATCGGCTGGGGGAAAGAACAGCGCTGCACCCACGGTGGGGCGCCGCGACGCTAGCCGATCGGCTCTAACAGTCCCGATCCGGCCAAAGCAGGTGTTTGAGGTTTCCATGGGTTCCGATGTCCGCCCAAGCGGAACACGCGAAATCGATCACCGCGATCCCGGCGGTCGGATAGCGGGCGCGCAAGTCCGCGATGGCGTGATCGGGACCCGTGGCGACGAGATCGCGCGCGGCTTCGGCGAGACCCGGGTTGTGGCCGACCACCAAAACACATCCCGCATCGTCGGGAGCGGAGCGGATCAGGCCCAGGATCGCGTTGCGTGACGCGCAATAGAGTTCGGGTTCGATGACGACGCGCCCGGCCGGGCCGAGCACGCGATGAAGTCCTTCATAGGTTTCCAGCGTTCGCCGCGCATCCGACACGAGCGCCACATCGGGTTGCAGTTTGGTCGCCCGAAGGGCCTCGCCGGCCCACACCGCCTCCGCGCGGCCTCGCGCGTCAAGGGCGCGCTCGTGGTCCGCGTTGCCCGGTGCAGCCTTTGCGTGCCGCATCACGATGAGGGTTTTCATGGATGGTCCCCGCTTAGCCGACTTCACCCTTGGCACGATCCTCTGGTTACAACATCGATTCAACCGCGCGGGAGACGCCGTGTCGAGGGTGCCGAACGCGCGACAATGGGCCTCATCCTTTGCCTGCATGCACGGCCTTTGGAGCCGTTTCGGCGCGCTCGCTTGCGAATCGCAAGCCAAGGTTGGCGTGTGTTATGCAGCGGTCGGCTTCGAAGCGCTCGTGTGCCGCCTCAGGCGCGATTGTGAAGCCGCCCAAGCCCCGTTATAAGGCCGCGAAAGAAGCGACGGGGGAGCCCGCTATCAATGATGTGGTCCGCGACGACCGACGAGGGCTATCGGCCCACTGAAGACGAGACGTTCATGAACGAGCGTCAAAGGGGCTATTTCCGTCGCAAGCTGATTGCGTGGCGAGAAGACCTGCTCCGCGAGAGCCGCGAGACGCTGACGGCGCTGCAGAACGAAAACGAAAATCACCCGGATTTCGCGGATCGGGCTTCGTCCGAGACCGACCGTGCGATCGAACTCAGGGCGCGTGATCGGCAGCGCAAGCTCATCGCCAAGATCGATTCCGCCTTGGGCCGTATCGACGACGGCAGCTATGGCTATTGCGAGGAGACCGGCGAGCCGATCGCTCTCAAGCGCTTGGACGCCCGCCCGATCGCGACCCTTTCGGTCGAGGCGCAGGAGCGGCACGAACGGCGCGAGCGAATCTATCGCGACGATTGAGGAGGCGGGCGGCCTGCTGCCCCCCAGACCGTCGGTGTGACCGCATTTGCCTCCAGCGACTCGGCGCTAAGTCTGAACGGTTCAGGCTTCTTTTAAGCCGCGAGTCGGCGGTTTTTGCCGTGCGAGTCGGATCACCCGGCCCATAGCCGAACCCGCCAGTCGTCAACCTTTGTCGGACGCCGGGCGGCCCAGCAACTTGGCCATTTCCTCCTCGAGCGACTCGAGGGTGTCGAGCGTCGTCGGCAAGGGCGGGACCGGGCGCGGCGGCTCGGCGGCTACGGGCGGATTCGTCGGTTCGACGACCGGTGCTGTTGGAGCCGTCTCGGTTTGCGTCACGTTTTGGCTGGGTTCCACGGCGGGTGAAGTCGGCGCGGGTTGCTGCGGCTCGACCGGTTTGACGTCCTTCGGCGCGGGTTCGGATTGGGGGCTGGGCGGGGCCGCGCTATCGGGCGTCGGCGGCCCAGGCACGGGATCGCGACGCAACGACGCCGCCGAGGTTACCCGCGTGAGCGGCGGGGGTCGAAGCGCCGTCGGGGTCGTGGCTGGTCGCGGTGTCGGGGTCCCTGGAGCGGCGCGCAAAGGCGTCGGCCCCGGTCGGGTGGGCGGCGCCGCAGGGGAAGGCGGGCTTGCGAGGCCTGGCGAGGGCGGACTTGCCGCCGGCTGCTGGGGCTGCCTTGTCGGAAGTGGCGCGGGGCTGCGCGGCGGCGCCGGATTGGGTCGCATGGGCTGGGGCTGAGCGGCGGGCCCCACTGGACCGGGCGTGGAGCCGCCGACTGGTGCGGACTGCCGCATGCGGTCGGACGAGGGCTCGGGGGCCGTCCCGATGGTGGGGGGCATCACCGAAGCCGGCGCAGGCGACCCAGGCTGCCCCGAAAGCGCCGATTGGTTCGGAGCCGATGGGGCGGTGGGGGCCGCGATACCATCTTTGTCGCGGCTGAACGGGACCGCGACGCTCGGCTGCATGCGCACGATGGCGCGTTCGATCAGAAGATCGTTGGGACCGCCGATCATGATCAGATGCTCGACATTGTCGCGTCTGACTAGCACGAGTTGGCGTTGCCGGTCGAGATCGAAGGCGTCCACGACCCCCAGCCTGGGCTGCCGGGCTCGACCGCCATTGGCCATGTGCAAACGTCGGCCGAAGAGGAGGCGGAACAGGACCACGAGGATCGCGATCGCCACGAGGGCCGCGATAACGATGGCCAGAACGGCAAGCCCCTTATTGTCCGTGAAAAAACCACCTAAAGACTGCATATGTCCGTCTGCCCCTCGACACAAAACGCGACAAGTGTTGGATTGTAACACGGGGCAGCACAAGCCCTCCAAGAAGGTTAATGAATGGTTAACGCGCCCGCTTTACGGTTCCTTGGCAGGCGCACGGCAGCCGCGAGACCTGCGAGCCGACATGACTGAGGCGCCAACCGCCGCGTTGGACCGCACCGAGCGCGCGGGCAGCCCGCTACTGGTCGTGCTTCTGGCATTGCTGCTCGTCGGCGCCACCGCGACCGCCTCGCTGCTGCCGCAGGATCAGGCGGGGCGGTTGACCCTCGCGCTGCTGGCCCTGCTGGCCCTGATCGGTCTCGTGGCGCTGTTCTTCTATGCGGTGGGCTTCGTGCAGCTTTCCGGCCAGGTCGCGCGTAACGACATCACCAAGGTCATCGCCGACACCAATGCCGAAGGGCTTCTGGTCACCGAAGGCGAATCCCGCATCGTCTATGCCAACGAGGCCTATATGGCGCTCTCGGGCACCGCGGACGCCGCCGACCTGCGGGTCGTCACGCGGCTGTTCTCCGGGCCGCCCGAGGTATCGGAAGCCGTGTACCGCCTCGCTCAGGCGGCGCGCGACGGCAAGCGCCTCACCGAAGAGATGCGCCTGTCCCCGGCCCTGACGGGGGATGAGCCGGTCGGCTGGTATCGCGTGCGGGTTAGGCCCGTGTCGCGTCCTGGCGGCAAGCGTGGAACGCTGTGGACGGTCGCCGACGTGACGCGTGAACGCGAACGCCATGAGAATGTGTTTCAGGAGCTGCAACACGCGATCGATTACCTCGACCACGCGCCGGCCGGGTTTTTCTCGTCCGAACCGAACGGTCAGATCTCCTACATGAACGCGACCTTGGCGAACTGGCTGGATTACGATCTGGCTCAGGTCGGTTCCGGCGGGCTGACGATATCCGACGTTGTGGCGGGCGATGGCGGCGCCATGCTGACCATGATTACGGGCGCGCCGGGCGACGTCAAAACCGAGCAGTTCGACATCGACCTCAGGCGCCGCAACGGCGACAGCTTCCCGGCCCGCATGCTGCACCGCATCGCTTTTGCCGAGGATGGGGTACCAGGTCCGTCACGGACGCTGGTGATCAATCGTGCGCCGGGCGAGGAGCCGGCGGAGGATCTGCGGGCCGCCGAAGTTCGCTTCGCGCGTTTCTTCAATTCGACCCCGATGGCCATCGCGTCGCTCAGTCCGGAAGGCACCATCACCCGCTCCAACGCGGCCTTCGCGCGGCTGTTCGGCGAGGCGTTGCGGACCGAACGCGGGGAGCGGGCTCAATCGCTCTATTTCGGCATAGCCGAGCGCGACCGGGGCGCACTGCAAGGCGCGGTCGCGGCCGCGCTGGCCGGCAAGAGCGAGATCGCGCCCGTCGATGCGGCGCTCGGCGGAACCTCCGAGCGCGCCGTCAAATTCTTCGTGTCGGCGGGTGAGCGCGGCAACGACGGCGCCACGGTCAACATTTTCGCGCTGGAGACCACCGAGCAACGCACCCTGCAGGAAAGTTTCGTGCAGGCGCAGAAGATGCAGGCCATCGGCCAGCTCGCGGGCGGGGTGGCGCATGATTTCAACAACGTTCTCACCGCGATCCTGGGCTATTCGGATCTGCTGCTCGCCAATCACCGGCCCACC